>CP070773.1:1179525-1186195 GCA_020345945.1 Candidatus Bathyarchaeota archaeon | reverse complement strand
TCTTGTTCGAAACGCGAAGGTAAAGGGACTTGATCTTCTCGGGACTGGCGACTTCACACATCCCCTCTGGCTTAAGGAACTGAAAAGTGTACTTACAGACGAGAACAAGAATGGGTTCTTCACGGCCAATATAAACTCAAAACTAGATGTTCGTTTCCTTCTGACCGGCGAGGTCTGTACGAACTTCAAGTTCGAAGGAAAGACAAAGCGTATCCATCATCTGCTTCTTTCTCCTTCCTTCGATCATGTTGATCAGATCAATGATCGGCTTGCAGGATTTGGGGATCTCGAACAGGATGGGAGACCCAATCTTGACATGTCTGCTGTAGAACTCGTTGAAGAGGTATTGGGTATTTCCAGAATGAATGAGGTTATTCCGGCACATGTTTGGACGCCTTGGTTCAGTCTCTTCGGTGCCTTCTCCGGGTTCGATTCAGTCTCTGATTGTTATCAGGAAAAGTCAGGTGAGATTCATGCTCTTGAGACGGGTCTCTCCTCAGATCCCCCAATGAACTGGCGATTAAGCGAGCTTGATCGATACGTGCTTGTCTCTAACAGCGATTCTCATAGTCCATGGGATTGGAGACTTGGCAGAGAGGCCAATCTCTTCGAGACAGTTGAACCAACCTATGAACTCTTGATTAATTCAATCAGGATGAACGATAGATCTGTACTCAAAGGTACGATCGAGGTTGATCCAGCATATGGAAAATATCACTGGTCCGGTCATAGAAAATGTGATTTTTCAGTACCGCCTGAGAAGGCTGTTGAGTTGAATGGGATTTGTCCGATTTGTCGCAAGAGAATGACGAAAGGTGTTGATCAACGGGTTCTCGAGCTCTCCGATCGCTCCTCTGGTTTTATTCCAAAAGACCATATCCCCTTTAAACATCTACTACCTCTCTCAGAGATAATCGCCTCAGTTACCGGTTCAAGTTCCCTCTATAACCCTTCAGTAAAGAAGGTCCATAGCCGGTTGGTCTCGAATCTTGGGACAGAGTTCCAAGTTCTGCTATACTCCAGTAGAGAGAATATTGCGAAATTGGTAGGGCCCGAGATTGCGAATGCGATTCTTAACGTCCGGCAAGATAAGTTAGAAGTCATTCCGGGCTATGATGGAGTATATGGTCAGCTAGTCATCACAACTGTGAGTGATGAAGATGTGGCCAGGAAGAAACAGAGTGATGGAGAAACCTCGCAGACAATAAAGGATGACTTTAATCCAAGTCTTGAGAACTATCTCTAAGATCGATTGGGGACAATTATGCGCTCGCAGATAGACACTACAATCAAAGGAATGAAGATAGCTGTAGCAGGGAAGGGTGGAGTTGGCAAGACGACTCTAGCTGGCACTTTAGCTAGGCTTCTCGCTAGGAATGGATTGAAGGTACTAGCGATCGACGCTGACCCGGCGATGAACCTATTTTACGCTTTAGGAGTGCCCCCTAATCTCATACAGTCTTTGACGCCGATCTCGGAGAACTCTGACTTGATCGGGGAACGTGCCTCCCTTTCTTCGTCTCCAGATCTTGGGGCAATAATCCGATTGAACCCCAAGGTCGATGATATCGTTGACCGGTATGGAATGCGGGGTCCTGATGACATTCGTCTTCTCATTATGGGAACAGTTAAGTCAGCAGGATCTGGATGTATGTGTCCGGAAAACGCGCTGTTGAGGGCTTTGATGAGGCATATCGTTCTTGAACGAGATGAGGTCGTAATACTAGATATGGCGGCAGGACTCGAGCATCTAGGTCGCGGTACCGCCAGAGGAGTGACCTTGATGATGATAGTTGTTGAGCCAGGACAGCAATCTATTGAGACCGCGCGTAGAATAAAGGATCTTGCCGAGGAACTTGATATCGACAATATCGTTGGTGTTGGAAATAAGATTTCAAGCACCAAGGAACAGGAGTTTCTGAAACGCTCGATGGATGAAGTTGAGATACCTCTAGTTGGGATGATTCCCTTTGACAAGAAGATATCGGAGGCAGATCTTGCGCAAACCGCGCCTATAGACTACTCAGAATCTCCCGCAATGGACGCGATCGTTGAGGTAAAAGACTGGCTCCTAAGCAACTTCGCCAAAAAGAATGATACTCCTCTCTTTTAATCACTATTTTGCCATGTGGGCTCGAGAGTAGAAAATGGATCTAGGCTGTAGATTCGCCTGTCTTTCGCGCCGAGACCAGATATCCTGTATGACCTATCATTAGGCTTTCAGGTCTTGTCATATTCCTCTTGACTCTGTACCTTCGGATTATGTTCTCTGTGGTTCGTATATCGACGAATTGATGCTTCTCTAGCTCTTCAACCGTCTTTACAACCTGTTCAATGTTTGGACTGAACGATACGAAGCTACTGCTTGGTTTGAGTACGTCTTTGGCATGGGAGACGACTAGCCATGGAGTGGCTAGATCCAGAATCACCGCATCCACATTCTCTTCGTCTATCCCCTCCGCAACGTCCTTCTCTCTCAACTCTACGTAGGGAAGAAGACCTGATCTCGAGAGATTGTTTCTTGCTGTTTCTAGCATCTCTCTTCGGATATCGTAGCTGTAGACCTTCCCTGCGGGTTTGACATAATAAGCAAGGATCATAGTCAAAGAAGCGCTACCTGTTCCTGCTTCAACAACTCGATATCCACTGCAGATCCCAGAAAGAAGCAGTATTTGTGCCATATCCTTCTGATACATTACTTGGGTTCTCCTCGAGGACTTCAAGGCGTAGTCTCTGACCTCAGGTCTCAGGAGAAAAAATCTCACTCCTGTGCTCGACTTGATTGAGTCTCCTATCTTCCTCCCCAATATCTCATTCATACTGAGAAATCCCTTATGTGTATGGAAATCTTTGTCACGCACTATTCTTACTAAGTAGGTTCTCTTGGAGTCTAGATAGAGCAGTACATCCTGTCCTTCTTCGATTGCAGACAACAGTCTGGGGCTCCTGGCTATTGGATTAACGAACAGTAGGTTTTATTCTCGATGGCGAGGTCGAATAGTTGATTATTTCCTATGAATTCCACTCAGGGTTGTTGAGATTCTTTCGACTGCTTTCTCGACGTTCTCGATCGAGTTTGCATAGGAGATTCTTATATGTCCATCCCACTTGGGTCCAAATCCTCCTCCAGGAACGGTCACAACATGGGCTTCTCTGATGAGGAGTTTCGAGAAATCCCAAGAGTTCAACCCAAACTCCGAGATATCTGGAAATGCATAGAAGGCTCCGTTCGGAGGAGTACACTTGACACCAACCATCGTCTTCAACCCCTCGATCAACCTCTCTCGTCTCTCAGTGTAGGCCTTTCTCATCTCTCCAACACAGTCTTGTGGTCCTGTTAGTGCTGCCAACGCTGCTTTCTGTGCTATCGAGGGCGCGTTTATTGTAGACGCGTAATGCACCTTCAAGAGATCTTTCACGAGTTCAGAGTTCCCAGCTATGTATCCCACTCTCCATCCAGTCATGGCGTAGGTCTTTGAGAAACTGTTTGTGATGAGGGTTCTCTCCGCCATTCCTGGAATTGAAGATATGCTAACAAACTCTGTGTCACCGTAGGTCATTGCGTAATATACCTCATCTGAGATGACAACGAGATTATGTTCAGTTGCGATTTCAGATAACTCGTTCAGACATTTTCTGGTGAAGACTCCTCCTGTCGGGTTGTTAGGGCTACAGATGAGCATCGCCTTGGTCTTCTTAGTTATCTTCTCCTCTACGTCTTCTTTAGACCAAACGAATCCTTCCTCCTCATTTAGGGGAACTGTAATAGGAATACCCCCTGTAAGTCCAATCTGGATCTTGTGTCCTGGATAGAATGGGCTTGGAACCAGTATCTCATCACCCGGATTCAGAATGCCCATGAAGGCACACCAATTCCCTTCAGCTCCTCCTGAGGTCACAATAACCCCATCCTCTGGGTCTACATCGATTCCCCTGGTATCTTTCAAGTGCTCAGATATCGCTGACCTCAGATCGTTGTATCCTCTATCACCTGTATAGTGGGTGTATCCTCCGTCTATCGCCTCCTTCGCTGCCTTCCTGATATGCTCTGGAGTCTCGAAGTCCGGTTCCCCAAGGTTGAGGTAGATTGTGTCTGTAAATCCCAACTCTCTCGCGTAGTCCCAGATCACGTAGAACGGGGACCGTTCCACAGATCTTACTCTCTTTGAATGTAGATCTCTCATCTTACGGCCACCTGTTGATGTGAGTTTGACAGTTTGAAGTCCAGTCTGGACATCAGGCTTGTAATGGTTGACAGTTCTTTAGCATTTCGGGTTCAAGGAGAGTCTCTTCGTTCCTGGTCGCCGATCAGTCTCTTCCAAGAGATGATCTTCTTCTCTGAAGTGACTCATCTAGGAATCGTAGAGGAGAAGTAATCGAAGAATCGAGATTGAAATGACAGTAGGGTCATACTTTCACGGAGAAGTCTTCTTTCACTACATTCAAGACTACATTTGTTACCGTTCTTCTTACATATGGAATCTTAAGTAAGGACTTTAGGAACTTATCCATCTCTCCTCTATTCCTGAACCTTGCTCCAACTGCTATATCAAAATCTCCTGTAATATCATACACATAATAGACCTCTTCCATCCTAGCGAGTTCTTCTTCAACCTCACGCAGATGTTTTCCCTCTGCTTGAATCAGGATCATTGCTGATAGGTCGAAACCGACTTTTGATGGATCGATCACTGGGACATAGGCCTTGATGATCTTCTCCTCCATCAGCTTCCTGGTTCGACTGTATATTGTGCCCGGGGCTACCTGCAGTTCCTCTGCGATCTCTCTATAGCTCTTTCTCGCATCTTCTCCGAGAAGTCTCATAATCTTCAAGTCGAGTTCGTCTGGAATACCTTTGGGCTGCTGGATGCTCATTCATATACACCTTAGGTGCTTGAGATGGATGTGATCTGCAGTCTGAGATCCTATCTCCCTATACCTAAAAGGTCTTTTGAGTTATTCTCTCGTGGTTCAATAGTCTTTCAATGACGATTCAACCTAGTTCAAGGTCTAAACCCGTTCAATAGTGCTAACAGGATTGAGGCTGCTGTAAGGTCTGCGCTGGTTCCTGGATTGAGTTGATTACCTGGATCTCGAAGCTCCGAGTCTAGTTTTCTTAGTTCAATGCGCCCTTCCTCTGTTAAACATCCGCCTTTTTCAAGCACTTCTTGTGCTCTTTTCGCTATCCTAATGGCTTCTTCTTCTCCTCTCTTTCGGGCTATCAAGGTATCAGGGACCTCGGAGAGGATTCTTAGAAATGTATGAATCGTTGCGTAGTTCGTATCTTGTGTTTTCTGGTAGACCGATTCAAACTCTGGAAACCCGGTCTCAAATGATATTGTGAATGTGTTAGTCCATTCCTTGGAGACGGAATCTCTATCGGCTGAGATCTCGAAGACTTGTCGCAGGGTCACCTCGTCTGCCATTATCTTTTCTGTCGACGAAGTATCCGATATATCCAGTTTTGATACTTTACCCAGTCCACCTGGGTTCGCGATACTTATCGCCTTGTATAATTGTACTGTGTCTTTTGGTGTGTTCCTTTCCAGTACCTCTCTCAAGTTCTTCCTGAGTTTTGGTATGGAGAAACTGTTTTGTGCGTGTGTCATTCCTGCCGCTACAGAAAGTGGTGTGAGGAGGATTATTGTTCCAAGACTTGTATTTCCCCCCTTATGCCACTCCCTCACTTGTGTGACTGTGTCCTTGATCGTCTCCCCTATCCCAGCTTCCTCTGTTCTGGTGTTCTTCAGACCTATCTCGATTCCTCTCAAGGCAGCGTTTTCCATTTCTTGAGCTATCACAATCCCTGCTGCGAGGAAGTGTTCAAACCTGGTGTCGGAGAAATCGGCGTATCTATGAACATTTCCAGGTTTAGGAGATCCCGAGACTTCTAGTAGGACGGCCAACCCGGCGCAGTTACCGACTTCTCTCGCGTAGGCTTCTAATCTTCTCTTAATCTTCATGCCAACCATAAAAGTAGAGGTTAGATGAATAGATAAAACCTATCTCAACCGATCTTGAGACAAGAGCTATCCTTATCGGATATCGATCTCTTCTCCGAGTAGATCACGTATCTCCCTCTTGATACGTTCTTTGATACCTTCAATGCTAGGCTGAGTATCTTCAAGCCTATTCTTTATATTCCCCAATTTTTCTAGACTTCTCGATCTTACCTCCATTGCTCCCACCTTTTCTCTCTCCAGATCGAGTTTTCGATCCTTGTATTCTATCCCCTCTTCGGATGAGAGCAGAGTCTCTCTGTTGTCTTCATTTCTCTTTCTTTCGTCCAATTCTGCCTCGATAATCTTCTCGTCCAAGAGTGTATCAAGGGTCTCAATCACTCTTGTTCTCTCTTCCTTCTTGAGTGGTATACGGTTGCCTTTTACTGCTTCTCTCATCGTATCCATCAATAGATGGAAAGACTTCATACCGATCTGTTCAATCTGATGAACATCGATCCTTTCCTTGAACCTTCCCAATATGTCGTTGGTTTCAGGGCTAACGTCTAACCGTCCCTTCTTCACTAAGAACTTCATCTTTTTAAGGGGTCTTTGAAGGCTGCTAAGCCTTGAGTATATCCGACTTTCAGCCTTTTCTACCTCCTCCCTCGTACTCTGCAGTTCTATTGCTATGGGAGTCCTCTCTAACTCGGTTAGTCTCTCTTCGTATG
>CP070773.1:1171014-1179425 GCA_020345945.1 Candidatus Bathyarchaeota archaeon | reverse complement strand
TTCAACGGTTGTACAGACCACCGTTCCCTTTCCAGCGGAGAGGCCACTCGCCTTCACAACTATTGGGGCACCCATCCGAACCACACAATCCTTCGCTTTTTCAGGGTCAGTCGTCACTAAGTAGTCAGCGGTGGGAATGCCATGTCTAGTGAAGAAATCTTTCGCCCATTCTTTGCTCGCCTCCAATTTGGCGGCATCTTTCGTCGGTCCAAAGATCGGCAGATCTCTCTCCAGGAAATAGTCAACGATCCCCCTAGCCAATGGGTCCTCAGGTCCTACAACCGTGAAGCATGATCTCTCTTCAGCGAACTTAGCTAGACCTTCGAAGTCGTTGGGTTTCAATAGGAGATTATTCTGGGTCCCTCCATTCCCTGGAGCACAGTAGACCTTCTCCACCAGCTTACTCTGCGAACACTTCCATTCGAGGGCATGTTCCCTACCCCCACCTCCAACAATCAGCACATTCCCCATCCGAAAATCCCACCAGATTCCTCATAGCATATCAAGACTATATATGACAGCCTCTCTCTTCTCCTTGAGGTCATCCCCTATCCCCAAGAGTTGACTCCATCAATTCTAGATCTATCTTCTTTCTCAAAGGATAATCGCCTGTAAGACAGGCGAGACACAACTCACACTTGCCTAATCCGATGCTGGAGACAAGCCCTTCAATAGTCTGATATCCTAAGCTATCTGCCTCGATGAAATTCGCTATCTCTCCTACAGTTCTGTTGGGCGCTATCAGCTCCTCCTTTGTAGGGAAATCGATACCCATGTAACAAGGAGATATCAACGGCGGGCAGCTAGGTCGCACATGAACTTCTCTCGCCCCAGTTGCTTTCAGCAGCCTTACTGTTCTCCTCATCGTTGTTCCACGGACGATCGAGTCGTCTATTAAGGCAATCTTCTTATCCTTGACAACTTGCCGGACTGGGTTAAGTTTCAGCTTGACTGAGTACTCTCGTGTTCTTTGACCTGGCTGGATGAATGTTCTACCAATATACCTGTTCTTTATCAGACCTTCTCCTGTCGGGCATCCAAGCTCTTCAGCATATCCAAAAGCAGCAGATCTACCAGAGTCTGGGACTGGGATTACAATATCTACATCTGCAGGATGTGTTCTTGCCAAGCTCCTTCCTAACCTGACCCGAGTTTCATAGACATTCTTTCCCTGAATATTCGAGTCAGGGCGCGCAAAGTAGACATACTCAAACATACAGAGGGCATGTCTCTCCAACGAGAGTAGACGTCTCTTCTCCACTCCATCCTTACTTACTCTAATTACCTCACCGGGATGGACATCTCTCTCTAATTCTCCTCCTAACGTCTCTATTGCTACGCTCTCAGAGGCAATAACTATTGTATCCTCAGGAATCCTCCCAAAGCATAAAGGCCTGAAGCCTACAGGGTCTCTTACTCCGTAGAGATCTCCTTGACCAGTTACAAGAACCATGCTATATGCTCCATCCAACTCTTTGAAGCAGTCCTCAAAGGCCTCGAAATAGGTTCCTCCACGTTCTATTCTTGTGGCTATCTGTTGGGCTAATACCTCTGTATCTGTTCTACCTGTGAACTGGACTCCTTTGCTCTCTAGGTTTTTCCTAGCCTCAACAAAATTCGAAATGGTACCGTTGAAGGCGAGTGTGAACTGGATTTCTCCTGATTTGAAGACGAAGGGCTGACAACTCTCAACCATGTCAATGCTTGTGGTCGGATACATTACATGTCCGATTCCAGCATTCCCAGTAATGTTTGCCAGAGAACTTGGATCGAATACCTGCGAAACCATTCCTGGACCTTTTAAGCCAACCAGCTCTCTGCCGTTGAAGGAATAGGCTCCGCAAGCTTCCTGACCTCGATGTTGAAGTGAGTACAAGCCCTCACAGACTCGAGCCGATACCGTATTACCTTCGAAGTCGTAGAGACCGAGTACACCACAACGTTCCTTTAACACAGAATCTCTTCCTTCGATAACGACTAAGAATTCATGAACCTATCTCATCAATCCTTCAGCGAGAGCCTTAACCAACTATCCTTCGTAGGCTCTTCACATAGATGTCCTTCACCTGGTCTAGCGATCCCCCTTTCCGGTAGACATCCTTGTCGAATGCTTCTCCCGTATCGATCTCCCAGAGCCTCATCGAATCACAGTTCAATTCGTCGCCAACCATCAACTCGCCAGCAGAGTCTCTGCCAAACTCTATCTTGAAGTCTACCAGCGTGAGTTCAATCTTCTGAAAGAAGTCTGAGAGTACTGCGTTGACCCTTCTTGTGATCTCTTTCATCTTCTGCACCTCTTCTCCACTCGCAAGAGCAAGTAAAGGCAAGTGGTCTTCGACAAGCATAGGGTCATGGAGCTCATCATTCTTCAGGAAGAACTCAACTATTGGCATCCTGAGTTTCTCGCCCTTCGTAAACATTGGAAAACGTTGCAGGAAGTGTCCGGCAGCCAGATTCCTACAGACCACTTCTATAGGAATCATCTCCAACCTCTTCGCCCGCATCACAGGCTTCGAAGGATCTAGAGAGATGAAATGAGTTGGAACATCTCCTCTCTCAAGCTCTTCGAAGAGCTTGGCCGAGATCGTTGCATTTATCTCCCCCTTTCCCGGCAGAATATCGTGCTTCTCACCATCTAGTGCAGTAATATCATCCTTGAACTCGATAAGCACCTCGTCTTTATCCGGAGTCTTATAGATGATCTTCGTCTTCCCTTCGCTGATTTTCTCGGGCATTCCAATTCCTCCGAAAAGTTCACATCTACCTTCTTTATCACATAGACGATTTAAACCTTACATTCAAATGCTTCAACCAGAGAATAATTACCCTCATTTTTAACATTAAAATGCTAATAAATAGTGACTCTTCACACCTAGAAATATCAAAGAGCCATACAGTAGTTCTTAACCATCAACGAAATCAGCAACGCTTCCCACAATACTATTGACAAATTCATGTCTATTCTTTAAGAAATAATAGACAATTTTTATTAGTATCTTTAATAGAGTATCCTTCTATGAGATACAAAGCCAAGGTGGAAGTCAGCCTGAAAAAAGGCTACTACGACCCTGAAGGAGAGACAATCAAAAACTCTCTTCTCGATCTCAAGTACAGTGTAGACGAAGTCAGAGCAAGCAAACTCTTCCACATCACATTAGAAGCCGACTCTCTAGAATCTGCCAGATCAGAAGTAGAGGAGATGTCGCAAAGACTCCTATCCAACCCTGTAAAGGACAATTACCGCATTGAAATCGAGGAGATAGAATGAGCCTTAAAGGGCGATATAAAGAGGCAAACACTCACTTCCCCTTATTTAAGATACAATTATCCGATGCGGATGAGGGTGCCCTCCTCGCAATAAGCAACGAGATGGGCCTCGGACTGAACCGAGAAGAGATGACCCACGTAAAAACCTATTTCGTAAAAAAGTCGAGAGATCCCACCGATGTCGAACTTCAGACACTGGGACAGACATGGTCTGAACACTGTTATCACAAGACCTTCAAAGGCGACATCACTACAGACAAAGGAATTATCCACGGCCTCTTGAAATCCTATATCGCCAAGGCAACCAGAGAACTGGATCACCCATGGTGTTACTCCGTATTTGAGGACAACGCCGGGATAATAGAGTTCGAGAGAGGTTTTCTGATCGCCTCAAAGGTAGAGACACACAACCACCCTTCCGCAATAGAACCGTTCGGTGGGGCCGCAACAGGAACCGGAGGAGTAATAAGAGACCCCCTAGGCGTCTGGGCAGAACCAATAGCCTGTACAGATGTCCTCGGCTTCGGTCCCTTAGACTACGATGTCTCCAAACTCCCCCGAGGAATCAAACACCCCTCATATATCCTCAGAGGAGTCGTTGCCGGGATAGGAACCTACGGCAACAATATGGGAATCCCGACAGTCAACGGAGCCATCATATTTGACGATAGCTATGTCGGTAACGTCGTAGTCTATTGCGGATGTATCGGAATCATCCCACCTGGAAAATACGTTAAAGATACCAGAGAAGGGGACATAGCACTTCTCGTAGGAGGAAGAACCGGTAGGGATGGTATCCATGGAGTCACTTTCGCCTCAGCAGAACTCACACAAGAATCGGAAGAGACATCAAGATCAGCGGTGCAGATACCCAATCCAATAGAAGAAGAACGGATGAAACGAGCGATTCTCTCAACCCGGAACCAAGAACTTGGTTCGGGAATAACCGACTTGGGAGGAGGAGGCTTATCGTCCGCAATCGGAGAGATGGCTTATCGGTCAGGCTGTGGAGTAGAGGTCGATCTTGAGAAGATTCCACTAAAAGCCACCGACCTTGCCCCCTGGGAGATCTATATCTCCGAGTCGCAGGAGAGGATGCTCCTCTCGGTACGAAAAGAGAACCTAGACGAAGTGTTGAGTATCTTCAAGACAGAAGACGTGCTAGCCAATCCCATCGGGGTCTTCACCTCAGAGAAACGTCTGAAAGTAAGATACCAAGGATACACGGTTGCAGACCTCGACATGGATTTTCTCTTCTCCCCGCCAAAGATCAGATATAAGGCAGAATGGAGGAGAAAGACGTTCCCTGAACCAGAGCTGAAAGAGCCGAAGGACCTCACCTCTCATCTGAAGAAGCTTCTTTCCTCTCCAAATATCGCAAGCAAAGAATCAGTCGTGAGAACATATGACCACGAAGTCAAGGGAAACACCGTCCTCAAACCCTTTCAAGGAAAATATGCTGGTCCAAACGACGGCGCAGTAATCAAACCCCTCGACGATTCATGGAGAGGGGTGGCTATCTCTTGTGGAATAAACTCAGAGTACGGAAAGATCGATCCTTACTGGATGGCAGCTTCCTCGATAGATGAAGCAATACGCAATAACATTGCTGTTGGCGGTCAAAGAATCGCACTACTCGACAACTTCACTTGGGGAAACCCAGATAAACCAGACCGACTAGGCGACCTAGTACAAGCAGTGAAAGCCTGCTACGACTTCGCAAAAGCATTTGAGACCCCATTTATCTCTGGAAAAGACAGCCTCTTCAACGAATCCCCGCTAGGTCCCATAACCCCCACCCTTCTCATAACAGCTGTCGGCATCGTACCAGACATCCGGAAAGTCGTCTCGATGGAAGTGAAGAGAAAGAACAGCCTACTCTATCTAATCGGAGTCACTCGAAACGAGATGGGAGGATCAGCCTACTACCTGAACGAGAAACTCTCAGGAGGACATCTACCGAAAGTAGACGGTCCGCTGGCAAAGAAGACTTTCAATCGAGTCTCTAAAGCCATCGACAACAGTCTCCTTCTAGCCTGCCACGATCTCTCCGAGGGGGGTCTAGGAGTTGCAGCCGCCGAGATGATGTTCAGTGGGGAATGGGGAGCTACACTGGATCTGGCAGCCGTAACCAGGGAAAACCTTGAACGAAACGATCTGATCCTATTCTCCGAGTCAAACAGCAGATTCCTCGTAGAAGTCACACCGAGAAGAAGGAAAGAATTCGAGAAATTGATGGGTGACATCCCTATCTCGTTGATCGGCAGGGTCAACTCGAAAGACGAGTTTATTGTAAAAGGAATCAACGGGACACCAGTTGTAACAACGAGCCTCAAGAGTCTCCGAGAGGCATGGAAGAACTTGAAGTGGTCTCGATGAGCAAGAACAGAGTCAAGGTATGCGTCCTCAGAGTCGGCGGCACCAACTGTGACGCAGAGACGAAAAGAAGCCTAGTGGAGCTAGGTGCTGACGCAGAAGTAGTTCACATGAATCAGATCGTTGAAAAGAAGAAGCTGGAGGAATACGATGCGCTCGTGATCCCTGGGGGATTCTCCTATGGAGATTACGTCCGGGCAGGAGTTATATGGGCAAAAGAGATTCTCGGAAAGATAGGTCCAAACTTGAAGACCTTCTTGGAAGAGGAAAAACCTGTTCTCGGTATCTGCAATGGATTTCAAGTACTCGTCGAGACCGGATTGCTCCCAGGAATCGAGGGGATATCTCCATTCCCAACAGCAACCTTGGCAACCAACTTCTCTGCGAAATATGAATGTAGATGGATATACTTGAGACACGAGAATAGAGGCAGATGTATCTTCACCCAAGATCTCACCAAAGATCAAGTGTTGTATATGCCTGTAGCTCACGGGGAAGGGTGCTTCGCCCTACCCAAAGAGAACGAAAAGAAGCTACTGGACAGACTCATAGAGAACGACCAAATCGTTCTCAGATACTGCAATAGAGACGGATCTCCAGCCGAAGGAAGATACCCTGAAAACCCAAATGGTTCAATCTACGATATCGCTGGAATATGCGACCCTACAGGAATAGTCTTCGGATTGATGCCTCACCCCGAACGAGCATTCTATGGATGGCAACTCCCCGACTGGACCTCACTTAAGGAGTTACCAGTCTATGCCGATGGAAAACAGATATTCAAGTCGATGCTAAACTACTTCAAGAACAGGTAAGAAGAACAACAATTTGACACAAGCCGTCAATTACCTGACGAACTTCTCAATTACCATTTTTGATCTATAATATTAACAGAAATCCTGACGACTACTCGACGATAGCTTTCTCAAACCTTTTCAAGAGCCAACTTCGATCCAGCGAGAGCAGCAATGGTGCGAGTCTTGGACCGTACGGTTGTCCTAGAAGAACCAAGTACACTATCTCAAAGATGTGTTTTGCATCGGATCCATAGATCTCTTTTCCCAGTGAGAAGATGCCGTTCTGAAGTTCCTGGTCGACCCATTCCTTTTGACTAATAAGAGTCTTGAGAGCGTTAAGTGCTTCTCGTTCTCTTTCGTGTATCTGATCCTTCACTCCTTTGGGTATCTCTTCAGCTATCTCAAACCTATCGGCCTCGGGAGCATAGTTCTCAACCCAATAACCAGCCCGCGAGAGCCTCATGGAGATCTCCGTCTTATCTCTTGGAGAGAGCTTGTCTATGCCGTATATGGATGAGACGACTTTACTCGACTTCTCGACTACACCTTCCTCTCCCAGGAGGGGGGAGAGTTGAGCAAGAACAGCAGCGTATCTATAGGGAAGCCTTACTGGTGGTGCAGTAAGATCAACATTCGGTCTACATAGGGAATATAGGAAACCAAGTATGTCTTTGTCTTCATTGGGTCTAGTTGACTCTCTATCGAAGAATACTGCCTCGATATGCTCGAAATCGTCAACCAAAAAGGGAACTCTTTCAGGGTAAAAGCTGATATGCCTTGCAGGCTCCTCCCGAAAGATCAAGTATCTCAACACATCTGGGGGCGAGACTTTCAGCCATTCCGATGGAGTGAAGCTTATCCCTTTATGAGTCTTCATGGCACGTTTTCCAAGGGTCAACCACTCAAATGCCACCTTATAGGGTGGATTCCACTCGTAGACCTCGCTGCAGATAGCCTCTCCAGTATCATATGCTCCACCCTTAACACAGTGATCTTTTCCTGCCGGTTCACAGCTTACCTTGAAGTACGCCCATTTAGTCGGCCAATCAATACGCCACTTTAGTTTGATCCTTCCACTCGCGATTGGAACCTCGGCACTGTCTCCACAATTTCCACAAGAGTATCTGACAACATCTCGTTCCAAGTCGAAACTCTCTACATCAACGGTCTTGAGTGAACCGCAACTCTCGCAGACGACAGTACAGGGAGTCCAAGTCTCCAACTGCTTCTCGAAGATAGACCTCTTGTCGTTGCTGAGTGTGGGGCCAACAATCCTCCCTAAGATATCTCTCAGCGTCCCAACTTTTCTCAGAGCGGTCCTGATTGCACTCTTAGCTTCCTCAGTCTCATAGAACTCGTGGGTCATAATCGCCTCAGGAAATACATTGAACTCGCCTAGGGAGTCTAAGAGTTCCCGGGAGAAGTGTTCGGCCCAACTCCTACAGTCTCCGTAGGGGCAGGGAACATCGCTCATCGGTCTTCCGATATACTCCTTATGTTTCGCGAACTCTTTCGGTATGTTTGGCGGGAAGCTCTTGATTGGATCAAAGTCATCTATGAAGAAGAGGAAACGGGTCTCTAATCCATCCTTCTTCAACAGTTCTTCAAAAGCACTACAATAGAGTAGTTCTCGACATATCCCGATATGGATGGGGCCACTCGGCGTCTTTCCAGTGCTCAGGACCAGAGGGGTTTCAGGACGTCTCTTGAGGTCTTCAACAACCTTTTTAATCCAATGATCGTAGTGGGTCTCGATTTGCCTCAAACACCCTAACCCGAAAGTTGTAACTTGTGTGTATCTGAAAAAGGTTTGGGGAATCCAGAGGCGTTTGGAAAAAGTATAGGGCCCGTCGTTTAGCTTGGATTAGGACGCTGAGGAGGCGCTTCGATCCCTCCACGTATGCCTGCGGAGCCGGAGGTCGTGGGTTCAAGTCCCACCGGGCCCACCATACTCTCCGTCAAGACTCGATC
>CP070773.1:1167617-1170914 GCA_020345945.1 Candidatus Bathyarchaeota archaeon | reverse complement strand
CCCAACTTGCGAAGGTTTTTATAGATCAAGGATTATCAAGAGCGTTTTCCATATAGACAAATTCAAAAACTTAAATATGAGAAGCCTTTCGTATAAGACCTCAATCGGTGTAGCCAATGTCTGAGTCAGAGAAGAGTCTAGGAACCTTCGAGAAATATCTGGCAGCATGGGTCATCGCATGTATGGGTATCGGCCTGATCCTCTCACAATACCTACCCGGACTAAGCGCGGCCATCAACAACTGGCAGATCAGAGGCATCAGCATCCCCATCGGCATATGCCTCTTCCTCATGATGTACCCTGCACTCCTCAACCTACAAGTCGAAGAACTAAAGAAACTCATGAGAAACCCCAAACCAATATTCCTCACAATAATATCCAACTGGATAATCGCACCGATAGTAACTGTATACCTCGCCAACATATTCCTAACAGGCTACGACCAACTCATAGTCTCACTAATCTTACTCGGCAGCAGCCCCTGCACCGCAATGGTTCTGGTGTGGGGCGCCCTCGCCCACGGGAACCAAGAACAGAACGTCATCAACACAAGCCTAAACACGGCCACCATCATGTTCCTATATGCGCCGATCGTTTCTCTACTGACTGGAATACAGAACATACCGATCGACAGAGCACTGCTGCTCATATCCGTCCTCGTCTTCATAGGCGTACCCATGGTCGTCGGCCACCTCTCAAAGAAATACCTCATCAACAGCAGAGGAGAAGCATGGTTCAACGACGTCTACAGACCACTAGTAGGCAGAATCTCAATAGCCGCACTGCTAACTACTCTCATCGTTCTGTTCAGTCTAAACGGCGATGTTCTATTAAGCCGTCCAGACCTCATGGTAAAAGTCTCAGCACCCCTAATCATCGGCTTCATCATAGTCGTTGGATACAACCTTCTAGCAACCAGACTATCCGGACTCCAATATCGAGAAGCCATCATCACAGTAATCATTGGAAGCTCAAGCCACTTCGAGATCGCCATCGCAACCGCCATCAGTCTATACGGTCTAGGATCGCAAGCCGCCCTCGGAACAACGATGGGACTCCTCTGGGAGGTACCCATCATGCTTGGTCTTGTCTGGCTTGGCAAGAGACTGAACCATGCAGGATTCTGGAAAAATACCACCCGATAAGACAGCAATAAGAATTAAACCAAGAAAGCTAGCTCTACACATCAATCACTTCCCAGCTTCAATGCCCCAATATCGGAATAAGGCCAGCCAAAACGACAAACAACAATTTACGTCACATAGAAAGCCTTATCCCAGCCGTTTCAGCAGTCTAACGCTACATCTCGAGTAGGTGGAGAAGATGGTTAGGGTCAACCTAGAAACCTTCGAAAAGATAATGCATGGAGGCGCCTTCGGACTGACAGACGGCCTCATACTAGTCCTCGGCCTAGTCTCCGGGATGGCGGAAGCCACCAACAATGCACAGATCGTGATTATATCAGGAATCACTGGCGGAATCGCAAACTCATTCGGAAACTCCTTCGGACTCATCGTAAGCGGACTTACAGCAAGACAACAACAACTCCACAGACGAAACCACGACAAAATCGAAACAGAAGTCACCTCAATGCAGGAAATAGTATCAAGCTCAGTCTTCTGCTTCCTAATGAGCATGGTAGCCCTCATCTTCCCCATAGCACCATTCTTCCTCCTACCAATGAACACAGCAATCCTACCAAGCATCGCCATCGGAGTGCTGCTCATATTCTCAATGGGATACTACTCAAGCAAACTAGGAGGCGAAGGAAACCCAATCCACATAGGACTAGGATATGCTATCATCGCTGTCGCTGGTACAATAGTCTGCCACCTCATCGGTGACCTCCTAAGACTCACCTAAACCCATTATTAATAGACCCTGGAACCAACTCTGTGAAAGTATAGATAATCATGCAACGTCGCAGCAACCTCAGAAAAAGATTTGTCCGAAATCCAGACTTGAAAATCCGAAGTCTTTTATTCTTAGGAGAAAGAGCTATTCTGTGATTGAAATGGTCTATTGTTCCAAATGCGGTGAAAACAACGAGGAAGGATCAGAGTTCTGCGTCAAATGTGGGGCCTCACTCTACCCGGGAAGACAAGAGGAGGAACGTCGTGATGACTGTTTCGGTCCACGAGACAGACGATACGGGAGAGAATGTTTCGGACTCCCCTATGGAGGAGCAATCGTAGGTATTATCATCGGAATGATGATACTCGCGACTGGATTAGGACAACTATGGGACATCGACGTCGGACGCTACATGGGATCTGCCGGGATGATCCTCATCGGATTACTCATTATTCTAGGCGCCATCTATGGCATCTCCCAGAGGCGTAGACGCTAACTCCTTTTTTTCAAAGTGGGGGCAGGACTCAAGTCCACAGGCTCTACATATTCGTCTGTGTTCTTGTCGAGAAAGAAACATCCGAGTTAGAATCCAGTAGAGGGTCAGTACCAAGAAATAACCCTCAAGAAACAGATCACCCGTTATCTCATCAATTCCGACAAGAAGGAGGAATGCCCCCAAAACAAAAGTGGTATTCAATAGCAGATGAACACCACTCCCCTGGTTTCTAGACAGGGAGTGTTGAAGCAGCCCCACGATGGCTCCTGCAAATCCAAGCCAAAAGACCAATACACCCATATTTCCAAGAACTATCTCAGTTGAAAAGAAGACCAACGTCCCAAAAAGAGAGATAACAGCTCCTGCAACCAACCCAGTGCAGCCCGCACAGTACTTCTTACCACCCATTTGAAAAACATGTGCAGAGAAATCTTCACAATCAGGATGATGCCCTTCAAAGGCTATGTATTCTGTTCGCATCGAATCTAGCTTTTCCCGCGATACAAGTCGACCCCCTCTCTCCTCTTGGAAGTGAAATATCCGTGAACACCTTGAAGGAAATACTCCTGCTATGATACCGAGAAAACAGATCAAACCGAATACCAAGCCAACTACAAACCTTTGCCGAGGAGAGATCACTTCTGAGGATTGAGTGCTGAATGTCAGTGCAGCAACAAGAACCAACCCAAGAAGAGAGATACCAAGGAAGAAATGAGTAAGAGTATTGAGACGGATTCTCGGCAGCCTACTCAAAGCAAGTCCCTTAGAGCTTGAAGAAGACCCTGACTCGCTAAATACCTATAGGTCCTTCTCTTAAGCACATTCGGAGAGAAAATCCCCGCCACACGTCTCTTCAAATCCCCGTAATAACCCCGATAGCAATAGTACAACTCCTCCTGAAGCTCCTTTCTCGAAAGATGCTCAGTAGGCATAATTGCATGAAGAAA
>CP070773.1:1160920-1167517 GCA_020345945.1 Candidatus Bathyarchaeota archaeon | reverse complement strand
ACAAGAGGGAAGAAGTCCTCTCCTGAGGAAGATCAGCAGAAGGATGACAACCTTTGCATTAAAGACTCTCTTCGGTGTCCATCTCTCTGATACCCAATCAGGATTCCGTAGTCTCTCGAGAAAAGCCGCAGAGACGATCGATTTCGAGAGCGACACATTCGTTGCTGAGAGTGAGATGTTGATAGACGCAGCAAGGAAAGGATTGAGAATAGATGAACTTCCGATAACCTATATCCATGTCGGAGGAGAGTTCCCGGTATGGAAAGAGACTTCACTATTCATCTGGTTATGTATCAAGAAGATCTTGAATCCCTAGTAGTAGGTAACTAAGTTGTCTCGTTTCTACTACCTTTTGGCGGAGACTACTTAATTCCCGGCATTTTCCTGCAGAGAGTTTATGACCCAATCTCTATTTTCTCTGATCTACCTTCTCCACATCGCGGGTAGCGATGATGTCGATATTCAAGTCGTTGATATTGTCAAGGATTGTATCCCCAACATGAATGGGAGCCTTTGCTACGATTCTAGCCATCTCTTTGGAACAGTCTAGTATCTTGTCTTTGGGTACAGGCTGGGTTGATCTTACAGGACAGACAGGGAATCTGCCTCCCTGAACTTGTACTATGGAAAAGAAATCTCTCTCTGGTTTGGTGATCTCTTTCAAGACGTATTCTTTTCCTCTTGGGCAGTCAACGTTTCCAACTTCTACTTCGCTGCCCGTTACGGTTACCTTCGCTCGACATCCTACGGGGCAGATTATGCAAGTCACTTCGAAGGTCTTTGTCTCACTCATCTTTCAGCCCTCGAATGATGTTTATTGTCAGTTCATCCCGTTTATCAAGCTTCTCCAGTTTGCGTTCTGTGAGTCTGAAGAGCACGGTCTCTGGGGGTCTTACAGCCCTTCTTGGTTCAGATAGGTTTCCAAGAAGAACCCGAACGCCTTGCATCGGTTCTCTGACCCTCAAGTAGATATCTACGGGATGATCACAGCTGATAATCTGGGGTACGATGTACCTGACATTCTTACCTGCCTTCAAGGCAACTCTTCGCCTTAAAGGAGATAATGCTCCGAGGGCATATCTGGCTGCGTACTCTCCAGCCAACTCGCCTGCTTGGGTTACGTGATCTACGAGATCGTGTACATGAACCACATTTCCACAGGCGAATACACCTGAGACTGATGTCTGCATATATTCGTCCACTAATGGACCTCCAGTAGATGGATCTAGAGCTACACCAATGCCTTCAGAGAGTTCGTTCTCAGGGATCATCCCAACCGAGAGGACGAGAGTATCACACTCAACCACCCTCTCAGAGGAGGGGATGATTCTTTGGTTCTCGTCAACTTTGGATATCGTTACAGCTTCTATTCTTTCAGTTCCATGAATTAGAGTGACAGTGTGTTCCAAGAACAAGGGGATCTTGAAGTCTTCCAAGCACTGAACGACGTTCCGACTTAGACCCCCAGGGAAAGGCATTCTTTCCACAACAGCTTCAACTCTGGCTCCTTCCATGGCAAATCTTCGCGCCATTATTAATCCAACATCTCCGGAGCCTAAGACGACTATTTTCTTACCAGGCATATAGCCTTCAATATCTAGGATCCGTTGAGCGGTACCAGCAGTGTAGATCCCAGCAGGCCTGGTTCCTGGGATGTCTAGAGCTCCCCTTGGTCGCTCTCGGCAACCCATTGCTAGGACAATTGACTTTGCGTGAAGGAGTGTGAGACCGTCGACACTGTTCACAGCTGTGATCTGTTTTTTGGGAGTTATCCTAAGCACCATCGTATCTAGCATACAATTGATTCCGAGTTTCTCTGCCTTCTGTATGAATCTAGTAACGTACTCCGGGCCTGTCAGGTTCTCCTTGAAATAATGGAGACCAAAACCAGTATGTATGCACTGGGGGAGAACCCCTCCAAGTCCTTCATTCCGATCTATCACAAGGACCTTTTTTGCACCCGTTTCTTTGGCCTTTATTGCTGCTGCTAATCCAGCAGCCCCCCCACCAACAATAACTACATCCTCATTTCTCTCAATCATCAATCTTCCCCTACCAACAATTTCTTTGCCTCGCATAGTAGGAGACGGGAGGCTCCGCCCTTTTTTGTAACCTCTGTGGGAGGGATTCCAAGCTCCTTGGCCAGAATCCTGATGATGTGAGATGTACAGAATCCCCCTTGACATCGACCCATGCTGGCTCTTGTACGAAACTTCACCCCATCTAGGGTGGTGGCCCCTCTGCGAACAGCCTCGACAATTTCCGCTTCACTGATATGTTCGCAACGACAAATAACGTGACCGTAGTTAGAGTCTTCAGAGATAAGCCGTTCAGCACGAGAGAGGTCAAATTCACGGATTGCGTGGTTGATAGGCTCGCGATTCGAGATGAAAAGTTCTTTCTCTGCAAGATCCATACCTGATTCCTTGATGAGATCAACGACCATTTCGGCTATCGCAGGTGCGGCTGTTAGACCTGGAGACCGTATTCCTGCAACGTTTACAAAGCCTTTAGGTTCGTCGTAGTTTCTGATGATGAAGTCACCAGTACCTGTCTCCGGACGTAGACTGGAGAAGTAGGTTATTATACGGTTTCTGTATTGAGCCAGACCTGGTACTAATTTAAGGGCACCATTAAAGACTTCACTTAATCCTGTAGCGGTTGTATTCAAATCATCTTTGTCTTCTACATCGAGAGCGTTGGGTCCGATGAGTACATTTCCTTCAGGAGTAGAGGTGACTACTATCCCTTTGCTTATCGGTGTCGGCACAGGGAAAAGGATGTGTCTAACGAGGTCAGACAGTTTCTTGTCAAATAGATAGTACTCACCCTTTCTAGGGTGGATAGTGAAGTGTCCTAGACCTGCCATAGCAGATACCTCGTCGGACTCCAATCCTGCGGCATTGATTACACAATCTGCCTCGACACGACCTCTGCTTGTTTTGATCCCCTTAATCTCTCCATTCCTTGCTATGATGTCAGTGACTTCCGTCTCAAAGAGGAATTTTACTCCGTTCTGGGTAGCGTTTTCTGCCACAGCTAAAGCAAGTTCGTATGGAGCAGTTATTGCAGCCGTTGGGGCGAATAATGCAGCTGTTGCATCCTTATTGAGGTGGGGTTCAATTTTTAGTAACCTATTTCTATCCTCAACTATTTCGAGAAGAGGTACACCATTCTTTTCTCCCCTTTTCTTAAGTTGTCTTAAGTGGTCTTCTTCATCCTTGTTGAATGCGACGACTAAGCTTCCAGTCTCTTTGAGAGGGGCAGATAACTCTTTGGCGATGCTGTGCCACAGCATATTACCTCTTACACAGAGTTTGGCTTTTCTAGTTCCTGGCGGGTCATCATAACCAGCATGGATTAGGCCAGTGTTTCCTTTGGTCGGTGAACCAAAAGCAACATCAGATCGCTTCTCCACCACTAGGATCTTCTGTCTATACTTTGATAGCTGCCTCGCAATTGTGGAACCTGTGATTCCTGCCCCGATGACAACGATATCTGATCTCATCTTTGAATCACAACGTTACATTTGCCTTATTTGGTCTCCTCGTTTTTTGTGTATTCTGGTTATCGATCACCCTTTTCCCGTTTTCTCTTGTCTAAAGAAGAAATGTTCCGAGGTCCGTAGCATCAGGCTTCCATCAGACAATTCTCTACAAGATGCTTACTGACGCTCCCTATTTAGAGAAACTCAATTGGTTGAGACGTTTAAAAATACTTGACTGCCCATCGAGGGAGAATTAGGTCGTCATTTTGATTCCAGATTCTCAGTCTTTGATTTCTTGATGAATTTTCCATACAAAGAAAGCAGGTTATTTGTAGATTTTTGTTTATTATACTGATCTATATTCAAACTCCTTTTTCTCCCTTGAATAGGGATGAGTATCAAAGCGTGGATAGCGGTAGTACTGATCGTCATAGTCGGTGTCAGCGGATACTGGTACCTTGATCAACAACCCGTGGTCGACATTAAGGATCTCTCTCTAGGATCAAATACCATCTTGGAAGGACAAAGCGGTACTCTTAGTTTTAGAGTTGAGAGCGGCTGGAACCTTCCTAGTGGCGCACATAACGTAGAAATTCGAATTGAAGCCCCTGGGATACTGTCATTCTATGTTGCAGGGGTAGGTAAATTGAAAGAAGATAGCGATGTCTGGTTCCTTCCATTGGGTCAACTTATGAAACCCTTCAATATGCCTGTTGCCCTGATGGTGAAAGCTGGGCGATTACCCTCCATGACCTCATCTGTAACGAATTCGATATCTATTGAAGTCTTTATCGGGGGACAGTTCAGAAACGCCAAGACGATAAGCTTGACTGTCGATAAGGCAACCACTGCCAAATAAGCTTCTACGAGGATTCTCAAAGCCAGCAAATCAGTTCCTGCCGATTTATGACTACATTCTTGAAGGAGCGTCGATTCCCAGCAGAGAAAGTGAGGTCTCTAGCACAATGCGAACTGAATCCACACAACATAGTAGTGTGGAACGAAGTTCTTCGGGAGACGCCCTTATCACTGGGATCGCCGAGTAAAAAGCATTGAATTCCTTTGCCAGGCTATTAGCATACTCTGAGATAAGTCTCGGCCTAAGAGTCTCAGCCGTCTCTACAAATGTATCGGGAAAACGGGATAATCGCAAGACCAGACGTTTCTCTAGAGGATTGACTAGCAATTCCCCTTTGTGTTTCCACTCAGTCTCTTCAGATTTTTTGAGGATATTAGAGGCTCTGACATGAGCATATTGAATGAAAGGAGCACTGTTCTGTTCAAAGTCCAATGCAGTCTCCCAGACGAAGGTTACTCTCTTCTTGGACTCAACGGAAAGCAAGGCATATTTCACCGCGCCTATCCCGACCTGTTGAGATATTCTCCGTTTATCCTCTTCAGGAAGGGAAGGATTTCGGACTGTAACCTCTTTGAATGCCCTTCGTTTGGACTCTTCCAGTACTTCGTCTAAGGTGATAAACCGTCCTCTTCGGCCGGACATTCGATATCCAGGCAGATCCACTAGACCTACGGAGAAGTGGACTTGATTCTGAGCCATCCAGCGAAGACCTAGGATACATAGGGCAGCTCTCAACTGGAGTTGAGAGACTGTCTGTTCGCTACCAATGACGTTGATTACCTTCTCTGCCCACCTAAACTTCTTGAGACTATACGCGATATCTCGCGTTGTGTAGAGTGATGTCCCGTCAGATCTCGTCAAGGTTAACGGAGGGAGAGTCTCCTCGGCACTGATCCCAAGTATCTCGGCTAAAGACATATCGTCGACCGCTTTTTGAGTATCAAACTCTAGTGCACCGTCTATTCTTTTGGTGAAAACAGTCTTCTCAAGCTGCTTCAAGACTTCTGATACTGAGTTGTCCCAAACTAGTTCACTCTCCCAGTCCCAAGCATCAAATCTAATCTCTATCTCTTCTAGCGTATCCCGGAATCCTTCAATACACTTCTTGGTTACTTCTCGGAAGAGTTTCTTGGTCTTCTTGTCTGCAGCCTCGTATTGCGTCATCAACTCTTCGATTCGTAGATTAGGTTCTGGTTCACGGAGTATTGCCTTTTCCAGTGCTTTGAAGAGCTTAGGATATCTATGATTTAGTTCTTCTGCAGCAGACTTCCAATCCTCAAGATCTTTCTCAAGTCTTTGAACATCTGCGTCAATGACCCCCCGTTGTTCAAGCTCGTCTAGTCGGTTCTTGAGGGTCTGGAGTTCAGTAAGGCAGGCAGTTACCGCATAGATACGACCGATAAAATGGTCTGTTTTGACTTCTTGGGGCGGAGAAGGTCTACCAAGCATCTGATAACCGTAGACAACCGTAGCTATCTGCCTCCCCGCATCATCTACGTAGAAATGTCGAGACACATCATGACCCCGCGATTTGAGAATCCTTGCTAAAGAGTCTCCTAAGACAGGATTTCTAGCGGTTCCAATATGAAGGGGATGGGCAGGATTCGCGCTCGTATGCTCAACAATGATTCGCAACGGCGACTCAACTGCTATCAATCCGTAATTCTCTTTGAGGGACTGCGTTGAAGTCAGAGTGAGATCTGCAAGTCTAGCATAATCTACTTTGAAGTTTAGGTATCCTCCTCCTGCTACCTGAATAGAAGAGATCAGATCATTCTTGAAACCCTCAATTCTGTCCTGTACCATCGATGCAATCTCATTAGGATTGTAAGTATGAATCTTGGACAACTCAAAACAGATTGGAGTAGATAGCTCCCCGAAGTCGGGGGAAGGTGGTTCCGAGAAACGGATCGTCTCTGTTTCTGGTAAACGTAGACCTTCCTCGTCGAGACTTCTGGAGACGAAACGTCTACACTCGTTCCTGAACTGCCCAAACGGATTCTCTGACAGCCTTCTTCACCTTCAATAGAATCCATATTCCGAAGATTTGTTTACTCTCTTATCCCCAGAAGCTAAAGGAACTCCATAGCTAATAGATTAACCGCAGAACCACAAACATCCATACTCTCATTACGTATACCAGGATCGAGTTTTTCTAGGTCTTCAAAGAGATCAATGTGCTTCTTGGAATCCTCAAAAAAGCCGATTTCATCTCTGTCAACCATGAGTATGTCGATCTTCCTAAGTAGTC
>CP070773.1:1143998-1160820 GCA_020345945.1 Candidatus Bathyarchaeota archaeon | reverse complement strand
TCCAGAAGCCTTGCTTACGCTGCCGAAGCCTTGTCCTTTTATGATAGTCCCGTCAGAAAGGGCTAGGACAGCGGCTTTCTCATCTTGATAATCGGTATTTGTTGGTGTCAAGCGTGATCTTCCCGTAGTTCCTTTCTTCTCGGACTTATGCCTTTCCTAGATAGTTCTCCTACCTTTTCAAACTCTCTTTTTATTGAGTTTCTTACAGTCTTGTTGATGTCTACTCTCCTCTATCTTTGTCCTACTTTTCTTCTTCATCATCTTTCAAGATCAGTTTGCTGGCTATTGTCGTGGGAAGACCCCAAAGCTCGATGAACCCTTTTGCCAGAGTTTGATCGAAGGTAGATGACGCATCATATGTTGCCATACCGAAGTCGTACAACGAGTATGGTGAAGTTCTTGCGATTGGGGTCGCGATTCCTTTGTAGAGTTTAAGTCTTACTGTCCCTGTAACTCTCTTCTGTGTTGACTCTATGAAGACATCCAGATCTCTTCTCAGAGGTTCCATCCAAAGTCCCTCATAAACTAGACTTGCCCATCGATTCTCGATGGTTTTCTTGAATCGAGCTTCATGTCGGGTGAGAACTAGTTTCTCAAGGTCCTTATGAGCAGCTAGAATACATACGGCAGCAGGACATTCATACACTTCTCTAGACTTAATACCAACTAGTCTGTTCTCAATATGATCGATTCTCCCGACTCCATGTCTTCCTGCTATTGAATTCAATCTTTCAATGATTTCTCTGACTTTCAATGTGTCTGAGTTTAATCCTACAAGCTCTCCTTCCATGAATTCGAGGGAGATGTACTCAGGTTTTTGAGGGGATTTCTCTGGTGAGGTAGTCCACTCATATACCTCTTCAGGTGGTTCGACATTTGGGTCCTCTAGGGGACCACACTCAATTGATCTACCCCACATGTTTTGGTCGACGCTATAGATGCTCTTCTTCTCTGAAACTTTTATTCCATTATCTTTGGCGTATTTGATTTCCTCATCTCGACTCATGTTCCAGTCTCGAACGGGAGCGAGAACTCGGATATCTGGTGCAAGAGACTTCGCAGTCACCTCGAATCTGACTTGATCATTACCTTTCCCTGTACATCCATGTGCTACTGCGGACGCATTCTCTTTTCTGGCAACTTCTACAAGTTTTGAGCAGATTAGAGGACGGGAAAGAGCGGTACTCAAGGGATATGCCCCCTCGTACATCGCATTAGCCTTGATTGCGGGACTAAGGTAATCAGTAGCGAACTCATCCCGAGCATCGATAGAGTAATGAGATTTGACGCCTATCGCTTTAGATCTCATAGCGATTTGGTTAAGGTTTTCTTGCTGGCCAACATCAACGGTTACAGTGATAACTTCTGCGTCATACTTCTCAGCCAACCATCTGGCGGATACAGATGTATCAAGTCCTCCTGAGAAAGCAAGGACAATCTTGCTAAGATTATGGTTTGCCATGTTTGTGAACCCAGATTATTTATTGGAATCCTCATCTTTGAAGATTTTCAATACAGTTTCTGGATTTGATATATAAACCTTCTGAAGAAAGGTTAGTCTTATTAGTTTTTTTCTAAGGATTCCATAATGTTTTTGAAGAACTAATTGAGGTATCCTCATTGGAAGAAGATAATTTGAAACATGATGATTGCTGGAACTCTAACCTAAAGGTTCAAAGGATATCTTGAGTTATGAGTTCATCGAACAAGAAATAAGTCTGTTACCCATTCACTATTTGTTAGCGATTAAACATTCGTTGATTAGGAGAGAGAACTATTGATCACATACATTTTGCTTGTTACAAAGATCGGAGAAGAACATCCTGTTGTAGAGGAATTGAAAAGAATAGAAGCAATAACCGAGGTTCGTACGGTCTATGGGGAATTCGATGTGATTGCTCGCGTAGAGCATGAAGACATGAGGACTCTAGACACAGTCGTAACGAAGCTAAGGACTATCGAGGGTGTGCTAAGGAGTGTCACATTGATATCTGCGTAATATGGTTCTGACCAATTCTTAGAAACTAAGCGAACTTGTGAATACCTCATTGAACCTTCGATGAGCTCCAAGTTCCACGTATTTCGTCTCACGTGCTATTACGTCCATTCTTTCCCGTTCCTCCAAAGATACAAGAGAAATCTTTGCTCCTGAAAGTGCAGCATTTCCTGCGAAGAAGATCTTCTTATCGTTCACATCTGGAACTAGACCGATCTCTCTTGCGTTCTTAGGATCGAGAAAATTACCGAAAGCCCCAGCCAACCATATAGCATCCAGATCTGAGGGGTTGACATCTGATTCCTCGAGCATAATCTTCCATCCAGTTCGAATTGCTGCTTTCGCAAGCTGTATTGCTCTTAGATCTGATTGCGTGAATACTATGTCCTGTCCTGTCTCAGTATTCTTTCCTTCTTCAATTAGATACTCTAGAACCCCGTTCCTTCTCTGGATTCGCTCAGACTTTTCGGGGCTAATGAATCTGCCACTTCGTTCAACAAAATTCCGTATCAGGAGACTTGCAACAAGATCGATCACTCCCGATCCACAGATGCCTCGCGGTTTCTCCTCATCAATCGTGATATAGGTTACTTCTCCATTATCGTCTATCTTCAATCTCTCGATTGCACCGCTGACAGCCTTCATTCCATCAGTTATGTGAACACCTTCAAAGGCCGGACCAGACGCGCAGGAACAAGTCAGGACCTGCTTATCTCGTGCAAGAAAAACTTCAGTATTCGTACCTATGTCTAGGGCTAGACTAGTCTGATTGGAGTCATGAAGCTTTAGTGTAAGTAGGTCTGCAACAGCATCAGAACCGACAAAACCAGCAATAACAGGAGGTATGTGAACCCTTGCAGACTCTCTCATCTTGAGTCCTAGATCTTGTGCCTTCATCTCAAGGCTTCTCTTGATTGTTGGAACATACGGTGCTAGGGCAAGCCATTTTGGATTGATACCGAGAAAGAGGTGATGCATCGCGGTATTCCCGACAATAACAAGCTCATAGACCTCCTCCCTTGAAGCACCTGCTTCCTTAAGAGCAATGTCCATAGCTTCTTCGGTTCCGTCTATGAAAGCGGATTGGAGCTCCTTGAGTTTAGAGGAGTTCTCCATCGCATAGCTGATCCGGGATATGACGTCTTCACCAAAAATCATCTGCGGATTCTCGACGAACCCAGACGCCAGATTTCTTCCTGTCTTGAGATCGACGAGGGTAGCAACGATCTTCGATGTTCCTACATCAACCGCAAATCCTAGAGTGGAGAGAGAGGAGCCGCCTTCCTCGACCTCAATTAATTCCGTTCTTTTCCGAATGACAGCCAATACTTTGCCAGATGACTTTCTCAAGGTACTTGATAGGTTTCGGAGGACTTGATGATCAAACTGCTTGATCATAATCCCTTGTTTTGCAGTTGCTTCCAGAACCCTTTCAATGTCCGACCTGAGATCTTCAAGTGTCGGCATTTCAACATGTATAGGTATCTTTACGACACTTGGGTCAATCTCGAAGCTTCTTTCATACCCCTCTACCTGAATTCTTCTCTTTCCAATTCGACTTTCCTTAGGAATTTGAATCCGTAAATCAGATAGTATCTTTGTCAGGCAGGCAAGTCTTCTTCCTTTCATCATTTCCTTCTTTCCAATCCTCTCTTCCTCGAATCCCGTCGGAGGACTGACGCTACTAAGATCTGAGACGATAACAATACATTTTGCACAAACTCCTTCTCCCCCACACTCAGACCTTATCTTGATACCGCTCCTGTTTGCAGCATCAAAGATACTTGTTCCCTGAGTTACGGTAATCTTCTTCCCTTCAGGCTCGAAGAGCACATGGGCTTTTTTCAAAATTGTATCACTGTCGCGGATTTCTCCTATCCTAGGATTCAAAAAGCTACCCATTGAAAGAGGATAGCGGTAATCGCCCCAATCCAAGTTGCTATAAAATTCACCCCGTTGTTGTCCAAGATTCGTTTACCAGCCATATGCTGAGTCGGTTTATCACAATGCCTCTTCGATTCAACAATTCTTCCACAAATTTCACAGCTATACTTTGCTTGAAAAGTAGCTCCTAAAAGGCTGTCCGTAGTGGTTCCTGCGTATCCAGAGACCAAAGTAACAAACAGGATCTTAGTAAGAGAGAACGATACGAGATCGACTGCCCAAACAGCTAGGGTGAGAATTGCTGTACTGATTAATACTGATAGTTCGCCCAGTACAGATATGCCACCGGATGTTCCTGCAGGTACTTTTCTTTTCAAATTGGTGATAAGCCTAGGAGATGATTTGCTTAATATTCCAATCTCTGTAGAAAGCGTGTCTGCGAAGGCGGCTGAGACAGCCCCTATAAAACCTAACAGTACAGTTTCAACGGGAAGAAGGGATTTTCCAATGGCGAATCCTGCCGATGCAAATCCATTTGCGACCACATTGATCCAAGATCGTGCTCCTTTCTTACCTTGAGCTATTCCCAATTCCCGTTTCTGTGAATACTTGAACTTTGTGAATAATGATGAAATGATGAGAAACACGAGGAGGATGACAAACCAACGCCAACCGCCAAAATGAAAAACCACCAAACCGATAATGGATGCCGCAATGATCCCGCTTACAGTAAGCAGACCCAATAATAGTGAGATTATGTCAAGTAGGGCGATAACAACAATACCTGTAAGTATCGTTGAACCCGCAAGCATAGAACTCTCTATGCCGTTATAATCAGGGTTGATAAAATTGTTTTGTTCGCTGCCAGATAAGGAGCTTATCCAAGTTTTCCTTGTCTAGAGACAGACCCGTGAAGTTTTTTTAGAGCTGCAACGAGGTCTTCTGTTCTATCCATTCTCGAGATTACTAATGGAATCTGCTCAATCTCGGCAAGCCTCATTCCGAGCTTGTCAACTTTCATAGTCCCATGCATAATAACCATCTTTGGCTTTAGAGGAGAAACCCTGATTGCAACCATCGGAGATCTTCCTCGAGAGACACGGGTAAAGACTAGGGCTCGTTCTGTCGTCGTTCCAAAGATCTGCATGAAATCGCTTCCAGACATACCAAGGATAGCATCAATACTATCGATGACAGTCAGCCCGTATATCTCTCGTGAGAGCAGCTCTGGACATGCTACAGTTTTTCCCTTCACAGCTTTAACAATATCATCTCCTAATACAGGAAGGGAGAACTCACGTAAGTCAATTATTGCACTCATTGGTACTCCAGACATGTGTGAGAGTTCTCGTAGAAGTCTGCTTCCGTTATCTTCATCGATCTCTATGAGCGCTTCCACAAAACGACGGACGAATTGTGTTCCAGGGGACCTCCTTCTTCCTGCCTCATAATCGCTTATGACCGAGGGAGAGACCTTCATCTTGTCTGCGAGTTTGACTTGAGAGGTCTGGAAGAGATCGCGCCATTTTCTGAGAGTAATGCTTGGTTCGTTGGAGAGAATTATCTCCCCAGCTATTCTACCTGCAATAGTTTCTTTCAAGGCTCTTGGAAGAGACAAGTTTACACCCTCGAGTTGTTGAATAGAACTCGTTCAATATTATTATGATTGGGGAAAAGAAGAGCATCGTATTAGTCTCAAAGTCTCTTCTTGTAAGGGACGCACCAATCCCAGAATCGTATATTGATCATGGATGGAGTTTCTCAAGGACTGCTTTCGTAAATTCGTGGGTCTTGGCGTTTCCTCCAATATCTGGAGTTACCGTCCTTCCTTCTGCTAGCACTTGATTTAACGCAGTCTCCAACTTCTTCGCCGACTTGATCTCTCCCAGATACTCTAGCATTAGAACAGACGAGAGGATTGTGGCGGAGGGATTCGCTATCTTCTTTCCTGCTATGTCTGGGGCGGATCCGTGAACTGGTTCGAAGAGAGCGGTTCTATCTCCAATATTCGCACTAGGGGTCATGCCTAGCCCGCCGATCAGTCCTGCACACTCATCGGACAGAATATCTCCAAAGAGATTAGTTGTAAGGATTACATCGAACTCTTCTGGTTTTGTGATTAGTTTCAGTGCTGTGGCATCAACGATTGCGTCCTGAAACTTTATCTCAGGATATTCCTCAGCGACACGTCGGCAAGTATTAAGAAATAATCCACAAGTCTCTTTGAGTACATTTGCCTTATGAACGGCAGTTACCTTCCTGCGTTTTTCTTTTCTAGCTAGGTTGAATGCGAATCGGGCTATTCTCTCGGACCCTGATTTCGTTATCACTCGGACTCCGAAGGCTGTTTCTCCTGATTTGAATTCAAGCCCTTTGTATAGTCCTTCAGTGTTTTCTCTGACGATGAATAGGTCTGTATCGGGAAACAGACATTTCACACCTTTGCGAGACTTTATTGGGCGAAGATTTGCGTAGAGGTCGAGTTTCTCTCTTATTGTCGGAGCTACTCCTCTCTGCGTCTTGGTACCGAAGGCTGTTTGAGTAGGCCCTTTCAGGCAGGCGTCCATTCTCCCTATCTCTTCGATAGTCTCATCCTCGATTTGACTACCGGTCTTCTTCATGTGTTTGTATCCTGCTTCAAAATGTGTGAATTCTAGATTCAAGTTAAGATTTGAGAGGATCTCTTCTGTCGAATCTATTACTTCAGGTCCTATCCCATCGCCTCGGATCAGTGCAATTCTAGTCTTTGGCATCAGAATCCGCCGTGCTTCTTGAAATGTTCAACTAGACTTCCTTCTTTCAAGATGTCTAATAGAAAACTGGGCATCGGTTTGATTTTGAAGGACTCGTTGTTGTTCAGGTTAAGGATTACTCCTTTTTCCAGATCGATCTCGAACTCATCGCCTTCTTTGGATTTATCGAATAGTTCTGGACATTCAATAACAGGCAGACCAACAGCGAAGGCGTTTCTATAGAAGATTCTTGCGAAGAACTTTGCGACAACTGCTCCAACTCCTGCGTATTTCAAGACCAGTGGCGCGTGTTCCCTGCTTGATCCGCATCCAAAGTTTTTCCCTGCGACTATGATGTCTCCTGATGAGATCTTTTCAGCGAAGCCCGGGGAGATTGCTTCCATGGCGTGTTTCGAGAGTTCTTTTAGGTCTAGGATGCTGTACTTGTATTTTCCCCAGATTATGATATCTGTGTTGATATCGTCCCCGAATTTCCAGACCTTTCCTTTGATATGTGTTTTGCTCATCTTATCAGGCCTCCAATTCTCGTGGATCGGCTATTACACCTTTCAACGCCGTGGCGGCAGCCGTGGCAGGAGATCCAAGGTAGATCTGCCCTTTCTCGCCCATTCTTCCCTCGAAATTTCTGTTAGTAGTAGAGAGACAGACCTCCCCTGGGGCTAATATTCCTGCGTGTCCTCCGACGCAAGGTCCACAGCCAGGATTGTTTATACAACATCCTGCGTTGAGGAAAATCTCTGCGAGACCATCTTTTATCGTGCGCAGATATATGTCGCGGGAGGCTGGCATGACGATCATCCGGACATCTTCATGGATTTTCTTTCCATCAAGAATCTTGGCTGCGATTTGAAGGTCTTCGAGTCTACCGTTTGTACAGGATCCTAGAAATATTTGGTCTACATCTGTTCCCTCATATTCTTCTATCGGTCTTACGTTGTCAACAAATGGGGGATATGCTATCTGAGGGCTTAGATCATCAACCTCGAAGTTAAAGGTCTCTTCGAATTCTGCATCAGGGTCATTCTCTACAACCTTTCCAGATGAAGGTACGCGGTTCTCGAGGTAGTCCAGTGTCTTCTTATCTGGTGATACTAATCCGGTCTTTGCTCCCATCTCTACCGCCATGTTGCAGAGGGTCATTCTGCTTGCTATATCGAAGCCTTTGACGGTTTCGCCGCAGAATTCAACAGCCTTGTAGGTGGCTCCATCTGCTCGAATCTGTCCTATGATGTGAAGTATCAGATCCTTTGCTAGAACGAAGGGGTGAAGCTTACCAGAGACCTCTATTCTGAAGGTTTCAGGAACTCTGAACCATAGTTTCCCTGAGTAGAACACAGCAGCCATGTCTGTTGATCCGATGCCGGTTGAAAATGCTCCTAAAGCTCCGTGGGTGCAGGTATGGGAATCGGCTCCAACGACAAGGTTTCCCGTATTTATGAATCCTTTCTCTGGGAGTATTTGATGACAGACTCCTGAACCTATGTCAAAGAAGTTCTGAATCTTGTACTTTCTTGCGAATTCTCGCATCTGCTTGTGGACAATCGAGGCTGACGTATGAGGGCTTGGGGAGAGATGATCTAAGATCAGAACTATCTTGGAGGGATCCCAGACTTTCTTCCCTCCCATGTCTTCAAAATTATCTATTGCGAGGGGAGCGGTTCCGTCGTGTGCCATCGCAATATCAATATCTGCAACCGTAAAATCTCCTGCAACTACTTTCTCGTTAGAATGGTCTCGAAAAATCTTTTCTGAAATCGTCAGACCCATTTTAATCCACCTCTTAAAGAATAGTTATAGCAACCATCCGGATACTTAATGTCGATCTATATAGGCTGGATACCGTGTAGATATCTGTTTTAATTAGTCTTGCTGAGAAAGGAGAACCTCCTAGTAGGGAATAAAGAAAAGTGAAGAAATGATGATCAAGACTAATAGATGGAATGTCTATTCGTTCACTTCAATCGCGTTCTGTGGGCACTGAACTACACAGGCCATACAGACTAGACATTCGTCTTGGTTCACCGCATAGGACTTTGTGTTGCCACCTTCCTCCTTCAACTCAAAGACCGCAACAGGGCAAACATCGACACAAATTCCATCCCCATCACATTTTTCATGATCAACTTTTACTTCAGGCATAATCAATATCTCCTTAAGTGAGCAAGGGAAAGAGCCGAACGGATATTTAATAATTACTAAAGGGATCGCATTTCGATTATAGCTATGGACTGATTAACCGTATTCTCGACCAAATCCAGCATTCCTACTCGGTAATGATGTTTTATTTCGTATCTATTTTCACGATATTCGTATTGTTTTTTTCGAAAAGCTTATCAATAACTGGGTGTTTATTCCGTTGCCTTGAAGAGGATGAGTCTTGACACCCAAACGCGAAGTGCGAATACTAGATACAACCTTGAGAGAAGGTGAACAGGCTGCAGGCGTCTCGTTTACAATCGATGAAAAAATTGAGATCGCCAAGAAATTGGACGATATCGGAGTTGACATCATCGAGGCAGGTCATCCTCTAGTTTCGAAAGACGTGTTGGAAGCAGTGAAGCGTATCGCAGGCGAAAAACTGAGAGCGAGAGTACTGGCCCATGCAAGAGCACGCCAACAAGATCTGGATGCTGCTATAGCATGAGATGTGGATCAGATCGGAATCTTCCTCGGTTCCACAAAGAGAAAGCTGGAATCCATGCATATGGATGAGAAGAAAGCGATTGATACAGCGATAACCGCGGTAGAATATGTGAAGAGTCATGGTGTTGAGACAAGATTCACTGCAGAGGATGGGACAAGAGCTGAAGAACCCTTCCTTGAGAAACTGTGTTCGGCAGCTGTTGATGCAGGTGCAGACAGGATTTGCATAGCAGACACAGTTGGATATACCACGCCCGACCAAATGAGAGCCCTCTACAGAAAGTACAGTACGCTTCTCAAGGCCGAACTAGAAACTCATTGCCATAACGACTACGGACTGGCAGTAGCGAACACTCTTGCTGCCTTCGAGGGAGGGGCATCATCACTCTCTGTATCAATAAATGGTATTGGCGAACGGGCGGGAATAGCATCCCTCGCAGAAGTCGCTACCTGCCTCAAAATGATCTACAAAATCGATACCGTTAAACTTGACAAGATAGTCTCCTTAACTCCACTTATCGAGAAGTATAGTGGCATCGTTGTCTCACCCATTTCACCTATCGTCGGTGAAAACGCGTTCTCGCATAAAGCAGGCGTTCACACGGCCGCAGTCTTATTTGACCCCTCTACCTATGAAGCATTTCCACCGGACCTCGTAGGTCGACGAAGGCAAATAATCATAGACAAGTACACCGGAAAACGAGCAGTAGAAGCTAGATTTGAAAGACTGGGAATCCCATTATCAGAAGAACAACTCACCGAGATAGTTCAAAGTATCAAGGGACGCCCGGAAGTGACAAACTATAGAGACGAAGACCTGATAGAATTGGCGGAGAAGATGACGGGACTCTGCTTCTCTGTTGAAGTCCCCAGCAAGATTGAGGCGATGATGGCAGTCAAATGTCAATCCAATGTCTATACAACATCTGTAGCACGTCGAATCAGGGTCGTAAGAGGAATCGCTGAAGTCTGCGAGATAACCGGGGATTTCGATATTGAAGTCAGAATACTCGCCGACTCAACTCAACATCTCAACGAGTGCCTAGAGAAGATAAGATCTATCGAAGGAGTTGAAGTAACAGAAACCCGCATAGTTCTCAAACGTTTCCCTAGCAAGGAATGACCTGATCGGGCTTCTCCTCAATCTAGATCAGAGCGTACTCGGGTGAAAAGATCAAGTGTTCGTTGAGCAACTCCCCTCAGAACACATAAAGGATAATTTCTATACCTATTCCTGTACTCTAACCGATGTTCACCAGATGTGAAGTATATGCGTACTCGAAGAGAGATGGAAGATATTGAACCTTATTCTTGGGAGAAATCTTCAAGAGAAATAGCCCAAGAGTTCGATCTCCCAGTTGATAAGATAATCCGATTCGATCTTAATACCTCACCAGATATTCCCCAAGAGCTACTGGAAAAGGCAATTCAATCCATCCCAAGACTAAAGATACACGAGTATCCGGATACTTCCTACAGGAAACTTTCATCTCTCCTTGCAGAGTACTGTGAAGTTAATATCGACCAGATAACAGTAACCAACGGGGCCGACGAGGCACTAGACATCATCTCAAAAGTATTTCTTGATTCAGAGTCGAATGTCGTAGTTTCAGACCCTACGTACTCTATGTTTCGTATTGTATCAAAAATTATGGGTGCAAAAGTGAAAGGAGTCCTTCGCAATGAGGATCTCACAGATAACTTCGATAGGATAAAAGATGCTGTCGACGAAGGGTCCAGAGTCGTATTCTTATGCAGCCCAAATAATCCAACGGGGACTTGTATCTCTCGAACAGATCTTCTGAAGTTCTTACAGTCTACTGATTGTGCAGTAGTTGTCGACGAAGCATACTATGAGTTCTCTGGTGAGACTTTAATTGATCTGATTAATGAATACGAAAACTTGATTGTTGTTAGAACATTCTCCAAGGCATTCTCACTTGCAGGGGCAAGAGTGGGCTACATGTGTACTTCTAAGAAGACTGCGGATTTCCTAAACAAAGTCCGTCCCCCAAACAGCCTTACTGTCTTTTCGCTAGAACTTGCCAGATTGGCCTTAGATAATATAGAACTGATGAAATCTAATGTCTCTGCCCTTGAAATCGCAAAAGAAAAGATGAAGAAGAATCTAGAAAAGATTGGGTTATACGTTTATCCTTCTAAGGCAAATTTTCTTCTAGTAGACTTTGGGACTCGACCACCTTCCTTGATACAGAGTATGTTGATGGAGAAAGGAATCGTTGTCAGAGACATCAGTTCGATGCCTATGTTACAAAGATGCCTTAGAATAACAGTTCTAAGAGAGGAACAAAACCAACAACTGGTTCAGACGCTTGCGGAGATATTAGCTTCTTAAATCAACAATAATCAGTCGAACAGCTCAGAAGAAATAGGTGTTGCCCACCGTATTTGGCGGACATCCTACACTAGGCGGTATGAAGATACTTCTCTATTTCCCATTCACTTACGCGTAGGCGATAGTCATCCCATTCGGCTTTCTTTGCAACTAAGAACCTTTGGTAAGAGAAAGATCCAAGAGTCTTCTCCATTAGAGAACTGTTCTCAAGTTCTGCGATTGCTTCACCGAGCGATCCAGGTAATGTAGTGATATAAAACTTCGCAAGTTCAGCATCATCGAACTCATAGACATCTTCTTCAACAGGATCGGGTGGGTCTATCTTCTTCTCAATTCCCTCCAAACCGGCTCCGAGCATCGCTGCAAAAGCAAGGTAAGGATTACAAGACGGGTCTGGACATCTTAGCTCTGCTCTTGTTGCTCCTTCCTCTCCGGGGAAATACGCGGGGACTCTGATAAGTGCTGACCGATTCCTTCTTGCCCAGCAAACATAAACAGGGGCTTCATATCCTGGAACCAGTCTCTTGTATGAGTTGACTGTTGGGGCTATGATTCCACAGATCTCCCGTGCAAACTTGAGTTGTCCTCCAATAAAGTGATAAGCCATCTGTGATAAGCTATATTTGTCATTCTTGTCGAAGAAGGCATTCTTTCCAGTCTTGATATCTACCATACTCTGGTGAGTGTGCATCCCAGAACCGTTTACCCCATAGAAAGGCTTTGGCATAAATGTCGCAACAAGGCCATACTGAGCAGCGATTGCCTTTAGTGTGTACTTGTATGTGATAGTGTTATCTGCTGCAGTCATTGCGTCGGCAAATCTGAAGTCCAACTCATGCTGTCCAGGAGCTACCTCATGATGCCCCATCTCTATGTTCAATCCCAGTTGGTCCAAAGCGAAGATAGCGTCTCGTCTAACATCCGAAGCTGCATCTCTCGGAGAATAGTCGAAATATCCGCCCACGTCATGAGGAACTGGTTTTACGTCATCGGTCTTAAGCAAGAAGAACTCCAATTCAGGTCCTGTGTTGTAGATTAAACCCAGTGATGCGGCTTTGTCAAGCATCCTACGGAGAATCCACCGAGGATCGCCTTCAAAAGGTTCCCCTCCAGGTCGGTTAATATAACAGATGAGTCTAGCTTCAGCCTTGTCCTCGGGTCGCCCTGGGATTATCTTGAATGTTGAAGAATCGGGAAAAGCAATCATATCGCTCTCGAAAATTCTTACGAATCCTTCGATAGAAGACCCGTCAAATCCAATACCATCATCTAGGGCCTCCTCTAGGTGAGTCAATGGAAGCTGAAGACTTTTCGTCGTTCCAAGTAGATCTGTGAATTGAAGATTGATTATCTTCACATCTTTTTCTTTGGCGATATCAAGCGCCCTTTGTTTCTGTTCCTCTTCACTTTTGTTCATTTTGTATGGCACCTCAATAACAATTCGTCTAATTTAAATGACGTACTATATATACTTATCTAAAATAATATCAATGTTTTGACCTATTTTCTCATGAAGTTGATAAAACGCCTTCTCACAAAAACGTCAACACGGATAACCGGGGCTCAACATAGAAGAAAGATGGTTGACGAGAACTGGCAGAGAATATCCAAGTCTGCTAGAGCATAATTTGGGAACTCTCAACCTTTAAGAAAGACTTCTTTTATGGCGGGATGTAAGTCCTCACCTACTCCATCAATAGCTTCACGCCTAATCCTGTTAAGCTCTTTCTGTTTCTTCTCAAATTCAGAGTTTGAGTAAAGCAGTTCGGGATGCAAGTAGATATCATCCACCGTCCTGACAGCTCTCGGAACCTTAAACCCAGTAGGTGAGTCCACCCATATATCGTCAAAACCGCCTCTCAGCAAGGAATCCAATATCCCTTTTGTATGTTCTATTGCTATCTCCTTGTAGCTTTCTCCTTCACCTACTCCTCCTGTATTCACAAGATAGTAACTAAGGTCGGGAAGTTCTCTCAGTATCTCATAGAATCTATTGGCATGGACTGCTTTATCCCCTACCATAAATGGATCATAGAAGAACTCACTCCTGATCTTTCCTGCTTGAGTTGGGTCTCCCGCCGACGTCTCCATTGCTTGGCCAAGTATCATAAGCGCAACAGCTTGCTCCATCGTCAGTTTCGCTATAGCTGGGATTAACGGACCACGAGTGATTAGAACAATATTGTCAATCCTATCCACATCAATATATGGGCTTGTATGCATGAAGTCTCGCCTCAGCACCACAGCCCTTCCGTTTGATGTTCTCTTCAGATTGAAGAAGTCGAAGTATCCGTCATGAGTAACATGAACATTCTCACAAATCGTGTCGGGCTTCAGTAACCCATAGAAGATCTCGATCTGATCCCCAGGGTTCACACCTTCTGTCTTGACGAAAACTCCTCCCGCCTCCCAGCCACGAAACGAGCCGTCCGGCATCAAAGTTCCACCGTCGTCTTGGACGACCCAGGATTTCTCCTTCCCTTTTCTCGCTAAAATAGTACAAGTGGTACTCGTTTTCCCGTTAGCACTTAATGCAAGAAGAAGCGTCCGAACCTCGCGGTAATCACCCCACGCAGATTGAAGATAGTCCTCTCTGAGACCCGCATGCAGGAAGATTCCTCCTCTCTGAGTCTTAGCCGTCCAATCCTCCGCAGCAAAGACCCCCTTCTTGAACTCACCTATGTAACTACTATTTCTCACGACTTTTGCGACTCTTCCATCATCCAACATAGCTAATCTTATGGTAATGTCTTTCTCCGGCAATGGTTTCGATTTGTTAGAATCAAATGCTTCATCCGCAAAGAATATGACCTGATATGTGGGTTTCTCAACCTCCTTCAACACGTCTATAAACAGATGCTTTCCACCAAAGGCAACATGAGCAAAACGTTCGGGAACGATTAATCGGGCCGCGGTATCACTTTCTCTATTACCTACAGTCCGATCGATCGAGATCAAGCGTTCATTAGCCAATACTTTTTCACACTGGACTAATAGCTGGACCTCCTCTTCACCGAACGGGTGATCAATATTAGTCTTTGTAAACATGGCTGCCCTCGAGGTGGGTTCACTTTCAGCAACAAAACTCCCATATACAGTCTTCTTTATTCCTGGTTCTTTCTCTAGAAGCTGTTTCAGCTCTTCGTCAGAAGGATTGACTATCAATCTGTCTTCTGCCTTCGCCTTACTTCTTATTTCATCGATAGTTCGAATGAACTCTACAGGATCGAAACTCGACATTTTGACCATTTTCTCTGTGAGATAGTATAACCAGAGAAAACTCATCTAACTTTCTTAAGAATGTATTCATAACGCATAGGGCTTGGTCTACGGTCCATTTTTATCCTTGCTCTATAACTTAGGTAAAGATTGAACAACAAATCTTCACGTGAAAGGGTCATGTTTCAGATAGAATGCATTACCTGTGGACAAAAGTATTCGTCAGACATGACCAGCTATGTCTGCAAATCATGCGGAGATCTGCTCGATATCAGATATAACCTCCAAGATATCGCTGAACGACTACCTAACCCAGATTGGGCCTCAAGACCTCTGGGAGTATGGAAATATCTGGAACTCCTCCCAATTCAAGATCCCACCGAGATTGTAAGCCTCAAGGAGGGAGGTACTAGCCTACATCACTGCCAGAAGTTGGGATCGAGACTTGGATTGGAGAAACTGTTCGTAAAAAATGAGGGGGAAAACCCAACAGGATCATTCAAAGACCGCGGAATGACAGTAGGTGTTACCAAGGCCCGAAAAATAGGTGCAAAGGCAGTAATCTGTGCGTCAACAGGCAACACTGCTTCATCTTTAGCAGCATACGCGGCGAGAGCTGGAATACAATGCGTGGTTGTCATACCAGAAGGAAAGATAGCGTTGGGAAAACTCGCACAAGCGATGATGTATGGAGCCAAGGTAGTGTCTATGAAAGGCAACTTCGATCAAGCATTGGAGCTTGTGATGGAGTCTTGTGATCAGCTTGGTTTTTACCTATTGAATTCCATTAATCCTTACAGGATTGAGGGACAAAAGACAGCTGCTTTTGAGGTCTGCGAACAACTCGGTTCTCCCCCCGATACCCTCATCATACCCGTTGGAAATGCGGGAAATATCTCTGCCTACTGGAAAGGATTTAATGAATTCTTCTCGGTAGGTCTAAACCAGAGTCTACCGAGGATGATCGGCATTCAAGCCTTCGGGGCCTCACCCATCGTTGATGCCTATAAGAAGGATTCTGATGTGATCAAGCCAGTAGACACCCCTGAAACGGTTGCCACGGCAATTCGCATAGGGAAACCTGTCTCTTGGAAGAAGGCTTTGAGAGCTATTCATGAATCTAAAGGCATGGCTGAGAGTGTAACGGACGATGAGATACTCTTTGCGCAGAAACTGCTTGCTAGAGAAGAGGGACTATTTGTGGAACCTGCTAGTGCAGCAAGCATAGCTGGACTAATTAAGCTTAAAGATCTAGGAGAAATTGACGCAGAAGAGAGAGTGGTCTGTGTGACTACTGGACACGGTCTAAAAGATCCTGAAACAGCTATCAAGTCATGCGAAGAGATACTAGTAATAGAGAAATCCGTGGAAGAACTTGCCAGATCCTTGAAGATTCCGATACGCATATCTGCAGCTCAGGCTTGAAAAGAAGGCGAAATGTATGAGGATTATATTGGTAGGATTCGGGGTAGTCGGAAGGAGTATCGCTGAGGTGATACTTGAGAAGACAAACCTCCTAGTGAAGAACTACGGGATATCGCCAAAAGTGGTCGCAATTGTAGACTCACAGGGATGTGCACTAGATCCAAGAGGGTTGGACTTAAAGCAAGCTTTGGTTGTCAAGAAAGACTCAGGCTCCATTTCACACATGCCTGACATTGGAATCCCAAGAATGACAGCAACAGAGGTCATTGAGAACACCGATTCAGAGATCATGATAGATGTTGTTCCCACCAACACCAAGACTGGTGAACCCGGATTAACACATATTAAGACGGCTTTGAGAACAGGAAAACATGTTGTCACCGCAAACAAAGGTCCGTTGGCACTAGCCCTTCCGTCACTGACAGAGCTTGCGTTCTACAACCGCGTACAATTACGCTTCGGGGGAGCCGTCGGCGCAGGCACACCAATCCTTGAATTCGCCAAAAAATGTCTTTTGGGAAGCGAAATACTCTCAGCCAAAGGAAT
>CP070773.1:1141092-1143898 GCA_020345945.1 Candidatus Bathyarchaeota archaeon | reverse complement strand
CCATCTATCTTGGGACCGAACCTTTTTAGGTCGACACCAAGCGGGGAGACGCAGATCTTTCTCCTTAGTCCTATTAGTTGAGGGAGAAAAACACAAGAGTTGTTATGAACGATAATACTATTGGCTTGATGAAAAGCAAAATGCAATAAGTACTCCAAGACTCTACCCAGAACAAGTTTGCTTGGGGTCTCTCCCAAAGGGAAGTTATGTACTGTCAACACTAATGGACAAGACTTCACCATCGAGACTACAGGGGAAGACGCGGAGAGGAACCCATCTGGAATATGAGCGTGAACGATATCGCAAGGATCAGCTCGAATCGACTCCAGCAAGAATGAAGGGAGAAAGGGGCTTGTATAACCTAGCTTGAACAAGCACGGCAACCTCACAATCCTTATTCCATCAATCTCCTCGACGACCCTATCCCAAGAGTCGTTCGAAGTCAGTACTGTCACTTCATGCCCTTTCCTAACCAACTCTCTTGAGAAGCTGTATACAGCGTTCTCTATCCCCCCAACATGAACTGGGGGGAACCTTGAGACCAGTTGGAGGATATGCAAAAGCTTTCACTCAAGGATTACATGCGATCTTACGTTGAATTAATATTTGATGCCCTTTTCAATAACTTCTCAACAAGATATGGGCTATCAGCGGTTCAACATGTCTGGTGTATAAATCTTGAAAATCGCTGTACTTCATGATCTGCTCGATCGCAAGGGTGGAGCTGAGAAGACTCTGCTATCTATCGCTCGCCACCTCGAGGATCGGGGGCATGATGTCTCTATTTTCACCTTGATTCTCGATAAGGAACGCACATTCACCGATCTTGTAGAAAAGGTCAATGTAAAGGAAGTAGGCATTCTCAAGGATTGGCTAAGCTATTCGGGTGCTCCACGATCTTCGATGCGTCGACGCTTGAGAAACATGTTCGGAAGCCTTGATCCTACTCAACAACTCTACTTGCTCTATGCACTTCGAACTTTTTCAGGATTGAAACTAGGAGAATATGATATCATCCATGCCAGTAATTATCCTGCCAGCAATGCGGCGGCTCTTCTCAAGAAAGAGCAGGGTGTCCCCGCGGTCTGGGGGTGCAACGAGCCGTATAGAGACCTCTGGTTAAAGGAATACAGTACAGAGCCTTATCTATCAAGGGCTGCAAATAGAACCGTTGGTGACCTTCTCCGATTCATAGATGTGAGACTTGTATCTTCACTCGACGCCATCTTTGTCAACAGCAACTACACGAGAACCCTCGTAGAGCGAATATATGGTCGAACCTCAACAGTGATCTATCCCGGAATCGACACCAGAGTATACAGACCTATACTCGATGCTTCAGTCCTCAAAGAACGCTATTGTCCCGAGGGAGGAAGCTTAGTTCTCACCGTCTCTAGACTCTATCCTGCGAAGAAGATTGATGTACTGATAAGAGCAGTACGACGACTGAAAGATCGCGGCGAGAGGATCAAACTCTTGATCATCGGAGAAGGACCAGAGGAGAGAAAGACTTCTGAGATTGGTTCATGAACTAGAGCTGCAAAGAGAAGTAATAATTGAGGGTTCTGTCCCAGACGAGGAGATGCCTAGATACTATTCGGCAGCTGACGCGTTTGTGTTTGCCGCAGTCGATGAACCATGGGGGCTTGTAGTCCTCGAGGCAATGGCGTGTGGACTACCCGTAGTGGTCCCTAGTACAGGAGGACCCAACGAGTCGGTTCAAGAAGGTGTTACGGGTCTTCAAGTTGATGGAAGAGATCCACAAGAATATGCCGAAAAACTTGAAACAATCCTCAGAAATAGTAGACTTGCTAGACGAATTGGTAAAGCAGCCCGTTCAAGGATACAGAGAGAGTTCGATCTAACACGGACAGTAGATTCGCTGGAAGCATTCTACCTTCAGATTCTTGAGACGCACCTTAAGGGTTAGATCCACCCTTGGGTCAGATACTCTTCTTGATTTTCTTCTGTCTAATGCGTGCTTCAAGAGTCCAGTTTATCTCCGATTGATGGATTGATGAAAGTCGTTCAAATGTGGATGAAGGAACCAAAACGATTTTAAAACTACCATCAGGGACATAGGTCAAGAAATTCTCGATCTCAACTGAAATTGGGCTATAGCAGAGGATGATAACTGAGTTAACCAACTTCTTATTCTCCTTCTCCGCATCGGCGGTAGTGGCCTCAACTAGCTGTGTTCCTTCTGGTAACCATTGCAGAATTGACTCAGCGATCTCCAAAGTTGCTTGGTCTGGAACCATAAATGACAAAACCCCAGATTTCTCCGGCAACTCTCGAACGCTCTTCGCAAGTTGCTCAGAGAGTCTTAGTTTCGGTCTCTCAACTTCTTCCTCAACCAAAGGCAACCTCGATTTCGGTATAGGTATAGGAGTTATAGTCGGAATTGCCTCAACCGTCGGTTCCGGTTCAACTGGTAAAGAAGGCTCAACCTTTCGAGAAGGTTCAACCGGTCGAGAAGGCTTGATTGTTGGAGGGTGTTTCAGTCGAAGTTCTTCACGGAGGGTCTTAGCTATCTCTCTAAGCCTCGTTTGTTCTACTCTTTGTCTTAATGTTCCCAATCGGAGAGGGCTTATCTGAGGTAGTCTCTTTGAGAGTTCTACTCCTCTCTCTACACTCTCTCTGATAACCTTCTCTGCATCGGTCAATCTCCCTTTCCTAATTCTTCTCTTCTGTCTAGGAGCCCCAATTATTCTACCTACAGGAAGTATCATCGACGCCTTCCAAGCAGGATAGGTGCCACTTACAATTGTAACTGCAATCACTGCATAGAAGGACCATTCTATCG
>CP070773.1:1138204-1140992 GCA_020345945.1 Candidatus Bathyarchaeota archaeon | reverse complement strand
AACCATCTTGACAGGAAGAGCTCAAGAAGGAGATTTCATTGAGACCGATTCTGGACTAATATTCGATGTAAAAGGATTCATACATCCTCCAGGACACGTCATTGCTTTCCTTAGATATTTTCCAGATCAAACCGGGGACAGAACTAGAGAGGGAATAACCTACCGGAAGATATACTCTCTCGGGGCTCGTCTCAATTATCTTGAAGAGAATTTTCCTGAACTCATACAATACGATGAGATTTTCGACAGAACTCTTAGTGAGATCCCGCTTTCCAGGATCAAAATTCACTATCAACCAAGTGTCCACCTACACTGTCTTGCAGAGAGACATGGTAAAGATCCAATTGAACAAGACACAGTTAATCTTGCCAATGAAATCACTGAAGCAGCTAGGATTCCCCAGAAAGCGATAGGAGTCACAGGTTCGGTCTTGGTTGGTCTCTACACACCCGATTCTGATCTTGATTTAATATGTTATGGATCTGAAGCATCAAGACAAGTCTACTCCACTTTGGAAAGGCTTCGATTAGATCCCGAGAGTGCAATTGAACCCTATGATGAAAAAGGACTACGAGATCTGTATAGGTTCCGGAGAAAAGACACCGAGATGCGGTATTCAGATTTCTTGAAGGTTGAGAGGCGAAAGAGACTCCAAGGAACTTACAGGGGACGAGACTACTATTTGAGACTTATCAAGGATCAGGCTGAGATCAAGTCTAAGTATGGAGATTTAAGGTTCAAACAGATAGGACGGGTTACAATAAAAGCGGTGATATCAGACGACCGAGAAAGCATATTCACTCCATGTACATACCCCATAAAAGAAGTAAAACCCTTAGACAGGCAGAGCCCTCTCATTAGAGAAATCGTCTCGTATCGTGGCAGATTCTGTGAACAAGCCAAGAAAGACGAGTCTATTATAGCGTCAGGTGAAGTTGAACAAGTAGTCGGAAAATCAGAAACATACTGCCGGCTAATATTAGGAAATAGGAAGAACGATTTCCTAACGGTGATCTGACATGGTAAGAGGGTTCAGGGATCGTGACTTCATAGAGACCCCAGAAGGCTTCTTCTTCTGTATAGTCGATGGTATACACCCAAACAACAGAGCCATTGCATATTTGAAATATGTTCCAGATAAAACTGGAAAATGGGGTCGGGACAAGAGGAGATTCAAAAGGGTTCTAAAGAACTATACAATTCCTGCACTCTCCGAGACTTTGGCTTATCTAAGGAAAGAACATCCTGAATACCTACTCAGGAGTAGACCTTTTGGAGTACAGATATCTAGTATCCCTTCTCACAGAATCCAGCGACACTTTCTTCCTGAGGTTAAACTCCAATCCCTCTTCAAAGAAGATGAACTCGACTGTCTGCAAGAGAAACTTCTTATTCTCATAGAATTGTTCTCCCAGAGAAGTGGGGTGAAGAAGAGAGAGTTTGGAGTAACAGGATCAATACTACTCGACATCCATCAAACTCAGTTTTCAGACATCGACATACTAGTCTACGGGAGACAGGGCTCTCTTCAGCTCAAAAACGCTTTGCTATCCATCTACGATGATATTCCCTCAGAGGTAAGCAAGTTGTCTGATCAGCACCTTGAGGAGTGGTGTAGAAGTAAAGTTGGTCTGTATCCTCTCAGCTTTGAAGAGGCTGCAAGACTCTATCGACGGAGATGGAATCGTGGACTCTTTCAATCCACCCTTTTCTCAGTACATCCAGTACTGGTCGAGTCAGAGTTACCCGAGAGTTATGGAGACCGATGGTTCAAACCTCAAGGCCTTGTGATTATTGAAGGTAGGGTTACTTCAAACCGTGATGCTATGTTTCTCCCTTGCACCTATGCAGTTGATGAGGTTCAAGTATTGGAAGGGATCAAGGTCGACGATCTTCAAGAGGTCTGTTCGTATCAAGGAATATACTCTGACCTTTTTGACGTAGGAGAGCGAATGCTGGCTAAAGGCAAATTAGAACATGTAAAAGACAGAAGAGATGGTCAGGAGTATCATAGACTCTTGGTAGGAGGACCTGAAGCTGGAGGTAAAGATTACATAAAACCTCTAGGTTAGAGAATACACGTTGGCTAGGACTTAAGATTGGATTTCAGAATCAGATAGCCCGACACTCCTATTCCAACGCGTTTTTCTTCATCATGCTTCTTATCAAATCAATCTGAATCTCTGACCAACCTAGCATACAAAATCAATATATCAATAGAGTTTTTGAATCCCTTCTGTACGTGTGGAGTAAATCAAGATGAGCAAGAACCAATACTTGTTGGGAATAGATCTTGGCACTATGGGTGTGAAATCGACACTCTATTCTGTGGACGGGAATATACTCGGAAATCACTACGAGGGATACCCGCTCAATGCACCAAAACCTCGTTACGCAGAACAGAGCCAAGAAGAATGGTGGGAGAAAACCAAGATAACTATCAAAGAGATACTTGCACAATCTAATGTCTCTTCAAGCGATATATTAGGTATCGGAGTTTGTGGACAAGGTCACGGGCTCTCCCCCATCTCGAAAGATGGAGAATTTCTGCATCCATGTATCACTTGGGTAGACCAAAGGACCGATGAACAGGTCAAGTGGATCCTTGAGAACGTTGGTGAAGAGAAAGTTCTGAAGATAAACATGTTCATAGTTGACAACGCCTATACTGCGCCCAAGATCCTCTGGCTAAAAGAGCACATACCGACCACCTACTATAACGCAGATTGTTTCCTACTTCCTACAGATGTCTTGAAGTACTTCTTGACTGGCGTGTACTCTACCGACG
>CP070773.1:1130037-1138104 GCA_020345945.1 Candidatus Bathyarchaeota archaeon | reverse complement strand
CTGAATTACCAGAAAGGCGTGAGATCCCGTTGGCTCATGGGAGACCTTTCAAACATCCCCAAGTATCTTCTAGACGGACAAATGAATCAGGTCTATCACATACTGACCTGTCAAGTAGCCTTAGATTTCTGGGATTTGAGCGATCCAATCCCATCTTTCACCCTCCCAATCTACTACATCAACCAGCTATTCCGTACAGGCACAATACAACCCCTAATCGAAAAGTACTAGGCCACCAAACCTACAACCAGCAGACTCTAAGAACCAAGAGTCTAAAAACCGCCGGATAATCAACTCCCAACACAGGAATATCAGGAACAGTATCCTGTATGGAAAAGAATTCTGACACGAACTACATATTACTCATCCATTACGTTCCTTTTCCCTTTCCATCGCCTTGACCATTCTGTTGTTGCTGCTGCTGACTCTGCTCTTGTTGCCTTTTCCTCTCTTGCTCCGCATACGCATTCCTAAGTCTCTCTCTAGCTTGCAGAAGCCCACTATCAACCTCTCCCCCCGAGCTCCTCTCTCGAGATCTTTGGATATTTCTCTCAACAGCCTCAAGAGCTCTGCGTGTCGCATTCTCAGCACGAACACGAACCCTATCCCTTTGCCTCAACGTCTCCTGGGTACAGTCCCTATTACAAGCTTCATTGATCAGGCGGTCACATTCCCCCAACGCTTCAACGACATCATCAGCATACTGCACGTTCTCTTCAACTTCGTCCTCTGAAGGAAGAGACAGATCTTCAATTTCCTGAACCACATGATCAGCTTTGTCAAGGCGAACCCTTGCCTGATCAAAAGGAGACCCCACCACATCCGTGACAGCAATCACAACACCATCCACAATTCTATTAACATGATGACCAAAACTAGTCGGTCTAGCATATACCGGAGAAAGCACCAAACCCGATAAAACAACGACAAGGAACAATGAAACAAAACGAATTCTAGACCTATACATCATCTATCTTCCACCTTCAAACTTCACAAAGTGTGAACACTATCAACCTCAGTATAATAATAGCATTATCGGACATGAAGAAAAACTAATCCCAACCACCGCAACAATTTACCACCACAACCAAAGCCCACAGAAAAAGTATTTCGAAAAAGCCCTCTCACAAGAAAGAACGAGAAAGAATAGCCCCACTCGAAGTGAACAGCCACCTAAAAGCCGAGAGTAGCGAAAGCAGCCAGATAATCAACCCCCAACACAGGAATCTCAGGCTTAGACTTACCCAACTTCTTCTCCAAACAAGCCTTCAAAAACCATAGACTTGTATCAAAACAAATGAAACAACCCCAGACACTTGGCTCCAATAAATCAAGATATTACTAAGAATCCCACCGGACCATTTTCGAATATTTAAATATCACAAATCTGTCTAGAACCCGATCGACGCAGACTTAAACGAATAAGAAATGTTTGGGGTTCTATTTAGGTCGCAGCGGGAAGAGCAGAAGTCCCTCAAAAGGGGAAGATAGGCGAGTGCTCTGAACCGGAGAGAAGAAGATGAGAGTCAAGTCTTTCACCAAGATCGCACTGAGAAATATCCCAAGAAGAAAAATCAGGAATGCCCTGACAATCTTGGGAGTAGCACTGGGAGTCGCACTCCTAGTAGGCGTGAACATCGCGTTCGAGAGTGCGATAACGCAATTCGTCGACACCCTTGTACGTTCATCCGGATCAGTCGACATAAGCATTACTTCCGCAACAGGAACCTCCTTCCAAGACTCTATCCTATCCGATGTTAGAGACATCGAAGGAGTTGTTGATTCATCTGGAAGAGTGTCTGGCTCGGGAAATGCCATATTCTGGGATGGTATAGAAGAGAGCTCAGCTGCACTCTCAATAAACGGAATAGATTCTGGAAACGATTTTGACTACTTGAACCCTGAGTACACAAACATCACAGGATCAAAAACATTAACAGAAGACGGCATCGTGATCGATGCAAGACTAAACTACACAATCGGACAAAGAATCAAGATCCGGGTGAGATCACGGTACTACTGGTTTCAAGTCATCGGTCTATACAACCTAGCCGCAGAGCTGAGCGGAACATCATCAGTCACCAGATACCGAGCCTATGTCGACCTGCCGAAGGCTCAAGAGATGTTCGGCACCTGGGGAAGACTGAACAGCATAATCGTACGTGTCGAGAACCTATCAATCACAGAAGAAGTCGTGCAAAACATCCAAGACAAGCTTGGAGCAGAATTCAACGTAACCCCCGACAAACAAAGGATTCTAGACCAAGTAGAACGCAGCATCGAAGGCTTCAGGACTGGACTGGTCTTCATGTCAACTGTGGCAAATGGTGTTGCGATGGTAATCGTCTTCAACACCGTCTACATGAACGTAAAGGAACGAATCTATGAGATCGGTATCCTACGATCTGTAGGTGCATCAAAAAGACAAGTCTTCTACATGTTCCTCCTAGAAAGCAGCCTTCTAGGAATACTCGGGTCGATCACAGGACTAGGAATTGGAAGAATCCTAGCAGAATACTACGCACGCCAATTAGCCACGACATTCTACACTGAGCAGGTTACAGTGAACTTCAGTATGGAGATCGCAGGCACAGGAATATTCGCCGGAATCATAACTACAATAATCGGCGGGATAATCCCCTCCATAATAGCCGGAAGAACCGACATCCTAAGAGCACTCAAGCCCTACATGGGATCCTCAACCCAAAAGAGACTGCATCTATACCTGATTGCAGGAGGAATCCCTCTCTTAATTACAGGAATATATCTACGAACACAGTACATCCCAGAACAGTCCAGCGGATTCCTAGTCGGATTCATATCCTTCCCACTAATGATAGGAGGACTCATACTCATAACAGCCGGAATCATCAGAACCGCAGGAAGGATCATAGAATACACGCTCTACCCCTTACTGAAGAAGAACAGCAAAATTGCCTCAAGAAACCTTGGGAGGAATCTAGTCAGAACCACCATCTCTTTCACACTGATTGCAATGACTCTCTCCTTCGTAGTATCCACAGGAGGAATCCAAGGAAGCGTAGACGCCGGAATAAAACAGACAGTGACCGACCTCTTCGAATCCGACATAATAATCATCTCTGGAGGCGACCCACTTGAGAGAGAATTCTGGAAGAGACTAATCAAACTCGAGAACAACACCTTGATCGATAAAGCAGCCCCAGTCAAAATAATTGGAACAAAACTTCAGAGCCTAACAAGAACCCAGAACGTATCAGTTCCACTAACAGCAATCCACACAAAAAACGGAGCCTACTCAGACAGATACTGCGCCTACGAAGACGTCATCAATATGAGGTTCACCCCAGAAACACCTCCTGACGTCTACCAGAAACTGCACAACTTGAATACCATAATAATCTCAAGTGATACCGCAGAGACCCTAGAGGCAGAAGTCGGCTCAAGGGTAAGAGTACTCTCTCTCCTACCCGTAGAAATCGCCCCAGGAATAATCATCTGGAAGAACGTCTGGAGAACCTTCACCATCATAGGCATAGTCGCACAAGGAGCAGACATATCAGGATGGGGAACCTCATCATCATTTAGCTCCAACGAGATGTGCTACATCTCTTACCATACGTTGAACCTGCAGTGGGGCTACTACGAGGATGAAGCGTCAACATTCTATGTAAAAGTCAAACCAGAGTTCGAGAACAACATCGGATACGCCAGAGACATAATCCTCAACAATTACGGGAAGAGATTCGGCATAGGAGTCATTACAAGAATAGACATCCTCGACGCAGTCAAGGATAGAATCGACCAAACATCACAACTATTCGAACTAGTCGTACTCTTCTCCGTATTCATAGCAGCAATCGGCATGTCCGGCATAATGGTGATGAACATCCAAGAAAGAAAAAGAGAGATCGGAGTATTCAGATCCCAAGGAATGAGCAGAAAACAAGTCGTAACAATGATAGCCGGAGAAGCCATAATAATAGGAAGCATAGGACTAATACTCGGAACCATATCCGGACTACTCTTCTACTGGGGAGTAACAATCGCCATGAACACCGTCGGCTTCAAAGTCCCAGTAATAATCCCATACAACGCAATCCAAACAGCAAGCTTCCTAGCAATCGGAGTATCCATATCAAGCATCATCTACCCAATATACAAAGCAAACAAACTAACCATAATCGACGCATTAAGAGGCCAATAAAATGCAGCCAAACAATAACAAGAAGGAAAAACCCACAGTCCAAACCAAAAATCTGAGTAAGACCTACCGTCTTGGAGAGATCGAAGTCCAAGCCCTCAGAAACGTAAACCTCCAAATCAATAGATCAGAGTTTATCGCATTAATGGGACCCTCAGGTTCCGGAAAGACCACTCTACTTAACCTGATAGGCACTCTCGATACACCCACCGAAGGAGAAGTCATACTAGACGGAGAAGACCTCTCCAAACTCACAGAATCCGAAAAAGACAGAATAAGAAGATACAAGATAGGATTCGTCTACCAATTCTACAACCTGATACCAGTCCTTTCCGCAAGAGAAAACGTTGAACTCCCAATGGACATCGCCGGAGTCGACGACAAAAAGATCAACGACAGAGTAGACCAACTACTCAGCATGGTCGGGCTTAGAGATCGAGCAAACCACCGACCCGACGAACTCAGCGGAGGAGAACAGCAGAGAGTAGCCATCGCAAGAGCCCTAGCAAACGGTCCCAGCCTAATTCTAGCAGACGAACCGACAGGAGACCTAGACTCCAAGACCGGAAAAGAAGTCATCGGACAACTCAAAAAAATCTGCAAAGAAGAACACGTCACAGCCATAGTAGTAACCCATGATCCCATCATCGGCGAATACTCAGACAGACTAATCTGCATGCGCGACGGAACGATCGAAGGAGAAAGAACAGGCCCCTGCATATAACCCAAAACCCCAGAAAACGAGGCTACTAGAACACCAAAATCATAATCCCCAAGAACTAAAAAGACCTACAAACCTAAAGTCGTGAAAGCCGCCGGATAATCAACACCCAACACAGGAATCTCAGGCTTAGACTTACCCAACTTCTTCTCCAGACAAGCCTTCACAAAACGCTAATATCTATGACATCGTCACGATGTGTCAAGCACATCATATTAAGGGAGAGAATCAAACGGAGGTGATAAGATGGCTGAGAAAAAACCTATTATCAGACTGTATTTCGCCAAAATCCAAGAAGCATTTCATGACCTATCTGAAAAGGAAAAGATCGAGTTCATGCGCAAAGACCGCGAAAACATGGACAAACTCGGGCTGAAACTCCTCATGATGATTGACTGCCGCTGGTCTACCGAAGAATGGGATTTTATCGGAGTCGAGGAATGGCCAAACCTAGAAGCTCTTCAGAAGCGTGCCCAATTCGAAAAAGAAGAACTACAAGGATTCAGGTATGTTGTCTCCAAGACTTATCTGGGCTCTCCTGAAGGCGGCGAAGAATACGGCAAAGAATGAAACCTAAGGCAACAGAGACCTAACCCAAAGTAGTGAAAGCAGTTGGATAATCAACACCCAACACAGGAATCTCAGGCTTAGACTTCCCCAACTTCTTCTCCAAACAAGCCCTTACAAACCCATAATACAATGACCCCAAGCTGCCCCTTCCATAATTCTCCTATGGTTGGCAATATTCAACGGTAAGCAGGGTCTCTGTGATCCCCAATCTTATAGAGGTATATTTCAGATTCGTTATCAACGGTTAACGGTCTCCATCCTTTGAAGGTATAGACATGGGTAACCACCCGAGCCCCCGGCTTCAACTCCTTCTCAAGTTTCCGCCTCAACCTGTCGTTCGTTCCCTGTAAAAGATAAAGCGTCACGACATCAGCCTCGCCGAGATGCTCACGAAAGAAATTACCGCGGATAACCTCCACATGATCCCTCAATCCCAAAACACCTATTCTCAATCTCGTCCACCAGACCCACAGAGGATTCACTTCTATACCAACCGATCTAGCCCCAAACTCTTTCGCGGCAGTAACTATGATCCTACCATCACCAGACCCAAGATCATACACAACATCACCGGGTTTAACCCCCGCCATCAACAACATCCTACGCACAGTACCCATCGACGTCGGAAACCAAGGCGCACCGAGAAGAAACGGAAAAAACCAGAAAACCATAACTAATGAAAAGAAAAGAACCGCCCAAAACCCCGACCAAACCAAAAAGCCATCACCCAACCCCGAACAAAATCAAACAGAGAAACAAACCATCCAAACTCGACCTAAGAACCCAAAGTCGTAAAAGCAGCAGGATAATCAACACCCAAAACAGGAATCTCAGGCTTAGACTTACCCAACTTCTTCTCCAAACAAGCCTTCACAAACCCATAATACGCCGGATCAGGACGACCAGGACGACTCTTAAACTCAGGATGAAACTGCGTCGCAAAGAAAAAGAAATGGTCAGGCAACTCCAAAATCTCAATCCGCGAACCATCCATCGTAGAACCCGAGAAAACAAGACCCGCCCCAGTCAGCTTCTCCCAGTACTCCGGGTTCACCTCGTAACGATGACGATGACGCTCATAAATAACCTCATGACCATACAAACGCCAAGCCAACGAATCACGCTTCACACTAATCGGATACGCACCCAAACGCATCGTACCACCCTTACGTGTAACACCCCGCTGCTCAGGCAACAAATCAATCACCGGATGAGGAGACTTCTCATCAATCTCCGTACTATTCGCACCCTCCAAACCCACCACACCCCGAGCAAACTCAACCGTCGCCAACTGAAAACCATAACAAATACCCAGGAAAGGCACACCACACTCCCGAGCAAACCTGATAGCAGCAATCTTACCCTCAGCACCACGAGAACCAAAACCACCCGGGACAAGAACACCATCATGTTCAGCTAACTGCTCCTTACAATTGTCCTTACCCTCAAACACCTCCGCCTCAATCCAATCAATCAAAACACGAGTACCCGCAGCACCACCCGCATGCTTCAACGCCTCATTAATCGAAATATAACTATCCGACAACTCAGCATACTTACCACACATCGCAATCTTCACCTCATGTTTCGGGTTCTTCAGGGTGTCAACGATTTGCTCCCAATTATCCCAACGCGCCAAAGTATGAGGCAAACGCAAACGATCACAAACAACCTCACCCAAACCCTGCTTATCCAAAATAATCGGCAACTCGTAGATAGATTCGACATCAACACTACAGAAAACATTCCTCAACGGAACAGAACCAAACAAAGAAATCTTACGCAAAGGACCATCAGGCAAAACATCACGCGAACGAGCCATAATCACATCAGGCGGCAAACCAACACGACGCAACTCCTGAACACTATGCTGCAAAGGCTTCGTCTTATACTCACCAGTAGCCTCCAACCACGGAACCAAAGCAACATGAACAACCATCGTATTCGACTCACCCTCATCAGCCTTCATCTGACGAAAAGCCTCATAGAAAGGCAAAGCCTCAATGTCCCCCACAGTACCACCGCACTCGACAAGAACGACGTCAACCTTACTACGCTCAGCAACCAAACGAATACGACGCTTAATCTCATCAGAAATATGCGGAATAATCTGAACACAAGCACCCAAAAAATCCCCACGACGCTCACGATCAATAACCTGCCAATACACCTGACCAGTCGTAATGTTGTTGATCTTCTCGATATCGATGTTCAAAAATCGCTCGTAGCTTCCGAGGTCCAAATCGGTCTCGCCCCCGTTTTCGGTGACGAAGACTTCTCCATGCATATATGGGTTCATTGTTCCTGAGTCGTAGTTGAGGTATGGATCAATCTTTATGACAGTAACAGTGAATCCGCGTACTTGTAGGATCTTTCCGACAGAAGATGTGACAGCGCCTTTGCCTACGCTACTTAAAACTCCACCAGTTGTGAAGACGTATTTTGTCATGAGGTACCTTGTCCACTAGGACGTGGGCAATAAACCAGTGTAGTCGCTTTCTCTAAATAAAGAATTTGCTTAATCATTAAATCGAAGAGAAAAGTTCAATGAAGTATTTGTCGAGAGTGACACACTCATGCAAGTGCTGTATCT
>CP070773.1:1121896-1129937 GCA_020345945.1 Candidatus Bathyarchaeota archaeon | reverse complement strand
AGAAAACAAAACGGACGATACAGAAAAATCGACCATAAAACCTAGAAAAACACCAATTCCCTTGATCCAGGTAATAAAACAGATAGAAATCCAATGAGAAGGAGAAGTTTTCACAGATTAGAACGTCCAAAAGAGCGAGACAAGTGAAAAGAGTTGTATTTGGACGAAAAAAATGTAGTTCTCAGAGGTAGGAATATGACACCACCGTCTGATATCAGACAGATTATATCCAACTCAGTAAAGATCTCGTAGAACTGCCTTCTCGTCGGATTAAACCTGGGTCATATCTTCCACAGGCATTAGGCAATGTGGAGCGAAGGTGTCAATTTTTGCTCCTATTTCCCTTAGAGCCGCAGCAGGAGTGAGACCACCTATCATAGATATACCTATCCTATCCATTGCAACAGGAACTCCAAGGATAGATTCGTTTGGTTTGCCGAACTTTAAGATCCCATGCCATTCCTTCTTCCTCAAGTCTGCCAGAATCTTCTCAGCTTTTTCCTCTGCAGCAGCAGGTATCTCTCTCAGGTTGGCAGGTATCAGTCCTGACCCAGTTCGAAGAACACTCAGGATTGATGTTGCATTCCGGTATACGAAGACTTCTAGAGGTGGTATAGTTGTTCCCTCATAAGAGATTAAGTCAACAAACCTGACAGGTTGGTTATCTACGAATTGAACTGGCCCTCCATACTTGAAGAGGATAGGAATCCCGAGATTAAGGAACACCCCATCAATAGCAAGATTACATACTGTGAATAGCGCTATCTTGCCCTTTGGAACGTATATGTCCTTGTACTCCTCAGTCTCATCCAAGACCTTGATGTAAGGAGCTGTTAAAAATCCCTTCTCGTGAAGAGATTCGATGATCTCCAAGGTCTTATCATGAAAATCTTTGTTTATAATGGATACATTGGCAACCACTTCTCCGCGACTCGTATCAGGTTGATAGGTTACTTCATAGGCTAGAGACAAGAATCGGGTTGTAACAAAACCCATACGTTGGAACACCATGGTGTTGGCTAACTCTCTCAAGCCTAGAGGAGTTATGGTTCTTCCACTTCGGTTATGTCCTTTAGCTAGCCCTTTCAATTCTAAGAGCTGAAGATGGTATCTTACTGTCCTCTCGCTAAGAAGGAAACCTTTCTTTCCTAATACTTGAGCGATCAATGTCGACCCTACGGGTCGATCATGCTCGCTCAATACTCTCAAAATCTCTATCTCTTTTCTACTGCTGTCATTCTCGACAGACAGTAGATGTCTACTCTTCTCTTTGGCTGTCATTATAGATCCCTTCTCTCCAAGTAGTATGTACAAGGTTCCAGCATAATCGTTAGGAGACTAGTTTAGGTATTAGACGAAACCTTCAAATAGGTTTATCGGCAAATGGTTGCCGATAACCGTAATATGTCATTACGGGATTCTCCAGGCAAGAAAAAACACCGAACGATGACAGGAGTAATGATGATTGCCAGAAATAAACTTGAACGCCAATTCTACAACTGGAACCACAACAAGAGTCAGAGATGTCAGCCCCTTCAACGGCATGTGCCCGATCTGCATAAGCAACTGTCCAATAATGTGTGAGATAAGCAAATCTGCATTCCGAGGCAGAGAAGTCCTATATCCCGCACCTGAACAATTTGGTCAGTCCACGGCAGGATCAAACAAGGATTATGGTCTAGGCTGGGGAGAATTCCAGATCCAGACAACAATGCTCGGGGCCGAAGGAATCGAAGCCTCTTCAGACAAGGCATTATTCCCAGCAGCAGACATCAGCACACAAGTAGGAAATGTACTACTGAAGATACCGGTCTATGTTGCAGGTTTGGGCTCAACTATGATCGCAAAAGTGTACTGGGACTCCATGGCTGTAGGAGCAGCAATCTCAGGTACGATAATCCAGCTTGGAGAGAACGTATGCGGAATGGACCCAGAGTCAAGAATAGAGAATGGAAAAATCGTATACTCCAAGGATCTAGAACACAGAGTGAAAGCGTTTAGAGAGTTCTGGGATGGAAAACACGGAGACATCTCTGTCCAGACAAATGTTGAGGATCAACGTCTTGGAACAGACGTCTATGCACTTTCAAAGCTGGAAGTGAATGTTATTGAAAGGAAGTGGGGACAAGGCGCGAAAGCAATCGGCGGCGAAGTCAGACTTCCAACTCTAGAGCGAGCACTGACACTCAAGAGCAGAGGATACTTAGTCATCCCTGATCCCGAAGATAAAGCAGTACAAGCAGCCTTCAAAGCAGGAGCATTCAAGACGTTCGAGAGACACAGCAGAGTAGGAATGCCAAGCGAGGAAGGATTCATCGAGGACATAGAATGGCTCAGAGAACAAGGAGCCAAACAAGTCTTTCTAAAGACTGGAGCATATAGACCTGCAGCAGTAGCATTCACAATGAAGCTAGCATCAGAAGCAAAGATCGATCACGTCACCTTTGATGGAGCTGGTGGCGGTACAGGCATGAGCCCAGTCCCAATGATGAACGAATGCAGCACACCAACAGTATACCTTGAAGCACAGGTCTTGAAATGCGCCCACATCCTAAAGAGCAAAGGAAAGCATATCCCAACGATTGGAATGGGAGGAGGATTCATCAACGAGACACAGATCTTCAAGTCAATTGCTCTCAGCAACTTCGGAGATAGCCCATTCGTGAAAGCGATAGCGATGGGAAGGTCGCCAATGACCGCAGCCATGAAAGCCGACTACTTCGCCAAACTAGCAGACGAAGGGAAGCTCCCGAAGAACTTCAAAGAACAGTATGGCGAGACTCCCGAACAGTTCTTCCTCTGTGCATCTGAACTACAGGAGAGATACGGCCAAGACTTCAAGAAGATACCACACGGCGCTATAGGACTCTACACGTATTGGACCGACCGAATTGGGGTAGGACTACAACAACTTCTCGCAGGTGCAAGAAAGTGGAAGCTAGATCTGGTCGATAGAGACGATATTGCTTCCCTGTCTACACGAGCGACCAAAGTCACAGGCATACCTCTCCTCGAAGACATCGAGCAGGACGCGATGGAACAGATCCTTTCATAACCTCCCCCCATTTTTTCATGATCAACCGCGAACCATCCTTCTCTGTCTTCTTGCAGGGAAACTTTCTTACGAGGTAGTTTTTTTTGTAGTCGAAAGCAATCCTAAATAGATCAGAATCAGTATTCACTTTGAATTATTGAGGATGTGCTTCAGTGAGCATCGGTCTTTGGGTCGAAAAGTATAGACCAAGAAATCTGTCTGGAATCGTAAACCAAGAGGAAATCGTAAACAGATTGATGACCTTCGCAGAGAAGAAAACGATGCCTCATTGCCTATTTGCTGGCCCTCCAGGTACTGGAAAGACAACAGCAGCTCTCTGCCTGTCAAGAGATCTCTATAGCGATAACGCGACAGCCTCGATCATGGAACTCAATGCCAGTGACGAGAGAGGCATCAACGTCGTTAGAGACAAGATCAAGAACTTCGCAAGGATTAGGACCCTAGGAGAGATCCCTTTCAAGATCCTGATTCTAGATGAGGCAGACCAGATGACCTCCGAAGCCCAACACGCATTAAGGAGAACCATGGAAAGATACACGGAGAGCTGCAGGTTCATCCTGATCTGCAACTATTCAGGGAGGATAATCGACCCAATCCAATCTAGATGCGCAGTCTTCAGATTCACACCTCTCTCAAACAACGAGATCTCGGAACGGATCAAATACATAGCTGAGAAGGAACAAATAAGAATCGATGATACAGGGATCAACGGTATCCTTGAGATATGTAACGGCGATCTTCGTAGAGCAATAAACATGCTGCAGACAGCAGCCGCACAAAGTGAAGAGATCACAAATCAAATCATATATTCAGTTGCTGGAAAAGCGAACCCTCCCAAAGTTAGGGAGATGTTAGAAGCAGCCTTGGACAGGAGATTCATTGAAGCAAGAAGCCAACTAAGAGCTATGCTAATCGAAGATGGAATATCAGAGTCAGATATCATCAGACAGATCCATAAGGAGACTCTGTCTCTGGACCTATCGGAAGACACAAAAATGTGGCTTGTGGAAGCAGTTGGAGAGACCGAATACAGACTCTCGCAAGGATCCGATGGCGAGATCCAGATAAGTAGCCTGCTAGCAAAGATCGCCCTTCTGAAATAGCCCGAAATGAACGGATGAAAGGCACGTGTCTGAAGTCACCACAGAACCTTGGACAGAGAAATATAGACCTGACAAAGTCAACGATATTGTAGGGAATGGGGAGTCTATTTCCAAGTTTCTTAAGTGGATCGATTCATGGGAGAAAGGAGAGACTCCACGCAAGAAAGCAGCCTTATTATACGGGCCCCAAGGAGTAGGGAAGACTTCCCTTGTCCAAGCCCTAGCTAGAGAGAGGAGATACGACCTCGTCGAAATGAACGCCAGCGACTGGAGAACTGCCAAGAAGATTGAGAGGATTGCTGGAAGAGCTTCTCAGAGTTCACCACTTACAAAACAGAGAAGGATCATCCTACTAGATGAGGTAGATGGGGTCTCTGGGACGAGAGACCGCGGAGGAACTCCAGCAATCATCCAGATGCAGAAGCAAACCAAGTTGCCAATAGTCTTGACAGCAAATGACCCATGGAACCCAAGGTTCTCAACCCTTAGATCCCGCTGCATTATGATTGAGTTCAAACCCGTTAGAAAGAGGGAGATAACGGCTCTCTTGACTAGAATATCTGAGAACGAGGGGATAACTGTGGATCCAGAAGCTCTTAGCCTCATTGCTGAACGGGCGAGAGGAGACGCTAGAGCAGCAATCCTAGATCTTCAGACAATATCCGAGGGAATGAAAGAAGTCACAATCAAGGAAGCTGCTTCTCTCTCCTTGAGAGAGAGGAGGGACTCAGTCTTCAAAACTTTGAGAGGTATATTCAACGCGGAGAGCATCCTCGACGCAAGAGAGGTGGCAAATTCCTCGGAGGTCAAATACGAGATGCTCTTCGAATGGATCTATGAGAACATCCCGAGAGAATACAAAGGTAGTAGCGATCTCTCTAGGGCAATGGATGCCCTTGCAAGGGCCGATGTAATCTTTAGCAGAATGAGAAGTAAGCAAAACTGGAGGTTGCTACCTTACGCTATCGAGACTATGACAGGGGGCGTAGCTTTATCACGTGAGGAGACACAGGGAGGATGGACCTCATACCAGTTTCCAACTCGAATAAGAGATATGGCTAGATCGAGGGGAAGAAGGCATATAACTCGAGAAATTGGTGAGAAGATCGCCTCCAGGTGTCATTGCTCAATAAGATCCGCCATCAGAGTTGAACTACCCTACATTGCTGTGATCTTTTCGAACTCGACTACTGAGGCTGCAAAAATCAGTAAATGGCTGAGACTAAAAGAGAAGGAGATTGAATTCATCTCAGGCAACCCTTCAATGGCAAAGAAGATCTATGCGTCGACTAAGGTCTGAAATGTCAGATATAAGCTGGTTTGGCTACGGTCCCTGTCTGGTCTGGAAAAAAGGAGCTCTTGAAACAACTGCGCGAGTGAAGAGCTCTCTGAGTTCCTCCTTGGTCGCTCCTCTGCGTAGAGGAGTGAGAATATCAACCAAGTTGTCATTTCTCATAAGGCAGGGCTTAAGCTTTCCATCAGTCGTAAGTCGAAGCCTAGTACATTTCGCACAGAAAGAAGTGTTCTCCATGGGATGCACGACCTCAACCTGAACATTTGGGAGATGATACACCTTCCGATTCTGCATCCTTTCCCTAACTTGAATTGTTCTTGCCTTCCGTTCTAACATTTTCTCTATTCCAGAGAGATCGAAGTGATATTTTTGATAGTACTCGTCCGTGATGTTAACTTGTTCAAGCTCCAGAATCTGGAGAATTGCCCCCAGTATGCCGCAGTATTCCATCATTGCTGGAATCTCTTGACTGTTGACGCCCTTCAAAATGAGCATGTTTACTTTTATCGGATTCAGGTCAGCACTGATGGCAGCCTCTATGCCCCTTTTAGTATCCTCGAGGTCCCCACCAGTATAACGTCGATAGACCGAAGGGTCCAGAGATAGGAGGTTTACGTTGACACGTTGCAGGCCGGCACGTCCTAGAGACGCAGCACGAGAAACAAGAGAAGAAGCATTTGTTGTCATGGATATATCACGAATATTTGGGATTGAATGAATCCGTCTGACTATCTCTTCGAGGTCTTCTCTCATCAGGGGTTCTCCACCAGTGAGTTTTACATCGGTCACGCCGAACTCAGTAGAAAGACGAACAATCATCTCCAACTCCTGAGGAGTCATCTCAACGGGTGAGGGAAGCATACCTTCTCGATGACAATATGGACAGCGAAAATTGCATTGTTGGGTCACAAGAATTCGGAGATTGTTTAGAGACCGACCAAATGAGTCATACAGGGGAACAGATTTGACCAAATATTCCTCACTCCCGGATATGTTTCACAATATGACCGACTTCAGGCAACACAAGTCTAACCATAGCCAGTTCAGCAGCATCAGGGGAGCCTGGAATACAGAAGACTACTTTGTTCTCGGAGATGCCGGCAAGCGCACGAGAGACGAAGGCTGCTGAACCAATCTTCTCGAAACTTAGTACACGGAAAAGATCTCCGAATCCTGGTAGTTCTTTATCAAGCAACTCTTTCACGGTCTCGATTGTCACATCAGATCTGCTTATTCCTGTACCACCACAGGTGATAATTGCATCTATTTGAGGGGTTTGCAGACAAGATTTGATCCACTCAAGAATTTTTTCCCTATTGTCCGGAATAATTGACCGATCTATGACTCTATTTCCGGCACGAACTATGTGTTCTTCAATCAGGTCCCCGGAGATATCAGTGACTGAGATACCTTTCTCTACCTTTTGAGATCTAGAAGTGCTTACAGTGGCAACGCCAAATCCAAGATTTGTAGGAGCACTCTTCTTATGGCTCTTCGAGGTACTACTCATCTGGAGACCTCTTAATCTTCTTGTCTACTCTAACTTCGAGAATTCTAGTCTCCGGATACTGTCCTTCACTGTCCTTCTCGTATTGCTTGACCATGTCCCAAACTGTGAGCAGAGCAACGGTTGTTGCCGTCAACGCTTCCATCTCAACCCCAGTCTTCCAGAATGCTCTTACAATACTTCGAACCTGGACCCCCGCATCAAGCAGATCGAACTCTATCTCAACACTTGTCAATGGAATATTGTGACACATTGGTATTATCGAGCTTGTATTCTTGGCTGCGAGGATTGCAGCCACTCTTGCCACAGGAAAGGGGTCTCCTTTCTCGATTTTGCTGGTCTTGATCATTTCAATGGTACTTGGTTTCAAGGCTATCTTGCCTGCTGCAGAAGCTTGGCGGTAAACTACAGGTTTACTGCCCACATCGACCATGGAATGTTCGATCTGATCTTCAGACAAAACTTAGACCTCATACTTCTTCGATCAAGTTAACTAAGCTAGATTTTGGCAGTCGTAACTTCATCAAACCTTCTAATAGTCTTAATCCTCGAGAGAAAGAGATTCAATTTCTCTCTTCAATACTGAGCTGAATCTTCGAGAGGGAATGGTTTCAGAGGCTTGTGGAGGATTGCCAAGAGTTCATTAACTGTTCTATTGCTTTAGCTCGTGGATCTTCAGACCTGTATCTAAATATTCTGATCTTGCCGAATGATTTCTCATCGAGAAGTCCCATTCTTCTCAGAGCTTCAAGATGACGATTTGTACCAGCATAGTTTAATCCAGCCCTTCGAGCTATTTCAGTGATATTAAGCTCACCTGCGCTGACAAGGACTTTTAGAATCCTTACTCTTCCCCTGGAAGAGAACACATCCTCAATTGGAGATCTAATATCAGCCTTAGTCACTTTAGGAGACCCCTTTCAGAATATTGAAGAGTTCTCTCTCCAAGTCTCTTGCCGGAAGAGGTAGTCCGATAAGAGTCGTCTTTCCCTGAATGCCAGAGCCAGAGATCTTTGTAGTAATTAGACCTAGAGAAGAAAGTGCCCGCACATATTTCCAGACCTGGGTATGGCGTCGAGGTT
>CP070773.1:1110262-1121796 GCA_020345945.1 Candidatus Bathyarchaeota archaeon | reverse complement strand
AGTAAGGAGTAGGTGAAGGGAAAGCATCAGAGATAGAGCGGTAATGATTGTCCAGGATTCTATTAGAGTGATTCTTCCACCTAAGATCTCATAGCTCCTTATCTCAGCATAGCTGTACCAGCGTACCCAGGGTCCCCATATCCCTTGAATCAGATGTCTAACAACAAGTCCTAGTCCGATGCTTGCTATCATAAGAGATATTCTTGTGGCTCCCTTTTCTCTGAGTCTTCTAAAGACAAGGATGTCTGAGACGACACCCAGTAAGCCTGTTAACAAGAAGGCAATTATTACCCCAAAAAGGAGGTTACCTCCAAGCAATACATTCACGATGTATGCCATATATGCTCCAAAAGTAATCGCTTCAGCATGGGCGAAGTTGGCAAATTTCAATATGCCGTATACCATGGTAAGACCTATGGCTACGAGAGCGTAGACGCTCCCATTTGCGATACTGTTTATTAATACCTGGGCTAGGTCGATTTCCATTGTTTTCCGCCAAGGTTATGTAAAAACTAGATATAAAGGAGTTCGTAGAACGGGATTCTCCTAGAACCCTTTCCCCTATAATTTAGGATTCGCTTGGATTGTGTGTGAGGTTTCAGGTTGCGAAAAGATGAATCTCTAACATTAAAGACAGAACAGTTGATGAGGGATCTGAAGGTAAAAGGGGAGATAATTAATCATCCAAGACAGTCTGGCAGGACAACTAAACAAGCCAGACTTGCTTTGGGAGTCCATGATAGGTTCATTCTGAAAGTCCTCTTGTTCAAATCTCAAGAGGAATATGTAGCTGCTATAGTAACAGGAGATAAGAGGGTAAACAAGGAGAGATTGGAGAGAGTAAGTGGGCTTAGAGACTTAAGACTGGCCGGACTCGAGGAAGTAGAGTCTCTTACCGGTTTTTCTGCCGGAGGTATACCCCCATTTATTTTCAAGGATTTATGTACTGTCTATGTTGATGAGGAAGTCATGAAGAGGAGGTTTGTTATTGGGTCTGCTGGCTCTGAGTATTCTGGAGTTAGGTTTTCTCCCCAAGAACTTCTTAAGCTTGGATACTCAATCGCCTGTATTGTATAGGAATCCAATTTTTTGAAAATCTTTCCTCTTTCCCTCGTATTGAAACTCTATTGGAAAAACTTCTTAGTCAGAAAATATGGTGGGATTAGAACCAGTGACCAGAAGGCTGCAAGGAGAAAAATGTTTGAGTGGAATCTACTCAAAGAAAGAATTTGAGGGAACCGGAAAAAGCTCATATTCATCGCTGCCCCGATTGGAGGAACAATCAAGATGCCTTTCCAATCGAAGGTCTCATAGATGAAATAGAACACAATACTCGTGGTAGTAAAGATTACAAGAACTGTTGTTGCTTCGAGGGGATCTAGGCCTAGTCTATTGAATAACATTCCAGTCGAGTCCATCATATAGAGAAAAAGTTCACCGGCTGTAATTCCCCAAACTATCGTCAATGGGATAAACTGTTTTGGAAATCCCAATATCGCTTTTCACTTCCTTACCCTTTCGGTGAGTAGTTCGGTAAAAAGATTGGGTTAATGTAGAATGGGTCATGATCATCGTTAAGACTAGGAAGAGGCTCCAGGTGTGGGAATTCGAACATATCTGAACGGCTATTCCCAGTCTATTAACGGTCTAGTGTTGGAAATTGCCTTGGGAGCTAGTGTCTAGCTGCTTGAGCCTAGGTGTGTACTTCTGAAGGAATAACCAACGTCTCAGATTAGGTATGGGTAGATATCGTCTTCGAATGGTGTCAAGTATTGAACTTAAATCGAAAGATTTTCAAGACAGGAAGAAGTTGAACCGCTATGGTTTCGTTCGGGAGGGACAATCATGCGAGAGAGACGTGTTGAACCACTTGTTCAAGCATCTGGAAGAAGTCACTCTCGGAGAGGGAAAGGTTTCAGTGTCAAGGAGCTTCAGGAAGCAGGCTTAACCATCGGGAGAGCGAGAAGTCTAGGTATTTCTGTTGACACACGAAGAAAGACCTCCTACTCCGAGAATTCGAGAATACTGAAACAAGAGTATCTCATCACATTTCCCCTTACAGAGATTAAAGGAGTTGGCAAGTCGATTGAGGAAGAGTTGATTCATGCTGGGATCTTCGATGCTCGAGATCTTGCAGAGACCGAGATAGACGAATTGTCTGTCAAACTGAATTATTCAAAGAATAGGCTCAAGAAATGGAAGACTGAAGCAACAAAAATGGTCAAAGAGAAACTCTCGCAATAAAGATTCAAAGATCCAAGGTATTCTCTCTCTTCTAGGTCTATCAGAGAAATTTGTAGTAGAATTCGAGATTCCTCGTTTTGTGGTCTTAATCAACTCCCTTGACTTCTTCTCTCTTCCTATATCTGTGTTGATCAAGAATGTAGCCAGTTCCTATCGATCAATACAAGCCTATCTTTGGCTGACTGGCTGTCTTGGAAATTTTATGCTGTTCATTCATGCCTATTCTTGAAAGCAGTAAATACTCTCATGTATAGTAGTAACCTGTTGTAATTCACTGTAATATGGAGGGTTGAGGTTTTTGATCTCTCTGGTCGAGGTTGCTGAGAGGGCTATGAACGGTCCTAGGATGGATGATATGGGGTGGAATATGGGGCTGTTCAAGAAGTCGGAGGAGCTGAAGGCGAAGTATGAGATCCCTGAGCCTGGTGAAGACGAGCTGTTCTGCTACGATGAGGATCTGGCTGACCGTGCCTTTGATGCCGGTATTGAGCTTCTTTCTAGCCTGGGGTTGTATTGTGTCTCGAATGGGAGGGTTGTGGAGTTATCCTGTGATGAGGTCTTGGATTCTGTAAGGGCTCTTCCACCGGAGAGTCAGGTAGGTGAGGGGAGGGATGTACGGGTGTTCTTCAAGCGGGAGATAGAGGATTCAAGACCTCCTAAGATTGTCGGTGGGTTACATGGACCCGTCCCTGAACACCTCGTCAGGATTATTCCCAAGTGCTTTGCTGAGATTCCTCAGTCTGATATGATGGAGGGTTTCAACTTGATAACAATCGACGGTAGGCGGGTTCACGGAGTTCCTATCGCTGCGTATACGGCACGAAGAGAGGCTTCTCTCTTAAGGGAGGCGGTTAGGGCTGCTGGGAGGCCGGGTATGGCTGTCGCTCTCTACCCTATCCATACGGATGCGGCTGCTATGATTGCTCCCTTGGATCCAGATCAGGGTTTAAGAAGAACTGATGGTGCGCTCTTCTCGATTCTGCCAGATCTCAAGATCGAGTTGAACTATCTTACAGCCGCCATTGTCTACGAGGAGTATGGGGCGTTCAAGGAGAATCGAGGAGGTGGTGGCACGTTCTTCACAAGTGTTGGAGGGTGCATTATCGGTGGGATTGCTTCAAGTATTGCGTCTTGGATCGCCTACAGAGATCGGATGATATCCTGCGGAGCAGGAAGACCTGGAATATCTGAACCTGGGATTTCAGCACCCCACCGAAGGATCTCGGACAGAGTATGGCCCAGTTCCATTGTACACATGTCTTTGGGCAGGAACTCAAATATGATCCGAATGGGTGGGAGTGGTCACGGAAATCCGGGAACACTATCAACACTGATTGATGTTGCTTTTCAGACTATAGTCTCGACCGTATTAGGGGCGAACATCAATGTGGATAGGGTAATCTTCAGAACAGATCCTGCAGTTGAGTTGGGAGGTACTCCTGTCGAGACTGAGTTGACGTCCTCTGTATCCGATGCTGTAGTTGGTTCAGGTATGAGTAGAGAGGAGCTTGAGCCAATTCTGCGTAATCTCGAAGAGAAACATCGAAAGATCGATAGAAGGACCGAGAAGACCTATCCCAAATTCTTAGACTTATACGATCCTAGAAAACACAGACCACTGGTTGAATATCAGAACAAGTTAGCTGCAATCAAGAGTGACTTGCGGGATCTGGGGCTCGATGTGAAATGAATAGAATCTGATTTAGGTGGGTCTGTACGAGAGTTTTATAAGCATCAAATCTATTGCTGAGTCTGGAATACTTACTCTTCTGATGTGCGTGTTTTGAAGGCGACAACCGAACATTCTGATATTCTGATCAAGAAAGCGTTTATGCTTGCAGAACTTCGCAACTATGAGATCTTGCGTGAGGAGGGCGATGATGATCTGACGAATATCTTCGCTCAAGACTCTAAAGGTAACAGTATCCTCTTTCAGTGTATATTTGGTAGAGAGACGATAGGAGTTAAGAGAATCAGAACTTTGGAGAAGAAGATCGAAGAAGAGGGAATAGACCGAGTGATAGTCGTTGGTCATGGAAAATACTCGTATGTAGCCAGAAAAACTGCTCTGGAAGCAGGAATAGAGTTGATTCCTCCTGACTTTCCTTCTTTCAACATATTTGAACATGAGCTTGTTCCTGAACATAAAATTGTTCCACCAGAAGAGGCAGAGGAACTTCTTAAGAGACTGAGGGTGAAACCGTTCCAGCTTCCTCACATAAAATCTGATGATCCTGCAGTCCGCAGTATTGGAGCTAGACCGGGAGATATTCTAAGGATCACTAGGAAAGACTCGACAGCAGGGGAGCACACATACTTTCGGTATGTAGTCTAAAAGAAATATTTCGATTGATGCCCTCCTTTTTCGATAGAACACCTAGAAGGGTGATCTATGATTAGATTTGTTCTCCTTACTGGTCGTCCGGGGATTGGAAAGACGACTGTTTTAAGAAAGACTGTGGATCTGCTGAGAAACCGAGGATGGGTGGTTGGTGGGATGGTTTCATCCGAGATTCGCAGGTCAGGTCGAAGGATCGGTTTTGAGATCTCGGATCTTCTATCGGGCGAGTCCGGTATACTAGCTCACATATCTCTCAAAGAAGGACCTTGGGTAGGCAGATATCGAGTAAACCTAGGGGATTTAGAACATATCGGCGTTAGAGCTATTCAGAACGCTCTCGAAGAGGCAGAGATAATATGTTGTGATGAGATTGCACCGATGGAACTGAGCAGTCCCCTCTTTGGGGAGGCTATTAGCAGAGTAGCAAAGTCCTCAAAGCCTTTTGTGGGGACAGTTCATTCAACAGTCGTCGCTTCTCTAATTCAAGAACTGGAAATTGAATCTAGTGTCGAAGTCTTGGAGGTGACGAAGCAAAATAGGGACGGTCTTCACCAAGAGATCGTAAGATTAGTCGAAGACTTTGTGTCGAGTCGATAAGATTACTTTCGATTATCGTTTCAATCAAAGTCTAGTCCAGTTGTGTTTGCAGATCTAAAGTATCGATTCTAGTGCTGCCATTGTAACTGTTATCTGTGCAATTTTCACATACTTGTTCCCGGCCAGCTCCTCTATAGTGTCGATTCCCAGAGTCTTCTTGAGTAGCTTGCCGCTTCTTTCTGAGATTCCTGAGATTGCGCTTACTGGCTGTTTCCTAAGTTTCTTGAACTCTTTCGATTCGAACTTCTTATCCAGCACTTCCGTGGAAATATCCGAGAAAGCAGTCAAGGCCTGTGCAATCTGTACGTATTTATTGGTCGCAAGATCTCCTACGGATTTAACTTTCAAGGCTTTCTTGAGATCGGTTGCATCAGCCTCACTTACACCGCTGATGGCGAATACAGGTGCCTCCACCAACTCTGTGTAGGAGCATTTCTGGAAGTCCTTATCAAAATATTTAATCCCAAGTATATTGAAAATCTCTATCTCACCCATCTACTCACCTCTTACTCTTCAAAACCTGAGAATAGTGCTAACTCACTTATAATATGCGGATGTTCTCTGCTTTCTGTCAAGCGGTTCTTGTCTCGCGTTATTGTTGACGTCAGTCTAGCGCTCTTCAGTATCATGTTGGTTTTGAAGCCTCGTCTGATTCTTTCGTCTCTCTTCCGCAGTTGCTACAGAAAGCAGTCTCAGAATCGATCTCTGTTCCACAATATCTGCAGAACTTCTTCGTTCCAGGCTCTTCGGTAGGTGTGATCTCTATTCCTGGACTTGGTGTTTGTAGCTTCGGAATTTCAGTTCTTTGTCTACTTCTGTAATATAGGAAGCCCCCCACTACGATAGCTAACACTCCGACACCTGAAAGACCGAGGACAATAGGATCAGAGAATGAAATTAAAGTCCCCTCTTCTCCTTCACCGTCAGAGGAACCTGATGACTTCTCTTGCACTATTAGAGTGAACTTCGTCAGTTCACCTTCGTTTCCTTCCCACCCGTCTGTATCCTCGTTGAATTCTTCCCATTCCCCTCGAGCGTAGACCGTATAGGTTCCTGGATTTACCTCTTGACCTACCTGAAAATGCACTATGACTATCCATTCCTCCCCATCTTCCAATGTTTCTGTTTTGGGTGTGTCGGGAGATGTAACACCGTCTGGCATCCGGAAATGCACTTTCAGATTCCTGTAGTCCGTATCTCTACCTTCGAGCGTCAATTCTTGTGTGAAGCTTGATCCTTGCTCGACGGTTACTGTCCTATTGCTGAAGTCAGCAGAAGGTTTGCCCTTGACTTCAATTACTTCACATCCAATGGTCGTAACCATCAAGACGCAAATGGCAATTGTGAATATTTCCCTTCTCATCAGACCTTCATCTTCTCACTCTTCTCCCTTAGCAATACCCTAATAGGACTTTCCAAAGACAAAGTTCTACCAAAGCCTATATCCGAGGCTAAAGGAGTAGTTTGAGGTTTAATGAGTGCAAGAAGACTCCCATATCGTTGGGTGAATATGGTGAGTTACAAGGGATAGGTGACCTAAGTTACTCGGCAATGACAGTTCAAAGAGATTTCGTAGCTTGGTTCCTAAGAAACTCTTTCTCTTTCTGTTTCTTGGGGGAATGCTGAGACTTTGGCTCTCTTACTCGACAGGAGGATTCGATATTAGGTGTTGGTTCGACAGTGTCAAGATACTCTCCTCATCAAACTTCTCAGAGTTTTATAGATTCGCATACCCCAGACCCGCTGAGTACGAGTATCCTCCTATATGGATGTTCATCTTGAGTATAGTTGGTTCAGGGTACCGATTGGGATGGTATGCATCGGAGCTCTCGCCTATCTTTCGATTCCTTGTGAAATTCCCGATAATCGTATCAGACATATTGGTATCTTTAGTAATCTTCCTTCAGATTAGAAGATGGAGGCGAGATGAGGATAGTGCGTTGGTTCCTGCTGTAGTCTGGCTTTTCAATCCTTTTGTGATCTATATCTCGTCAATTCAGGGAATGTTTGATAGTATATGTATCCTTTTTCTTCTTCTAACCGTATACGACCTTGAGAAGGACAGTTTCGTTAGAGGAGGACTCTGGTTTGGTTTAGCTCTCCTAACAAAACAGTACGCGTATCTTGCTGTGCCTCCACTATGCGCAGTATTACTCAAGAGAAGAGTTTTCCGTGGGGTCTTTCTTTTTCTCGCGACATCTGCTTCACTATTCTTCGTCTTCTCTCTTCCTTTCTTACTTGGAAGTCCGTCCGAGTATATTGCATCGATAGGTATGGCCAGTAGACTGGAGACATCACTGTGTACTCGGTACCAGCATTACGAAGGCTTCTTCTTCTCCGGGATCTGGTATCTCCTTGACAAAGCCTTTCATTTACCTTCAGATACCTTCTACCTTTACAAGCCAGCAATAGCCTCCTCGATGGCTCTATTCACAGCTCTCTGCTATCTGAATAGTGACCGCGAGACAGCCTTAAACGACACTCTTCTCGGTTCGAATATGGTCTTCACTTTGGTGGGGCTGATGATCAACTCTCAGTATCTAGTATTTCCGATGGCCTTCTCCGCAGTAAATATCGGGATTCATAGGCGAAATTACGCTTGGTTTATCCCTGAAGCTATTCTCTCTACCTATTTTCCCCTTAGAACTCTGGACTACGCACCTATCGGTGTAAGGACATATGGATTACTGATTGCATTCACCGTGGTCGGATGGGCCCTCACACATCTCGTTAAAGCTTGTTCGGTCCCTAATATGGCGTTTCTCCGCCTTCAAATACATAAGGTCTTAGATTCGAAGGTTCAGTAGGCTGAAAACATAGGAAAGCATTTTATTACCTATAGATAGAATTCGATGAGAGATTATTATGTGGAAAACTGTCGATGCGAATAGCATCTCATATTCCCCTTACAGGACTGGAGTAGCCAACATCAAAAGAGTCTTAGGAAAAGATGAACTTGAGGGAATGAAATTTTCGGGGTTCGGCCTCTTACAAGTTCCTCCTAGAGGAGAATTCAAGGTTCATGTTCATCCCGAACGCGAAGAGATATATTATGTTCTGTCAGGAACCGGGAGAATCGAGGTCGAAGGAAAACCGCTTGAAGCCCATCCCGGACTTACACTCCATATATCTGGGGAGACAGCTCACGGTATTAAGAACGAGACAGATGAGCCGTTGACAATCATTTATGTGACCGTCTGGGCGTAATAGTATAATCCAAGGTCTTCCACTAGATTGAGGATTACTGCCCTTTCATTACATAGTCTGCCATCAGTTTCATGAAATTTCCAATCACTGCGGATCTGAATGCATAGTCATTCATCGATATCTCGTCTCTCTCAGCAAGTGAATCGAGGTAGAAGATCGCTTCTCGGATTGTGTGTCTTCTCAGTTCTTCTCTTGTCTTCAAGGTCTTGGCTTCGTTTGCTTTCTGGAGCATAGTTTTTGGGGTTTCGTGCAGATGGGTGAGGAATGTCCTGATCACTCTCAAGTATTTGTCTTCATCTTCGTTTCTTTTCGTTTTTTTACTCATAGCTTGAAGAAGGAGAATGAGATTGTCATATTCGATCTGTTCGTAGGGATTCTCTGTCATGATGGTACGCCTTCTATTTTTCTTTCTTCGGTCTTCCAGTCCTTATCTCTTCAGTTTTTGGTCAATGGGATTCTGAAGGTTTTTTTGGGTCGCTTATTTTGGTGTAGAACTCTGGTCTTCTATCCATGATTCGGTCTGTCTCCCATTCTCCTGGGATCTTGATGCTCTTCTTGTTTCTTGCCTTTGCTAGGTCGACCCAAGCGTATATGATCTCTTCTTTAGATTTACCGGTTTCAGCTAGCGTTATTCCAGTACTGTCTACGATCTTACTCAGACCACAGAATCTTACTCCACGTTCCACTCCTGTTCTGTTGATCGCAGCGTAGTTAACCCGGTTTTCTATTGCCCGCGTATGAACGACATATTTGGGATAATATTCGACTCCTTTTGGCCAGTTCGTTGACAGGACTATTAGTTCTGCACCCTTCAACGCCAAAACTCGGGAACTCTCTGGAAAACTTGAGTCGTAGCAGATGTTCATTCCTATCTTTCCAACTTCTGTATCATAAACCTTGAATGGTTCATTCCCGGGAGATAAGAATCGGTCAACTCCTAAGAATGGTAGATGGATCTTTCGGTATCTCCCAATCAATCCATCGGGTCCTGTAAAAGCAAGGGAGTTGAAAATTGTATTTCCGTCAGTCTCAAGGAATCCCATCACTACGTATACGTTAAGTTCCTTGCAGAGCACGCCAATCCTCTGGATACTTGCACCGTTAATCGGTTCTGCTGAGATACTCGCCTCTTCAATGCTTGAATAGCAGTATCCAGTCAATGCACACTCGGGGAAGATGATTAGCTTTGCCTCATTTTCTACAGCATTCCGGATCATCTCTATGGCTTGTTCAAGATTTTCTTCCTTCTTCAGAATTTTTGGGTTCATCTGAACTCCTGCAACTTTGATTTGATCAACCATGTGAATTCGCCTTCAACAATAACATCAAGAACGCATGATCTATGTCGTTAAGGTATTCGTTGCTTTCATGTCGGATATGCGTTTTTCTCTTGAGTTCTTAAGTCATGTCGGGATTAGGAGATTTGAGAGATTCAACGGTTATGCCGTGTGGATAATTCGGATTTCAGGATGGCTCTTGCAAGTATTCTGCTGATTCTCAGAGGCTCCGGTACTCCTCCTTCTAGAGTGAATCTGTCTAAAGTTCTTCTACCGAGGTCTTCTTTAATTCCAATGAATCTCGTGAAGATCTGATGGCCCGTGTGCAAGATTGTCTTGGTTCTTTCTCCATTTCTTCTGTATACTTCAAGTCGTGTCTCCCAGTCCTCGAAGTACTCCTTGAAGTACTGGTCAATTCCCTCTGACTCTTCATAGGTAATGCAGATTACCGGTTTGCCTGTTTCTTTATTCAATTCTTTCAAGTCCACGACATTGAACCAGCTTATTATGCATCCATTGAGCATGAGAAGGTTGATGTCGTTGCGTTCCAGCTTATAGTAGAGTCCGAGTATAGACTCTGTTGAGTCCATCCCTCCTACCGTAGTATAGTTGAATGAGAATCCATCTATTTTCAGGTCTCCTCGCATTACTACACCGGCAAGGATGGACCTTTGATCCGCTCCTTTGACAAAGCTTTCAGATATTCCAAGGGCCCTAACCCCTGTCTTGCCAGCTTGAATACCCATCTCTTACGCTCTCAACACTCAATTCTCCCAATCTAATCATTTTTATTTTCCTATGCGGGCTTCGATCAAAGCGAAAACGTAACGCTCTCTTACCCATCAGGATCGATGAAAGAGTACACATGAGTGATTCTCGATATCTAAACCATCCAAGGTCATCCACTTGTCTCGAAAGGTATGGTTGCCTGTCTAGCTATAAAGAAGCAGATCATTATTGCTCTTCTTGAGGAGGTTAGAGAATTGTATCCTTACCATTCTGTATCGGTGTTAGCGAGTTTCGACCAACACTTCTTGCAGACCGGTCGTGGCATAGGGGTAACATAGACGCGTATTGTTGAACTCCCGCATCCACACTTATCTCCTCCTATTTGTCCAACCTTAATCGGCCCTATTCTTATTGCTTCTGCCATAGGTATATCACGTAATCCGTTTTGTTGATGTTGAGATTGATAAGGAATGGATGTATTTGTCGACTGAGGGAGAGATCAGTGAAATAGAACGTGAGAAAATACTGGATGAAAAGGGTCAAATACCTCTATCCAGGTTGACGGATATTTTCAGTCATCTATCTCCCCCTCTCGTCGAAAACTTCTAGCTATTAAATAGTATCTCGGGGAGAAGATGGCCTAGATATGGATGACAATGAAGAGCGGATATGAAAGTCTGGTTCTCTGTATTCCCGAAGAATGTTCCCTCCAGAATGAAAGGCTTGAAGTGGTTGCTTCTGCTGTGAAACAAGCTGCCAAGGAACTCGGATTACGTATTGAGAGTATCTACAAGCGAAATCTTCTTTCGGTTAGTGTCATGGTCAAGGTTCAAGACGAAGAGAACTGGGTCTACTCTGACTGGAAGAAGGACTGGGATCAGGACTTAATCTATAGAACTATCTGCAACTACACTTGGGCGTTGAACTTTGAAAAGGTCATTCTTTCTTCCGCTGGGACTTGAAAGGTTGAATATAATGTGAGCTTAGAGTCTTACGGATCTTGACGGTTGGTGGACTTCTTGATTCTCAAGTAGGGTGGAGCTTACCGTTGTTGGTGTCCTAATCGTGTAGTTTGACTCTTCTCAACCTTTATCTATGAATGTCTATACAGTCTGTTCAGGGTAAGATGTTTTGGGAGA
>CP070773.1:1107008-1110162 GCA_020345945.1 Candidatus Bathyarchaeota archaeon | reverse complement strand
TAAAATAGAAACCGTAGAAACATCTATTCACGGGAATTATTTGTTTCCTCTTGAGTCTACAAATGATCTGAGGGTCTCTAGGCTTGTGTAGGCATCATCGATGTTGTAGTTCTCCACAATAATCGTACCGTCGAATCCTGCTTTGAATAACACATCCAGACCTTCCTTCCACTCTACATTTCCTTCGTCAATAGGTAAATGATCGTCCTTCTCACCGTGGTTTCCGCTTAGATGGACATACTCTACGTAATCAGCCGTCTTCCCCACTAAAGGCAGAAGATTTCCAGTCACGTTTGCATGACCGAAATCGCAGACAAAACGAAGGTTTTCAGGCGCATCTTCGCGGAAGTATCTCTCAATATCATCTGGATCATGAAACAAGAAGTAGGGAGGAAAGATATTCTCCAAGAGGGGTGTTATCCCACAATCAGCACAGAACTCAGCCGCACGTTTTAGGAAATCTGCTGTAAAACTCCAGCACAACTCACCTGTTCCTTTGACAAAATGTGAAGAACGTCCGGGATGAATAACAACATATTCAGAACCAATCTCATAGGCAAACTGAATGGAATCAATTACTGTCTCTTGCACTTTCTCACGGACATTGGGATGCATTGCAGATATATTAACGGCAGTCCAAGGGGTATGAATATTGAAGAGAAGATCATGAGAGTTACGGAGATCGTTTAGCATCTGAACTCGAGAATCATTTAGACTATGGAGACCGTCATCGGCGATCTCCCATAACTTGATTCCAGCCATTGGAAGCTTGGTCAAGAGACTGTCAAAGTTTTCCTGAAAGAAACAAAGAGAAGAGACTCCAACCTTCAAGAGAGACACTACCAGTAGCACGTATGAAGAGTACGAATAATCCCCAACAAACATAAGTTTAATGTCAATAGTAACCGATAATGCGTCGAGAGACCCCACAGAGAGGGAAGAGAGCTTCTCGACAGACTAAAAAATAACACCGAGGTCTAGAACCTTTCTCTATCTACGACTACCAAAAGACCCGCGGATGATTAAAATAATGGCAGTTAACCTTTTCAATCAATGGAGCCCGCATTCCATCTAATTCTCCCGACCATCCTAGCGGTTGCCTTGGGAATTCCCGTCGATACTGCCTTTTTTCTTTCTCCATTATCACTTCTTTTCGACTTCGACATCTTCCTCAACGCACACCGACGTTTCCACTCGTTGGCAATCTTCACGGCAATAGCAGCCCCAACTGCTTTCCTCGTTATGATAATGCTCCCAGATATGATGGTCCCGTACCTAGTCGGCTTATTCTATCTCGGTTCACATCTCCTACTCGATATTTTTACAGGAGAAATGGCACTGTTCTATCCCTTCTCCCCAAAAGGTTATGGCTTGAAGTTCAAGATTCAAATCGACAACACGCCGTTGAGAATAGGGGAAGTCCAGTTCGGTGTTAGGATCATCCCTGAAATTGGAGAGAAAACAGGCAGTTTCACGCTGCTATCAGGTCAAGGAGCAGTCGCTATCTTACTCAGCTCGGTCGCCATTTTCCTTCGAATTATAGGCTCGAGCTAGTAGAAGAACCCAGAAAACGACGATAATATAGAAGAGACAAAGATCGATCCCCCAGTTGGGATCTATATCCCTTCTCGTGAAGTTACCTGATTCTGGAATTGAGAAGTCAGGACTAGTACTTAGGCTAGGACTTAATAGGCGACCGTGATGTAGAATTCGATGATCGAAGATGTTCAAAAGGAGCTGGACCACCATCGAGCCGATCTTAGCATATGAAGATACATGCTATGTACGAAGCGTCTATAGACGCAGAGATCTACTCCACGAGAAGGGAGGATACAAGACAACAGTGAACCTTGAATGGGTCAACGTTCTGACTATACCAGCGGGGAAAGAGATGATGTACCATCAGCAGAATCTAGAGGAAGCTCTTTACGTTCTTCAAGGAAAAGGCGCCATCATCTCTGGTAAGAAAGAATGGGAGATTGAAAACAAGGACGCAATCAGAATACCGACAAATGTCCCTTACACGATTCTCTCAAAGGCAGAGAAACAGCCGATAATCCTAGCTAGCTTCGCAGCTAGAGATCCTCCGGCTACCCCCCAAGCAAAGATCGAGAAGGTGGATAAAACACTAGAGGGGGAGGGAATAGAGATCGAGAAATGGCTTCTGAAAGAAGCAGAATCAGGTCACGAAGGTACATGCTGGGCATACAGGCTCTTTGAAGGAAAGTGGAAAGCAATCGCCTTCACCACTGTGATGACTGTATCTGGGGTACTGGGATATCACCGCCACAACACGGAAGCAATCTATTTTGTAGACTCTGGCTTAGGCTGGATGAAGGTAGCTGGTGAAGAACAAGAGCTGAAGGCAGGAGACGTCGTCTACATCCCACCTGAGATGGCCCATCGGTGCAGAGTCACAGATCCTGACATACCCCTGAATGTCTTCTGTTGCGGCACAGTCGTGCCCTTCGAGGCAGAGAGATGGACAGAGGAAGGACTCCAAGACCTATAAAGTGAAGCTATCGGCGAGAATCGACTACCAGCGAATGTTGATGCAAGAAAACCTCTTAAAGACCGAAACTCTTGACCTTATCAGTAATCCAATTCACGATCAACCATATTTTACTAGGTGAGACTATGGGAATGAATAAGTCGACATATAAGGCAAGATTCTCAAGAAGAACACAAGATGGAGATTTTCTAAACATTACTGTCTGGCCAGGCAAATCAGACCCTACTGCAGAGGTCATTGTGACACAGATCCGTAGACAGAAAGAAGGGCAATGGGAGACTATTGCAAGACTTGCAGTATACAGAACATCAGAAGGCTCTTACAACGAACTGCCTGAACGCCCTCCAACATAAACCAAAATTCACAAAACATATGGAAAATGGGCACTTGCCATCCACCTAATCTCAAGACCACAATTGTCAAAGCTAAACATTCTCACAACGATCCGAGAAAGTGAGACACACTGACAAAATAGATGGAAGAGCAAACGAAAGTGAGTGAAGAAGAATCCCAGATCGAGAGAAAAGAAGTATTAATCGTACTATACTCCTCCCTCTTTACAGCCATGCTAGGATTGGGTATTGTAGGACCGCTTATACCTCTCTACGCGAGAGACCTTGGAGCCACAGGAATCTGGCTTGG
>CP070773.1:1095541-1106908 GCA_020345945.1 Candidatus Bathyarchaeota archaeon | reverse complement strand
TCCTCTATGTATCTAGCTTCTATTGTCTCTCTCTGCAATGCAATATACTTCCTTCTCGGTTCAACCTATTGCCGATTGCTTCTCTTTATCTAGGTTTCGGATCCTTTTTACATGATTTTCTTTGGTGTTGGCAGGTGTATGTATTGATCCAAGAATTCATATTTCTGTAATTCAGACTCAAATCTGAATCAGACGTTGTTGCCAGAACTTGAGGAATGGCTTCAGGGAGCTACGAGGGTGGCTATCTTAGGGGTCGGTAGCCGTGTCAAGAGAGATGATGCCGTCGGTCTTGTGGTAGTAGATCATTTGAAAGGAAAGGTTCCAAGCTTTGTAAGGGTCTTTGATTGTGAGACTGTTCCTGAGAGTTTTACTGGTCCTATCCGGCGGTTTTCTCCGAGTCACGTCTTGATAATTGATGCTGCTGAGATGGCGTCGAATATTGGAGAGATCCGGTTCCTATATCCAGATTCTATTGCTGAATCGGTGTTTAGCACTCATATTCTATCTCTGTCGGTTCTCTCTGAATACATCGTCTCAGAGATTGGTGCTAAGGTTCTCTTGCTTGGGATTCAACCGGGAGATCTTCGATTCGGAATGGAGTTGACTCCTGAACTTCATGAAGTTGCTGTGAAACTATCTCATGAAATTTTGTCTGCACTCTTGAAAGTCGGGTGATGAGTGCTTTTCGAATTATTATGGAAGAATAATACGGTCTTTCATTATATTGGAGGAATTTGAAGACTGTAATTTGCTGACTAGGCGGTTGTGCTGAGCTGACGGATATTGGTTCCAAATTTCAAGTCGACTATCAGTTGCTACTTATTGGTAGGGTCAGAACTACTTCGCAAGGGCAGTCGGATGGAGTTGGTATTCCCTCTCTCCAATTCTCTCCTACTCCAACCAAAGCATATATGCCTGCTACTTCGGCTTTGGCTTTGCCGACTATTTTCATTAGGGCTTTTTGAGTCTCCCCAGATCTGATTACGTCGTCGACTATCAGGACGCTGTCTCCTCTCTTCAAGGATTTTTTGGGTATGTAGAGTACCATTCTGACTGCTGAATTACTTGGGATGTAGCTTTCTTCAATGAAATCGGGGATTCCTACTTCCTTTGTATTCTTGGCTAGAACTAGATTTACTCCAAAGGCCTCTGCGATCATTGTGGCGAGTGGGATCCCATCTACTGCTGCTGTCATCACCTTCGTTATTCTTCGTCCAGCGAATTTTGAGAGTGCGTGTTGAGCTCCTTGTGATAGGAGGGATATATTGCAGATGATGCTTGTGTTATCAAAATATCCAGATTCGTCAAAGGTGATTCTGCTTCTGAACTCGTTCTCAAGGCTTACGACCTTCTCTAACGAGTTCCATATGGTCTTCGCTCTCTTCGTCGTGGGTAGAACGTGACCTTTTACGTATCTGCTTAGAACCGTTACTGGAAGATTCGTGTGTTGAGCCAGTTCTCGATAGGTGTATCGTTCTTTTGCCATTCTAAGAAGATCGATTGTCATCATTCTGAACTTAAGATCATGAAGGTGGGTTTGGGAACTCATTTATATTCCTCTTAGAGATTCTGGAGAATTTTGTTTGGGCAGTTATTGCTTCTTACAAGATAATTGTTATTCTAGTATTCTTAAGCTTACTACACGTTCTTCTTTGTTAATCTTTTCTCTTTCTCTGAGCGAGAGGGTGTTATAGGAAACTTCATTAATTGGATATATGTTTCACGGATTCAACGGGCCCGTAGCCTAGTTGGATAGGGCGCAGTTTTTCTTAACCGCGTATGCCTTCGGAGCCTGAAGTCGGGGGTTCGAATCCCTTCGGGCCCGCCAAAAATTCTCGTAGGATTTTTTTGAGATCTTCAAGTAACTACGACCAGTAGGTATTTTACAACGATCGATATCTTGAGTAACTTCTTTCTGATCTCTAATCTATGTATCGTGGAATCCTATACCTGCAGATATTGTTACCAATAGTATCTGTAGATTATCTATTTCTCAACTTTGAGGTATTCGAATCTAGTCAGGGATATTTTGGTCTAGACATTCTTCTGTAGTATCTTTTCCCATTTGATTATCTGGGTGTGTGAAAGAGATCTATGGTTATTTTCCTAGATCTTATTAGCTTTGGATTGTTCATCATTTCTGTGATGCTAAGTCTTTTGTTTCTTGATTTCTATTCGAATTAGAATTGGGAGGAATTCGCATTTTTGTGTGAAGTAATTGTGTGTGGAGCCATTAACTTAGACATTAATCTATTCATATCGAGGTTTCCGGATGTAGGAGAAGAGGTTCAGGTTAAACGGTTGACTAGGATCCCTGGAGGAAAAGGAGCGAACGTTGCGGTGGCGACATCAAGGATTCTGAGTAAAGATGAAGTCGCAATCTTCGGTGGTCTGGGAGACGATGTCATTGGAAGAGAGCAGATTGAGACGTTGGCTAGGGAGGGGGTGGAGACTTCTGCCTTAAAGACTGTTGAGGGGGTTGAGTCAGGGCAAGCCTATATCACGATAGATGAGAGGGGTCAGAACATGATTCATACTCTTTTCGGGGCAAATTTGGAATTCACTCCAGCTGATATTATGGAAGAGTCTCGGCGTCTTCTGATCGAGAATTCCAAGATTGTGATCGTTATCGATCCAAGACCTGACTCTTTATTATCTCTTGCAAGACTGGGAGATTCGCTTGGAAAGACTGTAATCTTTGATCCTGGAGTTAGAAGTACGCTGGGGCTGTCTGGTCTTAGAAATGTCTTGACGAGTGTAGATTACGTTGTATTGAACTCCGTAGAGATAGAGAATGTGACTGGCAAGAAGGATCCAATTGAAGCTTTCGAGGAGCTAAAGAGTCAGGGTCTTGCCTGTAACTTGATCGCGAAATATGGAGCTGATGGATGTGTTATGGTTGGGGCTGAAAGCGGTGAGGTATTCTCTATCGCTGGCATAGATTTGCATAGCCTAGGATTGAAGGTGGTTAATACAGTAGGTGCTGGCGATGCTTTTCTAGGTGTGTTCGCTGCCTTCAAATCTCTCGGTTTCTCTGATTACGACTGTCTGGTTAAAGCTAATGTTGCAGGTGCTTTCAAAGTGACTCAATCTGTCACTAGAGGAAGTCCAATGAAGAAAGAGCTCGAAGTTTTCATGTCTCAGATTGGATTTGAGAACTCAGAGATCTACCGAGGAAATTAATTCTCTTGAGACGATAACTACTTTCGAAGAAGAGAGTACTTCTAGTCAAAGTATCTATGTAGACTTTATAAATCCCTGTCTTTCGCTTCATTTTTCATCATAAGGAATATAGCTGGAATCTTGGAACGGTATCCCAATACGTGTTCTTTTCTTTATTCTGTTCATGTATAAACACGATATTTTGTAAGAAAGGAGTTTACTCTATTGGGTGCAGTCTTCTCAAGGATAGATTCTTCTGAATTAGTTGCGACCCTCAAGGAACTCATTAAGATTGATTCTGTCAATCCTTTGTTGGTTCCTGGAGGTGCGGGTGAAGCGAAGGTAGCTGTATTTATTGCGGATTTTCTTGAGAACCTAGGACTCGAGGTAGATCTCTGTGAGGTTGAAAGGGGTCGACCCAACGTTGTCGGGGTTCTTCGCGGTCAAGATTCTGGGTCCTCATTGATTCTTAATGGTCACATGGATACTGTTGGAATCGAGGGGATGGTTGATCCTTTCAATCCGAGGGTTGAAGGAAATAGGATCTACGGTCGAGGGTCTGCTGATATGAAGGGCGGTCTTGCCTCAATTCTTCATGCTGTGAAGGCTGTGGTTGACTCTGAGGTAGACTTGAGGGGGGACTTGATAGTAGCCTCGGTTGTAGATGAGGAGTATACCAGCTTGGGGACAGAGAAGCTTATGGAATCTTTCAAGGCTGATGGAGCTGTTGTTTGTGAAAGTACTGGACTTGATATAGGGATTGCGCATAAGGGGTTTGTCTGGCTTGAGGTTGAGACCTTTGGTAAGGCGGCTCATGGGAGTCGGCCGAAAAAAGGGGTTGACGCGATCGCTAAAATGGGAAAATTTTTGGTTGAGCTTGAAGATTTCGGATCGAAGGTTCTCTCGGAGAGGAGTCATAGTCTTCTTGGTTCCCCTTCAGTGCATTCTTCTATTATTGAGGGAGGAAGGGAGCTTAGCACTTATCCAGATCAGTGTAAGTTAAAGTTGGAACGTAGAACTATACCTGGTGAAGATACTCGTCAAGTTGAATCTGAATTTCTCTCCATCTTAGAGAGGCTCTCAACGAAAGATTCGAAATTCAATGCTGACCTACGGACGATCTTTGCTCGGGGTCCATTTACTGTATCTGCTGAGGAGAATGTTGTGCGTCTTTTAAAAGAAGCGGTCATTACTGTATTGGGTACAGAGCCTCAATACATTGGTAGCTATGGATGGCTTGACTCGGAGATTATACAGAACGCTGGGGTTCCCACAGTGATATTCGGGCCAGGTGGGGAGGGTATGCACGGTATCAAGGAGTATGTCTCTGTTGACCAGGTGGTGAAGTCTTCGATGGTTCTCTCGCAGTTCATCTTGGATTTCTGTAATTATGTCCCTTCGTAACGATGAATTGTGAATGAGATGTTTGGCAGGATGTTTGAAGTTCTGGGTTGAGTGGTTTGTGGTAACGGATTTTCAGTAATTGTCTCCAATCTAGGTTGAGAAGCTTCTTATCTGACTTTTTCTCAGCCACTCAAAGTGTTTTCTCTGACGGAAGACTTAAGCTCTAGAACTGTTTTCTTCAGTCCGCATAGTTTTTATCTGGTTTTGATGGGGTATCGGTTTAGATATGTCTGATTTAAGTAAACTCTCATTCAGCTGCAAGGTCAACTCAATCCATCCATTCTTCGACTCATTTGGGAATGAATTTGTCTGTGTGGAGTTTGCTATGGAAGCTAAGAGGCCGCCTAGTGTAGTCTCGATGCCTGCGGATGTCCCCGAGGAGGTTTCTATGGTGATGCCGATCATAAGTCAGATTCCTAAGATGTTTCCTCAGTCGAAGATCTATAGTAATCGGCTAATCCTCTACTTCACAACACAAGAGTGGAATCGTCTTCAGAGAAAGTACCAATTTGGGGATGAGGTGGAAGTCGCAGTGGATCATAAGGGATTGATCCAAGTTACTCCAATCTGACATCGACCTTCAAGATAGTTAGTCAATACTAATATACTGTCGTATAGACTAGGACGCTATTATAATGGCAGGATTCTCCGGTTTTTTTACTTGAAAGTGCTTAGTATACAGTCTACATAGTTCTCGGCAAGATTGACGTCAATCATGTTCTTCGTGTTGAACCAGTAGTCTAGGCTTGAGTTTACTTCATGGGGTAGAACAACTGTTGTCTTTTCATCAACGACTTCTTGGATTTTCTGGGAAACATCCAAGTAAGCTTTCTCTTGTCGATACTCCCTGTAGACCTCCTCAACTCTCCTTCTCCTATTCTCAAACTTCTCTTGGTTGGATACGTATGAAGGCTCCCGTTTGATTTCTCTAATCCTATTGAAGCATTTATCAAGAGATCTGGCTAGATATTTGATCTTCTGATCTTCTTCTTGTTCAACTCTAGGCATCATATCTATCCCTAGTATGAAAGATGACCAGTGAGAGGGGAGCCCCTTTTCCAGAGCCTTATCAATGATTGCTTCTGCCACTCTTGATGCCTCTTTTCTGATCCTCATTGGTAGGTCGATGCTGAGAGGGTATCCTCCTATCGAGGTGTTTGTTCTAAACTCATCCATCCTTGGAACTACTCTGACCAGTGTCCCCAAGTATTGGGGCTGTTTTTCTGCTATTTTTGAGACTACGACTCTTAGATCGAAGCTCTTGAGAAAGAATTCTTGAGCGATTATACCCAATGGATTGGCTGTACCTCTTCTTATATTGGTGATGCCTGCCTCCAACTCTCTTCGATCGTCGGCTTTCAGTACGTTTCTTCCTTCGCTTCCTCTATCTGGTTTGAGGATAGTGGGATATCCGAGTTCTTCTTCAATGGTGTCAGCGATGGCTCTAATCTTTGTTTTTGCTTTCTTGTTGACATTCTGAGGGAAGAATAATGTTTTCGGAGTTTTGATTCCTTTCTCTGCTAGGGTGAGAAGTGTGTCTCTCTTACTGTTGACAATCAGTTCGACTTGAAATGGGTTAATCACTGGTTTGTCCAATGTTTGCAGAAGCATGGCGGCGTGTTCTCTTCGTGCCTTTACTGTGCACCTGTTAATGGCTGCTTGAATCTCATTGAACTGTCTCTGTAATCTTGGGAGATCTGTTATGCAAATCGTCAAGTTGGTGAATTGTATTGGGGTGACTTCTATCCCTCTTCTCCTCGCAACAAGTTCGATTTCGAATGAGTCTTCGTCCTTATAGTCGTAGATGAGCCCGGTTTGCATGACGATTGGAACTTCCTTCCCTCATATTCGAGTGGGATGTATATTTGATGATAAACTCAAAAGCATATCTGACTTAAATGATGTGGAGGTTGTGGATTGCTATTTTTAGGTCTCCGCGAATTTGAATTGTATATCTGATGTCTCCTCTGAAAGAGATTCCTGTCCATATCAAGGTCAAAGATAAATAATTGATATGAGGCAACTAAAGGTACGGTGAGGTTCAATGAATATTACCAGAATTGGTATCGGAGTCGCGTGTATTGGACTACATTATGGCCTTAAGAGAGTAGGCGGTCTTCCTGCAATGGTAAAGAGAATGGTAACGCAGTTGTTACTTTACCTTGGTATACTTCTGGTAATAAGCGGTTTTGTTTAGTACGAATTCTTCACAGCTTCTTTATGAACGAATCATGATGCGCGTCGTCTCATGACTCTCTAGTTCTGATTGATTAGTCACTTAATCTTATACCAAAAACAATATCTTTTCAGCTGAATGAACAGATAATGGTGTTTTGATGTCTGGTTCTGAGGAGAGGATCGGAAAAATAGTGAACTACTTCTCGAGGATTAGTGTGGCGGCAATTCAGATTGAGAGAGACAGTCTGAGTATAGGTGACCATATAAGGATCAAAGGGGCCACGACAGACTTCACCCAAGAGATAGAGTCGATGGAGATCGATCGGGCCCCAGTCAACTCGGCCTCTAAAGGCCAAGATGTAGGGATAAAAGTGAAAAGTAGGGTCAGGTTAAACGATATCGTCTATAAACTCTGATCCGAGAACTGTTGTGAACAGTCTTTTCCTCCGATTGTGAGGAACAATACTTTATACCCAATACCATCGTAGCTTTCTCATTTCTGGGATGTTCGTGAGTTTCTACGATTGAAATTTTTTTCGGAAATAATGGTCAACAAGGGAAAAGAGAAGTTGAGATGAGGGAATGGATTCTTTCAAATAGAACAGCTATCTTGGTAAGTTTTGACTAGTGGAAAAGTTCTGGGTAATCCTGTCTGATGAAATCAAGACATTTGAAAGCGGAATCTGCGCAGAGGTTTCCTCCGTTTCCCCACCCTGCTGTATCGGTTCCGACGACATATAGTCCGTCTATTCTTGTCTTTTGTTCAGGAAGGGTCCAAACGTTTCTCTCCTTATCTTGTAGACATTTCTCTGCAAGGCATATCTGTTCATGTCTCATGACAACGTGTTTCTCATAACCAGGTAAAGCCTCCTCGACAGCCTTTTCAATCTGGTCGATTTGTCTGGTTCTAGGCTTATCGGTCAGGATAGTACTGACTACAAGTAGCTTTCCTTTAGGAGCTAATTCGGGGTCGAAATCACTTGTGAAGATCGCCCACTTTGGGGGATCGGTGCTCTCCTCTATTCTAACCAACGATTCACGGTTGAGACTCTCTATCTCCTTGTCGAAACCAAGCCACAGGCTTAAGCCATAGTACTCCTTCAAACCGGAAAATCTGCTGGTGTCTTCTTTTGGGAAGTTCTTCCTTCCCACCAGTGAAGGTAATTCTCTAAGAAGTCCGCCATAGATCACTATCTGTGCCGGATAGAATTCGTTCTCGACCTCAACTCCTTTTACTACGCCATCCTCGACACAGATCTTCTTTACTTCTTTCTTGGTTCTAACGTCGAGTCCCGCTGCATCTATCAGCAGGTTTGGGACCTTGATAGCTCCACCGATAGGGTAATAGTCTTCTTCTGAGGCTCGACCCGTAGGTAACGAATGCTTCAGCACGTAGTCAAGAGAGAGTTTTCTGTTTCTGATGAGAGTATCAATTATTCTGGATGCTGGAGCATGGTGTATGTCACTTCCTGAGCACATCCAGGCCATAGCATTCAACCAGAAATACATATCTTCTCCAACGATATCCGATTCAACCAGTTCATAGGTCGTCAGAGATGACTTTTCTTTGGTGCCTTCTCGTCCCATGTTTAAGAATTTGAGAAGAAGGCGGAATGTCTGAAGCCTCTCTCTTCTTGGGAGGACTCGAAAATCGAGAAGTTCAGGAAGATTCCTTGGCAGTCTAGAGGTTCTTCCTTTCAAGGTAAAGTTGTATACTTCTTGGACCGCAAAGCTTGTAGCGAATATATCCTGTGAGACATATCTTCTAAGTAGCTGTGGTAGTTCTCCAGTAGTTCCTCTAGTCAGTAGGTGGGCTCCTGTATCAACTAAGAAGGAATCGACGTCATAGGTTCCGAATGAACCGCCTATGTTGCTCTTTTTCTCAAAGACAGTTGGTTTGAGACCTGACTCTTTGGCCAGAACCGCTGATGTGCAGAGGGATCCCAAGCCTGAACCTACTGTAACTACTTTGAACTTACTGTTCATAGTATAGATCTTCTGTTGGTTCAACAAATAAGGCTTCAGTGGAACACCATCTGTTTTATTGAAGGTAGTGTACCTATCGAAAATATGAAATTCTGCCTCATACTGCCAAAAGCTGTGAAGATGGAGGTAGGATGTTCATGGTACCGATCGATATCAGTCAAAGGATCAAATCTATCCGTTATTCAGGCATACGTAAGCTCTTCGACTTGGCTCAAAGCACTTCTGGGGTTGTAAGCCTTGGCATAGGTGAACCTGACTATAGAACGCCAGAGCATGTGATTGAAGCAGCCAAGGAAGCACTTGAGTTAGGGTACACCCATTATACCCCGAATGCTGGCTTTCTCGATCTCCGCATAGCGATCACTGAGAAGATGAGACAAGAAAATAATATTGTAGCCGATCCAAAGACAGAGACTATTGTCACAGTGGGTGGAGCTGGGGCTATCTTTCTCGCGACAACAGTACTTCTGGATCCAGGTGATGAAGTCCTTATTCCCGATCCTGGGTTTGTCACGTATGAGCCTTGTATTGTGATGACCGGAGGAATACCAGTTCCGGTCCCAGTCAGAGAAAAGGATTCGTTTCGTATGTTACCTTCCGATGTGGAAGATCGGATAACGGACAAGACCAAATGCATTATTCTAAATTCTCCTCAGAATCCCACCGGTGGAGTTCTACTTGAGAAGGATCTAAGAGGAATCGCGCAGATTGCGATTGAAAATAATCTTGCTGTAATCTCTGATGAGGTCTATGAGAAACTTCTCTATGATGGGGCTAAACACTTGAGTATCTGCTCCTTTCCTGAGATGGCTGAGCGGACTATAACCGTGAACAGCTTCTCGAAGACCTATGCGATGACTGGTTGGAGAGTAGGCTATGCTGTTGGGCCTCCTGAGATTGTGGGAGAGATGGTAAAGATCCAGCAGAACACCGTTGCTAATGCCCCAGCGGTAGCTCAGAGAGCAGCTCTGGCTGCACTTAAGGGGCCCCAAAATTTTGTATACGAGATGGTGAAAGAATATGACCAGAGGCGCAGATACATAGTTGAGCATCTGAACGACTTAGACTACTTCTCATGTACGCCTCCTAAGGGAGCATTCTATATCTTCGCTAATATATCGAAGAGTGGATTGTCTTCAATGGATTTTGCGGAGGCTCTTCTTAGAGTTGGCAAGGTTGCGACAGTTCCTGGAACTGCCTTTGGGGACCTTGGGGAGGGCTATCTCAGACTCTGCTACGCAACTCCGGTTGAGAAGATCGGTCAAGCTCTCGAGGGTATGAGAAAGACAGTCGGTTCCTTATGATTATACATTTAGTCATATAGGGTTCGAAGGTTGGGCACAGTCTGCATCTTGCAGTTGAGGGTGAAGTTACATATTCCTATGGGGGCTGTGATCCTTTCTCTCTTGGTGCCCCGACTTCCACAAACATCTTAGAGTGTTACTATTAGAGAATAGCTAGAGGAATTCTTATGGAACGATTGGTCTTGGTACCTTTTGAGAAACCTCCTTTTCATCTAGAATCTTCCTTGAAGATAATCGCTGAGGTTCCAGATGTTAGAATTGTCTATGTTGAATCCAAGAATGAGGAAGAATGGATCAAGAACCTGAAAGACATTGAAGTAGCTTTTCCAAGTGGAGCGTTCACAAAAGAGATGATCGATTCCTCAGATAAATTGAGAATGATTCAGACTGTATCGGTAGGGTTCAATCATATAGATATCCTTGCTGCTTTGGATAAGGAGGTAATAGTCTGCAATGTCCCAGAGGTGATGTCTGAAACAGTGGCTCAACATACTTGGGCGCTCATTCTCGCTCTCTCAAAGGAGATAGTCAACGGAGATAAGCTAGTTCGGGGTGGGGGTTGGCGGCCTAGACTAATGGGAGTCAACCTTTGGGGTAAGACCCTTGGGATAGTAGGTCTGGGAAGGATAGGTCGAAGAGTAGCATTGAAAGGAAAGCATGCCTTCGATATGAGAATAATAGCCTACGACCCATATGTGGATGTCGAGACTGCTCAAACATTCGGAGTTGAAATGACTGATTTACAGAATCTAATGACAAAGTCTGATGTCGTCTCAATCAACTGCCCGTTAAGTAAGGATACGGAGGGCCTTGTCGGAGAGAAAGAACTGAGTAGAATGAAAGAGACGGCGCTTATAGTGAATACAGCCAGAGGAAAGATCATCGACCAGAAGGCACTGATCCAACTACTCAAATCTAGGAAAATTCGGGGAGCTGGCCTTGATGTATTCAAAGAAGAACCAATAGAATCTGATAGTCCTCTATTGAAAATGGACAATGTCATTTTGACTCCTCATATAGCTTCCTCGACCGTACCGATTTTCAACGAAACTGCAAGAAGAGGTTGTGAGAATGTAGTTCGATACCTAAGAGGAGACTCTCCGAAGTGGCAGATAAACTATAGTACAACTCCTTGGCTTCATTGAGATGCTCTAGCGTTGAGGGGGAGAATTCCTTTTCTTCAGGGTGTAATCCTCACAACCTGATAGGTGATGAAAGCCGCATCGAAATCCTCCAATATCCTCTCTAAGAAGGTAGCTCCTCGAAGATCGCATTCCAATACAGACTTCTGTACACGGTTGATATCCAACCCCTTCTCTCCTCTTGCTAGATG
>CP070773.1:1084313-1095441 GCA_020345945.1 Candidatus Bathyarchaeota archaeon | reverse complement strand
TTGTCTTTCAATTGTTCGGCTGCGTCTTCTGTATACACGCTTTGGTATCTCCCTAGACTCAACTCGATCCCCAAGAGAAGAAAGTTCAGCCTTAAGCGATATTCTTTCATCCATTGCATCAACGAAGGAACGAATCAGATCCGCTGGAAGGGGAATCCGTTGAGACTCAAACTTAGCTATTCGTAGGATCCGTCTCGTAGTAATTATTGATGCTAACGCCAATCCAACCCAAAGAGTTGGTCGAAAAGCCGACAAAGTGATGAGATATCTATACGGCAATGTAAGTTTCCGGTTGTTCTCGAACCTCGCATCATCAATCATAAAGACAGCTTTCTTCCTGAATACCTCCTCCCCAACCTCTAAGGGAGATGGAGAGACATCTTCCTCCTTAAGACTCGCACCTTCTGGAAGAACCACTTCGACAAGTAATGTCTTAATGGATGACCCCAAACCAGGGACCATAGGAAACTCGAACTGATAGAGATCAAAACCCAAGAGTTCGATATTTTTGCTTGCTGGAATCTTGAAATGAATCGAGAAGGTATAAGATTCATTCTCTCCAAGGTTCAACCTAAAATATACAATTGCTCTCGGAGCTAGATCTTCTAGCCTTGATGGAAGAAACACATCTACAGGTCCAGCAATATCAGATGCCGTGACATTCTGAGAATTCAAAGGTAGAGAGAGCGTTACAGAATCGATAGGAATAGGCGTTGGATTTGAAACATGGAATTCGTCATGAACATGTATCATACCCCAAGCACCCAACTCGATTTTCCTCTTGGCCCTGTCGCACTCCAAATCAGTTATAGGCGCCTCTACAGGTTCGGATTCATCATCTGCCAAAGGACTATTGGTTTTGACAGTCTGACCATAGACGCTGGGCATAAAGGAGAATAGAAGCAGAAATAGAAGCAATAAGCTGAAATGAGTGCTTAGACCCTTCGCATACAAATCTATCATCCTTCCGTGAGGGTACTCCAACTCTTTTAGTTTACGTTTTAGGAGAACCCTTACCACTCTCGAATAGCGTTGACATATCCAATTAAATTGAAAGAATTATTCGATTTGCGAATGTTCGATTCTCCAATTGGATCAAATATTGAGCACAAATAGTGACTCGGGAATAGAAAGATGAAGATTCTTGGACAGACTAATCATTGGATAGGTCGACGGCTAATGATAAGCTAAAGGATTGGTTCAGAAGATCTAGACCAATCTTCCGGTATGGTTTTTAGAAATCTCGCTGGAACCCCAATGACTACAGTTTGATCTTTCACATCTTTCGTTACCACAGCACCTGCCCCGACAACGGCGTCTTTCCCTATTACTACACCAGGGAGGATTATCGCTCCACCACCAATACTCGCTCCTTTTCCTATTGTTGGTCCTACAAGTCTGGTCTTCTTCCTTGAGACATACTTATCGTTCAGTAGAATACAGTGGGGACCTAGGAAGACCGAGTCTCCGATCTCTGAAGATGATGGAATGTAGGCTCCAGTCTGAATAGATACTCCTTCACCTATGAGGCATCTTCCATCTATGACAACACTACTACCAATAGTACTCCTGTCGCCTATCGTAGTCTCTTCCCTCAGTAATACGTTATGACCAAAGACTACGCTATCACCAATTGTGGATCTAGAGTATATTGTGCAGTTTGATCTGACAATCACCTCTCGACCGATTCTTGTGATCGCATTTTTAGGTCCAGTGAGATCGAGATTATTCCTATCCAGAGATTTATTGAATTCATCTTTGCCTGGGTGACCTACTAGACAGTTAGGGCCCAAGTATGTCATTTCTCCAATCTCTGCAGAACCCCAGACGATTGTATTCGCTGATACCTTAACAAAGTTCCCTAGTTTCATCGCACCAACGAGCCGTACATTAGGGCCTATCAGACAACTCTCCGGGATCTTGGCGGAAGGATCAACAAAAGCTGAAGGATGAATATCAGGCATATCAGACTCACCACTTCTTTGGAATAGAGCTAGACTTAGTAGAGGAAGGATTAACAACTACTCTTGACATCAGCTCTTATGACTCTAACGACACGTCAATATTAGTGCTTACTGATCTAACTAAACCAGAGAGTCGAGATGACCTTCGTTTGAATAGTATCTTAATAGGAGAATGAATGGATGAAAATCAAGGTAAGATACTTCACGGTTCTTCGTGAAATTACTCAAAAAAGAGAAGAGGATCTTATCGTTGAAGAAAAGATGAAGGTAAGAGAGATTCTGAATCTGTTGTCAGAAAGATACGGAGATGAGTTCTCAAACTATCTATTCGAGAAAGAAGGATTAAGAAGCCACATCCAGATCCTACTTGACGGAACGAATATTCTGATGCTTGATGGATTTGATACAGAGTTAGATGCCGAATCCACACTAGCAATAGTTCCACCTGTCGGAGGTGGCACATAGAAATAAGTGAGATAGATCTTGAAGAGGGAAAAACAAAACCTAGCAGAGAGAGTATTCATAAGAAGTTTCGGCTGTCCATCTAATCTTGCAGATGCAAGGTTCATGGAGAGAGCTCTTGTAGAAGCAGGATACCAGATATCTCAGAATCCTTCCTCTGCGGATTTCTTGATATACAATACATGTGCAGTAAAGACTCCTACAGAAAACCGGATGATAGACCTGCTGAAGAGAATTCCAGACTCCAAGAATCTAGTCATCACAGGTTGCCTCCCGAAGATCAATTTGAAGAGATTAAAGAGGGAGGTTAACTTCTCGGGTATATCTGGACCATCTACAGGTTCAGAAATACTTCACATCCTTTCGGGGATAAAAAAGGGCTCAAAGACATCAAGAATCACGGTTCAGCAAGACTTGGAACCTCTTCTTCCAAACCCAAAACCAGGTCAACTCATCAGCGTCGTACCGATCTCATACGGTTGTCTCGGTGATTGTAGTTACTGCTGCGTCAAGGCAGCAAGGGGTACATTGAGAAGTTATCCTATCAAGGAGATCGTAACTCGTGTCGCCAGAGATGTTGAGAATGGAACTAAAGAGATCTGGCTAACTGGACAAGACCTTGGATGCTATGGGTTCGACAATAGAGAAACGCTCCCAGATTTGCTCACTAGAATCTCAGAGATAGATGGAAGATTCAAAGTCAGAGTTGGAATGATTAACCCTCAACATATCTTGAAGGTTCAGAATGAACTAGTGGACGCCTTCAACAACAGCAAGATCTTCAAGTTTCTGCATGTACCTGTACAGAGTGGCGACGACAGAATATTAGAATATATGAACAGATCCTACTCTACAGATGATTTCAAACAGATCGTCTCCACATTCAGAGAAAAGATCGAAAGAATCACGATAGCAACAGATGTAATCTGCGGATTCCCAGGGGAAGACGAGAAAGCCTTCGAGAACACACTTCAGCTACTGAGAGAAGTAGAACCAGATGTCCTAAACATATCAAGATTCTTCCCAAGACCAGAGACACCTAGAATAGATAGAAGAGAGGTACCTGCATCTGAGAAGAAGAAGCGTAGTCGACTTCTCACAAATCTCTTCAGAGGCATCTCCTTGACTCGAAACCGTAAATGGATAGGTTGGCAGGGGGAAATACTCCTCGACGAGATAGGCCCAAACGGGTCCTGTATAGGCAGGAATACTGCATACCGACCAGTAGTAATACGTGAGAAACGAAATCTGGGAGAGTTCTTGAATATCAGAATCTATGACGCCAAAACCTTCCATCTCTTGGGTGAACACCCCAAACTAGCATAATTTCTCTGATGACATATTTTCAAAAGAGTCTATCACCAGACATAAAGAGTGCATACTATCAACCATGACCCAGGGATCAAACAGGTATCTCTAAGCTTTCTCTTGCTAACGAGGAATACTCAGCACTTGACCGAGAGAAAAGTGTGTTCGACCTTTTACTCCAAACAAATAGACTTAATGTGGGATGTCAAAACCCCTGCTGGAGTATGGAAAAAGTTCCGCGAAAAAGATGATACAAAAACGGAGAAGATATTATTGGATGCATCAACTAGGGGAAACGTATTTCCAGCGTATTCATCTAGATATACGCTTGTTTATTCGTTCTGTATTACATGGTATATTGGAAGATGAGTTTCATGAGACTGATAACCCTACACATACCTGAGGTCTACCTTCAAGATCTCGAAGAGCTAGTAACGGAGAAATACTATCCGAATCGAGCAGAAGCGATTAGAATCGCAATAAAAGATCTCCTCGACGATGAACTTTGGTCCAAGAGACGAACTCAGAACGGAACTTAGAAGAAACACCCTGAAAGAAGAGTTCCAACCTTAGAATTCCGAGAAGATCGCTCTTCAGAAACGATAGTCGACGTGTTAAAAGCTATGAAGCTATACAATATGGAAGGACAGCAGAAGGATACCAAAGCACAGATAGAATTGGATTTGGGTCTATTTCAGATGGAACACGACCGCCGCTCCTCTCTATTGCCTTGAATCTCTCTAGAATACTTTCAATGCCAGAGATAATGTCTTCAGACGATGTCGAAGGGGGGTTGGTCTCCCAAATACTTGAGTTCTTCTTTCTTTGATCGATTCTAGGATCGAGTCCTGAGAACGCTTTCTGCAAGAGACTACGGTATAAGAGTCGCCGATAGTCTCTGGCAGGTGAGAATCACTACCTCCGACAGAAGCCACATTCAACTCTCTCGCCAACTGGGTACCAAGACTTTTTGTTACACCGAACAATAGGGAATGAGAGTTAGCAACCTCAATAGCATCAGGAATGAATGCCCGAGCAATCTCAGGGCCTACTCCTCCTCTAAGATAATCGAATGGATGAGGGATAATGGCAAGACCACTCGACTCCCTAGCTAGTTGAAGAGTTTCTGAGAAGGGGAGATTACTCGGAATCTTCTCATCGATACCTAAAACAACTAGGTGTCCCTCTTGAGTGTCGATCTCCTCCCCCAAAATTATGATAAAATCATTTATCACTTGAGGGATGTCTTTAGACGCCTCTATACTGTTGTGATCGGTTATCGCAATCCCGTCTAGACCCCTTTTCTTACCCCATTCAATCGTTTCAACCACCGAACTGAGACTATCCCCTGAGTGGGTAGTGTGAACATGAAGATCAAGCTTTAGAGGAAACACTGTTGTTCATCTTGAATATTTGTTGGGGTATCAGATCTGACCCTGCATAGATCCCTTCACAGTTTTAGATTAAACGGTATTGTATCCCTCGTAACAGCGCCACGAACTGTTGGATCGTGATTGGAGATAGGGATGAATTTACTTGATATGGGTGCCGGGCTCCGAAGGACGATCAGGAATCAATAGAGTCAACTGTTTCCCATCGACGGCTGCAAGCACCATAACTTCTGACATGGAACCAAGAATCTTTGTAGGTCTTATATTGACTAGAACTACAACACTCTTTCCTCTCAGAACTTCAGGAGTATAATGGGGAAGAAGTCCGGAGACAGATTCTCGAACAACGCCGTTCCCCAAATCGATCGTCAGATGGATTAGATCATCAGAGGAGGGTAAGGGTTTCGCCTCGAGGATCCTGCCTACTCTTAGATCTAACTTTGCGAATTCTTCTATAGTTACTTCGGCAATATCGTCTTCTTCATCCAACTTCGGTAGTTTCATCTTCTTAGCCTCGATTTTTTCCATGTCAAGTTTTTTGAAGAGTGGAGTTGGAGGGTTTATTCGTTGACCTGACGGAAGCGGAGAGATTGCATCATCCCAGTTCTGATCGTGTACAGATCCCTCAAGACCGAGTGTATCCCAGATCCTCTCCGCCGTGAAGGGAAGGAATGGTTCAAGTAGAATAGAGAGGGCTTTGACTATTTGATTGGCTACATATATTGTCGTCTTTGCGGTCTGAGGGTCCTCTTTGACGGTAATCCAAGGAGACTTATCATTGAAGTACTTATTTCCTATAGATGCCAGATCCATAACAGTTCTTAACGCGCTATGAAAACTGAAACATTCTATCGCTTCCGCTACTTCACACTGGGTCTCGGAGATTCTATCTAGTACTTTCTGGTCATATTGATCGAACTCCCCAGGATCTGGAACCTTTCCTTGAAAATCTCTATGGGTGAATACCAGAGCTCTATGAACAAAGTTACCAAGGATGTCTGCTAACTCATTGTTATGACGACGGGCAAATTCATCCCAAGAGAAATCTGCATCCTTTCCTAGTGGGGAGGAAGCTATGAAATAGTATCTCAAAGAATCAGGTTCGAAGTCTTCTAAATAATCCGATACTCCAACGACCCAACCTCGGCTCTTAGACATCTTTCGCCCCTCGAGAGTAAGATACTCTCCGGCAACGATCGCGAAAGGAAGACAATATTCTCCAACTCCCATCAACATAGCAGGCCAAAAGATAGAGTGATGATAGATTATGTCCTTACCAATGAAGTGGATTATCTTACTATTCTCATCCTTCCAGTAACCACGCCATTTCTCAGGATCATCCGACTTGGACGCCCATATCTTTGTAGAGGAGAGGTAGCCGATAGGGGCATCAAACCAGACATAGATAACTTTGTCTTTCACATCTACTGCTGGGACCGGAACTCCCCAAGAAAGGTCACGGGTTATACACCAGTCTCTCAATCCTTCGTCTATCCAGTTTAGAGCATAGTTCTTCACATTACCCGGAAGATTAGGATTCTTAGATACCCAGTCCCTAACCTCCTTCTGGAAGACACTGAGCTTGAAGAACCAGTGACGAGAAGTTTTTACAACTGGCCGACCCTCGCATAATACACAGTAAGGATCCACTAGATCCGTCGGTTTCAAGTAGCGTCCACAGGCATCACAAGCATCTCCACGAGCCGCCTTAGTACCGCAGTATGGACACGTTCCCTCAACATACCGATCGGGCAAGAAACGGTTACAGCTCTCGCAGAAGAGCTGCTCATACTGCGACTCGTAGATGTATCCTTTCTCCAACAACCTTGAGAAGAACTCTTGGGTAGACTCCCTGTGAACTGACGTACTCGTTCTTGAGAAGATATCGAAGGAACATCCCATTCCTAACAGATCTTGGAGAATCGATGCGTGATACCTATCAACGATCTTTCTGGGAGAGGACTTCTCTTGCTCTGCCCTGATAGCTATAGGCGTACCATGTTCATCTGTCGCACAAACATAGATTGCATCATGTCCATATAACCGGAGGTATCTTACGTAGATATCTGCCGGGATATAGGTCGACCTGAGATGACCGAGGTGAAGAGGAGCATTTGCATATGGAATAGCAGCAGTAACAAGATATCTTGCGAGAATTGACACCCCCAACTTACCTGAAGATTCCTCGTGGAAAAGAAGACGAGAAAGTCAGACGTTTAAGGTTTTTGGAGAATATTGCGAATCTTAGGTGAGGCAGAATCGTCGATAGATACAAGACTGTTTACCAGATATGCGAATGTGAATGCAGGAAATGCTATAAACATTGTAAGGTCTCGACATCTCCAAACGAGTTCAAGGTAATAGAATCCCCCAAGCCAAGCGGGAATGGAGAGAAGATAGTAGAACCATCTTGTACCTGTATAAAACAGGAGGGGGAGATACCAGATACGTTCAAACCGGTTATCATTGATTATACCATCCAATATTGCAAACGGAATAGCCCACATAGCATGATTATCTTGGATGAATCGATATGTAGTAAAGAAGACCAAGAAGGCAAGGAGAATCCCACGTTCAAGAGAAATCTTGCCAACACGTCTAGAGAGATAGATGTAGAGAAGGAGAAGAGAAGAGGCCACAATTATCGAATTCAGCATCGTAACTTGTCCGAGAAGTGGGGAAGTCTCCCCTCTTGGATAGTACTCAAAACCCAATCTCATCCAGATCAGACGCCAATAGGTAGAGTTTCCACTCCAAGTACTCTGGTAGAACAGGGCATGGGATAAGCGTGAATAGTTAAGCACCAAAAATGGGAGAGTAGAGAAAGCTATAGGAAGAAGTGAGAGAAGAAGAAAATTCAACCTTTTCTCCTTCAAGAATACGAGAAACACAGGAAGAAGAATTATGGGATACATCTTGAAGGCAATACCCATACCTAAAGAGATAGCGCTAAGCTCGATCTCAGACTTCTTGAAGAAGTAGAGAGCCAAAACAGTAAAGAGAGCAGGCACTGGATCAAACTGAAAGTAAAGCACAGATCCCATAAAGGTATAGGGATTAAGGAGGTACCCTGCCATCGCGATCTTCTTCGCCTTACTACTTCCGGTGGCATCAAAGACTATTCGTCCTAACATTACTCCGAGAAGAATATCTGAGAAAATCACCGGCATCTTCTGAAGAACTAGAATGGCCCTATTCCCGTTGGCAGGGATCGGTCCTGAAAAAGAGTAGCTTATTGCACAGAGAAGTGCCCAAGGTATAGGGTAGGAATAAGGATCATTATACAATCTGGAGTGATGGAAATTATAGTCGTAAGGATTTATCCCGCGTCTTACCCAAGCAGAAGAGATAACATGCCAAACCCAAGCATCATAGCTGTCACCGAAGAAGGGAGAAACAAGGAGACGGGCAAGAAGACCGACAGCAATGATTAGGGACTCATCGCTTAAACGCTTGAAGTTCATCGTAACCAAACAACAGGAAGAATAATGTCGTAAGAATCAAGATGACAGCGTAAAAGATCTTTCGACAACCTAGAAGAGTAAGCCTGTCCTTGACAGCATCTATGTAGTACCCTTTTCCCAGCTTTTCAGATACTCAGTCTGTTTCTCGGTAAGTTCGTCGATTTCTATTCCCATAACTTTGAGCGCAGTCCTCGCTACCTTTCTATCGATATGTTCAGGGACCTCATATACTCTTGGAGCAAGATCCCGTCCAAACCCAACCAAGTACTCTGCAGATAAGGCTTGATTAGCGAAGGACATCATCATCACTTCAGGAGGATGTCCCTCAGCTGACGCCAAGTTCACCAGTCTTCCCTCGGCAATAAGATAGACGCTTCTACCATTCTTAAGCTCGAACTTCTCGACATTTGGACGTACGTTCTTTCTCGATCTAGTTATTGAGAGGAGATCGTCGATCGAGATCTCAACATTGAAGTGTCCACTGTTCGCAAGTATAGCTCCATCCCGCATCTCTCGGATATGTTCTCCCCGTATGACCGAAGTATTACCGGTTGCAGTAACGAAGAAATCGCCATGTTGAGCTGCCTTTATCATAGGTTCTACTGAGAATCCGTCCATAGTCGCCTCCAACGCCCTTACTGGGTCGGTCTCACAAACTACAACATGTGCCCCCATACCTCGGGCACGGTTCGCTATCCCTCGTCCACACCATCCATAGCCGACTACAACAAAGTCTTTCCCAGCAAGAAGAAGACTTGTAGCTCGCATTATCCCATCGATGGTACTTTGCCCCGTACCATACTGGTTATCAAATAGGTGTTTCGTATTCGCATCATTAACTGCAATAACAGGATACTCCAAAACACCTTTGTCCGCCATCGAACGTAGACGGATCACACCAGTTGTGGTTTCTTCAGTTCCTCCAAGAACCCCTTCAACCGAGTATTCTTCTGTATGGAGGGTTGAAACCAGGTCCGCTCCATCATCCATAGTAATAGCTGGCTTATATGACAGAACCTTTTCTATGCAGTGATAATACTCCTCTGTAGATTGATTTCGCCACGCATAGACATCGACTCCTTCTTCGGCAAGTGCAGCCGCTACAGGATCTTGAGTCGAGAGTGGGTTAGACCCGCAAAGAGCGACCTTTGCACCACCACATATCAACGTCTTAACCAGAACCGCGGTCTCCTTTGTTACATGGAGACAACACCCAATCTGCACCCCTTTCAGAGGCTCCTCCTTCTTGAACTCCTTCTGTACCTCCAACATCACGGGCATGTGATCCTCCGCCCACTTTACCAAGGGCCTACCTCTCTTTGAAAGTTCGATATCTTTCACTTCGTATACCAAAGATGTTGTCACTCCTGAAATACTGGCGTATAGTAAGCTTCATTTGACATATTTATTCGCATCCGATTTAAGCAGGTATTTGTTGCTGGGATCACACAATCTCATAACAAGTGTACTCATAACCTCGACACCCCTACAAGAGATAGAGGTCAACTTAGACTTGTAGGGTATGCAGTCAGCGTCACTTCAGAGCATTAACGATTCGCGATTCATCTCCAAATTGGGAAAGATATCGACTAGCTAGTTCTCTTCGATCCAGTAGTTTCTCATGGATGGTCTCTATCTCCCAGATAGCTGCACACTCCATAAGACCCGCCTGGATACAGATATCTAACTCAGATCCTCTTTGATACAACGATAGAAATCCTGCAGCTATCCCATCACAGCAACCAACGCTATTCCCTTTCTTGTCGATATCAATCGGTCCATAAACTCTACTATCCCCGTCTCTAAAGAAGACCTCCACAACGCCCCCAATCTTATCCTCAACAATAATTAGCTTCAGGTCACTCCCGCCAATCCCTTCATAAAGAGATGAGATATTTTTAACTTGGAAAGCATCTAGCACCTGTTGGATCTCAGAGGTATTTCCAAATATGATGTCACAATGAGGCACAGTCTCCTTTAGATACTCAGAAGTAATTCCGTATGATCCTATGTCTACAACCACCTCTTTCCCAAGCCTGTCCGCAGTAAGGATTACCTCCTTCATGAAAGGCATTTCAGATGATGTAACAAAGACGATGTCGACATCTTTGATTATCTTAGTCGGAGCTGGCCGGGCCAAGTCAACTGAACTGACCCCTTTTATATCATCGATATAATAGAAGTCTACTCCCGTTACATCTTTGGCACAGACGATAGTCGGAATCTCTTTGTTCTTGATACGAAGCGCATCATACTGGTCTAGGATAGCTCCATAAGATTCTTCGAGGTGGGATCTCATCTCCTCCGGGTTTCCCCAGATATTCTCTGGAATCTCTATATCCAGGAGATCCATCCTAACGCCAGCATTGCGCAGATGAGTCCAGTATCCACCGTCATAGAATCCTGGATATGGCTTATCGAAATCGTCACCGAAGACTGTTATGAGACGTACTTCCCCTCCAAGTCTTCCGATTCCATATGCGACATTGGGAGCTCGACCTCCGTAACTATAGTAGGATGGCTGAACAGACCTCTCTTC
>CP070773.1:1075523-1084213 GCA_020345945.1 Candidatus Bathyarchaeota archaeon | reverse complement strand
GAACCTTCTCTGTGGAAAACTTATCCTTCTAGGTCTTGAGTATCCACTGGTTTCCTACTCTCTCATACACCTTGTATTTGGAGCCTTTTCCACCAATGTAGTCGCGAAGTATCCTTTTCGCGGTGGAGATATTTCTTAGGGTCTTTGCGTGACAAATAATCTCGTATATCTCTCCTGCATAGGATCCTCCAGGGAGTGGCTTCTTGAATGATTTTATTTCGACATGTTTTCCTAACTGTCGTACTAGAAATGAAAAGAACCGGACGTGACCGTGAATTACTACCTTGTAGGTCTTATTGATTAGGGTCTTGAACCTATTGATCCTCTTGCTTGTTGTGTCCCCCATTGAGGATACCTCAGGAAATCTTTCAGTTCCTAAGTATGACTTCTATGTTCCCCTTGATATATTTACCTAAACTATGTCTTTAATACAGGGCTCTATCCCCTTTTTTTCTCCTCTCAGACCCTTTTTTTACATTTTTTTAGTTCAATTTCGACAGAATTCGAATGGATTTTCAAGTTATTGGTTTCACGATCAATATTGATCGACCCTTTTTTCTGTTTGGTCGCTTCTCTTCTCGATTATTGTGCTGTATATTGGTCCAGTGGGTGTCAATACGCTCTTCTTCAGCTTCAATGTATTCAGCATAGCTTCTCCCAAGTACACGTTTTGAAGAGAAGATATTGTCTTGGATAATTGGTCAATGTTTCTTCTTGACTTCACCCTGGCGATTGTTATGTGGGGACTAAATCTTTGTCCTATCTTTGTGACACCGACTCTCCTTAATCTCGGTCTTAGACGTTGAAAGATTTCTTCTAGTCTCTCTCTTCCCTCGTCTATGCCAATCCATATCACGTTGATTCTTCTCAAACTCGGAAATGCGCCGAGTCTCTTTATTGAGATTTTGAATCTCGTGAAATCTACCTCAAGTAACTCAGTTGCGACTTTATCCATGGTTGATATAGGTATCTCCCCTAGGAAACTCATAGTTATATGCAGATTTTCTAGGGGGACAACTCTGATTCTTGCTCCCGTCTGGGTTAATTCTTTCTGAAGTTCTCCGATCTTGGTTAGAATATCTGGTTCATCCAGATCAAAGGCTATGAAACTCCGGACTTTCTCCTGCGCCAATTATTGACTCATCCTAATCTTGAGTTCAATTATCTTGTCTCTCTTATTCTTCTTGTGTAGTCTCAAATTTTGTCTCTTCCTAGTTGTCGATGTGAGAAAAGAACCTTTTTCTATGGCATACTTCTTTTAACGTGCTTTGAACTTATGGTCTCCCCGAAGGGATCCCAGTGAGAATAAGAATCGGTGAGCTTGTGGATATAAGTACCGTCGACTGGGTGGGAAGACCCGCGACAATGCTCTTTCTTGGAGGCTGTTCTTTTGCCTGTCCCTGGTGTCAGAATGCTGACCTTGTCCCATTGAACTCAGGCTCCCTTGTCCGGATCTCTGACATTGAAGAGAGGATATCAAAGAATTTTGGGTTAATTGAGGGTATAGGCTTCAGTGGTGGAGAGCCAACTCTTCAGGAAGAAGCTCTAACTGAGATCTCAAGTTGGGCGAAGAATCATGGTCTGAGTGTTCTTCTGAATACAAATGGGTCTAATCCTGGAGTTGTTCAAAGCCTTATAGACAAAGACTTGATTGATGAGGTGAGCTCGGATGTGAAGGCTCCCCTTTTAGCATACGAGTATTCAAAGGTTATAGGGAGGTCTCTTTCATTTTGTGCTGAGGTAGTCCTCAGGATTACAGAAACCCTCTCCATCTGTAGAGAGCGTGGGATACCTGTAGAGATCAGAACTACTATTATTCCTGGGCTACTTGATCGCGCGGATCAGATTAAGGCAATATCTCGGGGCAAACAATACTGTGAACGTTATATTCTACAACAGTTTTTCCCAAATGAGAATATTCCAGACTCGAATTACAGAGATCTTTCTCCCCCTGACCGAGTTCACCTCTTGAGTCTTGCTCAAGTTGCTGTGGATGAGGGGATTAGAAACGTGTTTATTCGGAGTTCTTATCAAGGGCTGGAAAGAGTGGAGCTAAAGTGACGTCTAGGACGGTTATTGGAGTTGTTGGTATGCCTGGTTCAGGGAAGAGTGTTGTATCTAGCCTCGCACGCGAACTCGGTCTGCCTGTAGTTGTGATGGGTGATGTAGTGAGGGAAGAGGTCACTCGAAGAGGTTTACCCCCGACACCTGAGAATGTAGGGAAAGTTATGCTAGAGATGCGGAGGGATTTCGGTGATGTTGTTATGGCTGAACGGTGTCACCCTAAAATAGAGAGTTATGATTCCCCTGTAGTGCTGATAGAGGGAATAAGAAGCTGGAAGGAGGTAGACTTCCTGAAAGGGAAATATCCCAATTTTCAACTTGTAACAGTCCATTCTTCTCCAGAAACACGTCTGAAAAGGCTTCGAAAGCGTATGAGAAGTGACGACTCCCAAGATCAAGACTTGTTTGACAAGAGAGATAGGAGAGAACTTGAAGTAGGCATAGGCTCTGCAATAGCTATTGCCGACCATGTATTTGTGAATGAAGATGATCTTGAAGCTTTCAAAAACGAGGCAAAAACCTACCTTCTGAATGTGATCTCCGATGCAAGAAGCCGAAGTCAAGATTAAGGTCAAGCTAAACAATACCGAAGACCCGCAAAGGGTCATTCATGCAGTCTCAAACGTAGTTAAGTGTGAGGGTCCAGTTATTTTAGAGTCTGTATCCGGAAAGTTCATGATCTTTCAAGGGACTGGTAAAGAGTTCTTATCTCCTCTCCGAAGACTCCTTCATGAACAGAGGATTCTTAGTGCGGCACGTAGGGTCGTAAAAAAGGGTTTGAGAGATGGCATCTTTCATTTCTGTTTGAATAAGCAGGCTGCTTTTGCCAATCAAGTATCATTCTCTGAAGAAAAAGAAGAGTCTCCTCTAGGCTCAATAGTATTTGAGATTAAGACACGAGATCCTGAAGCTTTTCTAGACTGGTTGACCCAGAGGCGGAGAGGTGGATCCGTTGCAGGTTAACCAATCTGCAGTGGGTCTATAATTCATCTATGGATAATGAAATAGCAGTCTCCCCATTCCATCAGTTTAACTGCTTTCCCTTTTTGGGATCTTGATTCTTTGCAGGTCCTGAGCCACTTCAACAGATTGGAATCTGGCTCTTGCTTGGGAAAGTAGAAGCTGAGGATCTGGGTATCTGGAACTAATGTGTGTTAATATTAGTCTTCGAACTTTTGCCTCCCTCGCGATTTCTGCAGCTTGACTTGGGGTTGAATGTCCTGTCTCAGCTGCTTTTTCAGCAAGGCTGTCATCGTAGGTGGCTTCATGTATCAGAAGGTCAGCTCCTTGAGCTAGACGAGTGATTTCTGTGCTTGGACGGGTATCTCCACTATAGACGACCTTCCTCCCTGGCCTGGATGGACCTAGAATCTCACTTGGCTTCACTGAAGTTCCGTCTTTGAGGGTTACAGTTCTTCCTCTCTGGAGAAGAGATCTTGCCGGTCCCTCAGGTATGCCGATCTCTTCTGCTTTTTGGGCGTCAAACTTACCAGGTCGTTTCTTTTCCAGTAAACCAAAAGAGAGGCTCTCTACATTATGATCTGCTCTAACAGCTTCAATCAAGTAGCTATTTCTTTCAAGGATAATCCCTGGGCCAACTTCAATCACCTTCACTGGAAATCCTGTTTTTACTCTGAGTGATGAGAGTGCTGATGACAGGAATAGATCTAATCCGGATGGACCAAAGACCTGAAGTTCGTTATCTCTCCCCAGTAATGACATTGTCTGAAGAAGGCCTAGTAAACCAAGAGTATGATCTCCATGTATGTGGGTGACGAAGATATCCATCTTCCGACGGAAGCCGACGTGAGCCCGTACCATCTGTCGTTGAGTTCCTTCGCCACAATCGAAGACCAGCATCTCTCCCTCTAGGGTTAGAACAATAGAAGCTGAGTTTCTATTCTCGGTTGGGATGCTTGCTCCGGTCCCGAGAAAGATCAACTCCATTGACTTCACCTCCAGACTACTCTCTTCTTAGTACTGATATTACTCGTGTTAAGCTTCGATGTTCCCTGACTTGTAGGTTTTCAACAATCTTGAATCCTGCTTCTCTGGCCATATCCTTATGATCTATCTTTATTCGAGAGCCGAGGCAGACGTATCTTCCTTTGGGGATAATCTTTGCTGCGGAATTCAAGAATCTCCTGATTACCGATTCTGGCTGGACTCCAAGGGTAGTCGAGAGTTTTCCATACGGCGCGTCTGTTGCAATAGAGTCGACTTCCACGAATGGTAGATGGCTGATTTCACTAACCGTTAGACCTTCAGGACTGATACCGCAGTGAATCAAGTTTTGAAGTGTTCCAGAGACCATCTCCATCTTTACGTCTGACCCAAGTACTCTTCTTCCTGTTAGTCCTGCTTCTACGAGAATCCCTCCGGTTCCACAGAAGGGGTCGAGTAGAAGTTTTCCTTCTTTGCATCTGGATAAGTTCACCATGGTTCTGGCAAGAACGGGGGACATTGACGATGGGTGAAAGAACGGCTTACTCCTTGGTCTTCTAGACGTGAAATCTCTTGTTCTGACTTCTATTCTTTTCAAGCCGAATACCATCTCTTCTCCGGTTAATAGACCTACAAATTGGCGTTCTGGTTTCGCTAATTCTACTTTCAAATCGGGTCTCTTCTGAAGAATGAGTCTACCTATTTGTTCTTCCAGAACTTCTGTCTGTATCTCTTTCGAACTTCCTTGGATTCTTCTTACTCTTACAGAGAATGTATCTTGGGTTGAGCCCAAACAGCTTCGGTTGATGTCCATTACCTTCTCAGAGATTTCTTTAGGTTTCGCCTCGCAGACAAAAAGCAGTAGTCCTCCTTCTTTCGTGAGGGAGCATTTCTGTGAGATAATCTTTAATGATCTCTGGACTGAGGAAAGAAGAGTGACTTGAGGAAGTTTCTTTTGTATCTTGTACTGGATCTCTTCCGACTCTAGAACTGCTCTTATCTCTGCATCAGCAAGTTCCTCGTTTTCGCCTGAGGTACGAATGAAGAACTTCGATGCCATCAGTCTATCCTCGAAACGGCACTGGCTATTACCGGTGCTACAGAGACTTGACTGAACTTGTTCTTTACGCAGTCAGTACCTATGATACCCTCTGCACCGTTCTCGAGGATTCTCTTCTCTGCTTCTCCAATCATGAGGGGATGGACACAGGCCGCGAAGACTCTCTTAGCCCCTTGGTTCTTCAGTATCTTTACGGCTGCTGCTGTTGTGCCTCCCGTACTGATAATGTCGTCGAATACTATTGCATTTCTTCCCTCCACATTTAGTTTCACATCTTCCATGGCTATCTCTCCTGTGACTCTGTCTCTCTCCTTCCTAAGATATCCATATCCTCCTCCTAGAACTTTATCTGCCTCTGCAGCTATCTCGACTGCTCCGATATCTGGGGCTAAAGAGAGGGCGTCTTCAAGTCCTATTCTTTTGAAGTATTGTGCTAATTCTGTAATAGCTGATAGGTTGTGTGCTGGAATGTTAAAGGCATCCAGTATGCTTGGAGCATGAATATTTACTGTGAAGAAGACATCTGCTCCTGCTGCCTCAATCAGTCTAGCAATTGCCTTTGCACTCACTACCTCTCCTGATCGAAAGACCTTGTCTTGTCTTGCATAGGCCAAGTAAGGGACTACAGCTGTCACTTTCTCTGCACCGAGTTTCTTTGCTGCATCGATGAGAAGCAATAGTTGTACCAACCTTGTATCTTGAGGTGGGCTAGTTGTCTGAACTAGAACGACTTCTTCATCCCTGATCTCCTCTACATATCTCAGATAGGACTCTCCGTCTGGGAATACTTTAGACTCTAAAGGAATATTATGGACTCCGAGATTTTCAGATACCTTTTCTCCTAACTCTATTGATGCCGGTCCAGATACTACCTTCAAATCTCATACCCTCTTTATCCAGAATCCGGATAACTTCTCTTCAACTAGAATAAAAACAACTTTCACAATCAAGGACTATATCTCCGTCCTATAGCTCACAATTCTTGAGTCAGCGCTATACTTCTCGCATTCGTCAGACGATGGTGCTTAAATCAGTTTTCTCGGAACTCAATATGGGTGTCTTTGTGAAGAGTATCCGCAATCTTCTTCTCTTCTTCGCATTTACGCTCCTAGTCTCATCCATGACTCTTCCTACCGTCTCTCTCCGCCCAGCAATCGACAATAGTTCTGAAAAACCAGTTGATGATATGCTCGGTCGAATTGTGCAAAGGGTAAAGACGACGATCGATCTCGCTACTGAAGCACTCCTCCTTATCGGCCGTCTTTCATACTCCTTCATGGTGTTTCTGGGGACATTCCTATACATGACAAGCCTAAACAAACGACTCGGTCGGGATCTGGTTGTAGGCGGTATTGGACTAGTCCTGTTCTTCGAGATACTTGAACCAGTTCTATTCTAGGAAGATCCATTCATTTAGAATAGTCTATTCCTGCCTCTCAACACTACTTGAGCGAAAAGCTAAAAGATGAGATTGTTTTCTTCTTCTTAGATCTTCAATAAGACAGGGAACACCTATGCCCTTCTGTCCAGAATGTGGAGGAGAGATGGCTTATGACTCTCGTATTAGGAAATATGCCTGCAAGAGTTGCGGTCTTTCTCTAACCTATCAAGAGTTGATCGAGATACGTGCTCGTTCCCGACCAGAGATTGAGTCTCCTGAGGAGAAACATCGTCGAGAACGTAAAGAATACCTCAAATGGTGGCTATCGAAGAAGGATTGAGCCTGAGGTATTGAAAACATGCCCTGCACGGTAGAATTGGTAAGTGTTGGAAACGAACTTCTGATCGGTAAGGTATCCAATACAAATGCTCAATGGTTGGCTGAACGCGTTACAAGCTTACGTGGAAGAATGATTAGGGCTGTGCTTGTCAGGGATGAGATTTCGGAGATTGTCGAAGCTATAAGATCCACTCTGGATAGACATCCAGATTTTATCTTGACAACAGGTGGTCTGGGACCAACCTTCGACGATATGACGCTGGAAGGTATAGCGCACGCTTTGGGAAGACCTCTTGAGTTGAATGACAAGGCATTACAGATGATAGAAAGAAGAGGTCGCCGACTAGTGGCTGAAGGGAGAAGAAAAGAGTTCAACTTGACAGATCCTATGAAGAAGATGGCTTTCTTACCCCGGGAAGCCATTCCTCTCCAGAACCCTCAAGGATCCGCTCCCGGGGTTCTTCTTGAGTTCGGAAAGACTAGGATTATCGCAATGCCAGGAGTCCCTCATGAGATGAAAGCGATTTTCTCAGAGTATGTAGAACCTTTGATTATTGAGATGTCCTCGAACCTGAATTACTTTGAGAAGAGTCTTGTCGTCAAAGGTCTTGGAGAATCGAGTCTATCCCCCTATGTAGACCAAGTGATGACTGAGTTTCCTGAAGTCTATATAAAATCTCATCCAAGAAGATCTGAGCTTCTTGGAAGATTCATTGAGCTGCATATGTCTGCTCTGTGCGAGAATCCTATAGATGCAAGATCTATCGTGGAAAAGGCAAGCCTTCTTGTCTTTAATTTGATATCTCAAGGAGGGGCAATCGTACGTGAAGCAAACGAAGAGGATGTGCGCCGTTGAATCCCTCTTTACCTACATAGATATAGTTAGATTCCTGAACAGGTAGATAGTGCTTTTCAAATGATGTTGATGAGGTAGAATCTTGTACGGAACACTTCTCATTGGAACCGCGGGATCAGGAAAATCGCTTCTAACTAAAGCTCTCTCAGATATTCTGAAGTCAAAGGATCTTGATACGATTACAGTAAATCTAGATCCTGGCGTGATGAACCTTCCCTATGAACCAGAAGTTGATATTCGCAATCTGATAACAGTCAATGAGATTATGGAGAAATATTCCCTCGGTCCGAATGGAGCGATGATAATGGCTTCAGATCTCTTGGCAGTCAAGCTGGACGAGATTAACGAGGAAGTTGCTCATTTACGACCTGACTACGTACTTGTCGATACCCCTGGGCAGATGGAGCTTTTTGCTTTCAGGGCAAGTGGACCATATGTTGCGAGAGAACTTGACTTCGAGAGTAAGTTAGTTCTCTTCCTTTTTGATGCCGTATTTTCCAACGACCCAACAAACTTTGTCTCAAATCTTTTTCTATCTACGGCAGCATATCATCGTTTCCTGCTCCCCCAATATTCTGTCCTATCGAAAGTTGATCTCCTCCCCGAGAAGGAGATTGAGAAGATGGTCCTTTGGTCCGAAGATCCTAGTGAACTGGAACTTGCTGTCCAGAGTCAACTCACGGGGGATATTCGGCTAATCAGTATAGATCTTCTAAATGCGATAGCAAGTTTAGAACAAAACTTCACGCTTTTCCCTGTCTCTGCAACGACATATGAAGGAGTATTGGAGCTCGATGCAGCAATTCAAAGACAGTTTCGTGGCGGAGAAGAGATTTTTTGAGCAATGAACAAGCCAAGGGAGACTTCTCGATCATCCGGCTGGATGGCAGAGACTTTCATGTCTTGACGGAAGATATGAGTTTAGAGAGACCATTCGACCTTAGATTTGCCCTAGGCTTTGTAGAAGCAGGAAAAGTAGCGTTCAAGAATAAGATAAGACCGTTGTTTGCTTATCTTGTCAGCGACGAGATCAACTTTGTCTACTC
>CP070773.1:1070957-1075423 GCA_020345945.1 Candidatus Bathyarchaeota archaeon | reverse complement strand
TGACGGAATATACGCAGCCTCATGCTGGCTGATGAAACAAGGTTACCAACCATATACTGACTTCAGCCTAGTCCAGCCACCTCTCTTCTACTGGATTGTGTTAGCAATCTGGAATGCCACGAACCTCTCAGATCCCTTTCAACTATGGGCTCTCGCCAAGCTTGTTAGCCTGACCTCATTCATCGCAACCACCTTCCTTATCTATATGATATGCAGCAGGAGACTGAACAATCCTACTGCAGGAATAGCAGGATCCCTGATATACCAACTCAGTTACGACAACTATAACTTCTCAGTCTCATCCTGCCCCCAGATACCCGCGACATTCCTCATGGTAGCTGCCATCTATATACTCCTCTCGGATCGAGGGACTCCTAGAGAATATTTCTTGACAGGACTCTTCCTCGGACTCGCTACAATCACGCGATTCTCAACATTCTTTCTAATCCCCATCTTCTCAGTTTACCTCATATGGCAGATCTACAAGGGAAACGCGAGAAGAGAAGCAGTGGCGTTCGCTATCGTAGGCATGATACTACCACTACTGGGTCTACTGACAATACCATTTGATGTGTTAAAACGAGAACTTTTGATCTACCATCTCACAAAGAGCGTTGCACCTACACCAATCCAGCTCTCCTTAATCGGTATGATAAAGGACTTCACAGCAAAAGAACCCCCTGCCCTTTTGGGCTCCATCTCCCTGGCGTACGTCTTAATTAAGAGAGAGCCAAAACAGGCATTAATCTCGGGAGCAGCGGTCCTTCTACTCGCTACATACTTGTCCCAACCGGTACTGACAAGTCAGCACCTGATTGAGTCGATTCCCTTCTTCTCAATAGTTGCAGCTATATGCTTGACTGGATTCATAGCGACCAGAGATAGAGAAGACAGAAAGAAGATGATTGTAGTTACAGTCTGCCTTCTTCTCCTCGCATTGTACTTCGCTCCCGATAATCTGGAGTACGGGAAGGAAGCTCTTAGAGGCCACTCTCTGAACCATATACTCAGAAGACTCGTAAGGTCAGCTCAACAGTACTCAGATAGAGACGAGATGATCTTCTCTCAACTTACAGTGATCCCATTCCTAGCAGGACGTAGATGCCCTCCAATAGCAGATATCGATTGGGTAAACCTTCAGATTGGGCTTTTCACAGCCGATACTGTGATCCAACTGATCGAAGACTACCCACTGAAACTTGTGATAATCACACATAGGACCGAGAGAGAGATCAGAGAATTCATGGGTGAACAGAACTACACCAGAGTCGAACGAATTGATTTATACAGAATATATGTGAAAGGTGTCTAGACTGAGAGAAGAAAACAACCTAGCACGCCCTCCAAGTCTACTTGAACGTATTCGATCCATGAATCAACAAGTGATAGTGGATCTTACGATAATCCTAGCCGTCTCAGCGATAGGATACCTGATCCGCGTTGACAAACTCAATGGGTATTCTTCAGAGGATGACGCCGCCTATGTCGCTGCCTGCGGACTTATCATGCAAGGATATATTCCTCACAGAGATTTCTTCCTTGCCCATCCACCAGGATTCTTCTTCTTTGTAACGCTAATCTGGAAGCTACTAGGATTAAAAAACCCCCAAACAATGTGGTATGTCGGCAAGATTGTATGCTTTCTCTCTTTCATTGGGGTGAGCGCAGCGATCTATCTGCTATGCAGAAATGCTCTCAAGAACCGGTCGGCAGGTCTCCTAGGAGTATTCATCTACCAGCTAAGCTCGCAGAGCCTCCTCTTCTCAACTGCATGTGCCCCTCAAATACCTGCCACACTTCTCATAATTATCTTAGTTTACCTTGTTCTAGACCCTTCACCGAAGACTAGATGGAAGCTTTTCACAATCGGTCTACTTCTCGGAGTAGCAGTCATAACAAGGCTATCCTCACTTTACCTGCTCCCCATCTTCTTCCTGTACCTAATCTTCAAAGACCAGCCAGAAATCTTAGAATGGAGAGAACTTGCTTATCTCGCTGTCGGGTTGGTGCTTCCTATCGCAGCAATGATTGCGATAATCCCAACAGATAGTCTATGGTTTAACCTAGTGCTATTTCACTTCTTGAAGGGAGGCACTACCATGCAAGCAAAGATCGAGAAATTTCTGTTGACACTTACTGGTCGAGAACTTCCACACCTCCTCGGTCTTATCAGCACACCTTACATACTATCCAAGCGAGACAGAAGAGTCAACTTTCTTCTCGGACAGAGTGTACTACTACTCGGCCCATACTTCATGCAGGCAACTCCAGGAGCACATCTCCTTGTAGAGTCTTCACCCCTCTTCGCGATCTTGACAGCAGTAACGATCTCTGAGACTGTAAAGTCGATCTTCAAGAAGAGGCGCTCCCTCTTCACCATCGGTCTATCGGTCCTCCTTCTCTCGACGATCTTGATAGGACTCCCCCGAGCAACAACAGAACTCTCTGATGTCCTACAGAAAACAACACTCGAAGGCAGGATCTACCGAAAGTTGGTGGATATAGTAGAGAGGGAGACCAACGAAGAGGACATGGTCTTCAGCCAGATCCCTGTCGTACCATTCCTGGCAGGCAGAGACTACCCACCATTCATGGACACATCTCAAAGCGCAAAAGACGCCGGGATATATACACCAGATGTGGTCGCCTATCTAGTCCTCAACTACAACGTCAAACTACTAGTTGTCTGGTATAGAACAGCAGAAGACCTATCAAGTTTTCTGCAAACCCATGGATTCGTTAGAATCGAGAGGCTTGAAGGATACTGGATATACCTGAGAATCGAGAAATAAGACAGACCGTTTCGAACATAGAATAAGAAGGATGAACCTCTTCAGAGGATGCCATCGGAAAGATTTATGAGTAGATCTCTTGGCAATAAGTTGAAGACCGACTAAAACATGTCTAATAGATAACTCAATAAGGTGCGATACTTGAGTCAGCGTAAGAAACAAACCGAAGGAATCAGACTCTTCGGAGAATGGGATTACGACGGGATAACCGTTGAAGACCCCGGATTAAGAAAGTACATATCATTCAAGCCGACAATCGTTCCCCATACAGCAGGTCGACATGAACATAGAAGATTCCAGAAATCTCAGTTACCGATAGCCGAGAGACTCGTCAATGAGCTTATGCGTCCTGGCCATGCAGCAGGAAAAAAGATCCGTGCCATGAAGATTGTCGAGAACGCGTTAAGAATAATTAACCTAAAGACAGGAGAGAATCCTCTCGGAGTATTTGTGAAAGCTTTGGAGAACTCGGCTCCGCGGGAAGACACTACCAGAGTAAGCTACGGTGGAGTATCCTACCATGTAGCAGTCGACCTCTCTCCACAACGTCGCGTAGACCTAGCCTTACGATTCATCGCTGAGGCTGCACGCAAGTCAGCCTTCGGCAACCCGAAATCTGTCGACGAATGGTTGGCAGACGAGATCATATTGGCCTCTACCGCTGATGGTAGAAGCTACGCAGTATCAAAGAAGGACGAGATGGAAAGGATCGCCTACTCATCAAGATAAATAAGAAATTCTTCGGTAGAAGAAAGCTCTCTATCTCATAGGCTTCTCTTTCTTACCTAGAATAAGCGATCCTAGAGAGACCCCGTTAACAGATATCACCTTATACCTTACTCCGGGAAGATCTCCATAGCTCTTGCCTTTAGGACCGCCAATACCGTCGATCACAACCTCGTCGTGCTCGTCGATATAGTTCAAAGCACCATCACCAGGAAGAAACGCCGTAACTTGCTTACCATTCTTGATTAACTGGAGACGTACACACTTCCTGATCGCACTATTCGGCTGACGACTCTCAATTCCAACCTTCTCAAGAACGATCCCTCTAGCCTGAGGCGCTCCTTCAAGTGGGTCGGTCTTAACATCCAAGGCAAGAGTCCGACGTTTGAAAGGAGTGAACTTCCATCGTGCCCTCTTCCTCTTTCGAGTCATCTTCCTAGCGGCAAACATCCCTCTAGGCGACTTAGAACCACCGGTCAATCCGTCTTGTCACTTCTCCACAGAATCGGGTTAATCTCCGCCCCTCCGCGCAATATATACATTTTCATTCTACGACAGACCCACAACAGAAACAAGAAAAGATCACCCCCTTTAAACCTCGAACAGCAACTACACAACCAACAAAGATCCGAAAATAGAACCACCCAGTCTAGAAGATACATGGAACTAATCGAAACATAGATGAGAAAGGAGATACGAAGCGTTCAGAAAAAACAGAAAGAAAGAAGAATACTAGGAAGATTTAGAAGAGAAAGACCTGCATAATGCCCATCTTACTATACGAGAAGATGCCGACTATGAGAGAAGGAGAACAACCCACGAACACTAATGCAACCCCGAAGAAAAAGATGATGTTCCCCTTACATTATAGAAACCTGATACTGGAATGTCTCACAGTTCAAGCCGTCTTCTTTCTGCTCTTCCTATTCGATAGATCCCTAGGCTTTC
>CP070773.1:1059127-1070857 GCA_020345945.1 Candidatus Bathyarchaeota archaeon | reverse complement strand
CTTCTTTCTCTGTGTCCGGTCGGAGATTTCTCAGCCTCTCAACCAGTCTTCTCCAGTAGAATAAAGGTCCGACCATCAACAGAGTCAGGAGAGCTACTAGAAAAAGAGAAGAGAAATCGAATGTTCCCTCAAGGAGGGATTGAAATACCTCGAATAGATTCTTGCCGGTGTAAGCAATCAAAAGAAACTTTGTCGTCTTCCCGGCAAGGGTTGCAACGAAGAACGTGCTTGGGTCGATTCCGAGTGTACCGCAGAGAATACCAGCAAGGTCGAAGGGGAGAGCAGTGGCCGCAAAGAGGAAGATTGCACCGGATTGGTATTGGGTGAATATCTTTGTGGCTGCTTCGATTTCAGATCGGTAGGCTTTTATCTGCTCAAATCTGTCGCCCACCTGCTCAAATCTGTCGCCAGCCAGTTTCATTCCTCCTACACCCAGCATGTATCCAGTGAATTCGCCGACCGCGGACCCCAAACCTGAACTGATTGCGATTCCAAGTGGATTCAATCTCGCTCCTGCAACAAGTATTGCGATATAACCAGGGACAGGAATGAGAATTGAAGCTGAAGAGATTACTTGGACTAAGAAGAGCCCAAAATAGCTATAGTTGGCGATTAGAAACATGAATAGTTCCCTTAGATTCTCCAGCAAATCTCTTCATCTCTTTACCAACATTAACAGCACTTTCTAGTATAAGACTGAATTCATACCATCTATTGATCTGATCTATATCTGAGGAATTGACTAACAGATCGATGGAAAGAATAGTTGACAAGAGTTTCTGAGAATAGAGTTCGGCATATGGCTCAATAAATTAAAAGTCCTGCTCGTCGTTGTCCAGTTCTTCCATGATTCTTCTCATCGTTAGACACGCAAGAAAACTCGCAAATCCTAAACGGGAAGGAAAGTAGTATACTTCTCTTGGATGCCTCTCGACTCTGTGAACCATCGATTGTTTAACCATTCTTCTCAGACCTTCGCTGACTATCTTCTGATTCGCGTCAACTCTTTGCATAAGCTCACTGAAACGTGAATCAGATCTCTTAACCATCTCACACATCATGCGGAATCTCGTCTCATTGGAGAGGACATCATTTATTGCTTGAACCTCAGCCAGATCTCTCTCCAGAGAATCCATCTCACCATGAAGTTGCTCCATTTCTTCATCCTCAGGTTCGATGGGAAGATCGAGTATGACCTTCCCGTTTCTCACCAGCTGTATTCTGAGATCCATCGAAGATCAGTGGAAAAGAATTGCTGGAAGAATATAAAGTTTGTTACATATTGGTAACTATATCATCTTGTTCTTCATATCCATTCAAAAATGGCCATTAAGAATCCCAGGGAGACACCCAAAAATCTGGATGGTTACTCACGAGAACTACATAAAAATAGGTCAATAAAGGTGATACCCCATACAAAAGGAGATCCAGTTGGCAGATAGACTGAGGTGTTGCGATGCATCAGTCCTACTCGAGATCACTCCTAGATTCTCTCCAACATGGCGACAACCGGCCGTAGACCATCGGAACAACAAACTATGATTGTGCCTTTCTCCTTTGGCCACCAGAAGTTACCTTCCATCCGTAGCGTCATAATCTCCGGATAGATATCATGCATCATCCAACTGCAGAAGCCATCCGGCTCCTTTCCATCCTCGACAATGAATACGTCCCCTTCCTTCAAGCGCGAACACACATTATCCGGTCTGAGCCCAAGTTCCCTTGCCTTCTCTTCTCCGAATACCTCGCCAGTACTCAAAGTCTTCAAGACCGTTATTTCTACGTCAGTCATCTTTCAGATGCCTCTCTATTCGCACTGGATTCTTCTATAGCTTCACAACTATTTCCAGACGGTCCAGAAGTTCTTTGTAGCGGTTCCTTATGGTAACCTCCGTCACATTAGCGATCTCGGCTATCTCACGTTGCGTCCTCTTCTCACCTGCAAGTACGGAGGCAATATATGTCGCCGCAGCTGCGATTCCCGTAGGTCCTCTACCACTTGTCAACCTCATCGCAGTGGCAGTCTGAAGTATTCGATGTGCTACAGTCTCGACTTTTCCAGCGATACTTAGTTTGTTGGAGAAACGACTGACATAAGAGACTGGAGCACTGGGGGGCACAAACGCTTCGAGTTCCTTGACCATGAAACGGTAGCTTCTACCTATCTCCTTCTTATTGACAGCCGATATCTGAGCAATCTCATCCAAGGTTCGAGCGACACTACACTTTCGACAAGCCATGTAGAGAGCAGCCGCTGTGACCCCCTGAATACTCCTTCCCCGTATCAGTCTCTTCCGGACTGCTCGCCGGTATATGACTGAGGCTGTCTCAAGTATATTCTTAGGGAGATTCAGAGAAGAACTCATCTTAGAGAGTTCGCTGAGCGCGAAGGCGAGGTTTCTTTCAGTTGCATCCGATACTCGAACTCTACGTTGCCATTTCCTCAGTCGATAGACTTGAGCACGCTGACCGGGAGATAGGTCCTTTCCATATGTGTCCCTGTCATGCCAATCTATCATTGTGCTCAGTCCTTTGTCATGAATCGTATAGGTTAAGGGAGCACCTACCCGAGTTCGTTTCGCACGCTGTTCGTCATCGAAGGCTCGCCACTCAGGACCGTGATCAGCTAGACGATCTTGTACAACATAGCCACACTTGACACATACTAATTCGCCCTGCTCATAATCCCGCATTAGACGATCACCACCACACTCAGGACATAGGGTGGGGGAGACAGATGGAGTTTGTTTCCCATCCAACCTTGGAGTAGTTAGCTGTTCTTTACTTTCCATCAATATACCTTCCGAGAGGACTTCTTTCCAGATTCCATGAGATAGAATGGTTTTCCTAGCAACGTCTTAGGATCATCCCGTTCAGATGATATCGAAATATAAGGATGGATCACAGGGCCAAAGACGTCACATACAGCTCCGACGCGGTCGAGTTGACTATCGTAGACATCTTCCCCTATTCTAGGAACGGTCTTGCTGCGGAGTATCATATTCCCAGCACGAGAGATTGAGATTACCGTACCTAGTCTCCTCAAGATCCCGCTTCCAAAAAAAGAATTGACTCAGGGATTCTCTGTCTGTGATTAAAAGGTTCCGATTCACGATTCAAGACTGCATCAATTATTTGATAATAAAAAGAAAAAACGAGGGAGAATCCCAGTACGGTAAGCACTGTCTAGACGTCCCGGGAAAGCCTGCATTGGATTACAGGCTAAGAGACTAACGGATCAGCTCGCCTTAGGTCCTGAGTCGTTGATCTCTCCTAGAAGAGATTCGATGTCGTTCTTCTCAGCGATCATCCTATTGAAAGCCAGTTTTAAAGATCCAACTGCAAGACCATATGATTCCTCATCGAGTTCTCCGGTCAGGTGTTGGACTTCAACATTGGCCAAGAAGACTTCAAGCTCGTTGGACTCATCGGCGAGTTCGGTGCTTCTATTCTTCAGTTCAGTCATGAGATTTTCGCGGGCATCATTTCTCTCATTGACCACAGACTCATAGGACTTCTTGACATCCTTGTAAGTACGCGCTGTAATCTTTCCAGAACCATAGAGTTGGTCTAAGGCATCGATTCGTCTCTCCGCGTGTGTCATTCCTCTCTGAAACTTTTCGGCAGTCACTTTCCATGAAGGAACTAAGAGGAGGTCTTCCCCTCTGACCAAGACGTTCTCAGTGAAGTATTTGGCAAAGCCCCCGTCTCCGCGTTCTATTCCGATTGCTCCGACTCCGCCTTTTTCATCCAGAATAATACCTACAATGTTGCCCAGGTTTCTTCCGTATATATCTCTTATCGGTTTTCCTAGAAATTTCCTTAGGAGTTCTGCATGTCCCATCTCAGCATCTCTCTCAGATATCTTTGCTGATGGTTGAAACCTTCCAAGAAGATAGGATTAGAAAGAGGCTTGATTGCAAAAACACAGCCGAGACAGGACTCTTTTACACAGAATGCCGTCCAGTCCCCATCATCAAACACATACAAAGGTATAGCTTAGAGTGATAACAGAGTTGAAATCACCTTATCTTCTACTTCTTCTCTCTCGCCCTTACTTGTCTCATCGCATCAGATATTCGACGGAGAGTCTCAGTCTTCGACAATCGGCTCTTCACGAGAAGATATCCGCAGTTCTCCCACCAAGAACGAGAGTACTTCGCATCAGGGAAGGACTGGGTTTCAAGCCCTAGGAGACTGCAGGCAGAGATCAACTCCGAGATCTTAGGGGACTCCAAAGCTATCTTCTTAGGGACACGACGTCCTTCACTTCGTGTCTTTCCCAAATCGAAGTAGGACAGCCATATTACTTGGACATTACGGCGCCTCAGATAAATTCCTCCTTGAAATCCTATAGAACAGAAATCTCTCACGAATGATAGAGGTTTTGGTCACAACACGGAAAAGATGCAGCCAAAGGAATAGAAGAACCATCAAATGAGGATACCGTTGACTACACTGCACTGACCTGGACGAGATGTCACTTTCGCATTACCAAATTGAGTCTTTACAATCGCTCCTCGAGTTATTACTCCTCGTCGATTATAGTCGACATTGGCTGGATTCTCAAGGACCTCCTCTATCTTCACTTTCTGGGTCCGCTTTGTCTTAGGATCGGTAACATTAATCTCATTCGCTCTCAGAAGTATAATGGTCTTCTTCCCTCCTAGACCTCTACGTTCTCGGGATGTCCTTTCTCCTAGAACCGTTTCAACCGGACGACTACCTTTCTCATATGACCGTTTCGATCTTGAGGGTCTTCTCTTTCCGCCAGTGTTCTTTCTCTTGCCTAGGCCACCATGCCATTGGGGCATAACAATCACCAGATTCGGTTTTGACTTGATCAAAGCCTCAATTGATATAAACCTTTCCAGAATGCTTGAAAACTACATCTATACAACCTCATCAGACCTGTGAAGATCCAAAAGGATATAGCTTGGTTAAAGAGGTTCGAGGAATAAGAGAGCGGAACAGACTTGGAGGAAGAGTTCATAGATCTGACCCACGGCTCTGGAGCCGCGGTAACAGAGAGATTGATTCGGAGAGTAATCTTGCCCAAGGTCACTTTGCGACGAGCGTTGGAGGGGATTGGCTTGGATGAGTTGGCAGATGGATCCTCTGTGAAGGTAGGCGAGTTTGAAATAGTCTCCTCTATTGATGGACATACCGTCCATCCAATTTTCTTCCCCGGGGGAGATATAGGACGCCTCTCGGTATCAGGTACTGCAAACGATCTGGCGATGATGGGGGCAAGACCTGTAGCAATCCTCGACTCACTGATAATAGAAGAAGGATTCTCGATCTCGAAGCTTGAGAAGATAATCCAATCGATGAACGAGACTGCAGAAGAGATCTCGGTGGCCATAATCGGGGGTGACTTGAAGGTTATGCCTAGAGGGAGAATAGATCAGCTTGTGATAACAACTTCCGGGATTGGGGTGGCAGAAAGGGGGAAAACCGTCGTGGATAGCGGTGCATCCATCGACGACAAAGTGATAGTAACAGGACCCATCGGAGACCATGGTGTAGCACTGCTGTCGAGCCGGGAGGGATTGAGTTTCGAGACGGAGTTGAAGTCAGATGTTGCCCCTCTATGGGAAACCGTTGAGGCAGCATTAAAGACAGGCGGAGTCACTGCTATGAAAGATCCTACAAGGGGAGGAGTTGCTATGGCGTTGAATGAGATTGCTGAGAAATCAAGAGTCAGCATCGTGGTTGGAGAGGAGGAGATTCCAATAAGAGACTCTGTAGTCGCGGCGTCAGAGATGTTAGGTCTTGACCCTCTTGATATAACATGCGAAGGTGTAGCAATTATCTGCATCAAACAGGAGAAGGCTGAGGAGGCGCTTCACAACATCAGAAAGACACGATACGGGGGGGAAGCGGAAATAATTGGGAATGTCCGAGGTGGAAATCCCGGATATGTGCTTCTAGAGACATCTGTTGGAGGTACCCGAATAATCGAGAAGCCCGAGGGACCACCCATACCGAGAGTCTGTTAAGATCGATTACACGAGGAGGCTAGTCATCTTTCCACTCGATTAGATAATCTTATCCAGAAAATCTACTGTTGACCTACTGGCGTACTACTCTCTTTTTCTACAATATTGAAGATAGATCGAAGCTGACGTTTCATTGCTGTAAGATCGTGACTTAAATTGAAGTAGTCTGAGAAGATACGGGTAGTTCTCAGGAGCTTGGTTCTGCCAAACCGTTCATTCTCTACTAGACCCATGGTTTCCAAGATCCGAATATGATCGTATGCATGGGAGCCTCTGACACTGATTACCTGTGACTGGATTACGGGCTGTCGGTAAGCGATGTACGCCAAAGTTCGTAGAGGTCCAGAAGTTAGAAGTGGCCGTGTTGCTAGACGTCTAACATGCTCCACAAACTTGGGCTTGAGTTGAAGAACAAAACGCTCATCAGACAACTCGACTATCTCTAAGGCTCCTGTCCTGCTGTCATACGACTGCTTGACTGCTTCAACAACGGATCTTGCTCTCTTCTTGGAACGAGTTCCAAGCACGGAACCAAGAGTTCTAAGTTCGAGAGGTCTGCCAGTGACGTATAGGGCAGCTTCTACTAGCGATCTATCCCGCATCTCTTTGTCAGACCTAGAGGTCTGCCCACTCCCTTGGTTCTCAGGGTCACTCAAGTTCTTCTGAACCTCCCGATGGGGGCCCAATGAGTATCTCCCCGAACTCCTCATCTTGGATTAGATCTATCTTACGATCCGACACAAGGAAGAGAAGCATAAGAAACGTTCTAATCAGATCAAGCCTATCGAGACCTATAGTCAGTAAAGAGAATGGGATTGATGCCTCCTCTTCCAAGAGTTCTTGAATCTTTTCATTCAACTCGTCGATATGTTGGTCAATCTCGGTGAGGAATGCATCCAGTTCCTCCAGTATTGGAGGGGGGGAGACTAGCTCTGTGACTTCGTATTGAGTTGAAAGGGCATTCGGCTCAATCTTGAGCGGTCCTTCGAGAGCGGTGATGAGGTCGTCCAGAGTTGTCGTTGTGTATTCGTATCTGAATGGTATCGGGATTGGAGGTGGTATGAAATCGACTGTCCGCTCTCTAGGCAGTCTTGGAGGTTCCTGAAGTTTCAAGATTAGCTCTGATTTCATCCGATAGATCGTTGCTGAAGATAAGAGAGCTACACCAGAAGCTGTGAAGTCGATATATCCTTGTCTCTTCATCTCAAGGATAAACGAAGTCAATATCTGGGCTAGGTTGACATCCCAAGGTCTTAGACGTCGAAGCTTGATAAGGTCGAATAGTACAATCCATGGGGGTCTCAGCCAGAAAGGTTTCTCTGTAATATTAGATGTAGTATCCGACACTATTCTCCCACAGTCTTTGTTAGTTCTATTGATACAACCTTTGAAACGCCGTCCTGAGCATATACCCCGAAGAGCTTCTGAGCTCGATCTACAACAACGTCTCTTAGAGAGATGACAATAAACTGTGTACCAGAGGAGTTCTCAAGTAACATGTCTGCAAGCCTCTCGGCGTTATGTATATCAAGGTGAGCATCAACCTCGTCGAACACATAGAAGGGAGCTGGAGACAGATCCTGTACGGCAAACATGAACGCGACCGCTGACACGGATTTCTCACCGCCACTAGCACCGCTTACAAGACGCGCACTCTTTCCGGGAAACTCTACATAGATGTCAAGTCCCCCGGCGAATGGGTCCTCATTATTCTCTAACTCAAGCCATCCATTTCCTCCTCCAGTAAGCTTAGAGAAGAAGAATCTGAAGCCTGTATCGATCTTAGAATAGGCGTCCATGAAGGCGTTCCGTTTTCTCTGTTCGATCTCATCCATGAAGTCCAGGATCGATATCTTCTCTGTCTCAACCTCGTTTCTTCTGATAGAAAGCTGTTTGTATGCATCTACTTGTTGAGAATACTGGTCGATTGCAAGAAGGTTTACCGACCCAAGCGTTGCAAGCTCATCCCTCATTCGATTGAGAACATCGTTTATCTCTTCAATGTCTCCCTCACTTGTTTTCAGTCTATTCTCGAACCCTAAGGCCTTCAATTCCTCTAGTACATGTTCGTGTTCTGACGATTTTCTCTGAACCTCCAACTCCATTTGATGGGACTCTTGGTTGACGGGTTCGTACTTTGTATTGACCTCCTTGATCTGCTCATCAATCTCGTCTAGCATAGTCTCAAATCTGCGTCGTTCCTCTCTTATGGAGGAGATCGACACAGATAGGCGATCTTTCGTCTTCTGCAATACATTAAGCTGCTCATTAAGTGTGGAGATTGTGGTATTCGTCTCTTCTATGGTATTCTCAAGCTTCGCAATCTGTGAACCTAAGTTACGTATGCCTAACTTAGACCTTTCAAACTCGGGTTGCAATGTGTTCTGAAGATTGCTCTCAAATGTTGAGATCTCTCCTGAGATTGAGACTATTTGATTCTGGAGGTTATTGATCTCGTCTAGTAGGGCAGCTTTCGTGGCTTCGAGCGTTGTGAGTTTCCGTCCACCATATGCTGGTGCCACCCCTTCCCACTCTTTCTTCAGAAGGTCAAGCTCGTTAGTAAGCATGGTCCGATCGGTTTCTAGGGGAGACGAGGTGGATTCGATCATAGAGATCTCTTCTTTTGTCTCAGATATTCTCTCTGAGAGGGATCTCAGCGTATTCTTGACCATGGTAATATTGGTCTGAATCGTTTCGGTCTCACGATCCAAGGTTTCGATTGCATTCAATCTGCGTGACCGTTCTTTGAACATCCGGGACTCTTCGTCGAGGAGGGTCTCCATCTCCTCTCTCCTTTTCTGGAGGATATCTTCAAGGGCTTCCACACTGTCTTCGAGGCTCTTTATCGCCGAGATGCTCGGGAGAATTTGAGATAACTCGACAGGTGCTCTGTAGTAGCCACTCTCTAGACCACCTCCAGCTTCAAAGAGGTCTCCAGTTAAGGTAACACATCGGAATCCTTGAGCAGAAAGCCTTCGTGCAGTGTCTTCAGAGGAGACAACAACGGTGTCTCCCAGTAAGTATCGTGCCACGGTTGAGAATCTGCCTTCAGTCTTCACGAATGAGAAGGCAAGCCCAACCACTCCTCTAATATGAGGAGGTTCAAGGTTAGGTAGAGGTCCTAGGTTCTTGAGAGGGATAAGTTTGATTCGTCCTAACTTCGTTCTTCTTAGGCTCTCGATGCACCGTGCAGCCACCTCTAAATCCTCAACAACTATAGCCTTCATCCATCCCTCTGACGCTGCTTTGATCGGTCTCTCATAGGCAGGATCAGGCTTGAGGAAATCTTCAACACGTCCTAGAATACCACGTATCGCACCGGTGTCTCCCATCTCTTCGATCTGACGTAGAGCATTCTCCTCTGCAGAGACGACGTCTAGAAACTCGCTCTTGGTCTCGAACTCTACAAGAACTCCCTTTGCCTTTGAAGCCGTCTTCTCTGCTTGAAATATCTCGCCTTCAACAGACTCTCTTCGGGCAGCCGACCGGTCAAGAGATCTATCCAAAACCTCAAGGGTTGTCTTCTCGTCTCTTTTGAACTGTTCCAGATTCTCTATGTGTTTCTCAAGGTTCTTGACTGTTGAGGAAAAGGAGGAGTATCTAGTTTCCATCGGTTTCAGACCCTGAAACAGTACCTCAGATTTCAGCCTGTTACTCTGTAGGCGTTCTTCCACAGAATCGAGCTTGCTGGTTACAGTTTCGATCTCTTCGTCGATTGCCTTCAAGTCATCCCCGCTGCCAGAAAAAACCTCTCGCAGTCCTTCAAGTTCCTCAGTCAGCCCCTTGTTCTCTTTCTGCTTTTTCTCAAATGGGAGTTCCAAGTCTTTACGGGCCTTAGCTAGATCGGAGACCTTACGTCGAACCTCCCTGATACGATCTCTGAGAGAAGATGAATGTTGTCTCTCTTTCTCCCTCATCTCTGATAGAGCACGGAGACGCGCCTTGTTACTGTCCATCTCGGACTGGAGACTAGCTATCTGAGCACTGATGTCTCCCATCTTCTCCTGAACAGAGAAGAGTTGGGTTCCTCCTTTCTCCACAACATCCTCATTGAACCGTCTCCATTCAGATTCAACCTTCTCTCTTTTCTGTTGCAGATTCTCGTAAGTCTCTCGGAGACTTCCACTCAATTCTCTCTTCTCTTGAAGTCTCGACCTGAGATTATCCAGCTCAGATTCCAGGACATCGAGTCTTCTCGAGGAGATCTGACCTCTTAAACGTCTTATCTCGTTAGACAAGAAATCATGTCTTATCGCATCATTCCTCTCGCGTTCGAGGGCAGCCATCCTCTTCTCAACCTCTTCGATTCTAGCGGCTGCTACCCTAAGGTTGAACTCTGCTTGATTCAGTTGGACTTGCGCCTCAGATCTTTTGGCATCATACTCGGCAATTCCAGTCAGATCCTCGACGATCTTTCGACGATCTTCGGAAGTCAAGTCTGCAAGTCGAGTTACAGTACCTTGCATGATAATATTATGTCCCTTGGAGTGCAAACCTCCTACAGCCAAGATGTTGGTGAGCTGGGATCTAGAGATGTTTCTCCCATTCAGCTGGTAAATGCTTTGACCATCTCGGCTGACTCGCCTAGAAACTGAAACAGTATCGAGATCAATCGGGATTCTTCTATCTGTGTTGTCGAATTCTATATTGACAATAGCTATCTGAGACTTCTTCGCTCTCTTGCTTCCATCAAAGATGACTTCTGCGAAGCGTCCTGCACGAAGAGAACGCGCACTCAATTCACCTAACACGAAACGTATTGCATCGATTACATTACTCTTTCCGCTTCCGTTTGGTCCGCTTACCACAGTGTAGCCCTTATCCAGGGAAAGGGTCACCTTCTTGGGGCCAAAGGACTTGAAACCGCGCATTTCAAGCTTCTTTATGTAGACCAAGATAAGTCCTCACATAGCACATTTGGTTCTTGAATAGTCGGACAAGCACCCGATTGATTGTCTGGAATTGACAGAGATAGGCATCTTGAACAGAACCTTGCCAACATGAAGGTGGTCGAAGGATGAGACGAGATGATACTGGACATTTGATATTCCTAGATGCATTCAAGTACAAAATTAACTTAATTGAACATAGATTTGTTAAAGTGTTCTTGAAAAGAGTATCGAGATACCTACAGACAGTCTCACCGATATAAAGTAGGCATAATACGGGGTATCAGAGCCATTGATACCGCTACTTCGGTAATAGACAGTCTTGAGACCCTTCCTTTTGAGAGGTAACCTACGGCGCCTTCCTGACGACCGATATTCGGGATACCTGAAACTGTCTCGAAGACATCACCAACCTCTTTGTTCTCGGCTAAGACCCTTTCTAATACACTTTTAGGATGCTCGAATGAGGGACCTCCACCTAACGTCATCCATCCCTTCGAATCTAGGACAGCAGCGATCTGTTGATCGAAGTAACGCCAATCCTCATTTGGAATCTTTATAAGTCCTGCTTCAACTCCGACAGAGAAATCAGCGTTAGGAGACAGCTCGATAGCTTTCTGTGCTCTCCTGATCGCACCTTCTAGGGTTTGAGACAAATCAAGAGGTTGACCTGGTAACTCTGTTTCAACACGTCCCCCAGTTGTTTCACACTCTCCATACCAAGCCTTAAAGACATTCTCAACAGCCTTGATCTTAACGGGATTATCGGAACCTACAACGACTAGCATAACCATCTCTCACCAATTCATGTATCCTGAAACTTAAATCATAAGAAACGA
>CP070773.1:1045997-1059027 GCA_020345945.1 Candidatus Bathyarchaeota archaeon | reverse complement strand
TCTATTATAACCCGATCATAGGCAGGGAGAATTATACTTACTTAATAGGACACCCAGGAGGGGGGGTACCGGAAGCAGTAGATTGGATCAAGCAGAATGTCCCTGTAGATTCAAGGATAGGACTGATCGGTTATGAACAAGAGTTCCAGCAACTAGATGACTCACACAAATATGTGCGGTTTAACTATAGGGCGAGTCTTCATCACGTTCGAGATGTCAATAAGATCAGATTTCTGGTTGTGCAGATCAATATGGCAGAGCGGATCCAGAACCCACTCTGGAGAGCTGTGAGTCAAATGGACCCAGTCTTTATAGCCACTCTTCGAGGTGTGCCGACTATTCTCATATTCGATTTTGGACCGAGACAGTAGCTTCCATTAGACTAGCTGCCTGCTTGGGAACGGATGAGTTCTTCGAGGGAGGACGCTATCTTGGACACCAAATCTACTTTTGGACCGCCCCCCTGACCGAAGTCTGCTTTTCCCCCTCCACCCCCACCAAGGCTTTTAGAGAGGGTCTCCGCGATTTTTCCAGCATGGATACCAGAGTTGACTGCCGCGTCTCCAACTGTCACGATGATCCGAGCTGTATCTCCGACTGCGAAAAGAACAGAGACGACCTTCGGTTCTCTTTGTGAGAGTACTCCACCTAGGTCTATTAGGAAATCTATGTCTTCAAGTGGGCGGGAGTACGTGATGAGTTTGAATCCTGAGACTTCTTCAGCGTTTTCAAGAAGACTGGATGCTAGGAGCCCTGAAAGTTCTCCTTCAACTTGTCTGAGCCGCTTCTCTGTATTACGGTTGATATCAAGAACAGACTCTAAGGCTGAATCTACCTTTAGTATGGGAACTCCGAGAAGTGATGAAGCCGTTTCAAGAAGCATATCTCTCTCTTGGATCAGTTCCACAGCGGATGGCCCGACAGCATATACCAACCTCTCAACACCGTCTTGAATCCTCTCTGAACGCAACAGCTTGATCAGCCCGACCTCACCTGTTGAACGACAGTGGGTTCCCCCGCAAGCTTCTACCTCCCAGTCACCTATCTGTACTACACGGATCTCTCTTCCCGGAACAGCCCCTCCTTGGTAAAGCCTAAAGCCATACTTCTGCTCGGCTTCTTCACGGGGGACAAAAGAAACATTAACCGTGGTATTAGTAACGAGAAAAGAGTTCGCGGTCATCTCGATCTCTTTGACTTGTTCAGCATTCAGATGCTTGTGGTGTGTAATGTCTAATCGATTGACATCTAGTCCTTTCTGAGCTCCACATTGCCAGACATGTTGTCCCAAGACTCTTCGTGCAGCCCCGTTTACTATGTGGGTAGCGGTATGACTTCGCATCAGTCTCTTTCTTCGATCCCAATCAACTACGCAGGAGACAGTCTCCCCCACCGCGGGTACAGAGTCCTTCAGGAGATGAAGAATGGTATTTCCGATCCTTTGGGTATTCTCAACCTTACCTTCTCCTTGGGCGGATTTCATAATTCCATGATCCGCAGGCTGACCTCCTCCCTCAGAGTAGAATGCGGTTTGATCTAGGACAACCCACCCATTATCGATTACTTTAAGGACTTTTGCTGAGAAAGAGTCTAGATAGGGATCCTCATAGAACAATAACTTAGTCGGCGGAATACCAGAGATTTTCTCACCTAGATCCTCAAAGGTCATCGAATCCTCCACCTCAGATTTTGGCTTCTCATGTCTTGCAGCGACTTGAGCATAGAAATCCTCGGGGATTGAGACTTGAACACCTTGTCCTTCAGCGATATCTTTGACAAAGCCAGGAGTGAGTCCGTGGGAATCGTAAAACTCAACCAGTCTTCCAGTTGGTATTTTTGAGGTTTTTTTGCCTTGGAGATCCTTCGCGATTCTTCTGACGAGGACTTCACCTCTTTTCAATACCTGTCGATGTCTATCCTCTTCTACATCAACTATCTCTAGTATCTCGTCTGAGATCTCCTTGAATTCAGGGAAGTCTAACGTTAGAGTTTGTATCTGACGACTGACGAGTTCTCTCAAGGGGAGTTCTAAGCCTAACTCTCGGAAGTATCTCAAGGATTTCCGGATCAAGAGCCTTGCCAGATAACCGGCGCCAACATTAGAGGGGACAACCCCGTCACCCATCATGAAGATAAGAGCATGTGTGTGATCCGCTATTGCATATACAAGCTCATGAGGATGCATCAAGCTCTCAAGTTCATCGGGTGCTATATCGATCCTTGAGGCGATCTTTGCTCTTAGTTTTGATCTACTCTCCTTGCTGCTCAGTTCCATCTGGCCTGAAAGCTTAGAGGCTTCGAGAAAGATCTGTTCCTCCGGTCTTCCGAGACCGATCTCTCCCCTCAGGAAGCCCAGAACGTCTCCGAAGATCGCGTCGTAGATTGTGGGAGTTCCTTTAGTTAACCAAAGAATTCTTTGAAGGCCGTACCCAGTGTCCACAACCTTTGTCGACATTGGGACAAGGTCACCGTTCTGTACCTTGTATTGCATGAAGACGAGTGTTGCTATCTCACAGCCGTCGACCAAAACTTCGAAGTCTTCTCCAGCATTACCTCCGCCTTGCCAGAGATCCTCAATAAAAGTCAACTTGTCGGAGGGAATTCCTATTCTATCTGTGAAAAGATCGAAACAGAGCTCGACTGTCCGGTTGTTCCAATAGATCTCTTTGTCACCGAAGTTGAAGGCATGATGAGCCATCATCTCAAATTCCGTCAAGTGCCTTCCAGTTCGTCCGACGTTGTCTATGTCTGTCAGCCTTATCGAAGGTTGAGAGATTGTAAGGGGATTCGCAGGAGGAGGGACAGCACCACTTGTTACCCAAGGCTGGAAGTCGTATATCGAAGCTCCAACTAGGAAAACATCGTCTCTCCATCTCGCTACAACGGGATATCGTCCAATACGTTCATGTCCATGCTCCTCGAAGAATGAGAGAAATGTTTCGCGGACATCAGTGAGTGTAAAAGAGGATTGGACTGGAGGATTCCCGAGGAAACTATACTCGACACAAGGCTGATCACCGCAAAGTTCTATCTCCGGGTTTAATGTCCAAAAGAACCGCCCACAGGTGGGACACTTCTTCCTCTTGAAGCCTTTCTCTCCGAAGAGTTCGACATCAAATATTGAGGACATTTATCGACACCTTTTGAACAGGGGCGCGGAAGGGACTCTCTAATTCCTTGCACTCTACGATGAATGGCTCATAATTATGCCTAATGTTTTTTGCATACCACTTTTCTTAATCGGTGGATCGGGAGTTAATGTTCAAGTCGCACTTCCCATGCCTGGATTTGAAGGTATAGGAGTACAGAAGCAGATCTTTCTCTACTCTTTGGAAGATGCATGAAAAGAGTGGGGGGATGGAAGCAGTCTAGGCGCCAAAAAGAGCCCCAAGACCTTGGATAGCTTCTTCCTCCTTCTTCTCCTCTTCTTCCTTCTTCTCCTCCTTCGGAGCTTCTTTGACTTCCTCAGAAGGTGATACGACTGCTACAGAAGGTACGGCTGCTGCGGTCTTGATCGCCTCTTCAATATCTACCCCATCAAGAGATGCGACCAACGCTTTCACTCGAATCTCGTCTGGTTTGAGACCTGCAGCTGATAGAACCTTGGTAAGGTTTTTCTCATCGATCTTCTTTTCTGCAGTATGGAGCAGTAGTGCTGCGTGAATATATTCAGACATCGAACTCTCTCACCTCCAAGCACCTATTCAAATATGGTATAAGCAACTGAGTTGTATTAGACATTCAACTCCTTCTCCTAGTTCAAGATCTCCTTTTTGTACTTTTCCTAGAAACGTATCCTTTATTCCAAATAGTAGCCGCTTCGACCAAACCTTTGATCAGTCGACATGACTTTCTAGACTCAAAGCTTGATTGTTTGATTGACGAAGCAGATCTGGGATGAAGTCTTTATCGATGTAGAAGGAGCTGACCCCCAGACTTTTGGCTTGGGCAACAGCTTTCCTAAACATTCCTCCGATATTCTTTGCTGTAGGATACCAAGCAAATAGAGCAAGATTCAACGCGTTCTGCTCAGCTTCTAGAAGATCCTTCTTGAATCCTTCCACATCAATCTTCAGCGACTCTGAGGGTATGACTGTTCCTTGATCATATGCGACGTAGATGGATAGACTGCTCTCTATGGGTTTTATTCCCATTTTTGATAACATGCTTGCTAGTTTTAGAGAGATCGGATCTCCCTTCTTGGCTACAACAGTATCTTGGATGACCCAGACGCTTCCAGACTCTATCCTGGTTCGAACCCCTACTTCGGTGAAATCGCTGATTACTGGGCCAGGGGGCATTCCAGTATTCCCAGCTGAGATGACTATATCCTCAGGAGCGATATCTCCGACCTTTGCGGTAAGCAGGGTCTTGTTATTCTCTAGGAGTAGGAGAAGTCTGAAGGGATTCATCTTGGTGAATATTATGAGATTTGATCCCTCGATTCTCTCGACTAGCTCCCCAATATTGGGTCTTTCTTTCTCAACTCGGTTCAATGCTCTCTTGATCAAGTTGTTCTTAGTTACAAGGAAAGTTACTTCGTCACGAAGGCTCTTTCTCAGTGATTGTATCTGAGAGGCTCTGATCTTGTTGAGATTTCCTATGGCGATTACAGGATATTCAAGAGCCATTTTGGAGATCGCCTCTACTCTTTCGATTTTCCATTGAGGAATTTCACTTACTTGCATCCGAACCCACCTCACCCACTTTGCTGCACTTTGACAGGGCTTCCCATAGTCGACTTCAGATAAACGACTCCTAGGTTATTGATCCCTTTCTCATACTTTTCTTCTAGGCGTGAGACGAGGGTTTGAATGTTCTCAACGATATCACTACTCTCCATTTCTTCATCACCCACAGTACAGGAAGCTGAGAGTTGATCTCTTATCCGAATTCTTACAGAAGCTCTCTGCCTTTGCAGTATTGGTTCAATATCGACGTTAGGAGGGACCGGGGTTGGCATCTTGCCGCGAGGACCCAAGACTGGACCTAAGACTCGGCCAACAAGAGGCATTAAAGGTGCTTCGGCCACGAAAGAGTTGTAATCCCTTGTCAATCTCTTCGCAGCCTTCTTATCCTCTGAGAGCGCCTCAAGCTGCTCCTGAGAGAGTATATAGTCAGCTCCAGCATTTCTGGCGTTGACGGCCAAAGAACCAGATGCGATTACACATACTCTGTTCTTCCTAGTTAAGGGATGGGGGAGATGAATAAGCTCGTTCATACGGTTCTCAGGTTTCTTGACATCTATATTCTTCAGAGCCACGATCAAGTCGATTGATTGGACAAACCCCCTCTTCTTAGAGGATTTCTTGACTTGATCGATAGTTGAGATAAGGGTGTTTGAGTCAAGAGGCAACGAAGGAACTCCCGAAATGGCTGAAAGCATAGTTGAAACAGGGTATATAACTATTTGGCGAAGAGTCTCCTCTGGACTCGATTTATCAGGTCAGGTCAAGGGTCTTCCTTGAATAATTCTGCATGGGTTCCATCATCGATCTCGCTTAGAACTGTCTTTGGATCCTTTCCAGCTACTGTAACGCCCATGCTAACACAGCATCCCAGGATCTCTTTTACTGCAGCCTTGCTTGAACCTGCAAGAAGCTGATGACGTTTCAACTCTGCGATCCTTAGAGCTTGTTCCATAGTGAGATCCCCTACCTTCTCTGTATTTGGGGTGGCAGATCCCTTCGAGACACCGAGCTCCCGCACTATCAATGCAGCTACTGTAGGGGTACCGACTTCTACATCAAATTCTTTGGAAGAGACATCGACACTTATATGAACAGGGACCTTCATCCCCGCATAATCTTTCGTAAGCTCATTGATCTTATTCACGATCTCAAGTACATTTACACCGAGGGGCCCAAGAATTGGTCCGAGAGGTGGACCAGCAGTAGCTTCTCCTCCTGAGATCAAGGTATCGATCTTCTTTGTCTCACTCATGCAGCATCACTTGATTCTTCATCCGATTTAGCCCGTCGAGTTAATTTCACATAGTCGGCATGTACAGTTATCGGAAGAGTGAAGGTTGCCTCAAGTAGTTCCAATGTAACTTCTTGCTTTGAACGGTCGACACGTGTTATAGTAGCTTTCATCCCCTTGAACGGCCCCCCGATAATCTCTACCGAAGCTCCAACTTCCAACTCCTCGATTACAGGTTTGGTGATGATGTATCTCTCTATATCCACGAAACTAACAAGACCAGGGACTCTAGACTTTATGTGTTTGATCCCTGAGATGGCATCTTCAACTAGATGAGGGCTTGGAACCTCAATGAAGATATAGCCTTTAAGCGTCTCGGGCGCAAGAATCGCACGAAGATCAAGTCCTTTGGACTGCGCCCTTGCAGCCAGTATATCAGCAACGTTTCTCTCCTGTCCCGCAGTTGTTCTAACTGCGAAGACCAATGACTGTTCTTCTTTAGCCTCCAAATGATCATCCCAAAGGTTATGGTGCTGTAAAGCCCTGTATCATCGCTGAAGCAAACCGGATGATGAAAGCAACTCCGCCTATCAAGAGAAGTCCAAGTGCAGAAATCTTGACTGATAGCTGAAGTTCATTCCCAGAAGGTTTCTTTGAGATCGTCAGGACTCTTCTGCAGCTGGTTATGAACTCGCGGAGTTCCATAGTCTTCTTCCTCTGATACAGGGTTCTCGGGATTGTACTCAGACCCGTCTTTTAACCTTTCGCTGGTGTTCCGTAAAGTAGAAGAGTATCTCTGTTGAGGGGGGTTAGATCTCTGCGAATTCCCCTAATTTCATTATAGCCTCTGCGAGTTCTTCTTGAGTCAATCCAGGGGTCTGAACTTTACTACTCTCATAAAACCTTCGAACTCTACCTAAGACTTCGTCCTTATTCAGGGATACCCCCTTTAGTCTTAACTCTAGATCTTGGAGGGCTTCCTCGGGCACCATGAAGAAGTCGCCCGTTACCATTATGTCAATTATTCTGGTCTCCCTAAGAGCCGCCCTTATTCTTATCAACTTCTGTGCTTTGTGATCAGTCTCAACTACATGTATGCCTTCAGCGATCTTCACTTTTCTTCCTTCTAGGAGCTCTTTGTGTCTCAACTCAGGCATGTACAGCCATTCCATGGAGAGATGTCTCGGTTCAATCTCATCTTCCCATATCCTTCTCTCAGCCTCAGTGATCCCAGACTCGATAAGTTTGATTCTCAAGACCTTCTCGTAACCCTCTACTAGAGACGTCTTGACCTCATCTTGGGATGGGACGAAGCCTAGTTCTCTATTCAGCGAGGTAACCCAATCTTTCATGTTCTTAGCTATCTTGTCTCTGAACTTTTCGCTTGGAACCTTCAGGACGCTAGCCATCGAATCGTAGTCTAGGTCTAGGATTATATTGCCGACTAGGATTGTTGTCCCGTTTCCAAGTCTGCTAGCCCCGTTTCCGGAGATCTTTCTTCCATTCACAATGACGTCGTTCAACGGCTTGAACTTCGCAGGTAAACCAAGCCTTCTGTAAACATAGACCGTCACCTTCAGAAGCCTCTCAAAGAGTCTTTCTACCCGCGTAGGGATAGTCTCATTCTGATCCTTTGCTACTACTTGATAGAAGAGCTGGTTGCTATCGAGGTATACTGCACCACCTCCCTGAGATCTTCTGATAATCGGAAGGCCTCTGCTTCGACAGTACTCGAGATCGATCTCCCGTTCAACCTCTTGGTGGAAGCCTATGCATACGTAGGGATCTGAGGGTTGGACTAGAATTATCGTGTTTGGGGATAAACCTCGATCGACAGCCTCAGCAACGGCCTCATAGAAAGTCTGGGCGACAAAAGGTCTGGCTGTGCCCATATCGATCAACCTCCACTTCCTCATAGATGCGTCACCAGTTCAAGTCTTGATTTGAAGAAAGTTATCAGCTATGAACCCTTACGTTGGGTACTACCTTGATGGGAAGTCCCTGTTCCATTGAACGGGTCAAGTGGCAGTGTTCTATCGTCAGTTCTATGCACTCTTCAGCTTTCTCCTTTTCTTCTTCATCTACATCGACCTGCATAAAGACCATTATCTCTGTGATTCTATAGCCCTTAGGTGCAAAGTAATTCGCTGTTGCCTGGACTGTCACCCTTAAATCTCTCGGTTTTAGTCCTAGCCTTTCCTTGAAGTATAGAAAAGTTGTGAGATAACATCCGCCAACCGCTGATAGGAAGTACTCGTCTGGACACGGAGACCTGCCCTTGCCACCGAACTCTACCGGCATATCTAGTTTCAGCTTCGGAGAACGCTTGAAATAGACATCTCCTCCGCTTTCCATGTCCCAAACCAAATTGATATCGTACTTCACCTTTTTAGGGAACTTCGTCATTCTTGTCTTCCCCTATAACCATCCCCATCCCTTGGCACTAATCAAGTACACTCCAGGAAAGCCTCTGAAGCGATACGGGAATCAGGGTTGTTCTTCTTCTCCGTATTTCTCCATCTCTTGTCGAAGCCAGGACTCATCAATCTCAGTCATCAATAGCTTCAGTTCTTCTTCAAGGTTTATAGGCTGAAGCAGAGAGACCCAGCCCTGTCCATATGAATCCTCGTTAAGTAGACTAGCCTTTCTCCTTAAGACTGAGTTGTTCTCAAGGATGGTTCCACTAATCGGTGATTTTATTGGACCTACCCATTTCCCTGTCTCCATAGTCCCAAGAGTTCTGCCTTGTTCAACTGTACGTTCAGGAGGTCTTAGACGAATAGACCTGATCTTGCCAGAGATCTGCCGTGCGAAATCGGTAAGTCCAACCCGGACCTTCCCATCTTCAATCTTGGCCCAGAGATGATCTCTCGAGTAGTACAGTCCTTCAGGATACTCATATTTTCCAAATAGTTTAGTCATCGCATATCTCTCCTTGATTCCATTTTACAGGATATTTTGACTAAGAAACGACTAGTCATTTCTTTGCTTCCATTATTTCTTCTTTGATTCTTGAGCGTTCGTCTCTAGAGAGGACTCCCATCTTGGAGATTCTTTCAACAAAAGTCTCGAATAGATTTAAGATCTTGTCGTATTGTGGGATCGTGGTTGTAGTATGAATCAAACGCAGGGGATTAACCCCATATTCTTTCAACTCTTTCTTCAGGTCAATGACATGTTTTCTCAACTTCTCTTCGTCGAAGACACTGTCGTCCCCTTCAATGAATACTACACCGTCAGCGCCAGAGGAGAAGGCGTTCAAAACATGGTTAAAGCCGACCCGCCCAGTACTTGGAACACGGATTATTTTGATAAGCGGAGAATAGTCCAGCCGGGTCTGTCCAGCAAGGTCCGCAGAGGCATAAGCAGTATTGCCTTCAAGAAAGGCAATTATCCTCGGCGACTCCCCTTCCTTGCTAAGGTTATGGATTTGAGCCAGCAGTTGAGCTTCGTTACAGTGGTGAAGATCGATTGCCTGTTGGGAACACCGGGGCACACACATCCCACACCCAATACACGATATAGGGTTGACTACCAATCCTTCCGACGTGTCTTCGATGGCACCTGCAGGACAGAAATCCACGCACTCCCGGCAATCATTGCATGTTGATAGATCTATGGAAGCCACCTCTGGGGAGAGCGAGATTTCACCAGTTCCTAGGAAAGTTGCAGCCCGTAAAGCTGTCGACATCGCTTCAAGAGTAGTCTCTCTCACATCTTTGGGGCCAAGCGCACATCCACTGAGATATATTCCTGGTCGTCGGCTGTCAACGGGTTTAAGCTTGTAGTGTCTCTCTAGGAAGAAACCGTCCGATCCTATGTGAATACCAAGTCGTCTGGCGATATCTTGAGTTGATACATGGGGAACAATCTCTGAGCTCAAGACTACTAGATCGAAGTTTCCCTCAATCAGTGTTCCGAGAGAGGTGTCTTCAGCCCTCACCAAGACTCCTCCGTCGGTAGGGAGAACCTCTGCTACTCGACCTCTGACAAACTGTACGCCGTGTTCCTGGGCATCCATGTAGAACTCTTCGTAACCTTTTCCGTCAGCCCTTACGTCGACGTAGAAGATCCACGGTTCAGCCTCAGGTATAGCTTTCTGCAACAGTTTGGCCTGTTTTATCGCGACCATACAGCCTATCTTGCAGCAGTGTTTCTCACCAGTATCTCCGTTCAACATGCGACTTCCGACACAGAGTACGAAGGCTACTTTTCTAGGTTTCTTCCCATCGGATGGCTTGCGTATTCCTTGTATCATTAGGCGTTCAAATTGCAGGTTGGTAATTATGTCTGGGTGCTCCCCGAAACTATACTCCCCCAGGTTTTTTGGATTGATCTGTTCGAAGCCAGTGGAGACAATAATAGCACCCACGTCTAGTTCATATGTCTCTTCTTTCTGATGATGATCTATGCATCCCTCTATCTCACATACTTTCTCACATTCTAGACATTCTGAGCATCCTCCGCAAGCAAGGCATCTCTTGGCTTCTTTCAACGCCATTTCTTCTGTAAATCCGAGTTCCACTTCTTTGTTAATGGTTCTCTGGTCAAGGGGAAGTTTAGGCATCACTTGTCTAGGTACTTTCGCCACATTTTCCTTGGGAACCTCTTCGACTACTGGGGGGAGTTCTCCTCTCTCGACCTCCATATCTTCGCCTCTAAGGTAGCGGTCGATAGATACGGCAGCCTTCTTTCCTTGGGCTATCGCATCGACGATGGTAGCCTCTCCTGTTACCGCATCCCCCCCAGCAAATACGAACGATATATTCGTCTGGAGCGTAATAGGGTCGACAACGATCGTCTTCTCCTGTGAGAGCTTCATCTTTTTGGGTACCAGGGAGATCTCAAGGGACTGTCCAACTGCCGGGATTATTGTGTCAGCTTCAACAGTGAACTCAGAACCTTCTATTGGTACGGGACGTTTTCGTCCAGACTCGTCAGGTTCTCCCAACTGCATTCTAATACATTCTATAGAGTTGACATGTTTCTTTCCTAGGATTTTCTTGGGTGAAACGAGATAATGGATTTTGACTCCTTCTCTCACTGCCTCTTCTACCTCAGTGGAATATGCAGGCATCTCCTCTCTCGATCTTCGATATAGGATGGAGACCTCTTTTGCATTGCTTCTTAGAGCGGTTCTTGCTGCATCGATAGCGACATTTCCGCCACCAATTACCACCACTTTTCGTCCAACTTTTTCACGTCTACCTAGGTTAGCCTGTTTTAGGAACTCCAGTGCAGGTATTACGCCTACAAGGTCTTCCCCATCTATTCTCAGTCTTCGGCATTCTTGAACGCCAACTGCGAAGAACACCGCAGCGTAACCTTGCTGGCGGAGATCATTGATCGTTAGTTTTTTACCGATTTCTATGTTATTCTTGATCTTGACACCAAGACTCTCTATCAGGCCGATTTCCTTATCGAGTATATCCTTTGGAAGCCTATAGCTCGGAATACCTACCCTTAGCATGCCACCGGGTTTCGGTAAGGATTCAAAGACTGTGACCGGATACCCCAATTTAGCTAGTTCACGGGCAGCTGTAAGTCCGGCAGGTCCTGATCCTACTACTGCAATCTTCTCTTCATGGATTAGGGGTATGGGTTCAGTTTTCTCTGTACTGAGGGTTAGCTCACGATCGGCTACGAACCGTTTAAGAGCGTTGATAGCCAGAGGTTCGTCGACCTCGTTGCGTTTACATTCTTTCTCACAGGGGTGGAAGCAGACCCTGCCACAGACGGCGGGGAAGGGATTATCTCTTCTGATCAGTTCAAGAGCCTCTTTGAACTTGCCTTGAGAGATGAGTGCGACGTAGCCTTGTACGTTGACACCAGCGGGACACGCAGACCTACACGGCGGGGTTCCTCTCTTATCTATCAAGTAGGAGTTTGGTATAGCCTGTGGGAAAGGAACGTATATGGCCTTACGTGTACCGATTCCTTCCTCAAACTCGCTGGGAACTTCCACCGGGCATTCATTCGAGCATTCACCACAAGCTGTACAGTTTTCTTCGTCGACAAATCTGGGATGCTTTACGACAGAGACCCGGTAGTTTCCGGGTGAGCCTTCGACAGAGACAACTTCACTCATGGAAAGAATCTTGATGTTTGGATGTTGTACTGCATACACCATCATTGGCGTTAGAATGCAGGATGAACAGTCAAGTGTTGGAAAAGTCTTGCTGAGCTGAGCCATATGACCGCCAATACTCGATGACTTCTCTACAAGGCAGACTTGATAGCCGTTGTCGGCGAGTTCAGTTGCCGCAGTGATCCCTGCAATACCTCCGCCAATGACCAAGATGTCCCTGTTTACCTTCACCTTTCTTGGTTCCAAGGGTTCAAGATACTGAGCACGCCCTACTGCACCGCGAAGAAGATCGGTTGCTTTGAGAGTAGCTTTTTCAATATCATCGTGGATCCAGCTGCAGTGTTCTCTTATGTTCACCATCTCGAGAAGGTATGGGTTTAATCCCTCCAATTTCACGGTCCGTCTAAACGTCTCAAGGTGCAGTCTGGGTGAGCATGAAGCCACAACAATCCTATTGAGCTTATGTTCCTTTATTCCCTGTCTTATCATGTTCTGACCAAGGTTGCTACAGACGTACTTCGTTGTCTCTGCGACCTCGACTCCCTTGATAGCCTTGGAAGATTTCTTCGCAGCTTCTACATTCACGGTGTCGCTAATGTTTCCACCACAATGACAGATGTATACACCGATACGTGGTTCATCTCCCATTCCTAATCCTCCTTGTTGTGTATCAGATCCAGCAACTCGTCAGCCATAACTCGATTCTCGTAGAATCCTAGGTCATTTGGATCATAGCCTTGGGCTAGACCTAGAAGTTGAGTATAGTGAAGAACTGGTATTCCATAGCTCTCCCCATAGTCTTCCTCTATTCGTATCTGGTTTAGATCAAGATGAGTGTGGCAGAAGGGGCAGACCGTAACTATGGCATCCACCTTAGCCTCCTGAATGCTCTGGAGCTTTTTCCTGACGATCTGGAGAGAGAGTTTCTCATCTACCCCCATCGTAGGAGCCCCACAGCACTGCCGTTTTTCCAAGTAGTTTACAGACTTGGCTCCAGTAAGTTCAATCAAAGAATCAAGC
>CP070773.1:1036838-1045897 GCA_020345945.1 Candidatus Bathyarchaeota archaeon | reverse complement strand
GGAGAAGCTAGGAATCAGTCCTGAGAGGTTCAGAATCGCATACATCTCCGCGGCAGAGGGACTGATATACAGCAATCTAATCAAAGAGATGACCCAGACATTGAAAGATATGGGCGACGAAAAGATCAAAGCAGAGAATGCCAAAGCAGGACCGATGCTTGAGAAAATGCTTGCACGAAAGGGAATCATCCCCAGCCCAGTCGTGGAAGTAGCTCCCAAGTTGAGAGTAAAATCCTAGCAGCTCCCCGCCTTGCGCCCGACGACTCCTCTACGAGAAATATGTAAGATTTGCCATGTCAGCGCGCCCAAAGGGCACAAAAAATAGGCTTCGAGATAATGGAGTTCAAAAACCGCGTTTCTTACGGGCTTTTCCTCTTTCTTTTCCAGCGATACACCAATAGATCCTTGTCTATCTTTGTAAGCTCTTTCACGTACTCGGCGTACTGCCTCGTTTTCAAGAAGTTGTTTGATTCCCTCTCGACGTCTCTTGGGCGGATAAGCACAATCCAGCCTTCACCGTAAGGATCCTGATTTATGAGTCTTGGCATCGAGGCTAGTTCTTTGTTGATTTCTACAACTTCTCCACTGACTGGACTATATATCTCCGATAGAGCTTTTACTGATTCGACAGTCGCAACAACACTCATCCTTCTTACCTGTAGCCTCATTTTCGGCAGATAAACGAAGGTAATCTCGCGAAGAGCTTTTTGAGCATAGTCCGTGATACCGATCCTCACTAGACCAGACTTCTCAATAGAGAGCCAGACATGCTCCTTCATGTAGAGGAGTCTCCCGGGAATATTGTATCCTTTAATCCTCATTTACGGGCCTCCAATCTCAAGGGAGATAGAATACTACTCAATATTCTTTTGGGAGAACTTGAAGCTCGTCAAACGAGAAGACAGGCCCATCTTTACAGACGTATTTACTTCCAATATTGCATCTACCACATTTGCCGATGCCGCATTTCATTCTCATCTCAAGAGAAATGTAGGTATTTTCTGGTTGAAACTTCAACTCCTCAATAACAGGAATCGTAAACCTGATCATTGCCGGCGGTCCGCAGACCACCATCACAGCATTCTCAGAGCTAGGGGAAGTCTCCTTCAATATGGCAGGTACAAATCCTTCTTTTCCAGTCCAGCTATCGTCACCCTTGTCGACTGTGACGACGAGATTGAGGTCGTCCCTTTCACCCCATGCTTCCAGATCATACTTGTACAGCAATTCACCCGGGTTTCGTGCCCCATAGACTACTGTTAGATTGCCGAATCTCTTTCGGTTTGCTTCGTGCAGGATATACTTTGTCAGAGATCTCAGGGTTGTAAAAGCGAACCCGCCTCCTACGATCACCACATCACGACCTTCCATGATATCTGTGGGAAAACCATTTCCATATGGACCTCGAACACCCACAACGTCTCCCTCAACACAGTTATGCAATGACGTAGTCAAGACCCCGACCTTCTTGACTGTGAATTGAATGTAATCCTCATCCATGGGTGAGGATGCAATTCCAATGGGGCATTCGCCGACACCGAGAAGAGAGATCTCTGAGAATTGGCCAGGAGTGTACTTGAAGGCTTTTGCAGCGTCTTGATCTTTGAAGGCAAGTTGGAATGTTTTGATGTCGTTCACATCATTCTCGCTGATGATCTTGTCAACTACAGTCAGACTTGGAGTATATGGACTGCGCATCTTCAATCTGCCTCCGTCGCCATAATTCCAGTGAGAACTTCTCTAATGTCCATGTTGCCTGGGCACCCTTTGATGCAACGACCGCATCCGACACATGCTAGTTCTCCGAAGTTCTCGATGAAATAACTGAACTTATGCATCATTCTCTGTCGTATCCTCTCCCTGCTTGAGGTTCTAGGATTGTGACCGGAGGCATGCAGGGTGAATATAGGATACTGACAGGCGTCCCAGATCCTCACCCGTTTCCCTTTGAGTTCCGTTCCTTCATCTTGGACATCGAAGCAGTGACAGACTGGGCAAAGGTAGGAGCAAACACCACAGCCGACACATTTCTCGCTGACTTTACCCCAAAACGAGTCGTCATATATCGCTTTGAGCTTCTTCTCGATCTCTTTTACGTCCAGTTCGGATCTTATAGCTTCAGTAGCCTTCTTAGATACCTCTTTCAAATTCTCCAGATCTTTCTTCTCGGCATCCTTGAATAGAGAGGAACCATCGATGATTTTACCACCCCTTTCTGTAAGCGCTTCAACCACATATTTATCACCGATATCCTCGAAGACCAGATCCATTCCCTCTTTTCCGAAAGGATCTACGCCAAGCGATGTACAGAAACAGGTACTCCAGGGACGACTGCACGCCCTTCCTACGATTATGGTCTTCTCACGTTTGTCTAGATAGTTAGTGTCTTTTGGCTCCCAGGAGGTGAAAACACTGTCCATCAAAGTCAGAGCCTTGACATCGCAAGGTCGAACAAATAATAGGACCCTCTCGCTCTCTAAGGCAGGAGGCTCCTCCATCGTCATCTTCCCATCGATTAGTTGATAAGTAAACAGCGTCTCACACTGAGGAAAGAATACCTCTTTGGGAGAACGCTCAAGCTTTGGGGAGTCCAGGGACACCTGGGTGCTCGAGGAGATTCTATCGAATCTTGGTATGCCCTCTGCTATTGTTGGCGCAAATACCTGGTATTCCTCGAGCAGAGAGTCGATAAAACCCGACAGATCTTTCTTCTCGATAGTCTTCTCTTTCATCTTCAACACTACCGATCTATTTGATGAACTCCTGAGGATCATCCTGCTCGAATATTCCCAGTACTGGAAGCTCCTCTAAACTCAACCCTGGCTCATAGTCGTATAGTTCTCTCACGATCTTCTCCACTTTCTTCGTAAGAGCTCTCAAGTCTATGTCTTCTGGACATGCCCTACTGCAAGCTCCGCAGTCTACACATCTTCCGGCTATGTGAAGAGCACGAATGATATGGTATGTCATTGTATCAGAGAGATCCGTTGTCTTTCCACACCAGGAAGGCATCGTCTCGTCGACGAAACATTCCTTACAGTAACAGAGGGGGCAAACGTTTCTACAGGCATAACACCTTATGCACTTGCCGAGTTCCTTGCTGAAATGGTTCCAACGTTCCTCAGGAGACTTTGCTTCCAGCTTCGATATCTCCTCAAACTCATCACTCTCTTTTGTCTCCTCAAGCTCATCACCAGCCAAGATATCGTAGACCGGAGGGTTTCTATGCCTACAGCTGATACATGAATCGCAAAGAAATTCCTTCTTGGAAAGGATTTGTTCAAACCCATCTCCCTTGACAGACACCTTATCGTTGTCCATTGAGGCTTCAAGGATCTCCTTCCCATCAAGAACCGCATCAATCTTCTTGAGGTCAATGACTCCTTCACAAGGGACTCCAATCACGACCACATCTTCTCTTTCAATCTGATTCTCGACTATACCAACAACGATCGAACGAGCATCACACGCTTTGGCAACTATCCCGGTTTTTCCTTCTCGATCAAAGAGGTACTTGGCGAGGTTAGGACCGCATGTCGAGTCCCAGATAAGTCTCTCAACATTGTCCGCATCCCTTACAAAACAAGGCGTTGATTGAAGCGGTACCGATCCTTTCTCATATCCGATTATTACTTCGACTTTACCTTCGTCGAGTAGTCTTCTTGCGTGTTCTCTGATTTGATCTCGGGGTTCGCTCATTGCCTACTCCCCCTTCACCAGCCGCTTGACTGGTCCTAGAGCTTTCACTTCCTTGACTACCTCGCTAACAACTCTGGAAAACTTCTCTCCTTCTGCGGCTGATACCCACGAAAAGTTTAGTCTGCCTGGTTCAATTCCAATGTACTCCATGAGAGACTTTAGAACTGCGAATCTCCTTCGGGCAACAAGATTGCCGCTGACATAGTGACACTCCCCCGGATGACAACCTGATACAAGTATTCCATCAATACCACATTGTAAAGACTTGATGAGAAAGAAGGGATTTACCCTTCCTGAGCAGGGTACACGGATGACTCGAATATTAGGAGGGTATTGTATTCTACCTATCCCTGCCAGATCTGCACCTGCGTAGCTACACCAGTTACAGAGGAAGGCAAGAACTTTTGGTTCCCATTCTTTGTCCATGTCTTCTATCTTCTTACTCTCAGATTTGATCTCTACGCTTGTCAATTTGGAATCCTCCTAGAACGAGTTTATTACGGAGACTAGTTGTTCGTTGGTGAATCCTCTGAGATCGATAGCAGCAGGTCGGCAGGTGGCAGTACAAGCCCCGCATCCTTTGCAGAGTGCGGTGTTTACAACAGCAACCTTCTTTTCTTCATCTATCTCGATTGCATTGTATGCACAGACCAATACGCAAAGCCCACACCCATTACATCGTCTGTCGTTTACATCCGCTGTCACGCCCTCGGCTTCGATCGCATCACGTGCCAAGATCGTGCTGGCCCTTGATGCTGCTGCTCTTGCTTGTGAGATGCTTTCCTCAATGGATTTTGGTGCGTGTGCCATGCCACAAACGAAGACTCCTTCCGTCGAGAAATCTACTGGACGTAGTTTGACATGTGCCTCGAGGAAAAAGCCATCCTCGTTAAGTGGGACCTTAAGCATCTTCGCCAGGGACTCGTTTGCTTTTGGTGGAACCACCCCGGCACTGAGTACGACGAAGTCCGCCTCAATTAGTATCTCTTCTCCTAGAGTAGGATCGAATACAGTGATTGCGAGGACCTTTCCTCCTTCATCTGAGGTTTGTTCGACGACTCTCGGTTCGTTCGTGTCGTTATAGCGGATGAAGGTCACGCCTTCCTCGCGTGCCTTCAAGTAGTATTTCTCAGCTATGCCGTAGGTCCTGATATCTCGATAAAGTATGAAGACCTCTGACTTCGGATTGACTTCCTTTAATTTCAGAGCATTCTTGACTGCCTCGCTACAACACATTCTACTGCAGTAGGGATGAGTGTCATCTCTGGATCCAATACATTGTATCATAACCACATTCTGAGGTTCGCCAGAGAACTTTTTGGAGGAGAGACGTTCTTCAAGTTCGAGCTGTGTCAGAACTCGAGGATCTTTCCCATAGAGATGTTGATCGGGATGGTATTCTTCACCTCCGGTAGCCACTAAAACAACTCCGTGCTCCACTTCTCTTTTCTCTCGATCTTCCCCGATGGCTATAGCGGTCTTGAAGTTCCCTACATAACCAGATATTTCCTCGATCTTCGCTTCGAGAAAGATTTCGATCATCTTGTTTGACTGCACTTTTTCTATGAGGTCTTCTAGATGCTTCTTGGTCTCACTACCATCCAACAGGTAGTGTATATGACGTAGAAATCCTCCCAGTTCTTTCTCCTTCTCCACAAGGTAGACTTGAAATCCTTGTTCAGCGAGAGCCAGTGCGGATGTCATACCTGCAAGCCCTCCGCCAACGACGAGTCCCCGAGGGATTACACTCAATGACAATCTTTCCAACGGTTCCAGTTTCGAGGCCTTGGCAACAGCCATCCTTACTAGATCCCTTGCTTTCTCAGTTGCAGCTTCGGGTTCGTGCATATGCACCCAAGAGCATTGGTCCCGGATGTTCGCCATCTCAAAGAGATACCTATTGAGTCCTGATTCTCTTATCGTCTCTTGAAATAGAGGTTCATGCGTCCTTGGTGTACATGAGGCAACGATAACTCTGTTGAGATCATATTCTTCGATCTTCTCTTTGATCAGTTTCTGGGTGTCCGATGAACATGTGTATAGGTTTGCCTCAGAGTATACGACATGAGGTAGGGTGCGGGCATATTCCACGACGTTGGGCACATCGACAACACCTCCGATGTTTATCCCACAGTGACAGACAAATACACCTATCCGAGGTGGTTGACCTCTAATGGTTCTCTCTCCAGGATACTCTTTGCTTTTGATGAGTGTTCCTCTTGATGGGGATAGTAAGCCTTCTGCACATGCGGCAGCGCCACTAGCCTGCATCACAGTCTCAGGGATATCCTTTGGTGAGGAGAACGCTCCGCAGACAAATATCCCAGGTTTAGAGGTTTCCAATGGGTGGAAGATCGGCGTCTTGCAGAAGCCGTATTCGTCAAGTTCGATATCTAATCTATAGGCAAGTTCTCTAATGCCTTCTGATGATTCGAAACCTACAGAGAGGACGACCAAGTCGAACTCTTCTTCTACGATCTTTCCTTCCTCGTTCTCGTACCGTATTCTCAGGTTCTTTGTCTCGGGATCTTCACTAACAGAAGATACTCTACATCTGATGAATCTGACACCATACTCTTCCTTTGCCCTCTCTATGTATTTATCGAAGTCTTTTCCATACGATCTCATGTCAATGTAGAAGATTGTGGGTTCAACATCCTTCTGATGTTCTTTGGCTATCACAGCCTCTTTCGTGGCGTACATGCAGCAAACAGAGGAACAGTAGCTGTTTCCACACGTTGTATCTCGTGAGCCTACACATTGAATGAAGGCTATTCTTCGGGGTATTTCCCCGTCCGAGGGCCTCTGCACACGACCTCTAAACGGTCCTGAAGCGCTAAGAATCCGTTCGAACTCTATGCTCGTGATTACATTCCTGAACTTCCCGTAGCCATACTCGCTCTTTATTGAGGCATCAAACTCTTCTAGACCTGGGGCAAGAATTATTGCTCCTACGTTGAGTTCCCGTTCTCCTTCTTGGTCGTCGTAGTGGATGGCATCTGCTAGGCACATACTCTCGCAGAGTCCACAGCCTATGCATACATCTCTATCTATCATGTATGCCAACGGTACAGCTTGAGGATATTTCACGTAGACAGCCGCCCTCTCACTTAGACCCTCGTTGAATACGTCTATAGCGTCGACAGGACAGTATTTTGCACATTCACTACATCCAGTACATTTCTCGACATCGATGTATTTCGGTCGCTGTTTCACAGTAACCTTGAAGTCACCTGCTTTGCCAGTTATGCCTTCGATCTCGGAGCAGGTCAGGATCTCTATGTTTAGATGTCGTCCGCATTCTACGAGTTTCGGGGAGAGAATGCACATAGAACAGTCATTTGTTGGAAAAGTCTTGTCCAACTGTGCCATCACTCCACCGATGGATGATGTAGAGTCTACTATGTACACTTTGAAGCCAGATTCGGCTAGGTCGAGTGCCGCTTGCACTCCCCCGACTCCCCCACCGACTACCAGTACGGCTCCGATTCTCGAGGAAACTGGTGTTGAGGCTGCTATTTTCGGATCGACTATTGTGCTCTCTTTTCCTTTCACGCCCACAGTCATATCCTCCTATATTTGGGGCTGGAATCCGAGACTTCAGCAACAGCGACACTACCGTCTCGTTCCAAGTTGATCAGGCTTCTAACAACATCTTTTGACGGCACACCTAATCTATTGGCTATCTCTCTTGCTGAAAGAGCATCGTCTTTCACGGAGAGTAGAATCCTGTTCGTCACGTATTCCTTTCGAAGAGAGCCGATCATCACTTTATCAAACTCTTCTTGGGAGACCTTGTCGCCGAAGACGTTTCCTTCTTCTACCATCTCCTTCTCTTTGCCTACAAGCCATCTTGTCCTATGCTGAGCAAAAGCCTCCCTGGCAGCGATTAGCTTCTGCATTAGTTCCTCAACGGGTTTTTCCTTGTCTAAGGGTCCGAGGCCACGAATCTTCTCGGTGAACCCTTTCACCATGGCAGCATATCTTTCTCCTTCAGCCGCGGAGACCCAATCTAGTAGAAGACGATCAGGTTCTACTCCTATATATTCGAGGATGGACTTCACAGATTTCATCCGTCGTTCAGCGTAGTAATTTCCTGTCAAGTAATGGCAGTCTCCAGGATGGCAGCCTAATACCATCACACCGTCCATGCCGTTGATGAATCCCTCAAAAACAAGAGTGGGGTCTACTCGACCAGAACACATAACCCGAATAATTCTTACATTTGTAGGATACTGGAATCGACTGACACCAGCCAAGTCGGCGCCAGCGTAGGAACACCAGTTACACAGGAAGCCTAAGATTCTTGGTTCGAATTCTTCAGTCGGAGCCAACTGTCTTCACCTCAGCTAGTGAAACTATCTGCGCAGTCAGTTGCCTATCAGTGAAATGATGCATGTTAATCGCTTTCTCAGGACAGCCTGCGCTACATACTCCGCATCCTTTGCAGGAAGCGATTATAGTCTTTGCAACTCTTCCTTTCTCTGTCTGCTTGACACTGATCGCTTTAAACGGGCAGGTCAACTCGCAGAGACCGCAACCGATACACTTCTCCTCATCGACTGAGGATACAATTGGCTCTGTCTTCACCTTTCCTCTAGAGAGAGGTATAGATGCTTTTGAAGCAGCTGCGTATGCCTGGGAGACGCTTTCAGCCAAGTCTGACGGCCAATGTGCAGAGCCACAGAGAAAGATACCGTCGGTTGAGAAGTCAACCGGACGGAGTTTTACATGAGCTTCTAAGAAGAAACCATTCTCACCAAGGGGAACCTTCAACATCTTTGCCAGATCTTTGGAACCTAGTTGAGGAGTCATCGGAGTTGAGAGAACTACTAGGTCGTAGGGCAAGGTCAACTCTTCATCTAGGAAAACATCGAATACTTTGACCGTTCCCTTATCAACAGTTATCTTTCGGTCTTCAGGGAACTCGATGAAGAGTATACCTAATTCTCTGGCTTTTCTGTAGATATTTTCATATCTTGTCCCATAAGTCTGCATGTCTCTGTAGAGGATGAAGACTTCAGTGTTAGGATTGGTTTCTTTGATGACCATCGCGTTCTGGATCGCGGTCATACAACAGACTCTTGAACAGTAGACTCTCTCCTCGTTCCTAGCCCCCACACACTGGATCATAATAATCCGGTCAGCCTTGAAACTCCCATCCCGAAGCATCTGCTCCAGTTCCAATTGAGTAACAACATTCTTACCATCATAGTTATACATGCCAACAGGCTTCAGCTCCTCCGCACCAGTCGCAACAATGATAACACCAGCCTTAAGCGACCGCTCACCATCACCAGACCTCACACCAACATCATAGTTACCGATAAACCCACCAATACCCTCAACCACCGTAGAAG
>CP070773.1:1029807-1036738 GCA_020345945.1 Candidatus Bathyarchaeota archaeon | reverse complement strand
ATCTCCTCAAGTACCTCTGTCCATGTCTTGACCCAGACAAATGAGTCGGGGTTCCCCCAAGAGAGGAAGGGATCTACAATCTTGTAGGGCGAGAAGACAACCAGCTTCCCCACCTTTGGGTAGGATCTTGGAGAGTACAGTCTTCCCCCTAACTCCTTCCCAAACTTTCCACCTAGGTAGTGGGTTATCTGTGCCTCAGGGGTGTTGGCGGTCAGCACAACAGTGCCTCCCTCTTTCACCGATGCTGAAGCCATAGACATAGCAAGGCTGGACTCGTTGGCTTTTGCGTATGTGTTGGCGACTACAATATCAGCTTCTTGGATGGGGAATGTCTCATAGACTCTTCTCCCAAGTTCCACCGCCTTTCTATGTTCTTCGATAAAGTCTCCGGCAAAAAGAGCTGTTATCTCTGCTTTCTCGTTGATAATAGCATCCACCTTGAAATCGAGTTTTGCTAACCTAGCGGTCTCTTCCATATCTAAGCGTTCAACATTATTTTCCATCTTTCCCCATCCTACCGTTGGATGACGAGTCGGGGATCCGGGACTTGTTCTGGCGATAACTCCGTGGTTATGGTAGATGGTATCAAAACCAACTACTCCGGGAAGGACTATCTTTGCTCCACCTCCGTATCCGGCGCTCGGGTGGGGTACAACACAACCTACACCTATCCTGAGGTCGCAGGCCATCACCTCAGAGTTGACTTGAACAGGGGATCCCCTGCTTGTCTTCCCGATCTCGGTCAGGTTATGAAAGGGGTTGTGGTTGTAGACTGGAAAACGTTCCACAATCTCCTCTCCCAACTTCTTCACGAAATCCTGACGGTCATCAGCTCCGTGGCATCCAAGGGCATCTACGAACCTGATATGGTCATCCGATATTCCTCCCTTCGCCAATTCGTCCAGAATGAAAGGTATGATCTCAAAGGCTCTTGTGGGTCTAGTCATATCGTCGAATATGATTACAGCCTCTTCTTTCTTGGCTGCTAGGGAGCTTATCGTCTCGGTTCCTATCGGATTCAGGAGGGATTCTCGTATAGCCCCAGGACTTAGCCCTTGACGGTTTGCTCCTGGCATGGCACCGAGATGAATCTCCCAGTCTTCCGGGAATTGTAGCTTAAGACTTGTATTCCCGTACCAGAGAAGAGATGGTACTTCTATCATCTCCATAGAAATCTTCACTCCTCCAAGAATAGTACTTTGCTCCTATGTGAAGTAGATATAAGCTTTAAGGGGATGGTGACGGAACCAGATTTGAGATACCCCAATCCGATTGAACCATCTCGGAGGTTTACTCGTGAACAGTCTATTTCAAGCGAGATACGGCGATGTTCTGGAGATGGCTAAGGAGGGGGAACAGAGATGTTTCCAAGGAATGAGATGGAATGGGAATGCCGTCCTTATTGTAGTAGATGCTGCATTAGACTCTATTGGTTTGAAGTATTTTCAGATCGTGGTTCCTAGAGTCAGACGTTTCTGGGGAGAATATATCAAAACTGGCGAGATAACCTCGTTCAGAGATTTCTCGAGATTATCTCCTCGCGATTCAAGGCTGAGGAGAATTATGAACAATGAACGGTGTTGGCGGGTCGCCATAGGCGTCTGCAAGATTCTGGATCAGATTAGAACGGAGGAGAAGCTCTCAAGTGATTTTGCTGCCTTGAAATTCTGGGCTGAACGAGCCAATCACGAGGGATGGAGAAGAGATCCCGTTGGCGCGATCTCTGGAGTAGGGCTTATCACGTTTCAATACTTACGGATGCAGGCTGGAGTAGACACCACCATGCCTGACAAGATCATTAAGAGAGTTGCAGAAGACGTCTTCAATATCGACGCAAGAGACGACCTGGACTTCATCAAGAAGATGGAAGCTCTATCCAGTGAGACTGGATATTCTCAGACCTTGATCTGCTGGGCTATATGGCTGAAAGAATCAGATATGAAAACGCCTTCCTGGGAAAGAACTGGCTAGTCCCTGCAGCAGATTAAAGCCTCATTCAGATCCCTTATACTACTGATTCCGCTACTCATCAAATAGCCAAACAGATTCTGGGTAGTATCGTATTCTTCCTTCCGTGGCCAACCGTTTGATCCTCTTAGCAAGGAGTTCATTCTTCTTCTCAACAGACGTGTCGGCCTTAAGGAGGTCTATAGAGACATCTATGTTAAGAACTCGACCAGGAATGATGTGCCTAGTTGTTCCTGCAGGAAGTTTAGTCTTCGATCCTGCCAATTTCACAACGTCATCCTTTGTGTAGATCCCTACCACGAAACCTCCCTCGACCTCTCCTGACTTGAGATATCGGTCCATGTCTTCGTATCGGACTCTGGGGAGGCCGCCATTAGAGTTTAGGATCTGTTGGAGCTTCTCAGTCTTCTCGTCGAGAGAGAGGTTGTCTCCCTCTATGAGTGTGGATGATCTATTCGCTTCACGTACATATCCATACGCGGTTCCCGACTTGAAAGTCGCTACATCATCTTCCTCTCTCATCCTTCGAGTTCTTAGACCAAGTGCCTTGATCTTTGTGAAGAAGTTCGGGAGGTCTGGGATCAATCGACACCATGTGTAGAGTTGGATGCTCTCGTCGTGATAGTCAACTACTTGTACAAGGGTGTCTTTGCATCCGAGGTGTTTGAGGGCGAAGTATCTATGGACTCCGTCGAGAATTAGGAGCCGGTCTCCATCTCCTATGGCAGCAGCAACAATGGGATTTCTTAGTATTCCCTCGTCTGTGATCCTTTCTATTAGTATCTCTCTGCGGTCGATTTCCTCTCTCTCGTGGAGGACGAGAGTATCAAGGGATACTATTCGCAGGTCAAGGGAGTTATCTTCCATCGCCTTTATCCGTCCACGACTTGCGTATCAGTTAAGCCCAAAATGAGCTATTTTTAGCTTATGGGTACATTTACGTACATTTGATTCGAGGTCATCTGGATGGATATTTATGAATGACTAGAATTTGCCTATCCAAAACTTTTACGTGAAGTATGCTTACCCGCTCCAAGTCGACTTCAATTGGCAAAGCTCAAAAACTTGGGTCTCACCTTACTACGTCAACTCAAGATTCATTCATCGATCGAAAGAGGAATGCGGGATGATTTTGCCTTACCAAGGTAAGAAGCCGAGGATCAACGGGAAGGCTCTCGTCTCAAAACTGGCGACTGTTGTAGGGAATGTCGGGATCGGGGAGGGCACTTCCGTTTTCCCAGGCTGTGTCCTCAGGGGAGACGTCGATAGGATAACGATAGGAAGGTACTCAAATCTACAGGAGAATGTTGTTGTCCACTGTGGAGACATATACGATGGAGATGTTCTCAAAGGCTATGTACCTGTTGAGATAGGCGACTATGTCACGATCGGTCACGGTTCGATCGTTCATGGATGTCGCATCGATGATATTTGCCTCATAGGAGCTGGAGCAATAGTCTTCAATAACGCAAGGATAGGAGAGGGATCCATCGTTGGTATGGGTGCAGTTGTACTCAAGGACTCAAAGATTCCTCCGAGATCTGTCGTGGTTGGGATTCCTGCAAAACCGATAAGGGAAGTAGATGAGGCAGAGTACTCAAAGATCAAGAAACACGCGATTATGTATAGCGACCTTGCCAAAAGCCATCGAGGCACCCTCTTTTAGACGAGTAGATGCATCTCGTACACCACTGGTCTGTGATGCATAAACCTTCAGTCTAAGAGAACTTTTTCGGCATCTTATCCGAGTCCTCTACAATATTCGAGTTTGGCTGTAAAATCTTTCAGAGGCTTCAAAGTGCAACGAGTTAGAGGCTCAAATAAACGATAAAAACCGTTTGATTTCAGTTTTTGTAAAGAGCGTGCAAAGAGATGACTAGGATGAAACGGGATCATAAGGGAGTCGTTGTACCGTTAGTGACCCCCTTTCGTAATAGTGGCAATCTAGACGAAAAGGCAATGCGAAAATTGACGAATTACTTGATCGAGAAAGGTATACACATCCTCTTTCCTGCCGGTAGTACTGGAGAGGGGTGGTCTTTGACACGGGAAGAGAGGAAACGTGTCTTTGAGATCGTCATTGAGGAGGCTGCAGGCAGAGTACCCGTATACGCGGGAACCGGAGCCGTAACCACCCGTGAGACTGTTTTCCTGACTGAGATGGCTGAGGATTGCGGGGCTGATGCTGTCATTGTTATTACTCCATTCTACATCGCACCGACCGACAACGAACTCTTCAAACACTACGTGACCGTTGCCCAGGCTACAAGGTTGCCTGTATTCCCATATAACAATCCTTTCCGGACAGGAGTAGCCATGTCGGCTGATCTAGTAACTCGGCTCTCCCGAATAGATAATTTGGCAGGGATCAAGGATAGCGGGGGCAACCTAGCGTTGACCACGCAGTTCGTGAACTCTACTCCCTCAGAGTTCGCCGTCTTCCAAGGACGGGATGACCTCTTCTTTCCTTCTTTAGTCATCGGTGCATCTGGTTTAGTGGCCGCCACAGCTAATGTAGCCCCCGACCTAGTACTCGAGATCTATAAGGCTTTCAATGCCGGCGACTGGAAGAAGGCCCAGAAATGCCAGAATCAGATCTCCAAGTTACGTAGAGCTCTCAGCCTAGGCACCTTCCCTTCGGTTATCAAGGAAGCGATGACTATGCTAGAGATGCCAGTAGGATCTCCTCGGGCACCCGTAGGGACGCTGACCAGAGAGAACCGGGGAAGACTACGAGATGTGCTCACATCTATGGGAGTGCAATAGATGCACCTTCTTGAACACCTTTGCTTTGCTTTCGGGGTAGTTCAGAACCCAGACTGAAGAAGCAAGACTTGCTTCAGTTATTGGTTCATCAACCTCTACGGAAGGAGAATCTAAGCGTTATTCTAGATTGTGAGTGAAAAACAATATCTGTCTACTTTGAAGATCGTAGATTAGGTGATGATCTTGAAGATTGAGGTTATTGAGACTGAAGCCAGTGCGCGACCTATCGGTCCTTACTCGCAGGCTATCAAGGTTGGCAACTTTGTTTTCGTGGCTGGTGAGAAAGGCATCGATCCAAAAACAAGGAAGATGGTTCCTGGTGGTATCGCTGCAGAGACTGAGAGGACACTCAAAAATATTGAGGGAATTCTTGAGGCGGCAGGTACGTCTCTTAGGAACGCGGTGAGTACGACGGTCTATCTAGTTAATATCGATGATTTCCAGGCGATGAATGAGGTTTACGCCAAGTACTTCACGGTTAATCCGCCAGGTCGCACGACAGTGGGAGTCAACGCACTTCCAGCAAACGCTTTAGTAGAGATTCAATGTACCGCAGTCCTGCCTGATCAGTAGAGAGACAGGTTAGACCTACCTGAGGTTCCACTCATGGATTCTGCGACTGAAACAATTGCTAGATATGTGGAGACGGAAAGCTTTGAGAAGTTGCCTCATACTGTTGTAGAGAAGACAAAAGCCGTTATCCTTGACACCTTTGGTTGCACGTTCGGTGGAACGGTGACTAAAGAAGCCAAGATATTGATGGGCCTTGTGGAGAAACTGGGTGGTGTTGAGGAATCGACAATCTTTGGTTTGGGGAAGCGGTTTCCTTGTACTGCTGCTTCTTTCGTGAACAGCCAAAATGCGAACATCCTTGATTATGACGAGACATATCTCAGTGTTGGGCATCCGGCGGCCTTGGCGGTCTTTTCTGCTCTCGCACTGGGAGAACGAGAGAATGCTTCTGGAAGAGATCTCATAACGTCTGTTGTGTGCGGGTACGAGGTCTCGACAAGGTTAGGCATCGCGATTCTTCCCAGTGAGGAGAGACGACGGCAGGTTTGGCCTTATGGGACTTGGCATACTTTCAGCGCAGCCGCAGCGGCGTGCAAGATACTCGGACTCTCACTCAAGGAGATAGGAGATGCCTTTGGAATAGCGGGTGGAGCTGCCCCGGTCCCCTCAACAAAGAGGGTTCTATCGCTTCCATCAAGCATGATCAAGAACTCTAATGCTTGGGCGACAAGGCTAGGGGTTGAGGCTGCTTTACTTGCACGAGAGGGATTTACAGGCATAGCTGATGTCTTTGATGGTGATGATGGTTTCTGGGTCATTGCTGGTTCTGACAGTTGTGATTGGAAGGTCATGAGAGAAGGCCTGGGAACCGATTATAACATACTGGGCACATCGTACAAGCCCTGGTCAACATGCAGATGGATTCATCCAATCCTAACAGCCCTCGAAGAGTTGCTGTCTAAAGAGAGAATCAAGGCAGACGAGATAGAGAAGGTCACCTGTAAATCATTCAATCTGGTCTCTTCATATCCCTACGATAATCAGGAACCTAGTAGCATGGAGGATGCATGGTGGAGTGTCCCATGGGCTGTCGCAATGCTAGTCCTTGGATACAGGAGTGGCCCAGAATGGTATGCCGAAGAACGGTTCAAGGAGAAACAAGTCCAAACAATCGCCAAAAAGACGATTCTTGAACATGACGAAGAAGCCGACAAGACTTTTCCTGAGGAGACACCTGCCGAGGTTACGGTCGATACTAAAAAGGGCAAGTTCACATCGAGAGTTAACTATCCCAAAGGAGATCCGCAACATCCAATGAACAGCAAAGAGTTGAAGGAGAAGTTCCTCTATCTTTCTTCCTTCGTTCTCAGCTCTAAGAAAGCCCTTCTGCTTGAGAAAGCCGTGAATTCTTTGGAGAACATGCCTGACCTCAACGATCTGACCGATATTCTGATGCCCGAATAGCCATTCATAAAGAAGTATCCTAGATAGGGAAGAAAGGAGGTAAAGACCAACCTTTCCACTTATCTAGATTAGCATCGAAATACCAAAAACAAGATTTAGTTTCTAAAAAATATCAGAACCCAATCCCTAAACTTACTTGTATTAAAGAGTTGAGATAATGGTGGCTGTCAAAAGAATGAAGGTAAGAGTGAAAAGACTTGAGACGATGCATTGTGCTCGT
>CP070773.1:1016336-1029707 GCA_020345945.1 Candidatus Bathyarchaeota archaeon | reverse complement strand
ATTCAAGTATGCCAGAGAGACCAGGATCACATCCGTAATATCTACCTCTATGTCCTCTCCGTATCTGCCTTCGTGTAGATATTTCTCCGCGATCTGTCCTACCTGTTCTGTCAGCAGAGTTACAAAGAAGGCAGAGGTGTAGACTTTCTCCTTGTGAGCTTCATAGGAGATCTCCTTGACTTTGGTCTGAGCTTCTTCAAACGACATTATTCTTCTCCCCTCCATCGTATGAAGACTACATTATCATTCTCTTATCAGCATTTCTTCTGACATTTTATCTGTAACAGTTGTTTCTTCTTCGCTACCTCAAATCTTACGTCCAATACTCTTTGTGCCAACCAAATATTGGTGTCTAGATGTTCGGTCATCTCTCGGCATAGGATGGACGAGTCTTCCTGGCAAAATGCGACGTAGGGGACTATCATGTCTGAGAGGTGGACATCCACAGTGGGTTTCTCTCTAATCTCTTTTAATATTGATCTGGCGGCTTCTAGTCCAACCTGTTCGCTACGTTTTCTGATCTCACCTATCGAGTCTGCTCCTAGGATTACGCCGGTATCTGTGCAGGTTCTGATCAGTATCGAGCTACCTTTTTGGATCGGGTTGGATTGGTCGTTTACAGTTTTTATCTCGCATTTGATTCCGTTTCTCGCAAGATGTTCTTCGGCTGACTTTGCCTGTCTCTCCGCCACTCTTCTATCATCCAGGAAGGTTGCTACAGATATTCCCTCAACTCGGGTTATTTCACCGAATTTTTCAAGTTTTAATGGTCTCAATTTGTTAGGGGGATCGACTGTGATCGAGATCTCCCCATTTCCTTTTGGATAATAGCCGTAACGTGTGATTTCGAGTGAGGATTTGATACCCATCTTTTTTAGAGTCGGCAGAAGAATCCAATCTATATAGTTGATTGTTGGGGCATGTCTGACATCAGTTCCGCCTTGGGAAACATTGAGAATAATCCGTCCCTTGCTGTGTGCACAGATTGGAAGGATGGTCATCAAGAGCATTGGGATGCTGCCCGCGGTGCCAATACTAGCATCGATTCTTCCACTTCTGATCTTTTGTGGATAATACCAAAGCTCAGTTGAGTCTAGGGTTGCCCCTTCCACTTTTGCGTTGCAGATCTTAGCAGCGGTCAGGACTGCCTCAAGATGTTGTGGTCTAAGCCCTGGCTTCGCCCTTCGTTTACGAATATTGTAGATGTGCAGTTCTTCTTCAAGTATACTAGAGAAAGCCACGGCGAGGCGAAGTATTGTACCACTACCGCTTCTCTGCTGCCCATCCACTTCAATCATATTCTCTCCCCGTCTATTCGAAAAAGAAGGCACTTGAAGAGTATGAGAAACTTTTAGCTTAAGAGTTTCTTTGTTAGAGATGCAACCTTCATACCGAAGTCTCTGACGGTTTCGATACCTTCTTCGTCCTGTCTGGCTTCTCCTTTTTCTCTCCCGAACGCAATGTTCCAGTAAGACGCTCCTGGTATAATCATCTCAGTTATGAAGAAGAAGAATAGTAGCTGAGCGAAGGTGAAGTTTTGTCCTGCCCTGCGGGCGACAACAATCGGCCCTCCTACTTTTCCTTTGAATTTATCTCCCCGTCTACCTTGTATGTATCCAGCTCTATCGATCAACGCCTTGACCTGAGGTGTTGCAGACCCGAAATAGACAGGGGAACCGATGATTATCCCTTCAGCCTCCTCCATTTTCATGTAAATCGGTTCGAAGTCGTCATCGATGTGGCATCTCTTTGTCTTCCTACATGAGTTACATGCGTCACATGGGTCAATTCTCTTTCCGATAAGGCTGATAAACTCGGTTTCAACTCCATTCTGTTTCGCTGCGTCGAGAGCCTCCTTTACTAAAAACTCAGTATTTCCATCTTTTCTTGGGCTACCTGAAATTCCAATTACCTTAACCATACATACTTCACCCTTCGTTCTGGAATTGTTACATCCAGCAATAAGATCATTTCTTTCTCTTGATGAGGTTGTCAATCTAGATGAGAATAACGACCAGGACCTTTATCTTGGTCCCGGTCAGATGTGGGCAAGTCTGCTAATTCTTACAGAGAATCGAAGTGTTTCTCGACTTGACTATTGGAGTTTCGAGACCGTCGTCTCTATTCTCTTAATTCCTTCTTTGATGTTCTCTATGGATGTTGCATATGAGAACCTTAGATATCCTTCCGCGTAGCTTCCCATGGCTGGTCCAGGAAGAGTGACTACGCGGGCCTCCTTCATCAAGTGTTCCATCAATTCGTTCGACGGTTTCCCTAGGTCCCGGATGTTGGCCATTACGTAGAAGGCTCCTCTTGGCATTCTGCAAGATATGCCGTCGATTTCATTCAATCCTTGGACTATTGTGTCTCTTCTTTCTCTATACTTTGCAACCATCTCTGTAACACAGTCCTGGGGTCCTCTAAGGGCGGCAACTCCTCCCTTCTGTACGAAAGCGTTTACACAAGATGTTGAGTTGGTTTGCAGTTGTGTGATGTATTCAATGAGCTGTGCAGGTCCTACCGCGTATCCTAGTCTCCAACCTGTCATGGCATACGTCTTAGAGAACCCATCGATAATCAAGGTTCTCTCCTTCATTCCTGGTTCTGATGCAATGCTTAGGCACTCATCTCCTTCGTAGAATATCTTGCAGTAGACCTCGTCAGATATGACGAAGATATCGTTCTCTATTGCTAACTCGGCAAGTGCTTCAACATCGCTCTTCTGGAGTACTGAACCGCAAGGGTTCTCAGGGGAATTGATTATAATCACTTTTGTCTTTTCAGTCACTAGCTTCGCAATATCATCTGCCTTCATATTGAAATCGTCTTCTTCCTTCAGTTTGGCGAAGACAGGTTCTCCCCCAGCAAATCTGACTACGGATTCATATATTGGAAATCCAGGGTTTGGGACTATAACCTCGTCTCCTGAATCCACTATTGCCATTAGTGAGTTGAATATAGCAGGTTTGGCTCCTGGCAGGACAACTACTTCTCTATTCGGATCAATATCGATCCTCCTGCTCTCGGATACCGTGTCTGCTATTGCTTCTCTCAGCTCAGCTATACCTGCACTGGGTGTGTAGTGTGTCCATTGATTTCTCGCTGCCTCAACTGCTGCATCAATAATGTGTTTGGGTGTGTCAAAGTCCGGCTCACCGATCTCAAAGTGGATGAGTTCTATTCCTTTTGCTTCAAGTGCTTTTGCCTTTGCTAGAACTGTAAAGGCACTCTCGGTTCCCAATCTTCCCATTCTTTCTGAATATAATTCTCGCTTCATAACCCCAAATTCTCCCAAATAGCACTGTTTAACCTTCTCTCAGGATTTATCTCAAAAATCCTTTTCGTAGAAGTCATGTTCATAGAAATATGCAAATTTCACTGAAGGCTATCCGAAGGGGACTTGTTTGTCGGTCACAACAAGGTAGTACGCTAGCCTTTTGTTACACCTAAGGGGACAAGTCGCGCGACTTTTGTGGCTATACCAACTTGATGGGATACTTCAACTACTGCATCTACATCCTTGTAGGCCCCTGGAGCCTCTTCGGCGACCGTTTTAGGGTCCATAGCTCTGACGATGATACCTTCTGCTTTCAATTGTTTCACAATATCTCCCCCCCAATACTGTCGTTTGGCTGCTCTTCTAGACATGAGTCTTCCTGCTCCGTGTGCAGTTGAACCGAAGCTTAGTTCCATGGCCTTGGGTGTGCCGACAAGAACCCAGGAACTTGTGCCCATGGAGCCTGGTATTAGGACGGGTTGTCCAATATTCTTGTAGGCGTTTGGGATCTTCGGATGGTTGGGTGGGAAGGCACGAGTAGCGCCTTTCCTGTGTACAACTACAGGTATTCGTTTTCCGTCGATTGTATGCTCTTCTTTCTTTGCGATGTTATGTGCTACATCATAGACTATGTGTAGATCCAGGTCTTCTGGATCGGTCTGGAAGGTTTGTTGAAGAGCTTGGCGTACCCAATGGGTTATTATCTGCCGGTTGGTCCATGCAAAGTTACATGCAGTACTCATGGCTTGGTAGTAATCGTCAGCCTCAGGGTATGATAGGGGTGCGCAGGCAAGTTCTCGATCTGGAAGCAGAATTCTATGTCGGTGTGCTAGGCGTTCCATGATTCTTAGATAGTCTCCGCAGACCTGGTGTCCATATCCTCGGGATCCAGTATGGATCAACATCATTATCTGTCCTGGTTGGGTAATGTTGAGAGTCTTACTCACCGCTGGATCATGGATTTCATCAACAGCTTCAATTTCGAGAAAATGGTTTCCAGAGCCCAGAGTTCCCAGTTGGCTAGCTCCTCTTTTCTTCGCAGTCGGGCTGACCTTTTGTGAGTTCGCTTCGGGCATGCATCCCTCTTCTTCGCAGAATTCTGCGTCCTCTGGCCATCCATATCCCTTTTCTATGGCCCAGCTGACTCCGTTCTCAAGGACTTCATCAAGCTCGTGCTGAGTAAGCCTCAGTTTTCCCCGGGAGCCTAGTCCTGAGGGAATAAGCTTAAACAAAGTGTCAATAAATCGCGGGATTTTGTCTTTGAAGTCTTGGATAGTGAGATTGGTACGGAGCAGGCGAACTCCGCAGTTAATGTCGTAGCCGACCCCACCTGGGCTAATGACGCCCTCCTCATGTTCGAAGGCGGCTACCCCTCCAATAGGAAATCCGTAACCTTCATGTCCATCTGGAAGCGTCAGGGCATGTTTCTGAATACCGGGCAAGGTGGAGACATTAACACATTGTTGGAGGGTTCTGTCGGTCCTCATTTTCTGGATTAACTGCTTATCTGCATAGATTACACAGGGCGCTCGCATTTCGGGTCTATAGGTTTTAGGTATTGTCCATGTATGCTTGTTGACTTGTTCTAGGGGGATGTTGGGTATTCTCTGGGACATCTTGATCTTCACCTATCACCTTCATGCTGTCTATTATACCCTATCTTTGATGGTCTTTGCCTATCACTATTATATGTCGAGTAAGAATCTCACTCTGACTAGGTCTTCTTGGTAGACTATTCTCATCTCGTGGTACGTGATTCCTTTTACGCTTGTCTTTGTCGGGTGTTTTTCTGGGTCATATCTCTCTCCCTTAATGTCAGCTTTGAGGGTATATCCTTGAGCATTTTCTTCTATGCTCTCTATCGTGAATTTAGAGTAAAGTTTGTCCTCAACTTCGAGTTTGACTAGGAGTAATTGCAGCCACTCGTAGAGAAGGGCGTATTCGTCCTCTGCTTGTGTCTCGACTTGTTCCTCTATTTCAGAGTCTATTGTCTTGGGATCGGTCATGACTTCAAACATGGCAAGTGCTGCGTTCTGGAAGGCTTCTTCCAAGGTTCGTCCATAGGACTCTATGAAAGCGTCACTGGTATGTTCGAGAAACCTGTAGGGTTTTTTCATCTCTTACCTCAACCCCTCTTCTTATCTCAAGGGATCGGATTGTTTGATTCAGGGAAGCTGAGGACAGTCTTCTATATAAACTGCTTTTCATTATTGCTGTTCTCTTGGTTTTCTGATCGTTACCATAACGACGTACTTCTTCCTGAAACCAGGTGAAAAAACACTATTTTTTTAAAAAATTTAGAAATGTCGCTGTAATCTTTTATATATTTATGTTTACAAAGGCTAGATTGTCTGAAAATGATAAGTGAATCGCATCGGGTGCCTCTATGGACAAGAAGACCCTTACTCAAGTGGAGTTATTACCTATGGAAAGAGCTCTTGAGGGAACAGTAGACCATTCCGAAGATAATCTTGTCCCTCTGAATGAATATCTTAGTCAAAGAATGGCTAAACCTAGTCCTATTAATGACAAAGACTTCCTTCTGACTCCCGAAGAGATGAGTGACTTCTTCGGTTTCATCTCTAGCGACTCAAAACAGAACGCAAAGAAACTGTTATTTCGGTATCGAAACGCTGGAGTAGAGTCAGACTGGACCCGAGGATATCTCGAGGCATTGAAAGGGATGATTGATTCTCTAGGAAACAACGGTTCTCATACTCCATTTCTTTTCAAAATAAGAGAGAAAGATGGGAATGGATTACGTGAGATCCGAAAAGAATTCTCTCAGAGAATTGAAAGACGCTATACTCACGAATATGATCGTGGATTTCTCACAGCATGGGTTCAATACCTCTCTGTTCTTCTTCTATACAAATAGAAAAAATGGCAGTCCACCTGTCGATTGTTGTAGAACTCCTGGGGTTTCTTCAGCCTTCTTCAGGTCTATTAGTAGGATCTACAAAACTTTAGTATTCGTGCCAGAAATGTATTTGGAGGCGGCCGTGGTCTAGTCTGGTCTAGGACGGAAAGGAACCACCTTTCTCGGTTTCCCGCAAGCCCCCCAAGCTTCTGACCCGGGTTCGAATCTCGGCGGCCGCACCAATAAAGCCTCATCTTAAGTTTATTTCGGGAAAATAAGACCATTTTAGCATTATTTTCTATATGCAATTCTGTGGGTTCCAGTTACACCTTCCAGACGAAAAACCGTTCAATCATCGATTAGTTATTAACTGCCAGTGCTAAACCGCCATCGAGTCTTTGCTTCTTATCTCCTTTGCCTATCGGCTCATACTCGGCTAACTTGAGACCGTTATGCCCCAGAAATTCTACCAGTTGTTCTTTTGCCGGGGGGTCGGTGCTGATACCAAACATCCATGGTTCACCGAAGATTCTCAGCTCTAGAAGAGCTATACGAACGAATAGCGACGCGTCGCCTTCTATGATGTGTTTGGCTGCATAATCAAAAGCAATCGCACTCCCCTTCGCTAATTGTGTGGCCACCGTCTGGATGGTTGCTTCGACGGCTTCTGCTTCCAGATAGTAGGTAACACCTTCCCACAGGATGAAGGTCGGCTTATCTGGGTCAAAACCCACGCGCTTGAGGGCATCCAGCCAGGATTCCTTGTTGAAGTTGGCTGGGGCGAAAGTGACATCGGTGCTGTCGATTTTCGCCTTCTCAAGCGATTCGCGTTTTTGCGCCTGTGTCTCCACGGTATCCACTTCGAAGACACGCACACCCTTCCTCCGAGCCATGCCGTAGGCGCGTGTATCCCAACCCGCGCCCAAGATGACGACCTGCTCTACATGATCGAGATGACGGAGTAAGGCATCATCAAAGAACGTCGTTCGATGACCCAATATCGCAAAAATGCCGGATGAACTGTGAACAGGATAATCATACATTTTGATGGTGAAGCCTGTGACATGCATCGCCCACATGGTGGGCCCGAAGGCCAACCCGAGAAGCCCCGGTGATCCGCCCGGCAAGGCATACAGAAGCCGCCCGGCAGCTTCATCATCTCGTTTACCCAGCGCGTCCAATACCCAGTGCGCAAAAAGAGGATCATACGCCGTTATTGAGATATTCTTGCCACGAACCTCCCGCAGGAAGACACCCGCAAATAGAATCATGCCCAAAATCGTTGAGGGAAGAAAGATAAGCTCGATGAGCAGAAAAACGAGAAAAGCGATAAGCTTGGGCATTGAATCACTCCTTGTCCATAGACGATTATGAATCATTATAAGAACATAATCCTCTCATTTCTGAGGTTTTGGGCAGGATACCTTGATTCGCATTTCTGTGGGGGTCTAACTGGGGGTGTTACTGGGGTTCGAATCTCGGCGGCCGCACCAATAACGCCTCATTTCAAGTTTCTTTCCGGTAAAGGAGAAGAAATGGTGAAAAAAGTAGCGAAATAACAGATATGGCGAAGCCCAATCGATCCTGTGAAACTTGCGTGAGAAACAATAGTTATAGTTTCATAACCGTAAAGCGTTCAGGTCAGTGGACTGGGAATGGAGAGAAGGGGGCAATAGGAACAGGTCATGGTCAGAGCATCTCGTGAATTCCAGGTTTTTGTGAAGCCAATTGGCCCAGTCTGCAATCTAAACTGTAGCTACTGCTACTATCTGAAGAAGGAACATCTCTATCCGAAGGCTGAACCGTTCCGCATGCCCGAAGAAATCCTTGAGGAGTATATTATCCAGCATATCGAGGCTTCCCCTGAAAGGGTTATCAGGTTTTCCTGGCATGGTGGAGAGCCGACTCTGCTGGGTCTAGACTACTTTCATAAGATTGTAGCCTTGCAACGCAGGCATCAGCCACCTGACCAGTTTATCGCTAATGGCATTCAGACAAATGGGGTCCTTCTCGATGAGGCCTGGTGCCGCTTTTTTGCAGCAGAGGGGTTTACTGTGGGACTTAGCTTGGACGGTCCCAAAGAAATTCATGACAGATTCCGCGTTACCAAGGACCAGAAGCCTACTCATAAGCAAGCGATACGAGGATATAAACTCCTGAGGAAGCACCACATTTACACCGATATACTATGCGTGGTAAACGCGTATAATGTCAGGTTTCCCCTTCAAGTCTATCGATTCTTCAAGCAGATCAACGCCAGATACATAAACTTCCTACCTATGGTCGAGCATCAGCCTAACACCGAAGGCGCAGTGAGCTCCCTCAGCGTCCCCAGTCAAGCTTGGGGAACATTTCTCTGCACCATCTTCGACGAGTGGATAGACAGAGATATCGGGCGGGTCAAAGTGCAGATATTCGAAGAGGCTGCCAGAACAGCCTTCAATCAGGAGCACTCGCTTTGCATCTTCCGACCGACCTGCGGCGACATTCCTGTCGTCGAACATAACGGCGACTTCTATTCATGCGACCATTTCGTAGATACTGAACACCAGCTTGGGAATATAAAAGAGACTCAGCTAGTCAAGCTGCTCGAAAGTCCAGCACAAATAGCATTCGGAAAAGCCAAACTGGAGACTTTGCCACACTATTGCCGAGAATGCGAGGTCAAGGTTATGTGCAACGGTGCTTGTCCAAAAGACCGCTTCCTCAAGACAAGAGATGGAGAACAGGGACTAAACTACCTATGTGCGGGCTATAAACGCTTTTTCACTCACTGCCAACCATTCGTCTCAATGGTAGCCGCCCAATGGAGCAAGGAAACTAAGCCAGATCCTGTCAATCCATCAGGATAGATTCTGCTTAAAGAATGTAATCGTTCGATCCCAGGCTAGTTTGGCCGCTTCTGGGTCGTATCGGGAACCTGTGTCGTTGAAAAAACCATGTTCAGCACCGGGATACGTGTATAGCTTGTATTCCACGTCTGCCTTCTTCAGTGCTGACTCGTATGCGGGAATGCCCTGGTTGATCCGCTCATCATTACCAGCATAGTGCAGAAGCAGGGAGGCTTTTATCTTGGGGACATCTTCAGCTTCGGGTTGGATGCCGTAGAATGGGACTGCTGCCTTTAGGTCTGGAGAGTTGACAGCGACCTGGTTTGACATTCCTCCACCCCAGCAGAAGCCCATGACTCCCACCTTTCCAGTCGACTGGTGGTGAGTCTTCAGATACTTTGTTGCAGCGACGAAATTCTTTATCGTCGCTTCTCTGTCAATCTTCCTTATCAGCGTCGGAACATCGGTGACATCCTCTGGAGTTCCTCCAACAGGCGATAAGGCATCTGGCGCAATAACTAGAAAGCCTTCCAGTGCGACGCGCCTGGCAACGTCTTTAATGTGTGGGACAAGACCCCTATTCTCGTGGATAACGACTACACCTGCTTGTTTCCTATCTCCTTTGGGCCTGGCAAAATGTGCACTAATACTACCTGTTTCACCGGGATAAATTATATCGTCAACAACGAGACGAGAGTCGTCCTCTGGAACTACTGGTTTGATTTCTCCTGGAGAAGAAAGCATTCATATTACTCCCCAAAAAGTCAATAATGTAATTCGTTCGCTTTCCTGTTATAATGGTTTCTTCCATTTTTCGTCTTTGCCCAAATAACTTTGAGTTACCCTCTTCTTCCAGTGTGTGAAGCATACGAATGAAGAGACTAGGTCATCCTATTCAACCTCCGTCAAGAAGTTCAGTAACGGTGAAAAATTCTTCAGGGCTTTCTGATTCGGTTTCGGTAGGCATCCATTCTAGGGGGCGCTGTTCAACTATTTCCTTCAAGACCCGTTTCCTAAGCGCCGAGATACCTGGTAAGTCGATGGGGAGGTAGACCCTCCATTCCAATGCATCTCTTTGCGATCTTTTGAGAAGCTAGCTAGCATCTCACCCGCATTCATACTTCAAATGAAACTCTAATTGATGAATTGTCATGCTCAAACTATTCGACGTCCTTCGTAAAGTAGGTGACACCACTGCTAGAATTCTTCGTAGTGAACCATTTCTGAAAGGGCTTTCCTTGCCTTTGGCTCGGGTGACTCAGCTGGATAGCCAAGAGATGTAACAGCAACTACCTTGATGGGGTCGGGTATGTTCAGCACTTTCTTTATCGTCTCGTTCTCAAGTCTTCCCTGCCAGCATGTTCCTAGACCAAGGTTTGTCGCTGCTAGGATTATGTGTTCGAAGGCGATAGCAAAGTCAACCAAGTGCCATGTGGGTGATAAGGATGAGTCAGTGCAACCAATAATAATCACTGGAGCTTCTGCAGCCCATTCGCGGAGCCCCAGCGCCTTCTTCTTCTCAGAATCCTTGACGATGATAAAATGGCAGGGTTGACGGTTACTCGCGGAAGGGGCAACCCTCGCAGATTCAAGTATCTCTTTGATCAAATCTTCAGGAACAGGATCGGGTTTATACCGTCTTATACTCCTTCTCTTCTCAACTACTTTTGTGAAGTCCATACTTAACAAGAAAGTTCGCTTTCAAATTAAGTTTCTCATATATCACACATATTAAAAGAGAAGAAATAAGGCGTGGAGACTGAAATCATAACTCTATCGGGTAAGTAAGTAAGACCCTACGATGTGTACGGATCTTGCAGACAGACTAGAAACGGTCACATAACCGATGATCTACCCTCAATGCTTGAGAAGATCCTGGCGGCCGCACCACTAAAAACGACGTATTTCGGGTATATTCCTAGGAAAAGAAATCTATCATAACCTTTTTTCCAATGTTCTCTCTGGGCATATCTCTCTAGAGTACGGTTGTATTATCGTGTTATGAAACATTTTCCAAAGAAAAGGTAAATACCGTCGAGATATCAATTTGATGATGTGAGCGTCTTGGAATACACGCCTAAGACCTTAAAGGTCATAATACCTGTTGGTGGTCAAGCTAAACGGCTTATGCCCCTCACAGCTGAGACTTCGAAAGCTTGTGTGAGGTTAGCTAACCGACCGATAATAGAGATTGCTATCCAGACTTTGGCAAAACAAGGCGTCAAGTACTTTGTATTCGGGGTGAAAGGTTACCAGAACTACAAGAGTCTGTTTGATTACTTCCAAGAAGGAATAGGATACTCAGCGAAGTACGAAATCAAACCAAGAATACACATAAAATATCAACCCAACGAGGACGATTGTGGAAGCGCTGATTCCGCCAGAATCGCCATGGAATACTATAACCTTCTGGATCCATTCTTCGGGGTGCAGGGAGACAACATATTCGACATAGATCTGGAGTCTCTCCTAAGATTCCACAGAAAGAAGAAGGGCATTGCCGCGATATGCCTGAAAAAGGTTGAGAATGTTGAAGGATATGGCGTGGCTGAGATAGACGAAGATGGACGAATACATCGATTTGTTGAGAAGCCTAGAAAGGAGGAGGCTCCATCAAATCTAGCCAACACTGGATTATATCTCTTCAGCCCAGAGATTAGGGAAATTATGAAGGATACAGAGATAAACAAGATGGTTTGTGAAAATGGACGACTAGATTTCGGTTATGACCTTATTCCCTATCTAATCCGTTCAGGTCAAAAGGTGTATGGCTATGAGATTAAGAAAGGATGGTACGATCTCGGCACTCCGGAACGGTATCTTGACGCGTTGTACGACATACTGAGGGGTCGCGTAGAATGCATATGTGCCTTTCAAGGACGAGTCTCTCCTGACAGACGACTCTGGATCCAGGGTGAAAGTCCTGAATCGATCATCAGGAGAGAAAGAATTGTGAGGATGATACAAAACGGAAAGATCGATTTGGAAGAACCAGTTCTCATAGGAAGGCACTGCCAAATAGAAGAGGGTGTACGAATATCCAATTCGTGCATAGACAATTTCACGAAGATAGGAAAGGATACAGTTATTGAAGATTCGGCGGTTATGGACAGAGTTCATATAGGTGATTGTGCCGCGATCCACAAAAGCATAGTTGGTAGGCATGCTGTGGTAGAATCCACATCCACCAAGTCGACGAGAATATCTGCAGTCTCGGTGATTGGTGACGATGTTCGAATCGCAGCCGGCAGCATCTTGAAAGGCGCAAAGATTTGGCCTCACTTGAGTTTGACTGAAGGATCTTATGAAGGAGAATATCATTAAGACAGACTGTAGATAGGAGGTTACAGTCTAAGTCCCTATCTCAGATCGTATATTTACAGTCCTCAACTATGACAGAGCGTGATCTGAAGGAGCCCAAAGAAGCGGTTTAGAGGATCCATTTAGAACTCCTTTCATGATTGTTGGAAGGCATCCGAGAGACTCTTTCAAAGCAAACGCTTTTACAGTTTCCCTCACGGTCTTAGACAGGACTGGCAGATGAACCTTCTCTATTTCTCATATGAGTTTCCTCCCTTCTTTGCCGGAGGATTAGGAACATATTCATTCGAAATGTCAAGACGTATTGCTAGAATGGGAAACAGTGTCTCGGTTTTTGCCAAAAACCCAGGAGATGCGCTGACAAGCGATCTGTTCGAAGGGGTTGAGACCCATCGACCTCTTCTGGTCGATGCGATAGATCTACTTCCTGCCATAGTACCTGGAGATGTCCAGTACTGGCCTCTAGGCTCTCAGAACTACTTTGCTGAGGTTCTTACCTACAACATCTTATCAGCGTCCAAGGCAGCAAACCTGCTGGTCAAGACGAATCGAAGACGATTCGACTTAGTCGTTGCACATGATTGGCTCTCTGTGATGGCTGGAATAATATGCAAGAGAGCCATCGAGAAACCGTTTGTATTTCACATCCACTCTACCGAAGAAGGGAGGACAAGAGACGGTTCTCCCACCATAAAGAACCTGGAGAAACTCGGTGGTCAAGTAGCTGACCTCACTGTCACAGTAAGTTATGCTATGCGAGATCATCTCATGTCGATTGGATACGATGAGAAGAAAATCAGAGTAGTTCATAATGGCGTTGACGAGAAGAAGTATGACATAACCCATTTCTCTGAAGGCGAGATTTCCACATTCAGGAAAGAACTTGGTGTAGGAAGCGACCCTATGATCTTCTTCATCGGCAGACTCACTTGGGTCAAGGGAGCTGACACTTTGGTTCGAGCGATGCCTATGATCCTTAAGGAAGTCCCTGATGTCAAGCTTGTGATCCTGGGAAGCGGCGATCAGGAAGGCCTCATCAGAAATCTCGTGTCACAACTTGGGATCCAAGATAATGTCAAACT
>CP070773.1:1008132-1016236 GCA_020345945.1 Candidatus Bathyarchaeota archaeon | reverse complement strand
ACATCTTAGAAAAGTCGAAGTCTAACATGGCAATATGGTGGGCCGGGGGAGATTCGAACTCCCGACCCCCACCGTGTAAGGGTGGTTTCAGTCTTGAACGAATCCTGACCACTAGACTACCGGCCCGAGGACTAGCATACGTAAAGCCTTCTAGATTTGATATTTCTTTGGAATGTAAATATTCTCATTACCATGAGTATTATGGCGCCGGGGAGGGGATTTGAACCCCTGCGGCGCTTATGCGCCACAGACTGACTACCTCACCGATAGCAGGCCTGCTCCTTTGGCAGATAATCTTCTACCAGGCTAGGACACCCCTAACGTAGCTTCCCATCTGTGAGAAGACTAGGCCGCGTTCTCGTCCCGGCTCCTACATATTGTCTTCTCTGAGATTTTTCGAAGTTAAAAGTGTATTCTTCACTTCACCACGGTTCTCTGAGGCTATCACATTATATGGTGGTGATGGACCTTGGAAGTGGTCGTTCCTTCTAGGCACGGTGTCCCAATTGCTTTCTCAACCCCGGTATCCCACCAGCACCTACATGTTCGTCTAACCGATGCTCCCTCCCGGGCCTATCGGGTTTCGACAATGAGGAAGTAATTGCTTCTCTACAGAAACAATCCTTCTACACTGGTCCGATGGGGCGGTGTTTCAACGTCGGCTAGAGGGTCCTGCAACCTATCAGAAACGGCGCCTTTCAAGTCAAGCCCCTGCGTATCGCCCGTTTCAGGTAACAGGGAAGGACGAGCCCCCCAGCTCCCATCACCACCGAAAAATAGACCTCTAAGATCTAATATAAGCCTCTCGCTGTTTCAGAAAGTTCTCCAATTTGGAGAACTCTGCACAGGTCTTGCATAGTCTCAGTGAGGATGGTTCCCCACATCCAACACACTCCTTTATTGGTACATTTGTTTCTTCTTTCATTTTCAATCTGAGCCTCTCAAACAATCTTGCCAAATTAAATTTAATTCCTGGGTGACTCGTTTCAAGTGAATTCAATATTTCTCTGATCTCTTGTCTCATGGAAGTTCCTCGATATGGACAAACAGCTTCTTGAAAACGGATGCCCGTGACATAAGCATACAGTGTGGTTTCTTTTTCAAGAATATCACAAAGCGGTTTTACTCTTTGCACGAACTTGGGGTGTATCCCCCTAAGTTTTGGTTTGGTCCTTACCAGTCTGTCTATATCTCCGTTTATTACGTTTAGTAAGATGGTCTGGGTTTCATCGTCTAGGTTATGTGCGGTTGCCAATTTATCCACTCTCTCTTCTCTAGCCAAGGTATTCAATGCCCTACGTCTTAAGATGCCACAGAACGCACATGATGATAGGTTACTCTTCTGTTGCTGCATAGCTTCTACCATTTCATCTAGACTATGACCGTATATCTCTTCGAATGATGAAATTGTCTGGTCGATTCCAAGCGTCTTACAGCAGTCTCTGGAAATATCAATAGCCTCTTTTCGGTAGCCTTCAATACCCTCATCGATCGTCAAGGCAACTATTCTGCTTCTAGTGAATCGTTTCTCGATCTTGCTAAGAATATGAAGAAGAGAAACGCTATCTTTTCCCCCTGAGAGAGCCACTCCTATCTTATCGTCGCGACTAAACATATTGAATTTTGTAATGGTCCTCCTAACCTTCCTATCTATAGACTCAACGAAACATTTCTTGCACAATCGTTCTCCTGAATATCGTCTTTTGAATATCGCTTTTTTATCCCCGCACTTATCGCAAAAAATAGCCTCTCCCCTCCTTATATTGTCGCAAATCCAAATCTAGAAAATGAAAACACTATATTGGCGATTATAAGACCGAAGAATATGACATTATATAGTATTCTAATCTGCATAGCGTTATTTCCGAGTGCTCTCTCTACAATCACCTCCAAGAATCGGTCCCCATCAAAGGGAAAAACTGGCAACATGTTGAACATGGCTGTACTAAGTCCTACTGTGTAAATCCAGAAAATGAATACTAGGGAATGATAGGGGATCTGTCTACCTAATTGGTTATTTAGGAATTCAACTTTTGGACAGTAGTAATTTGAAAGAATCACTCCAATAATCGCTCGTTCTTCCCTTTCAACCGTCTTGACTGCTACTCGTCCTATTGAAGTTATCATTTCAACAGTATCTCCGGGAGATAATCTTGACATTATAGTAGAGAATTGATTCAAAGTCCGTGTTCTTTCCCCATTGACCTCATACACAATATCGCCTACGTTCAATCCAACTTTCTCTGCCGGTCCTCCCTCGAGTAATTCAATTATTAGTGCTCCTGAAGGAACTGTCTCGTATAGGGGGCTCAGAAACAGTAGGAAATTGGAGAGAACTATCATACAGATAATTGCTGTTGCTAGGTTGGCGAGAGAGCCAGAAGCGAGTACTCGAAGTTTAGCTATATCATCAGCGTCATTAAATTTCTCTTCGTCTGGTTCAACGAATGCTCCTGGTATAATTATTGCTAAGAATAATCCTATGTTTTTAATTGGTATTCCTTCCGACCAAGCGGTGATTCCATGAGCAACTTCGTGTAGCGTGAGTGTGATTACTATGGCTAGAAATAGATACGGCACATGTCTAAAACTGACATTTACCCCGGGTAGGACAGGTGCAACAGGTACTGCTATTGCTGGTCTATTATAGAATCGGATCAGGTTCGTGGTCAGGAAATAAACCGTGAATGTCGCAAGTCCAACGCCAAAAGCCAAACCTAGGTTGCCGATTATTCGAAAAAGAAATCGATTCCTATCCGCCACTTCTTTAATCAATGAGTTAAGGCGTGCTGTTCTGTAGGTTATATACAGAAAATGGGACTTCAATCCAAACTGACTTATTCTAGACTCTCTAATCAGTAGGTTTACTACAGCCCAAATTATCAGAACCAAGAAAGCTACGGTCGATAAGTTATCCAATTATCTTCCTCTATCCAATAGAAATCAGTAATTTATGCAGATAATCTGCTCTACATCGAATACCTAAGAATATTTGTTTTGGTTTCAAGATCTAGATATGCCTAGTTAACTGTTACCTGTATGGTATCTTAAGGGATTACTTTGCCTTCGTTTCCAAAGAAAGGGGCTGGTATTCGCATCCTCTACAATTCTTCTCACTGGGAACGGCTCTCCTCGATGAGGGCTGAAGCTTTGATTATGATGTCTCCTCTTCAAGAAGCAGGTTTGAATCCTATCGTTTATGGAAGTATATCGCGAGGGGATGTTACTGCTAACAGTGATGTAGATGTCTTTGTTTCAACGATATCATCGTCATTCATGTTGGAACACATATTAGAAAACGCTGGATTGAAGCCTCTTCGGAGATTATTGATACAAGCCACTCCGAAATACGCTGTGAAAGGCTATATCTACATAGACGAGAGGAGGTCGTTTTCTTTTCCTCTGACAAATATGCGCATTCATGAACGTCAATTTTACTCATTTGGTGGGGAGCTTTCTCTCGATGGATTGAAGGAGGGGAAACGTATTCTTGGTGTTAATAAATCTCTCAATTTAATAGAACCTGTAGAGGATGGTCACATAGAGGATACTATTCTAGGGAGAGAGGAAGAGGTAGCGACGTTACTGAGAATAGATGTGAGAACTGTTCGAGATAGGACTAGGGCACTCTCGCGACGAAGTAGAATTGGAAGGACTGGTGTATTCTTAACGCGAGAACTGTCTTCTGATGAAACTTTTGAGCAAGTATTGAAAAGATTAAGCGATCGCATTCCAGCAGTTCGTAGAAAAATCCGTAATGATGGCGGCCTTTAACTGAAATCTTCTAGTTGCCAGTACACTGACTTTTGGTTACCTACTTGGATCTTAATTCAAGAACATGGGATGCTATACTCTAGCTATGTTTGAGCTGGGTCAGTCTATTCTATAAAGTCTAGGTTTGATTCTTTTCATGTAATTGTCGTTGTAGATTTAATGGGAATCTTAGAAGTGCTGCTACGCCTCCAAGACCTAGAAGCTTTCTGCCCCCTTCATGACGACTGCTAACTACTGTGATCTTTCCTCCCTTCTTCTCAACGGATTTAAGGAGTTCTCCAATATTTGAGTCACTTTCCTCTTCCATTTTTCTTATTGTCAGATCTGTGATGAGAAGACGTTTGACTGCCCCTAATTCCGCTGCAATTCGGGTCTCCTTTTCTCCGTATGTCACATCAGTCTTTTCTTGTCCCAGACTCCTTAGGGTTTCTTCTACATATCCTGTATCGATGTTTGCCCTTATCTCTGCAGATATCTTGCTTAGAATTCCTGATCTCAGGGCCTCATTTAATCCTGCTATTCCCGGGCTACTGACTGTTCCTACGTTCGATAATGAATTTGTCAGTTCAGGGTTTCTTTTGTTCAGGTAATTTTTTAGGACATCCTTCATGTATCCGGGACCAACTATTACTATTGGTCCTTTTTCTTCTCTCCAGACCTCAGTCAGTGTTTTATCTAAGAGTTTCAGCGTTTCGTTCAGTGCTTTGGTTCTTCTCTCTGGTTCCCTCTTTCCTGGCAACGATCTCCCATACTCCAACTTGATGTCAAAACCATAATGCCGTAGTATTGCGATACAGAATTCACTGTCATCCAAAGCGACCACAATAATTGGTTGTGTCTCAACATGTTTTGCTCTCTCAAGTCGTTCTATATGATGTCTCATCCAATGATCCTTAATCACTGATAGCTTTGTGTTTACTTTCACATGTATAGAGTGGTGGGAGCCTTTGGCACTAAGTGTCTCAGGGGCATCAACTATCACTCCTCCTATGCTCAGTCTCTCAGTTTCGCTGTCAAAGTGAATGTTTTCAACTTTTACTCGAAGAACGACTGAAACTCTCTTCCCTTTTGTAGGTCGTGCATCTTCGCTCTCTGTCTTCACTAATCGTGTTGTTCTTGCTTGAACTTCGTCTCCTTTCGCAACTATATTGAATATATGCCATAGATCGTCTAGACTTTCGGGAACTAAGTCGAGTCTGATTCTCTTCCTTCCTTTTTCAATCTCTAAAAGAAACTCTTTGAATTTGCTTAGCTTCATCTTTGGTCAGCTATACTCTTGTTTTTTCCCTGGTCGCTCTAAAGATATCGATACTGGAGTATCATTCAGGCATCTGCAAGGACCATTTGATCTCTTGTCGCATTAAATAAGGAAGGGTATAGGTATCAGTTGAACCCTCGCTATTCTTTGTTTTCGACTACGTTTTTAAAAGAAAGTATTCTTAGATCTACTGGTTGTTTGGCCACGTCTGATACTCTATCGGCGATGATGGTATTTGCCTTCTTCTCGCTCGCGATATCAACTAGTCTCTGTGTTATCACGCCATCGAAGACGACTGTATGAACATCGTCAATATCTCTGAGTTTTTCAGCCAATTCGCTAACAGGAATCCGAATGATTTCTTTCATCTCTTCGTTCAGTACTACCGCTTCAAGTGTTCCTTTTAGTTCTTCTATCGACTTCAACACTTCTTCAGATACTTTTAAAGTTGCTAGCGGTTCTTTCTTGACCTGGGTTTCTCTCTCCGGCTTCTTTTCTTGAACTTCCTTGTCAGGTTTCTTTGGTTTTTCCTCGACAGATTTCTTTGCTCTCAGGGACTTTAGGATCTCTTTCGGTGATAACTCTTCAACTTCTCTTCCTCTTGGGGCTCTTGCCACAAAGTCGATATCAGCTACTTGAAGTAGTTCTTTGAGGATCAGGGTTCCTCCTCTATCTCCATCTAAGAATGCTGTGACCTCTCTGTTTTTCGCTAGCTTGACAACGCTGTCTGGGATCTTGGCTCCTTCTACTGCTATTGCATTCTTGATTCCAGCCTTGAGTAGGTTTAGTACGTCCGCTCTACCTTCTACAATAATTATTGAGGTTGTAGATTCTACTTCGGGACCAGCAGGTAGTTCTTCTGGGCCGTATTCTAAAATTTCTGCTGTCCTTATGGATTCAGAGACTTCCTTGACGATTTCATCAGAGCTAGTTGTTTCTTCTATGGTCCACTTCTGCAGGATTTTTTTGGCTCTTTGTATAATCTCAGTCTTTTTCGATTCTCGGATGTCTTGTATGCTTTCCACGGTCATCTTTGCGGAGCAGGGTCCAACTCTATCTACACTCTCAATTGTTGCGGCAATAATCGACGTTGCTGTTCTGTCTAGACTTGACGGTACTGATATCTTACCTCTTGTTTTGTCCTTTTTAGAGGACATCTCAATTCCTATTCTTCCTATTCTTCCTGTTCTCTGTAGTTCTCGAAGATCGAGTTCCGGTGAAAAGATGCCCTCTGTTTGCCCAAAAATGGCTCCGATGACATCAGGTCTAAATGTAAACTGACTTAATCATAAGATTGATTCTTAATAGTCAACTTATTCCACGACCCCGTCTATCTCAAACCGGGCTTCTATCACATATTTAGTTACCATTGGTTGTGATTTTGAATTCATTTCTATTCTTAATCCTCCTTGTTAGATTGTAAGTATGATTGATTCAGAGAGGTAACACTATAAGGAAGTATAAAAACCTAACAGCGTTCTACCACAAACCCGTACCTAGAATGGGTTTGTTTGAAAGCTTTTTCAACGTTTCCAAGTAGGATGGGAGCCCCTCAACGTCCTTAACGTCTTTTCCTACTAGATTCCTCATTCTCCTCCATAGAAGTATGTTAACCTTCTTTCCTCTCCTTTCAAGATGACCTTGGATGTCTCTTGCTAACTCTGATCCTTGTCTGTCAAAATCCGTGAATATTATTACCTCTTCACTGACAACGTCGTGTTCCAACCGATTGAATATCGATCTTTTGCTTGATTTTATTTCCAAAAAACCTCCTGAAACATCAAGTCTTTGAAGGGCTTTCACATCCTTTCTTCCCTCAACGATTACAGGGACTCCTCTGTTTGCCTGATCATTGAGTTTCATAAGAACATCTTCTATCTCCTCAACTATGTAGGCAAGTCTGCTATTCTTAACAGACACTATTTCTCACCGATTATTTTCTACCTTGTAATCTGAATCTCCCTCATTCTTCTAAGCATATCTTGCTGACGATCAAAATAGTCTCGAACAGGAGAGAGGATCTTAATCAGAGCATCGGCTACACTTCTCTTTAGATCAAGTGGGTGGATCTTTCCTGATGCAAAGGCCACCTCAAGTTCTGAGTAACTATCAAAAGAAATCCTGCCTCCATGTTTTGGCTTTCTATCTAGCACTATCTCTTTCAGTCTTCCAAAGACTATGTGTTTGCTAATCTCGAGTACAGGATTTCCTTTGGTCTCTTTTGGAGGGCAGTAGGCAGTATGTATCTTCTCAGTTATTTGGTCTGGGGAATCGTGTATGAAGATAGAACTGCTGGGGACACTCTTCGACATCTTCGATAGAATTTCCGTATTCAGTTTCTCGTCTTCATCAAATTCCTTTGTTCTGTCCTCCATCTTTTCCAGTCCCATGAGAAGCGGGGTATGGATGCACACAGGTTTCTTCCGTTTCAATACTGGTGCCATTTCTCTCGCTAAGATATGCGCCTTTCTCTGGTCTATTCCAGCACATGCACAGTCCAAATCCAGTTCAAATATGTCCGCCGCTTGCATACATGGATAGTAAAGCCAAGCCGTCTCGATCTCAGACTTACTCATCTCTCTTCCCATTATCGGGAGTGCTCTCATCACTCTTTGAAGGGAGATGCTCTTTGCGATTCTAATTACCTTCTCCCAATATTTCTTGTCTACAACAACATCGGAGGCCCATACATAGTTCACTCTAGAAGGAGGTACTCCTAACGCAGTAAAGGCATGTTTAAAGTATTCACCTGCCGTTCTGATATTCTTCATATCTCCTCCTAGTTTGTTGTTGATCCAAGAATGCCAGTCAGCCAGAAGGATTGTGAAATTGAATCCTGCATGTATTAGGTCAATTATCTTTGAACCACAGAGTAGACCATTTCCTAAATGCAGGAATCCTGAGCATTCGAATCCCCAGTATGCTTTAGGTCTTGAGTTCGTCTCTAGAAGATCTCTGAGTTCTTCTTGGGTAATTATCTCCTGTGTGTTCTTTCTTACCAAGTATAGCCTTTTCTCTAGATCCATTATGTTTTCTCCTGTTGGTTAGTTTTTCTTCGTATCATTCTTGAAG
>CP070773.1:1003911-1008032 GCA_020345945.1 Candidatus Bathyarchaeota archaeon | reverse complement strand
TGGTCCACCAAGTTCTCCGCAGACGAGAGTAGACGACATGTCTCATTATAAGTAGTGGGAAAGAGAGTGTTTATTGTAGAGTGGTGGATTACTTCCTTAGCTTGGCTATAGCCCTGTCAACGTCTTTGAGTCCAAGTTTCTTGAGTACATCTGACTTTGGGATGCCCCTTTCATCCCAGCCGATTGCAGCGTAGTACTGATTCTTCATCTCTTCCACGACTTTCTTATCTGTGGTTAGACCTTTTTGTGGTCCTGAAGGCAAGGGTTCATAGTACCGAGGAGGATTGTCATCATCTTCTTCTGGATCCCACTTTATGTCAGGTCCTCCGAGCAGCAAGGCAGCTCTCTGAATATGTGTTATTCTATGACCAAGGATAGTGTTCCATTGTTCCTGTGTTGTATCCCAACCCGTGACTGCCCTATAGAAGTCCCATATGAGTTCTCTGTTGACGGTAAAGGAACAGACGACGGCGGAATCGGTGAAGACGCTTCGCATGTCACTATAGGCATCATAGACAGCTGAGGTATGATCGCCTGCTTGAACTGAACACGCGTAACCGATCGGTCTCATATCGAGCCCACTCCTTGTTCCGTGGGCGCCGATCTCAACACCTTTGACATGAACCGCGAAAGGTGTTACATCTACACCCTTGATCTCTGATATCTTCAGTGCAGCTCTATACACTCCTTCAGCTAGGATGTCTCCTATACCTTCTCGGCTACACATCTTTCTAGCAAGTGCTTCGAAGGCTTTCACGTCCCCCCATTTCAACTCCATCCCAAGATCTTCTTTAGTCAAAATTCCTCTCTGATACAGTTCAGCCGCGAAAGCGAGGACGTTGGGACCGTTGATGCCTGATAGACCCAGATAATCGATGACTGATGACAAGTATATGCATTCACCTGGGTCGTAGATCCCTAGATTCGGGCCTAAATAGGCTTGTAGCTCGTAGTCTGGATTGTCAGTTATAGCTCCCTTCCAAGGACCTGTCTTTACGACGGCAAGTTTCATGCAGGAGGAAGCACAGTTGAAATCACTCCAATATCTCTTTGTCCAATACCTCAGGTCAAACCTGTCGCCACCAAAGCTCTTCTCATCATGCCACTCCTCCTGCCAGTTTCTAACAGGTTCTGCACTAGCTCTCGCACCCACCTCATACCCACCATAACCTGTTCCAGCATGTCTCATTCCTTCTCTTCCGATGTTGTGTTTATCCATCTCATTCCAGAGTAGCTTCACAGCCATGGGACTTGCTACATCCGGCATTGGTCCCGTGCCTTTAGCGACTATTGCCTTCAGGTTCTTTGAACCCATCACTGCACCATAACCACCATAACCTGCGGCGTGACTGATCTTCTGCATGACTGCTGCTGTTCTTCCTTTTGTCTCACCAGCTGGGCCGATGTAGATAATTCCTGGTTCTCTCCACTTCCCGACCTTCGGTGCTCTCTTTCCGAGCTCGTTCCTGACTTCCGTATTTATGCCCTTGATTATATCGAAGCCTTCCATGCCCCAGAGTTTCTCAGCATCCCTGATCTCTCCCTTTCCATCCGTAACCAGAATGTATACTGGGCTGCTGGCTTTTCCTGAAACGATTACTCCGTCATAACCCGCAAACTTAAGCTCAGAAGGGAATTCACCGCTGGTAGTTGATCCAATAATCCCATTGCTTTGCGGCGACTTTCCTGAAGCACAAATCCTTGCTCCAGGATGGATTGCTGTTAAAGGACCTGTTAGAGCGAGAAAGATATTCTTAGGTCCAAGAGGATCAACGGACTCCCATTTCTTACCAAGTCGATCCCAAAGGATCTTCGCTGCCAATCCTCTCCCACCGATATATTGCCTGAGAATCTCCTCATCAAAGGTTGTATCGCTAATCTTTTCAGACGACAGGTTTACCTCAAGGAATTTCCCCGCATAACCCCTAGGCATCTAGATCAACTCCTCAGCTTTCTCACCGAACAGATTCACTGCAACGTCTGCTGTCAAGTCTTCAGGAGTTCTGGCAAAGAGTTTCCTCGTATTCGTACTCCACATCTGTCTGATTATGGTCAAGACATTAAATCTTGCATCTTGACAGGCTTTCACGCATTTTGGATCTCCCCCGCAGAGGTCACAGATGACCGCTTTACGGTCTTCTGGATGAAGATAAGGGATCTGTCCTGGACATGCCTCTACACAAAGTCCGCAGCTTGTACATTTCTCCCTGTCGACAAGTACTGCGGGAGTTTTCGTGTCAATAGTTAAGGCCTCTACCGGGCATACCTCGATACATGGATAGTCGTGGCATTGAGTGCAGAGTTGAGGAATCTCTACTCCTGGAATCAGCATGAAGATCCTGATTCTCGAAGCTTCAGGCCAGATCTTTCCTTCATGGTGAAGTGAACAAGCAATCTCACACCTTCTACATCCACTACAGCGGATATAGTCTCTCCCAATCCAAAGAAATTCTTGGTTGCTCATCTCAAATCAACATCATAAAAAATACTCAGATTATATCTGATACTTGAGAAGAGATTAATTTTGGCATTTATGATTTTTTAGAAGCTTCTACTTGAAGAGGAGATCAACTTGATGTTGTGAGAGCGAGAAGATCTACACTTTTTATGATTAAGTTACACCAAGAGGGCGGTCTCCTCATGCCGTTCTAAATAAGAGATTTGGAATTTCCAATTGCTATAGGTGTACTAGTACTCTGTAAACAGAGAACAAACGTCTCTTATCTTCGAATCTTCATTGAAGCTACTTCTGCAGCCAACGCTACTGGTTCTAAAGTTTCCGCTAGAGGAGGAGCGTAACCTGTATCGGCTCTTGCCAGCTCCCAAACGGTTATCTCCTTTTGTATTCCGAGGGAGATCATGTTGATTCTTTGTGTCACTTCTTCTCCACCGACAATTTGTGCTCCCATGATCCTGCCCATATACGGTTCGGCGATTATTTTGATTCTTATCTCTTTAGCTCCTGGGAAATAGGCTGCCCGTGTCTTTCCAGTGATGCTTCCTGAGATTGTGTTGAAGCCAATCCTTTTCGCTTGGTACTCTGTAAGACCCACAGAACCGATCTCAAAATCAAACATCTTCGAGACTGCCGTACAGACTACTCCTGGAAAAGTGGAGTAACCCCCAGCGGCGTTTGTTCCAGCGACTTTTCCTTGTCTAACAGCATTAGTCCCAAGTTGAATAAGGCAGGGTAGCCCAGTGATCGTACTTCGGGACTCAACACAGTCTCCAGCTGCGTAGATGCCTTCTATATTCGTTCCCATCTGCGGATTGACCATTATTCCTCTTGTTACACCTACTTCTATTCCGACTGCTGTTGCCAGAGTTGTGTTTGGTCTTACTCCAGTTGCCATTACCACTATGTCTGCCTCAATTTCTCCATTTGAAGTCTTGACTCCTGTGACTTCATTGTCGCCGGTTATCTCACTTGCTCTTGTGCCCATCAGCATTTTGACTCCATGATCTTCTATCTTCTTTTGTATGTAGTCAGCAATGTCTTCGTCAAATAGGCCAGGAACGATGTATGGTGCAACTTCTATCACTGTCGTTTCCAATTTGCTCTTCATAAATGCGTGGGCGGTCTCCAACCCCACAAATCCAGCTCCGATAACGACCGCCGATTTCGCTCCTTTCATCATCTTCTCGATTCTTTCTCCATCTTCTAGAGTTCTGACCGCGACGACACCTTCTTTATCATTTCCTTCTATTGGTAGTATGAATGGAGTTGCACCAGTCGTCAAGACTAGGGAGTCATAGTTGATAGTCTCGATCTTTCCATCACTACTCTCTGTCTCTACGATCTTTTCTTCTGGATTGATGCTCTTAGCTACAGTCTCTGTTCGGGTATCAAGTTTCATCATCCTGTAATACGCAGGAGGAAAAACGACAAGGTCTTTGAATGCTGGTATCTCTCCTGCCAACACGTAAGGTAACCCGCAACGAGAATAAGCCAAATGTTTTTCATCGGTTACTAGAATAATCTCAGATTTTGGATCCGTCTTTCGTGCAGCTGAAGCCGCATGGACACCCGCTGCGTTGGCACCAACAATCACAATCTTTCGTGGCAAGATATAATCCTCATTGTCTAGATTCGTCAAGTGATTGACGTTTGAAGATATAAG
>CP070773.1:1000470-1003811 GCA_020345945.1 Candidatus Bathyarchaeota archaeon | reverse complement strand
TCGCAACCTACAGAATTGCCCATGAACTTTACATACGGGAGGTTCCTTTTATTCCCAGAATAATGACGGAACATGCCCACTCGATAACTGGAATCGATATCCACCCAGGAGCTAAGATTGGAAAGAACTTCTTCATAGACCATGGAACAGGGGTCGTGATAGGAGAGACAGCACAGATCGGGGACAACGTACGAATATATCAAGGTGTCACGCTTGGAGCACTGAGCTTCTCTAAGGATGAACGAGGGAAGTTGGCCAAAGGGAAACAGAGACACCCGACTATAGAGGATGATGTAATCATCTACTCGGGAGCAACCATCCTCGGAGGAAAAACGACTATAGGCAAAGGCTCGATCGTCGGGGGTAACGTCTGGATAACCTCATCGATACCTTCTGGCATGCAAGTCGTCATCACACCCCCCCAACAGGTCTACAAGACAAAAAAATCAGATTCAGAGGATTAGTTAGGAGACAACCTCTAATCACAGTCCTCAATCTCGGTTGAAGTACGCAACGCTGTCAGTTCCTTCTTCTCTTAGGGATTAGTTTCAGCAAGGTCTCAGCGTACTCTATTCGAAGCTTTCCGTCCATAAATAGGAAACTAACTCCCTGAAGTTTAGATTAGACATGATGAGCCCTCTTTCCTCGTCAGCTAAGAGGGGGGAACGGTGTAGTTGCGGGAAACCATTTTTTATTCCTGCTAATCTGCTTCTCTCTGATGGTGCAAAAAAGAGCTCCCAATCTCGATTGAAGGCTCTTCAACCAGATCGTATTCCATCCTTACGCTTCGGTGTTCGAAGCTTGGATGATGGGATTGGAGGATTTAAACCGCATGATCTCGCGGTTCTCTACGGTTCAAGGCATGCCGTAAATCTCTCCCATATGCTGGCTGTGAGGGTACAGCTACCATTAGGCGAATACGGTCTCAACTCATCTGTTCTATTTATTGACGCTGGCTGTTCCTTCGACCCTCATAGCGTCTCTTCGTTTGCCCAATTACAGGGGATGTTTCCTAAAGACGTCTTAGAAAGAATATACGTGTCAAGGGCATTCACCCTGTATCAACTGCTGTCCCTTGTATACGACTGGCTTCCAAGAGCAATCGAAGAGTACGATGCAAGACTCGTAGTCGTCTCCTCCATCCTCGAACTCTTCACCGACTTGGACGTCCCGAGAGACGAGTTACTGATGTCCTTTAGTCGCCTATCACGTTCCCTCTCAAACTTAGCTCTGAAGAAAGAGGCAGTTGTACTGGTCACAGTCCCTTCTCGTTGCGATTCATGGAGAAGTAATCAACTGTTTAGTCTCCTCAAGTCAAGAGCAGACATAATTGCAGAGTTGAAGGAGAAGAAGAGTTGTCTCAGACTAATCTTGGAGAGACATATCCGAAGAAAGACTGGCATTATGGACATCCCTCTCAGCCCTCTTAAGCGAGGAATCACTCTTCAAGATTTCTTGGAGGTAAAGAGGTATGGGTAGGACTGTCCCCTCATACCGCATGAGTCTTGAGGAGGAGATCCTTGGATGGAAAGGGTTCAGGGCTGCCCTTCGACTAAGTGAACGCGAGGTCTTCGACGAGATGCTCGATGCATGCCGTCTCCACGCCTCCGCCGGAAGCATGAGCGGTAGATCTGTCCTGCTAGACAGTATGTTGATCTCGATACTTCTCGAACAGCAGAAAGCGATCAAGAGGCTAAGGGAGGAGCTTGAACACGTCAAGAAACAGGTGGGAGAGCCCAGATAGAGTCTCAGGTTGGCTGCTCGATCTACATCCCCTTAGGGACCATATGGTGTTATGGTTCATTACCGAGAACGGTCATAGTTTCAGAGTTACTGACGAATATCATCCGCGACTCTATGTTCACGGCAATCATATGCTCCAGTATGAGTTAGAACAGGACCTCTGTGGGTGTGATTGGATCTCTGGCTGCCGTTCGGTAGATAGATTCGTGAATCTCTCAGATCTGAGAAGGAGCAAGGTACTCGAGGTATCTATATCTGACTATGGTAAGATTCCGTTCTTCACGGATACCATCCGCAAGAGGAGTCGCGGTAATCTCGAGGTTTACAACGCAGACATTCCCCTCGATCAGTACTATCTCTACGAGAGACAGATCTTCCCTTTGGCCCACATGACTGTAAGTGTTGGGTTCAGAGGATTAGAGTTTGATCTGAGAGATTCCGTGGAATCAAGAGACTATCTTACTCCTCCTCTTCGAGAGGCTCTGCTCAGAGTCGAGATCGAGCATAAGACTCTGACTCCTGAATTCGGGGATGAAGTAAGTCGAGTCTCATTGAGTATCGACGGCGAGGAGAGTTTTTTTGATCGAGGAAGCGAAGCAGAGAAGCTCCTCGAACTCTCCGCTCTCGTCCAGAGGCAAGACCCTGACATAATACTGACCGAGAAGGGAGACTCATTCTTGATGGAATACCTGTCTTCTAGGGCGGAAGCAAACGGAGTGAAAGACCAGTTTATTCTAGGAAGAGAGTCTCTGCCTCTATCGATTCCGATGAGAAGGGGGCGATCCTACTTCTCCTATGGAAAGATCTACTATAAGGCTCCTGGGCGGAGGCTGTTCGGTCGAATACACATCGACGTTAAAAACAGCTTCATCTACCCTGCCTGTGGGCTTGAAGGACTGGTTGAGGTTGCACGAACCTGCAAGGTTCCCCTCCAACGTGCAGCTAGAGCCTCGATCGGAACGATAATGTCTTCAGCACAGCTTTGCCATGCATGTGACGACGGAGTGCTCATCCCTCCTAGGAAGAGCGTTCCTGAAGAAACGAAGACCGCGAGGGGCCTCATCGTAGCCGACCGGGGAGGGTTCATCTTCGAGCCGAGGATAGGTGTCTTCGATTCTGTGGGAGAGGTCGACTTCTCGAGCATGTACCCTTCCCTGATGGTGAAGAAGAATATCAGCCCCGAGACTGTGCTGTGCGGTTGCTGTCCTGAATCTGCATTAGAGGTTCCCGAACTGGGTTGGCATATCTGTGATAAGCGGATAGGGCTGATTCCTAGGGTTTTGAAGTTGATTCTTGAGAAACGGCTTGATTATAAGAGATTGAGGAATACTGTGCAAGACCCTGTGAGAAGAGAAGTCTACGACCGCAAGCAACACGCACTTAAATGGATACTTGTAACGTGTTTCGGTTATCTCGGTTACCGGAATGCTCGTTTCGGGAAGATCGACAGCCACATAGCTGTATGTGCTTTCGCTAGAGACGTCCTGTTGAGAACAGCTCATATTGCTGAGAGACAGGGATTCGAGAACCTGCACGGAATCGTCGACTGCCTGTGGCTGAGGAAACCTGGAGTGACCGAGGAAGACTACTTGGAGCTC
>CP070773.1:996970-1000370 GCA_020345945.1 Candidatus Bathyarchaeota archaeon | reverse complement strand
ACCATGGCTTCATAGATGCCAGTTATCTTCTCGAAGGCTCCAGGGTGGCTCGGAACTAATCTGAGGTCAATATAATAGGGACTGAGTCTTCCGCTTGTTAACTTGAATGAACCAAACTTTAGAGCATCGATCCGTGTCAAGATCATGCACAGATCGGATCGCAATTCTTCAAAGGTTTCTTTCTCCAATATTTGTGCCTCCAATCTGATGCTTGGTTTGAATTAGCACTTAGATCAAGATAAGACTTTACACGCAGGAACCTTGTTTAGGAGAGATGGATAGATAGACTTCGAGTTGTAGAGATTCAGAGTTAATAAAAGACTTGTATACGTGTACGATTATACACGTTACGAAAGAGATGAGAAAATGGTTGAACTCTGGCTTCCTTATGGAGATACAGAAGTCCCTGTTCGTATCCCTGATGGAAATCTATTAGGATCAGTTTCTCCTGGGGACTCTAAGATTATTGATGATGTTCAGCGTAAAGTCTTGGAGGTTATTAGGAAGCCTAAGCAAGGAAAAGCGTTAGGCCAACTCTTGGATGGGGGAGAGAGAGTCACCCTGATTTTAGAGGATTCGAGAGAATTACTTCCTATTGAGGATCTCCTGATTCCAGTCTTATCAGAACTGGAATCCTCAGGGATTGAACGGGAGAATATCTCACTGCTTGTAGCATGGACCGATAAAGGATCACATGACACCGATAAGACCAGCAGAGAACTTCGGGAGAAGATACCTGAGGATATCCAGATTTTCTGTCATGACCCAGTTAAGAGTAGAGTACTTCCACTGGAGTCCACTAGCGAGGGTACAAGCCTTGAGATAAACGAGAACTTTGTGAATTCTGATTTTCGTGTTGTGCTTTCAGAAGTCCGATTTGACAACTTAGCAGGATATACGGGTCTAGGGACTGCAGTCGTTCCCGGTATCGCCAGTTCTCGTACTATCCATGAGACTTGGTCGTTGGCATTAAGAGAAGGGGCTGGAAGAGGCATCATCGAGGAGAATCCGATTGGCCAAGATATGATGGAGGCCGTAAAGATAGCGGGAGTAGACTTCTTACTGGGCACAGTTTTGGGTCAGGGAAAGGAAATTGCTGGCGTATTCGGGGGAGAACCTGATAACTCATTTCGAAGGGCAGTTCAGTTAGTGGATAGAGTCTGGAAGAGACCAGTCGATGGTATGGCGGATATTGTCTTGATAAGTGCGGGGGGTTTCCCATTCGACTCACATTTCTATTGGGCATTGGACTCAATAGATTCAGCCACTCCGGTCCTTCAGGAAAAGGGAACCATTGTTCTTGTTGCTGAGTGTAGAGGAGGACCGGGCAGTAAAGAACTGCAAAGGTATAGCCGTGAATATAAAGAAGTGAGAGATATACGCAGAGCCCTTAAACGAGAGGTTACCCCTGCAGGGTTCAAGAGTCTGAATCTCAAAGAAGTCGGGAGTAGACACAGGATTGTACTGGTATCAGCTATGCCAGACTATTACTCTAGGAGAATCTTTGGATTAGGAACAGCCAAGACAGTCAATAATGGATTGGTTTCTACGTTGAGAAGCCAAGGAAGTAGATCAAAAGTCCTTGTTATTCCTCAAGGAACCTTGACAACACCTTACTGTTCCATCGAGTAGTTCCTCTTCATTCTCATATCATATTCACTGAGAGCCGATAAGACTTTAAGGTAAATCTTCAACCGAAGGATTTAACGGAGAATCCCGAATGCAGAAGAGATTTGAGATCAGACAATTCAGAGAAACTGATCTCGATCAGGTCGTAGACATTAACAGGAGATGCCTTCCAGAGAACTACAGTAGAATATTCTTTCTAGAATTGTACAAGCGTTTTCCTAGTTTGTTTCAAGTTGCCGTAATGAAAAGAGGGGTGATCGGATATGCCCTCTGCAGGATAGAGCTGGGATTTCCTGATCTAGGACATATTGGATTCCTCACAAAGAAAGGACATCTTGTCTCCATAGCTGTACTGAAAAATCACCGACGGAAGGGGGTTGGGATATTATTGATGAAGAACGTTATGAAAGCTATGGAAGAATATAACGCCAAAGAATGTTTTCTGGAGGTGAGGGTCAGCAATCGCAGTGCCATCCTGATGTATGAGAAATTGGGATTTGTCGATAAGAAACGCCTCCCAGGATACTACAGAGATGGTGAAGATGCCTTCATGATGACTAGGTCATTACCTTACGAGGGGTAAAGCACCTTATTCGGTTATGAAATGGCTTGGAAGAAGACTGAAGCATTAATTATTGGCTATTCCACCGTCGCTAAATTCTAGAGAGGGACTGCTACCTACTGAATTCTTGAACTTACTGTACTCTCGTCTCTGGTAAGCGTGACAATCAATAGAATGCATAGATATGAAGTCAAGGTCTATCTTTCCTTGATCTTCCCCAAAACATACATGGTTGTAAGCAGTGTCGCAGGCAAGTAATAGATTAGGAACTCGAATACAGGGTCCAAGAGAGGCCCGTAGAAGACTTTCAGTAATACAATACTGACTGCAAGGAGAACAGCAATCAACATAGAAAAGAATAGAGCTTTTGACTCGTCAACTCTCTGCTCTCTGTTTTCTCCCATGACTATCTCCACCTGAAAAATCATTAGTTGAAGATTTGCCGGCGTCATGTATTCTAGAGAAGAATGTTATGCAGAGGTCAAGATTTTGAGGATTCTCCTGTCAACCAAGTTATCGGGATATCTTGGTACGTCCCGTCAGGAAGAGTCCGACGGATAGTCATCGGCAGAACTTGGGCTTCAAGTTCAGCTAGAGCAAGGTCAAGAGCCCCGACGAGGTTCTTTGGCTGTTCAATCAGAAGAGGGGCTCCCATCGCGATCTGGAGAGAACGAGCCCCTATGATCCGAGCCTTTTCGAACCTTGTCAATTTTGGTGGGCCGATAGAGATCTCCGGCACAGGCTGATCAGTACTCCTCCCCAGCGCCACCCATTCCTTCAGGCCCGCCAGGAGGTCCACTTGGCTCCTTCATCTTCGAGGATGCTATGACGTCGTCGATCTTCAAGATCATTGTTGAGGCTTCTCCAGCAGATTTGATGATCTGTTTCTTGACTGAGAGGGGTTCGTAGACATCCAGTTTAGTCATATCAGTGACTTCTCCCGAGAATACGTCTACTCCAGCCCATATCTCACCTTTCTCGTGTTTTGCACGGAGTTCAACGAGAATGTCGATTGGATCCAATCCAGAGTTTTCAGCCAAGGTCAGAGGAATATATTCTAGAGCCTCTGCAAAGGATTGAACAGCTAGCTGTTCCCTTCCCGATAGAGTATCCGCAAAGCGACCCAAACGGGCGCTAAGCTCTGCTTCGGGTGCACCACCGCCAGCAACTACTTTAGGCTCTTCAACAACGTCTTTGATGACACATAGC
>CP070773.1:988663-996870 GCA_020345945.1 Candidatus Bathyarchaeota archaeon | reverse complement strand
GGGTCATCTCGTTCTGGAACAATACTGCGCAGCAAGAAGAAGAACAGGATGTAGCCGTCATCGGAATCGCCCATGGTGACTATGACTACATGGATGAGAGGTATACAAAGATCGAGGGAAGTAAAATCATCAGTAGAAACCAAGTTGTTATCGACACTCGCTTCGGTCTGAATGTAGGAGACACCCTGAAGATACGGGTTAGAGGGGAGTACTATGACCTTGTTGTTTCGGGTGTATACCTCCCCCCTCCATTAGTGAAGGGGCTTGGTGATATTGGAAGAAGAATCTACGTCGATCTCCCGTTAGCCCAGACGATGTTCGAGGTCTATGGGAGATACACAGGAATAATTGTAAAGATCAGCGACTTCAAAGAGGCAGATCGAGTCGTTGAACAACTCGAGGGAAAACTCGGACATAGATACAGGATTCTGGCAGTAAAGAGAGATCTGATAGAGCAAGTAGAACGCAACATGGAAGGACAAGCCCTAGATATGCTGATGTACGCAGTGATAGTCTTCACGATTGCAATAGTTCTGATCTTCAACATGCAGTATATGAACATGAAAGGAAGGAGAATCGAGATAGGCATACTCAGATCCCTAGGAATGAATAGAAGACAAGTCTTTCAGATACTCATCTTGGAGGCCTTCTTCCTTGGATTTGCTGCAAGCCTAATCGGAACCCCTCTCGGAGTTTTTCTCGCAGAAGTCATGGGAGAAGTCTACGTATCTCCGGCTGCAAGGTGGATCCTCTCTAAACCCGAGACGGTCTCATCAGTCGAGTACACCAAGATCTACCTTAGCGAGAACTACATCTACGCCGGTATCCTGATCGGTCCATTGGTCACTTTGGCTGCCACATTAATCCCGTCCGTTATAGGATCGCAAGGGACGATTATAGAAGCAGTACGTGGAGGAGCATCGAGGACTGAAGAAAGGTGGTTACCAATCATCGCTGGCGTATTAGGTTTAGCATTATTGTGGACTGCCGAAGTAGCATTGAAACCTACAACCGCAGGAGATATGGGCGCTATGATGACCTTTCCAGCCTATATACTGGGAGGAGTCGGTCTTGCTATAGCATTTCTCAAGTTATACGCGGTTATCTGGAGATATCTCTCTCAACCTATTCTTCGAAGACTGAGCTCCATAACCTCCAGAGATATAGGACGAAATATGACCCGGGCAGCTGTAACCTTGACACTGGTATGCATGGCATTTACTTGGTTCGTCTTGGCAGCAGCTCAGCTACAGACACTTGATGTAAGTCTCGAGAAGAATATGGAACGGCTCTTCCCTGCAGACATAATCCTCTTCAGCGACGAGAAGATTCCAGCCGATCTCCACAAGAAGATCAAGAATGTGGGAGGAGGAGAGTATGTCAAATATGCAGCGTCAGCCATAACATTCGAGACGAGAATGAAGCTCTCAGGAGGCAGAATAGGAAACTACTCTGCACCGATGATGGGAATTGACGTACGTTACTTCCCAAAGGTCATCGATCTCAAGCTAAGCCAAGGAACTCCTCTCGGGGTATACTACGAGCTTATGCAGCCCAACACCATACTTCTCTCCCGCCCAGTAGCCAACTCTCTTGGAAACCTCACGAGAGGAAGTAAGGTTCAAGTCCTCTCAACAGAACGAGTAGAGTATGCGGGGCAGATCTTCTATGTGCCTACCTGGAGAAGGTTTACTGTGATAGGCGTAGTCGAGTCAAACCCAAGCTCCATATTTGCCTTCGGCGCACCTAGCTTAGGAGACCCTTGCTACGTATCTTACAGCACTCTCACCGACCAGTTCGGTCATATAGGTGACTACGCCTCATCGTTCTTCATCGAGGTCAAAGATGACTACAAGAACCAACTCTCGCTGGTCAAAGAGGCGATCAAGAGAAGACTTGGAACCAAATACCGCATCGGAATAATGACCAGAGAAGACATACTCCTGGAGATACAGGAGGAAGTTCAACGGGAGATTATTCTCTTCGAACTTCTAGAGGTAGCAGGATTTCTTGTCTGTGTACTCGGAATCGCGATGATAACAACCATGAATGTCAACGACAGAAGTAGAGAGATAGCAATTCTAAGATCTATGGGCTGTTCACGGTGGCAACTCATGGTCATGATCCTCATAGAGGTAATCGCCCTAACCATCCTTGGACTCATAGTGAGTATTCCAATCGCGGATAGAATACACCGTATGACTGTAGAGTGGGTCAGCCTTTACGGATTTGAGATGGTTTACTCATTCACTCTCGATCCTATACCAGTCGCCGCATTCTTTGGACTTCTTATGGGGATCCTTGGATCCCTCTATCCAGCCTATCGAGCCATCAGGCTCAATATAATCGAGACTTTAAAAGTAGAAGGTTAAGTTCTCTTAGAATCCTGGTCTAGGTTCTGCGAACTTATCCAAAAGACCTGACTACTTGACAGGCGATATCCCAAGGTTAAGGGAGACAAGCCAGTCCCGGGTCTTCCTGATGACTTGATGTGTGTGTTCTCTATCTGTGAATACGTGTCCTCCGCCTTCGATCACGTATAGTTCATTCTTCTTGTTCAGGTTCTTTACGATCTCAAATCCCCTTACTGCTTCATCTAGGGGTATGACTTGGTCCATCTCACCATGCACTATCAAGATGGGTACTTTAATTTTGTCTATGACATCTAGAGGAACGGTCTCATCGAGAGTCTTGAAGAAAGAGTTCTTCAGGTACCAACCATCCTTTATTTTGACTGCTTCTCCAGAATTCAATACCTCCTCCATACCCTTTAGAGGTATGTAACCTCCAATACCTGACAGAAGTCTTGGTAAGAGTTGATCGAAATTTGCAGAGCATAGGATCACGAATTTGACACGATGGTCTCTAGAGGAGAGGACCGCTGCCACCCTTCCTCCCATGCTCAATCCGAGAATACCTACTGCTTTTCTGTTAACCCATCTCTGCTCCATTAGGAAGGTCAAGGCTTTTTCCGCATCACTTATCTCCCCAGGGATGGTCATATCTTCGAAGTCACCGTCGCTGTCACCTGAACCTCTGAAGTCGAAACGGAGAACTACAAAACCTAAATCACATAGATCCCTTGCTGCAAGAACAAAGAGCCTATGATTCTCGATCTTGTTTCCTGTTAACCCGTGAAGCATGACAACCCCAGGAGCCTTCCCCCCACGTTTCAGCTTATCAGGCACATGAAGGATTCCAACCAGACGTTCACCTTGATTCTCGAAGATGACAGGTTTAATCAATATTCTCTCCTCGCATCTCTCCAGTATTGAGCCTCACCCTGATATACAGATGGACTCAATTCCTCTTGCACTATATCTTTGGGGATGTGAATGGATTAATATCTGCTTTGAAAGCGATCAGATAGGTGACTGCTTCACTGTGGATTGCTGGATACGAGTATGCGAAAGACCTTATCCGAGAATTGGCGTATCAAGAAGCTTGAGACAGATTTAGAGTATTCACCTTAATAGAGAAATGTGGTATTCTTCAAATGATTTCAAGGAGTGTATTGTCGGAATGGTGGATGGTACTGAAGGACGGGAGGAGCGGTGTGCTGAGGTATATCTCAAACTTCTCTCAGATTACGGTGTAGATTACTTCTTTATGAACCCAGGCACGGATACTGCTCCACTGAACGAGGTATTCGCGAAGTTTGCGGCAAAAGGCATAGAAAAACCGAGTCTGGTTCTAGTACCCCACGAAATAGTCGCGACAAGCATGGCATATGGATACGCACTAGTTTCCGGTAAGCCACAGGTAGTAATGGTACATGTCACAGTCGGGACTGCAAACGCACTGGGGGGAGTAATGAGCGCATATCGTGCAAGGGTGCCCATGATCTTCACAGCAGGTCGAACACCGATCACCGAAGAAGGAGTTGAGGGAGGCCGAGATATCTCTGTACATTGGGGACAAGAATCCTTCGATCAAGGGGGTTTTCTTAGGGAATTCGTTAAGTGGGACTACGAGCTGAGGACCACCAAACAACTGAGGACTGTAGTTGATAGAGCATTTAGAGTCGCAACAACTGAACCTCAAGGTCCAGTCTACTTGATCCTTCCAAGAGAATGGCTGATGGAAAAAGTAGAAGAGAATGAGAAAAGACCAATACGGATAGGCAAACCAACATCCCTCCCAAACGCAGATATCGGAAAGCTCAGAGACATTGCACGATTGCTGCTAAACGCAGATAACCCCCTTATCATAACTAGCAGGCTGGGTAGGAGAACTGATGCAGTCAATGTACTTGTGAAGCTGGCCGAACTCCTAGCAATCCCAGTCATTGAGTCACCAAGATACTTCATGAACTTCCCTACAGAGAATCCTCTTCACGTTGGATACGACCCAAAACCGTATCTTGAGAAAGCTGACATGGTGCTGCTTATCGACAGTGACATACCGTGGATTCCTTCAAACACCAAGCCGAAAGAAGATGCAAAGATTATCCACATAGATATCGACCCAGCACATACACCCTATCCTATATGGGGATTCCCAGTAGACATCCCAATAATAGCCGACCCAAGCCTGGCAATAACTTCTCTCAACTCAATCCTTGAGGAGTGCCTCTCAGACGATAAGCTGAAACATGAAGATATCAGGGACAGATACGAGAAGATTAGGGAGGAACATAACCAGCAGAGAGATCTATGGAAGAAGACTGCCCAGAAAGCTGGAAGAAGTAAGAGCATAGACTTCTCCTGGTTATCCTTTGTAGTAAATGAGGTGAAAGACGAGGACACAATACTCTTCAACGAGTACGATTTAGACTCGACACAGATCGAACTTGCAAAACCAGGAACTTATTTCAGAACATCGCCTGCAGCATGGCTCGGGTCAGGGCTTGGAGCTGCCATCGGCGGAAAGATGGCTGCCCCCCCAAGAACCGTTATCGCATGTGTAGGCGACGGCAGCTACATGTTTGGGGTTCCCACCGCCTGCCACTGGGTCTCAAACAAATATCGAATCCCATTCCTGACCATAATCTTCAACAATCAATGCTATAATGCAGTCAAAAGGACGGTGAGAAGACTCTTCCCCAACGGTTGGTCAGTCAAAACGGGAAATTTCGCCGGGGTAGACCTAGATCCAAGCCCGAACTTCGCCCAGATCGCCGAGGCGAACAACTGTCACGGAGAGACCGTCAAAGACCCAAAGGAACTCAAAGATGCGCTGATAAGAGGATTGAAAACAGTAAGAGAACAGAAGAGACAGGCACTAATAGATGTGATCTGCAAACAACCATAAATCTGACTCCCAACCAAAATGAAGACTTAGAAAGTATCAGAAAACTCTCCTAACCAGTACACATCTTCCTTAATCTATCCAGAACTATTCTAAGTCAGCCATCAAATGTTATTAGCCAAAGCATCAAGATTAGATAGAACCTTGAAGGAGTCCTGCGATAGATGAAGAAATCGACAGTGAAGCTACCATCTCTTCTATGGTATGGAAATACTGGTCTTGAGTTACAGTTTCCTGAAGAGTGGAGTATACATACTTGCGCGATGCCAGGGGCAAATCGACCAACTTTAAGCCCTGAAGCGATTAAGGGAGCTCTATCGAAACCGATCGGTTCCGAGAAGATCAGCTCTCTGGCAGCTGGGAGGGAAGAGGCTGTCATCATATTTGATGACATGACGAGACCGACGAGAGCATACGAGATTGTACCTTTTATCCTAGACGAGTTGAGGAAAGGAGGAATACAGGATGACCATATCAGATTCGTGGACGCACTTGGATGCCATGGGGCTGATGACCGGTTAGATTTCTCGAAGAAGTTGGGAGAAGAGGTGGTTGAACAGTTTCCTGTTTACAACCATAACCCCTTCTACGGTGTGACAGAAGTAGGAGAAACAAGCAGGGGAACTCCTGTCCAAGTTAATTCAGAGGTTATGGAATGCGATCTCAAGATAGGGGTGGGATGCGTTGTCCCACACCCAATGTCAGGATATGGAGGTGGAGCCAAGATCATCCTTCCAGGAGTAACCTCTTACGAGACGACCTACTACAACCATGGAGTCGTCATGAAATCGAGCCCCGAATCAGATAAGAACCACCCATCAACAGGCTGGGGAAAGGTGGAAGGGAATGTGATGCGTCTCGACGTAGAGGAATCAGCAAAACTTGCCCAACTAGATATCAAAGTTGACACCTTAGTCAACGGGAGAGGAGAGAACATCGCTCTCTTTGCCGGAAACTTTGTGAAAGAACACAGAGAAGCCGTAAAGATGGGAAGAGGCGTATACGAGACCAAACCCTTGGCTGAGCCAGACATCGTGATCGCCAATACATATGCCAAGGCCAACGAAGCTGGGCTCGGACTGGCTATGGCTACCGCCTCGTTGAAAGCGGGAGGAACTATAGTCTTGGTGGTCAACACACCTGAATCTTTGATAACTCATTATATGTACGGAAAATTCGGCAAGAAACGGGGAGGAGGATTATACTCGGAGGGACGAAGATCACTTCCTGCGAAACTGGGGAAGCTAATCATCTTCTCACCCCACAAAGTTTTGGACCCACTCCTCTCTCTAGGACCCAACGGCTCATATACTTGGATCAGAACTTGGCCTGAGGTAATCGAAGAACTTAAAACCACACATAATGACGGAGCGAGAGTTGCTGTATATCCGAATGCAGAGATCCAATGCCTTTCCCAAACATAGATAGCCTGCTGCCTTACCTTCAAGAACATAATATCCAGAGACTAGAATACTCGCTCCAATCAAGCCTTCACCTCACATATTCTACAGGTCATAAGTAGGCAATGATATTGAGGGAATGCTTCTAGATCTCAGCCTCTTCTGGGTCGTGAATGAAGAAGACCGATAGTACCACAGAAATTACTGTAGCGATAGAGACGAAGTACCAAGGATATGTAGGATTAAAAGCGTAGAGGTACCCACCAGCCATAGATCCTATCATTACAGGTATTGTGGTGATAAAACCTGCGCCGGGTCCTCCGATTCCCCCTGAAGCGGCTCCTATAAGGACAGTCCCCCGTCCAAGAGCTGATGTTACTCTACCCCGCATATCTCTAGGAACAGTGTCGGCCATCAATGCCGAGGCTGCAGGGATAAATAATGCAGTTGATACGGCTATGGTTGATCTTATAAGCAATACTTCCATGAAACTTCTCGAGAAGACGAAGAGAGGAATTGATGCCAAGGAGAGGAGGAGAGCTACTTGAATAGCTTTAGTCCTGCCGTAACGGTCCGCTAACATTCCTGCAGGTATATACGTCAGGTTTCTAAGCGTAGTCTCAACAAGTAAGACCAAACCCCAATCTACGGCTGATAGCCCGATATGTCCCAGAGCATATACCACCCAAAAGGAGCCAGCGACCGCATTCGACGTGAATCCTAGAACTATGACGATAGCAAGAACCCGTAATGAACGTGGTAGCTGCCTTAAGATCGCAGGAACCCCGCTGTAAGAGTTCTTGAGGATTCGGGGTAGATTCGAGAGAACGATCTTCTCCTCTGACCTCTTCGAGGTTTCTCTGATGTATCGGAGGTTTATAGTGGCAGAGATCAGGTAGACAAACGCAAGCGCACCGTAGAGAAATCTCATACCTAGATTCACACCGTAGATGGTGAGAACCACACCCGCCACGTATGGAGAGAAGATGGCAAAAGTTCCTGCAATAGTATTTATCGTAGCGATGCCTTTGCCACGACTCTTGGGCGGCAACGAATCTGCGATAATAGCTGAAGTAGCTGGAAACTGGAAGACAATGAAGCCCTGAAACAATGCAGCCAAGGCTATCGTTTCCCAGTTGGGAGCGAAGACATACATCAAGTAGATGGTCCCCGAGATGTAGCCACCCAACGCTATCAGCTTGGCTCTACCTACTATATCCGCAAGATATCCTGCGAGTGGAAAAATGAGAAGACCTGCAAGAGGTCTCATGGAATTTACAAAACCGATCTCAGCGGACGATCCACCGAGAGCCAAGATGTAGAGGGAGGCATAGGGGAAAGCCATGCTCCGACAGAACATACCAAGAACCTGGGTCACAGTAAGCACGAGAATGTTACCCTGCATGAAACCAAATTGGTCACGAAGAGACGGTCTCTTGAATACGAATTTCAGATACACTCACCAATAGTTCTGAACTAGGAGAGATTATGGTACTTGACCATATCATGAATCTTTCTTGTTTAGGACATTTCTCTAAACCAAGAGATGGCTTCTGG
>CP070773.1:984489-988563 GCA_020345945.1 Candidatus Bathyarchaeota archaeon | reverse complement strand
GTGATAGCGACTTTTCTCCTCCTGAGTTCGAAGCCCAACAATCACTATGATAATACCACAGACCAACGAGGCAATACCCACATACACTGGAAGGAAGTTGTTTCTTATTGTTTCCATGAATCCAGATTCAACCCACTGGGCTGACGCCTCAAAATAGACCCTCTTCAGTTTTTCACGACCAGTGTTATCGAACACGAAGTGATATTCCCCCTCCTCTTTGAGCCTTAGTGAGAATTTTCCATTCTTGACATCGTCATACTCAAAGAGAAATTCCACATAATATTCGCCATTCCTCCATTCTTGGAAGTTCTCTTCATCCACTACAAAGAAACGAATGGACCCGTAATAAACTTTGAAATATCCTTCAGCACTTGAGTTTCGTCCAAGTTCTGCTGATATGGCAACGAAGTCGTTCCCATCCACATAGAAAAGCTCTTCGTCAGAGATTGTTAAATCCTGGTCGAGGGTTGCAGGAACCGACACAGTCTCTTTCCACGGTCCGATAAAAGCAAGGACTGAACCAATTAGAATCAAGGACAGACCTAGGAATACAAGTGGTCTCCTCATCTAGCGTTGACCTCCAGGATTAGATGAGTTATGTTTCAAAGTTAAGTTCCTATGACGACTGCCTGTGAATATACGCACTTAGAATACGGTCTTTTTACTAGGAGAAGAGATATTGTCAACACCTGCAAGAAGTAACAACCGTCTAAAGAAACGAAAAAACATCTTCTCTATTTAAAAGAGATGAAAGACAGTGAAGGAGAGAACCCAAAAAATAGAGAAAAGAAGAGAGAACGGAGGATAAGCTTCATCATTTTTCTTGATGTGAAGCTTTCTGCAGGTTTTCTGGGATGATAGGAAGACCTGTGGGCAGTTCTGGGAAGTGTTCTTTTATCCTCTGCTCAGCGACTACATTCGCTTCTTGGATTATCTTCTGAGCTTCCTCAGTGGCTTCGACGTTTATCTCTTTAGTCGACAAACCTCCGGCACTCATGACAGTGTCACTCAACATATCATTGACATGACCCAACTCAGAAGCTACTTCAGGAAGTACACCAGTAAGAGAACCCTTGGTCTCTCTAAGAACACCGACCACAGGGGCCATACTAACCAGTATGTTGCCTAAATCTTCAACTGTCTCTAATCTAAGACTCACTTGCTCTAGTGCAAGTTGACTCCGAATAACGATCTTGGTCACTTTCCTAATCTCTGCACACTCATTGGCGTACATAGTAGCTCTAGAGGTATCTTTTTCCATTCTTGCCTTTACACACTTATCGAACATTTTCCGGTCACGTTCGGTAAGCCTAGAGACATTTGAATCAAGCTTAGTGGACTGAAGCGTCAATCGATGACGTGCACTCGCGATCCTTTGACGCATTGGTGGTGATGGTGATCTGGATATCTTATCCTTAATCTGATCGAAGAAACCTCGTTTTCTGGATGTCAACCAATTTTCGGCGACTTTACTCTGCATTAGATAAACCTTCTCAAATGAGATGTCTACTTGGAATAGAGATCAAACCCCTTTTGATATAAAGGATAATTTTAACATAATTAGTGTCACCGTGCAATGGGATCTAGGGGAAATGCACCTGAAACAGAAGAAGAAATATTCAGAAGTCACTAATCTTCAACGCTTTCCCACCTGCTGCGTTTAAATACCTTCAAACCTGGAAAAACAAGATCTTCAACCGATGCAATGCACGGAATAAAGGAGGAGAGACGCAGCGAAACTGCAATATAAAGCTTAGACCTCGGTATTGAAGGATCTTCCAGTCCAAGCTGCTAATCAATGTATCAGAATTGATAAAAAAGACGTTTCAATAGACCCGAATCCAACTAGAAAAAGTGGAAAACGGCTATTATGTGATTGTGAAAATCCTACGTTAGTTGATTCTAATGCCAGGGTCAGAACTAGAGAGTATGGCAGCCAATTATGCTAGACAGGCGATGAAACTAGACAAGCAAGGTTCGAGATCACTCGCGGTCATCAAGTATCAGCGAGCCATCGAAATCCTCCTAAAGCTCTGTCAAATATATCCGGATCAACAGAGTAACCCAACATACTTGAAACATATAGAAGCATATTCAAGTAGAGTTCGAGCTCTTCAAAGGCAAACCTCTGATTCAGGCAAACAAGAGAAGAGCGAGAAGGAACCCAACGAGTTCATACTCACAGAGAAACCTGACGTGCAATGGGAAGATGTCGTTGGTCTAGAATCTGCCAAAAAAGCTGTAGAAGAATCTATAATATTCCCAGTAAAGAGAGCCGACCTCTTTCCTCTAGGGTGGCCCCGAGGAATACTCCTCTTCGGACCTTCAGGATGCGGGAAAACCCTACTTGCCGCAGCCGTCTCATCACAGATAGACGCAACGTTCTTCTACGTAGATGCAGCGTCAATAATGTCAAAATGGCTAGGTGAATCAGAGAAGAATGTGTCGAAACTATTTTCTGCTTCCAGAAAGGCAGCCGACAACTCCAAGCCTGCAATTATCTTCATCGACGAGATAGATTCAATGACCAGTGTGCAGAAGGAAGAGGTCGGAGGAGAGATAAGAGCAAGGAACCAGTTCTTGAGAGAGATGGATAGCCTAGTGGACAAGAAAAAGAGGCTTCACATCTACGTAATCGGTGCTACAAACAAACCCTGGAATCTGGACGAAGCATTCATCAGAAGATTTCAGAAAAGAATCATGGTACCATTACCAGACTCCGAGGCAAGACGAGAAATGTTTGAGATGTATACCCGCGGATTGGAGCTCGGAGAAGACGTAGATCTGAAAGAACTCGCTGAAACAACAGAAGGCTATTCAGGAAGTGACATCCACGACCTTTGTCAAGCCGTCCAGATGAAAGTCGTACGAGAGTTCTTCGAGACCATAGAGAATGAAGACGACACACGCAAACCGCGAATGCTGAGCCTCAGCGACTTCCAGAATGTACTAGAGAACAGAAAACCCAGCGTAACCCCTTATATGTTATACAATTTCCAACGTTGGGCTGACGAGTTCAAAGCACACTGATCTCATTTCAAGCCCCATCAAAAATAGGGAAAAATATGTGATTCAATGGCCTAATTCTTCTCTTCGACCAATAGCTGCTTCCTTCTTCTCTTCGACCGATATCCGCTTCTTCTCTATCAAAGAGTTGATGGCTGCTTTGACCGACTTAGTAGGCATGTCCAGAGCAGAGGCACAAGCACTGATGCTGATATTCCTGTCCTCTACCGATAGAACATAATCGTAGACCCGTTCCTCAAGATCCTCTTCTGCCACTTCATCAATGCTCTTCGACTCTTCACTGGCCAATTTCTCACTTTCTAACTCTCCACTCCCCCGCTCTTCGCTCTTCAAACTTTCACTCTCTAACTCTTTGGGGAGAGATGGAAAACGTTCCTTCATCCTCTCGTCAGCAATGATCTTTGCCTCAGCGAGGACTTTCTCAGCATCCTCATCTGAAACTGGAATCACTACGGGCGCGTTATCGGTCGCGGTTCCAGCTTCTAAGACTGCGTTGTTCAGGGCCGAGTTTATCTCTCCTAACTCAAAAGAGACCTCGGGAAGAACACCGGTCAATTGACCTTGTATCTCTTGAACAATACCGATAAGGGGGCCCAATTGGATGAAGATGTCCCCCAACTCCTCAACAGTCTCAAGTCTTAGAATTACCTGTTCCAGAGCCAGCTGACCATTAATTATTATTCGAGCAATCTTACGGATCTCAGCACACTCATTTGCGTAGACTAAAGCCCTACTATGATTACCGGATGCTTTTGAGGCAACGCATTTCTCGAAGAGACCTTTGTTACGCTCTTGAAGCCGGTTTATCGACTCCTCCAATTTGTTAGATTGAACAACCAATCTGTTTCTGGCCATGGATACTCGCTGTTTCAAAGGTGGATGCTCAACACCCTTGACTTTATTTGTAATCGTAGTCCATATATTGCCGAAGATAGGGTTTGACAGCTGACTTGACCCCCAAAAGTATCTGGATTCTTCGATGCCATGTAAAGAGATAAGGATATTATACAGAAAGATGGCTCACACACTTGAAAGGAAATACGAAAT
>CP070773.1:975528-984389 GCA_020345945.1 Candidatus Bathyarchaeota archaeon | reverse complement strand
GAGCTGTATCGAGTTAGGTGACGTATATGAGCTTGTGCGGGGTTGCATCCCCAGAAAACCATAAGATCCGAACGGTTTCTGATATGTCCGAGAGTAGCTGTTGATTCGCCGACATCTTGGACTGCCTCTATCGTCGGACCGTGACAGACCGAAGAAGTATTGTCTAGAATTCCTCCGACTCTCTCTGCAAGTTCAACCCCAACCCTCTGTGCCTCGCTACACGTGGAACTCCATCCATACAGCAGAGGATACTTTGCCTCTAGAAGGATTCTTGCAGCTGTATCGACAGCCTCATCGAGAGAAGCTTCACAAACCTCACCCTTCTTCCGGATCAGTGGTTTTGTCTCTCTCTCAGTTAGAAAGTCAAGGAATTTTGACGAACCTATTGTACAGCTATTCCTTACTTTCATAATGCGGTTCTCGTCAACAGTTACCTGAATATCATCACAACAACAACCACAGAACGGACATACTACATGTTCAACTGTTGTAGCCATACGAAACACCAAGCTTTTGGTACACATCATTTAACGGACAAGTAGGATTTCTTACTAATAGATGACCGAGTCTTATAATCGCTTTCTCTCCCTTTATGGGTTCGGACCGATTCCCTTGAAAATAGGAAGATATTGATGTCAGCATCTTGCTCTGGAACTCACGTTTCCAGTCTCAGAAAAGGAGAATGGAGTGGAAGATACGGCTTGTGTTATGCTTTACGCTAGGTAAAGTATATGTGGGAAGGGAGAAGCCCTGATACAGGTCTCTTAACTAGCCACCGCGTAAGACTGGAAGAACCACCACAAGGTCCTGGGGTCCAACTGTTGTGCTTTGTGTCTTTTCGGCGGATATGACCTCGCCGTTTACAAACACTTGCTGAATCCCGCTTTGGATCTTTGGCAGCAGGTCTAGTCTGGCTAGAAGAGAATCGAGTTTCTCTGCCTCTTGGACAACAATTCTTTGTTGAGACATCTCAGATCAATCCCGTTTCTATCTTAATAAATCTTTAACTTGGAATGTTTCTCTGGCAATATTAAATATTTTGGAGAGTGTAACCCCATCATGCCATGTCAGGAAATGCCCCTCTTCAACTTCAAATCCATATTGAACAACTGGATGCCACTCCTCCTTGGCATATTCGTGAAGGGGGACGATGCAGACGAATCCTGAGTCTTCTTTACCCCACTCGTCGTCCTTGTAGACTTTGCTATTATGAAGGTCTACGTAGATATACCCGTTGCTTGTTGAGATTACTGCGTGATTTCCCGCGTATGTGACGTTCTTGAGGTGTCTTGTCAAATGTTTATACGTATTTATTTGTGGGGTTATTTGTTGGATTTTGATGAGTAGTTGTTCCGGCTTATTCATTGTTGAACGGATCAGCCAAGCAGCATCTCTTTTAGATATTGTCACCAAGTTGGTGAGGTCTGTCTTATACATCATGTAGATCCCGGTTTGACCAGACGGACTAATCTTCCACTCATCTTTCAGGAAATTTGTTCTAAGGGCATGAATTCGCTTCAGGATAGTGTAGAAGTTCCGTATTCTTCCTTGACGGTTCAGTTCTTCTAGCTCGTAGACCAGTGGGATCTCCGACTGAATTAAAGGAGCCTTCGTTCCTTTCCAAGATAGATATTGTATGTTCTCGTCCCCGATTCGATCAACTTCGATTCTCCAATCATAATTGGAGAATGTGTATCCTTTTTCCTTGATCTGGTTGATTCTCATTCGTCTTAGGCTTTCTTTTGACATGTAGTAGATGGCGAAGATAGTTGTGCAAATGAAAGCAAGGGTAGCAGGTATTGTGCCCCAATTCAGCAGTGAAATGCTGAAACCAGTCAGTGCTATTGCTACTAGAACAATGGTTCTCAATTTCTTCCCGAGATTTTGAAGATGGATAGCAGTCTGACCCTCCACTCCAAGATCGCTGGATTGAGATAGGGTCATAACAAGTATACCGAGTTGAGCTAGGAGGGGGATAATCACGACGATATACGAGGACCCGGGGAAGAGTATGAGAAGAAGAACTAGTGACGAGAGCATTGTCAAGAAGATTATTAGATAGATGTAGAATGGTCTACGTGGGAATCGGGAATATGCTGCAAGGGATGCCAACAGGACTCGACTGAAAAGTTCGACCCAGCAGTATTAAGAATTTTGGATAACGATTTATCATTTTAAGGAGAAAGGGTTGGGTGTGACCGTGTCTAGGTCACTCCAAGGTCGAGTTTTCGCGTCATCTCATATATCTCTAGCATATTCTGGTCAAGTTGTTGATAGATCTCGAATGTCGATTGGTAGATCTTTGAAGAGTTCTTGTCAGGCTGGACCGTTTCTACTATCGGATTGGGTCTAACTCCAATCTCTTCTAGATTTTTGTACCAGCCTATCCCGATGGCAGCTGTATAAGCCAACCCTAGCGAGCCGACTTCTGTCTCTTTTGGAATAAGCACAGGTTTTCCAAAGATGTCTGCCATGATCTGTCGCCAGATTTTGCTCTTGGCTCCTCCTCCATATAATCTGACTCTGGAGAAGGTTGCACCATACTTCTTCTCAGCTATCTCGGTTACGCTTCTAGTAGTGTATCCTACAGACTCGAGGATTGCTCTTATTATATGTGAACGGGTATGTCCGAGTCTTAGACCGAATATTGTTGCTTTTGCATCAGTAGTATAGAGAGGAGTCCGCTCGCCTTGGAAGTGGGGCAGTATGATGAGTCCTTCGGAACCTGGGGGAATCTTTTCGGCTTCCTTATCCATCATTTGGAATACGCTGATTCCTTCCTTCTCTGCAGCTGCAACCTCTATGCTACCCAGCTGATCTTTGTACCAGAACATGGCCGCTGTTGTAGGACCGTTGAAGCCACCTATCACCCATTTCTTGGGTTGTATTGGAAGTGGAGAACAATACACGCCTTGCGTATTTTTAATCTCGCGGTCTATGCAGATATAGGCTGAGGGTGCGGTTCCCATGTAGACATATGCGTCGCCTACATCGATCTCGCCTAGTCCTACTCGAATGAATCCTCCGTCTCCACCTCCATAAATTACTGGTGTACCTTCAGGTATCCCTGTTTCTTCAGATGCTTTCTTTGTGACTTTGCCTGCTATCTCTGCCATATCGTGTATTTCAGGCAGGATTGATTCTGGGATGTCCATTGCTTCTAGCAAGGCTCTGTTCCAGACGCCCTTTTGCCTATCGAACATCTGTGAACCACCTGCATCTGTCTTATCAGTACCAAACTTTCCGATGAGTTTGAAACGGATGTAGTCTTTTGGAAGGAGGACTTTGTGTATCTTCTGGTAAATCTCAGGCCTATGTTTTCTTATCCACATGATCTTTGCAGCCGTGTAGTAAGCCCAGATTATCATCCCTTTTAAGGACGGGATCTTCGAAATTTTCTCATTGAGCTTCGCGACCTCTACTCTAGCTCTGACTTCTGCCCAGATGATGCAGTTCATCAGAGGGTTCCCTTCTTTGTCCATTGGAACAGAACCGTGCATTTGGGCTGTTTGACCGACAACAGCGATCTCCCTGGGATCAATTTTGCTCTTCCTTAGAGCTTCCTGTGTTGCGGAGGATATTATTTCCCACCAACGATTGGGATCTTGTTCAGCCCAGCCAGGTCTTCTTCTGATTGTTACTTGGTCTCGTGAAGCCGTTGCCACTCTTTCAAAGCTTCTGGAGAATATTGTTGCCTTTGCAGCCGAGGTGCCCATATCTATCGTCATGATATAGTTACCATTCTTCAATCGAAACACCTATCGAATGAAGAAACCTCTCCCTACAGATATATTAAATCTCGCCAATTCACAGAAAGGTAACCTAATTCTCTCAGCAGCAACATTTTTCTGGAAACGAAATAGGAGTCGACTAATCAAACAGGATCAAAAGGTTACTCCATCTAGATGGGATTCAAGAACTATGACATTTTTTTGTCAAAGATTTTTGGTTCGACTCATACCTGTATGAAAAGTGATTCAGTAATCACGCTTCTCCTCACCAGATACTCAATATACACAGTTCTCGTGTGCATTCAAGGAGACTGAAAAACTGTTCGACAAATCCTCGATACAAAAACATGTCAAAAACTTGATCATTGAAAAACATCTGCGAGGTAGTCTTCTCGGCGTATTTCTGGATTCTTTCAACCTTTTACGTCTATTTTGTTGGTGGGTTTGAGTGTCGATGTGGCTCTTTTTCTCACAAGGACTATTGGGCAATGTTTCACGCTGTTTAGCATTTCCCAGGTTACCGAAGTCAAGTCTGTTCCAAAGCGTTCAGCCATATCCCAAACAGTTTTTCCTGCGCCATCTTTTCTCGAATGATGAGTTAGCTCAGCTATGTTTAGTGCCTCTTCGACAGAAGCGTCCCAACCTACGATGGCGAGTGGGGTTGCACGGGGTTTCAGTTTGAGCATCCTGCCAATAATATACGAGAATACCCCTCCAATAGAGTATATACCTTTTAGCGGGTTAGGTCTTGGAGTGAAGTGAAAGGAGCCAATAGAGTAGGTCATATCAGTGTCAACGATCGATACGCCAACCTTCTGTTCTAACTTCTTCGATATCTCCTCGTGAAGATTTTCTGCTATTTTGTTTGGGTCTTGAAGTGGAAGTGTTACGTATGAGAAGGCGACGTTGCTGCCATCGATCCCTCCTTCGGATCCATGTCTGAGACTTTGAAGCAGACCTGCATGATTCAGTGTAATCTCTTTGTGTTTTGGACCTTCAGGTTGAGGATATTCGCGTAAGCGCTGGATCGTCTTGGGTTTGAGATGACATATTCGTCCAAGGAGATGACCCCAGACAATCGTCATCCATATCCCCCCGATCAGACGCGCGAGTGGTCTAGGCTCTATGTTCTTTTCGTCAACAATATTTCCTGTGGCAATTGAGATCGCTTTCTCAGATAGGACTATGAGGTCACCATCTCTCGCCAAGTCTTTTACGGATCTGACAATGATCTGGAGAAAGTCTTCTCCGGGCATCCAATACACGGTTGGTATGGCTATCGAGAGATATTCAACATCTCCGACACGGAGTCTTGGCATAGATACCTGTCAACCTCAAAGATAATTTCTTGTATTCGCGTAGCTTTCTTTGAAAGTTGAGACAACATTCTAAGCTATAAAAGCATATATAACGAAGCACAATTATCCATAGAAATCTTAGTACAAAGAATGCTGTGAGGTTCTTCTCTATGCAGAAGTACATCTTATACATGAAGAAACTCATACGTTGACTCTTTGAAAAATCTGGAAAGAGAAGAGATGGATACACAGAACTGGCATGGAATGGAAACAGAAGAGGTTCTGAAGAAGCTTGATAGTAGCCATCATGGGCTTAGCGATAAAGAAGTGAAAACCCGATTTGATACTTTCGGTCCCAACGAGTTGACCGCGAAGAAGAAAACAGGTCCACTGGAGATATTACTCCACCAGTTTAAGGATATCTTTATTCTCATGCTTTTGGCAGCTATTACAGTCTCTATTTTTGCTGGAGAAACAACCGATGCGATGACAATAGGGATAATTGTAGCTTTGAATGCTGTTGTGGGATTTGTTCAAGAATACAGAGCGGAGAGAGCGTTAGAGGCTATGAGAGAGATGACCGCCCCAAAAGCGAGAGTCTTCCGCGACGGAGAGATGAGGATGATTCCTGCGATAGAGGTGGTTCCAGGCGACGTGCTACTCTTGGAGGATGGAGATAGAATACCAGCAGACGCCAGGCTTATAGATGTCATAGATCTTCAGATAGACGAAGCCATTCTTACTGGAGAATCTACCCCAATAGAAAAAACAACTTCAACAGTCGATATAGAGACAGCTATAGCTGACCGGAAGAACATGGTCTTCATGGCAACCCACGTTGTTTTTGGTCGTGGACAGGCGATCGTCACCTCGACAGGCATGAATACTGAATTCGGTAGGATCGCCGAGATTGTTCAAACAACTGAGACAGAGGAGACACCCCTCAAAGCTAAGCTGAACAAGTTCGCCAAGAAACTTGCAACCATCATAGTGGCGATATGTGCTGTAATCTTCATTGTAGAGGCTTTTAGAGGTGAAACTCTTGTAGAATCATTTCTAATAGCAATAGCCTTGGCTGTCTCGGCTGTTCCCGAAGGATTGCCAGCAGTACTAACGGTTACACTTGCCCTGGGTGCGAGAGATCTCGCTAAAAGAAATGCCATAATGAGAAGGCTATCATCAGTAGAGACGCTTGGATCAACGACTGTGATCTGCTCAGATAAGACAGGAACGCTAACAAGAGGCGAGATGACCGTACGGAGAATCTATACAGATGGGAGAGATATAGAAGTTACCGGAGTTGGTTATCAACCGCGAGGACGATTCCTTTTAAAAGATAAACCTATCGAACCACTCAAAGAACCTAACCTTGAACTTGTGTTGAGAATCGGGGCCTTGTGTAATAATGCAAGACTAGATCTCAAATCGGAGCCTCGCATCATAGGTGACCCTACGGAAGGCTCATTGATCGTCGCCGCTTTCAAGGCAGGACTGACCCTTGAGAAGCTGAGTCAGGAGTATCCTCGTCTACAAGAGATACCTTTCAGCTCTGAGAGGAGAAGAATGACAACCGTCAATTTTACACCTGGATCACAGATGATTGTCTGCAATAAGGGGGCCCCAGAAACGGTCTTAGAAAGATGTGCTTTTATGCTAAAGAACGGAAAGAAGACCCCCATTACTAAGGATGATCAGGAGAAAATTCTTGAGGCCAACGGGCAGATGGCCAAAGAAGCTCTAAGAGTTCTAGGAATGGCTTACAAGATCCTTCCGAAAGATATCTCGGAGACTCATAGAGAGGAATTGGAGACAGGATTGGTCTTTGCGGGACTAGCAGGGATGATCGATCCTCCTAGAGAAGAGGCTATTAGAGCTAACCGTCTCTGCGAAGAAGCGGGAATAAAAACTGTCATGATTACAGGGGACCACAAGCTTACTGCAGTAGCGGTAGCAAAAGAGATCGGTATGATAGACGACAATGGTATTGTTCTCACTGGTTCCGAACTAGACAACTTGAGTGACGAAGAGTTTGAAGAAATGGTGGAAGGGGTACGCGTCTACGCACGAGTCTCACCAGAGCATAAGCAGCGGATTGTGAAGGCTTTGCAATCTAGAGAGCATATCGTTGCCATGACTGGGGACGGAGTGAATGATGCACCAGCATTGAAACATGCAGATATAGGAGTCGCTATGGGAATAACGGGAACAGATGTAACACGTGAAGCTGCTGACATGGTTCTTGTTGACGATAACTTTGCCAGCATAGTAAGCGCAATACGAGGAGGAAGGATAATCTATGACAATATCAGAAAATTCGCGTTCTTCCTTATGCGGTGTAACTTCGATGAAATCTTTGTTATTGGTACTTTTGCCTTGCTCAACCTTCCTTTGCCACTGCTTCCAGCGATGATTCTATGGCTTAATCTCGTGACAGATGGCGGACCAGCAGTTGCTCTTAGTTTCGACCCTCCAACAGAAGACGTTATGAAACGTCCACCGAGAGACCCAAAGGAAGGGGTTCTTCAAGGTAAAATCGCGTCAATAGTCGTTTCTTTCTTGTTCCAGGTTTTAGGTACAGCTCTTCTATTCTACATGGCTTATTTCGTTTGGGGTGACTCAATTCAGAAAGCTCGAACGATGGCTTTTATGGAGGCTAGCTTCTTTGAACTGATAGTTGTCTGGAACTCACGATCGGATAGAAAGAACGCCTTCAAAGTCGGTTTTACTTCGAACAAGTACCTTCTCGTTAGCGTATTGATTGGTATGGCATTATCTATCTCTCTAGTTCATGTACCCGTTCTTGCGGCTATGTTCGATTTGGTTCCGCTGACACTCCACGAATGGCTCATAGTCCTCGGAGTATCAGCTTTTGGGTTCCTTTTGATGCCAGAATACCTGTATGATAGAAAGATATGGAATTGGAGATGAACAGGAACATCATCCTTCCTTTTCTTACTGCAGGGATATCACTAGGACTTGAATAAGTTAAAGACTATTTGCGAAGAGGGATTACCTACGGAGAGAAGCGGATGTTTCAAGTCAATTCCATTAATGTTTTCAGATGAGCCTTTCTCCAGAGAGCAGATATATCCTCAATGATATAATGTATTGAATGTATCCTAATGAAATATAATTTGTGATATAGAATGAAGTGATTCTCATGAGTTCAGGTCTAGTTAGAAAGAGTGAATCTTGTCCACCGGATGAGTTAGGCCCATTTCCAGCCAGAATACTTCTATCCAAGGTAGATACCAAAGCGATGAGTGTGAAGCATGGAGTATTACCTGTTGGACAGGAGATCGATATCCATTACCATGAAGAACAAGACCAGATAGAGTTCTATCTTTCAGGGAAGGCTTTACTTTTCGTAGAAGGTGTAAGAGAAAGTCAGATTGGATCGGGATCATTCATGTATGCGCCAAAGGGCGTTAAGCATGGTATTCGTTCCGTTGAGGAACCTTTGGAGATAATCACCGTGTTTGTCCCGTCATTATTCTAGAAGAGTAAGATATGAGATTCCTTTCTGTTGGTTAATAGACCCTAGAGAACTAGAACTTCATCTAGAGCTTCCCTATCGAATCCAACGATTATCTTCCCATCGATATCGATGACTGGGACTCCTGTCTGCCCTGACTTCCTATACATAACCTTGATTGAATCTGGGTTTTTCGAGACGTCAACTTCCTTATATTCAAACCCCTTTTGCTCCAGATATCTCTTCAACATTATGCAGAATGGGCATAGAGGGGTACTGTAGACTGTGATATTCTGTGAGACTCTCTTCTTCATGGTTTCTAAATCGTCGACTTCTTCTTTTAGATTATCTCCTGAT
>CP070773.1:971881-975428 GCA_020345945.1 Candidatus Bathyarchaeota archaeon | reverse complement strand
GAAGAATGGGCTTTCAATATACAGGGTGTGGAATGATCTGATGTTATCGCAACAACTACCTCGTTCAGGTCTAGATCTCCAAGAATATTGGAAAAGAAATATTTGTCGATGTCTTCAATGATCTTCTGCTTCTTCTTTGCCAGTCCATCGTGTCCAGGTTCATCGGGTCCTTTGATATGTACGTAGACTCCCTCCTTACGCTTCAGAGTACTAACTGTGGTTTGTGCCATATTCTTGTAGTGCTCTGATAGAGTATTCTCGACTAATGGGATGCTGAATACCTCCATCCCGGAGAGTTCAGCAATCCCTTTTTCAACTGGAAGTTCTACCAGACAACCAAACTCTACGCCATAAAGGTCGGTGATCTTCGGTAGTAACGGTTTTTGGCTTCCGGCGTCTCTCAAAAGGATCAGATTTGCAGGAAGTTTCCCCTCACGAGTTCTTCGAATATTGATAGGGTGAGTGCTCAGGATCTTCTTACTCTTCTCCGTGAATTCATTCACCAGTTCAGCTGCGATTCTTGCCTCTTCATTCTCTTCTAGAGGTCTCGATTCGCGTACTTTCATCTCAAATTCTTCTTTTGCAATGCTATATGTGGAGATGCGGTCGTAGGCGGGATCTGTGTTTGAGATATTCCCCGAGAGATTCCCTGAACTTCTTTTAATCACCAGAACATTTCGGTAACCTATTGTGCTTACAAGCTTGAACGTCGATCGGTCCGAGACTAATTCTACTGACTCGTTTACTGCCCTAGCTAGCTCTTCTCCTTCACTGGTTTCCAGGCTCCGGGCAACCCGTCTATTTATTATGATGTCTTCAGATGTTCCCGTCGCGAAATTACCCCTGAGAGCTAGATCACCAGTACTCATCTCCATTCCTGCTCCCTGTGTTTCTAACGGTCCTCTTCCCGGATAGTATTTTTCAGCGTCGTATCCGAGGAGACTCATTACTGCTACGTCCGACTCTGGTGCTACTCCTTCCTTTACTGTGTGGACAAGACCCATCTTCCCTCTTTTAGCCAGCGAGTCGATATTCGGTATATCTGCTGCTTCTAGAGGGGTCTTTCCGTCAAGATCTGGATGTGGGCGATCTCCTAGACCGTCGAGGATGATGTATAGTATCTTCTTCATTCTGACCTGTCTCCTTCATTAGAGGATTTTCAGAAAACAATGAGATTTGCTGGGAAAAAGCGTTTCGAACCTTGGAGGATTTATTGGTAAGGATCAGTATTTTGAGTTATGTGCTAGCCTCCGCCAACTGGTCGCATGATGGTTATTTCGTCTTTATCTTGTAATTTTGTAGTGGAGTACTTGGACGGATAGATCAATCTCCCCTTTAGGTATATGTTGAGGTTGCGGTTCAGTTCTTCTCTAAGGTTGTTTCCTCCTTCTCTTTCAAATTTTTCTGAGTATCTCTTAGTAAGCCGGGAGATTAGATCCTCGAGGCTGCTGTTCTCGTCAATATCGATATCGATCTCTGATTTGCCGATTGTTTTTCTCAGATCCGAGTACGTCTTTAGGGTGATCTGCAAACTATCTTCTCCTATTGAATTAGATTATGCGCTCGTAGACAGGATGTCCGACAAACCGTAGTCTTGTCGTCGATTTCTCTATAGTCCCGCTGGGTAATCTGACGCAGAGGGAATCGACGATTGCTCCGTCGGGTATAAACGTCACTCCTTCCAGGAGCTCGCCTTTGGTGATTCCTGATGCTGCGAAGGCTAGTTGGTCTCCCTTCGCAAGATCGTCTTGAGTATAAGTTTTATCGATGTCGACTCCGGCGTCCACGAGTCGTTTGTCTCTTTTTTCATCGTGTTTTTCACCTCTGAAAACGTTCACCAGCATTGTCCCGTGAAGACACTTTAGGGCTGTAGCTGCAATAGTTGCTTCAGGACCCTTGCCTGCACCCACGAGAAGGTCTACGCCTGTTTCAGGTAGGCAGGTTGCAACTGACCCTGCTATATCTCCATCGGGTATGAGGACAATTCTCACTCCCAACGCCCTGAGTCTCTTTAAAATCTCTTGATGCCTTCTACGGTCGAGCATAATGACAGTGAAGTTGTTTAACAGCTTATCTTTGGCTAGTGCTACCTCTTTGACAATGCTCTCGAGAGGCATATCTAGTGATATCTTTCCTTTTGCTTCAGGACCTGTGGCAATCTTGAAATAGTAACCGTCATCTGGAAGAGCTTGAAGACATCCTGCTGGAGCGCAGGCTAGGGCTGATATGGCGTCCTTTCTTCCTGTAGCTGTAGCTGTTGTTCCGTCGACTGGATCCATAACGAACTCGAGTTTAGGTCCTATCCCTCTGCCAACTTTCTCCCTTATCTCGAATGCAGGAGCGTTATCTATGGGACCTTCACAGGAAATGACTTCTCCTTCTATTTCCATTTGGCTCATTACAGCTCTTGAGAAGTCTACCGCTTTTTGATCAATTAGGTCGGTGTCTCCCTGTCCCATATGTAAGGCAGCTCCAACTGCGGCTGCAATCGTAATCCTAGTCAACGAAGGCGTTAAGGCTCTTAATGAAGACATTCTCTTTCTACCCCCACCTTCAAAGATATCCTAATGACAGGAAAAGTTTTTGCCTAAAACCTAATACTTCTTTTATATCGAGATATAAGGCGGGATTCGTATATTGAAAGAGCTTGAAGTGACCAGGCTAAGGTCAGAATGTAACCCTGGTCTAGTAAGATGTGACCACACCAACGATATCGCACCTTTAGAAGAGATCGTTGGTCAAGAAAGGGCGGTAAAAGCTCTCAAGTTTGGTCTAGACATAAATGAACAAGGATTCAATATTTATGTAGCAGGTCTTCCAGGTTCTGGTAGAACAACTGCAGTTAGGGATTTTGTAGAAGAGATATCTAAAGATAAACCCATACCTTCTGACTGGTGTTATGTAAACAATTTTAGTGACCCCTTTCTTCCAAAAGCCATCAAACTTCCTCCAGGACGAGGAAAAGAACTCCAGAAAAGCATGAAGAATCTCGTCGGTCAAATTCGAGACGCATTGCCAAAGGTCTTTGAAAGCGAAGACTACGCAATAAAGAGAGAAGCTGTACTCAGCACGATTGAAGAGGAGAGGAATGGACTTCTCTCTCAACTTAACAACAGAGCACAGAAGGAAGGATTTGTTCTACAGAGTTCACCGATTGGTTTGTTGATAATCCCAGTTGTAAAAGGAAAACCACTGAACGATCAAGAGCTGATAGGTTTACCGGCTCAACTTAGGAACGAGATCGAAGAGAAACGGGAGACCCTGAGAAAAGAACTGAGAAGCGCCTTCAGACAGCTCAGATTCTTGGAAAGAAGGGGTAACGAGGAGATTCAAAGACTTAATCGGGAAGTTGCCATGTATGCTATCGGCGATTTAGTAGAATCTCTGACTGAGGAATACAAGGGATACCCTGATGTCGAGACCTATATCGAAGAAGTTGAGAACGACGTTTTAGAAAACATCACTCTCTTCATATCGGGACCACAACCTCCCTCACAAGCCCAATTTCCTCTACCTTGGATGGAGGAGCTTCCATTTAGAAAGTACG
>CP070773.1:966561-971781 GCA_020345945.1 Candidatus Bathyarchaeota archaeon | reverse complement strand
ACAGCACTAGAGAAGATCGGGATCTCTCAGATAATAGATGTAGTTTTGGCTCGTGACGATGTGGAGAAACCTAAACCCGATCCCTCTCATCTCTTAGAACTCATGAAGAGGCTGGGTGTCGATCGTGATGAGATTGTACTTGTAGGCGATCACATTACCGATTATAAGTGCGCCCAGGCTGCCCAGGTCGCTTTCGTAGGGATTCATTCGGGATCTACAAACCTTGAGGATCTCGTAAGAGGTGACCCGAAGGCTACTGTTATCGATAGCTTAGGCGACCTTCTCAAAGTCTTGAATCTCTCTACCAAGTAAGACCTAATTTTTTACTTGGTCATCGGGGTAGAGGAATGTTATTTTGAAGCCTCCTAGCTTTCTTCTGAGAGAATTCTTTTGATATTCCTGCTGAATATTGCCTGTTTCTCCTTCTCTGATAATTCTAATACATCGATCTTCATCTTCTCTGGAGCCGGATGGCAGCAAGGCCAGTCCGATCCGAAGACTATCCTATCGACTCCTATAGTTTTTACTGCCCCTTCCAAGAGACCGATTCTGCTGCTAGCTCCAGATGTTTCCAGAACTAGATTATTGCTTCTCTTGGCGGCGGCGATAGCCTCAACCGGGAGCCCCTTCCCCATATGTGCCATTATGACCGGTATTCTCGGGAATTTTATCGCGATGTCCGCGATCTGAGAAGGTAAAGCATAAGGTGCAGTACCAGAGTGGAAGACCACCGGTATCCCTAATTCTGTTGCGGCTCTCATTATTGGATGTACAATTCTACTGTTTGCTGGGAATACCTCCATAGTCGGATGAAGCTTCACTCCTTTGAGTTCCAGCACTTCTACACTTCTTTTCAATTCTTGAACTGCCTTTCGACTTCTATGGGGGTTTACCCGTGCGAATCCAACTAGTCGATCAGGAAACTCAACGACTGCTTCAGCTATCCGTTTATTCGAATTTGAGAAGTTATTATCGTCAAAGTTGGCTGTAGGAAAGACAATACTTTGGTCTATGCCAAAAGTATCCATAGTTTGAATAAGATCTGTTGCCTTCCACTCTCTTCGGAAAGTCTTTCCCAGATGGCAGTGGGCATCGAAGATCGAGTATTCTCCTTTATGCGTCATATGTTCACTCTTCTTCACTCTGAATCTGGATTGTTTCCGTGAGTGTTATAAGTTATCCCTGCCATAGCATGAGATTGAGGTGAGCCTATGGTCTCCGCCTGTACTTTGATAAGAACTGAAAGAGGAAGATTTGACGAAGTTGCGAGTAGGATTAAGCAGATCCCAGAAGTGAAGAAGTCATTTCCAGTTTTTGGAAGGTACGATGTTGTGGCTGATTTAGAGGCAAAAGACCACAATAAACTGAACGATGTTGTCTTCAAGCTTAGTAGGATGGGTGGCGTGGTCTTCACAGAAACGCTTATTGAACTTGAAACGGAGGGAGACTAGGATGCTGAATGCCTGTGCTCTCTTAAAGATCGTACCAACTAGGGCTGAACCAATATTAGCAGCGGTTATTGAGATGCCTTCAGTGAAGAAAGCCTACTTTTGTTACGGCAGATTCGATATCGTCGTCTTCATCGAGGCTGAAGACTACAAATCCGTAAGAGAGATCTCAAAAAAGATCAACTTGATTGAAGGTGTCAGAAGTACGGAAACCTTGGTAGAAGCCTAGCAAACTCTGCTTGCCCGTAGATCTGGGTCTCCGTAGAATTTCTATATGTTAATTCTCACCAGATTCTAGACTAATCTTTGAAGGTTTCCGACGTGAAGAGAATCGCAATAGCAATCTTCCTACTTCTTACCGCTACCTTAGCTGGGCTAACACACTATGGGCAACTCTCAATGGATGTTGTTCAAAGAATACTTGGTGTTGGATTAATACATGGGACTCTGGAGTGGCTGCCAACAGACCCTTTCGGCTACTTCCCAATGCTTGCCTACTCCTATCTGGGATTCTCGGATTCTATATTCGAGTCTCTAGTTCCGTACCTGAGATTAGGGAGTATACTCGTGGTGATACTGAAGTTGATAGAAGACTCCTTTGGAGTAGTCACTCTTCTCTTTGCACGAGCATGGAGTCAACTTTGGGAAATGGAGCTTGTACAGGTCGAGGATATCGCAAAGATCTTGGCAGGCTTTTTTGCAGCATTCGCATCATCTCAGTTCCTCGCGTTAGGAGGATTCTACTCTTCTCTTCAACCATATCTGGTAGAGTTCGTCGGGTATCTGACGAATCTCTCTCTAGGAATAGCCTTAATCGCAGTCGGCATAGTCAGCAGAAGAATAGGCAAAAAGATAGAAGATACGCGTGCAGGAATCCTCATAAAAATGAATATCGGGCAGCTGATTGTTACTGGTCTAACGATAGGACTTCTATCGATTCCAGGGGTGAACTCGGGTCCAGCCGGCTTTGCCGTTCTTACACTTGGCGGATTTGAGCCTGAGGTAGGATTAAGAATCCAATATGTTCTGATGGTTCCTCTCTTCGCAAGGTTTGTCATGGACGCCTATACCGGACATACCATGATGTTTCCTATCGGGCTTGATTTGACCAAGACTCTACTCGTCGTGTTCGCAGTGACCTATTTTGGCTACATTACTTTATCTATTCTCATCGCTATAGCGAGACGACTGGGTGCACCTGAGATGTGTATCTTATTCGGTTTGATTCTTCTAACCGTCTTTGCGACGCAAGAAGGGATCACAGGGAGACTCTGGGACCTACTAACTTACTTGAGAAGTCTCAACTGGTAGAAGACCTCATCCAAAATGGAGTGAGCGACCTTTGATTTCCATCCAAAGAGAAAATTCTCTGTAATTGTTCTCATTCATCGACGTCTCTGGTTCTGTGAACGGGTTCTACGACCTGACGTCTTTCCCCAACGCCGTCCTCGTTCTGAACTCTGTCCTGAAGGTCTTCTCCTTGGCCTCCTTTGTTCAGAGCGTCTTCTCGGTCGACCTCTTGGGCGAGGGGCACGTTGCTCATTGATTGTTCCTTCCCGAGCAGCGATATTTACGGCAAGGATGTGCTGGCAGATTCCCTTATCCTTGTAAGGTTCACACGAGCAATACCAACCATCTATGGTCTGAGCGACCTCAAACTGCTTTTTTGATGGATCTTCCACAGTGTAGATTTCTTCTTCCCTATTCACGAAGATTTTCCCTTCAGCCACAATTGCATTCGTTTCTTCTATAATTTCATCAGTCTCGACCATCAGGTAAGCCTCTTCAATCGATACTCTATGACTCTAAAAAGCAATACTGCTGCCTGACAAAAAAGTGTTAGCCTAGATATGTTCGTCATTTTCCCTTCCCCGACCTCAACTATTCAACAACCACCAGTGAATCGTGCAATACAAACTTCACTATTCAATATCTTCTCCTTGAAAGGTTCCTTGATATCCCTTCTCTGAAGGGTTCTTCATAAAGAGAAAAATTAACTGAGCTATTCTGGAATCTCTCTTCACCCTGAAACCTTTTGGATTGAAGATTACTATTGTTGACTTTCCTCTCCCGCGGTACCCTGCATCCCAGAACGATGTTACTAGAGCAACACCGCATCTGATTAGACTCGACCTAGGCATCGCGATTCCGACAATATCATTGGGTAGATTGACGATCTCATTATACTCCACCCTAAAGGCCCCTGTCTCTAGCCTAATCCATCCCAATTCATCAAATTCCAAATCTTGGACTTCGGATATCACTCTCTCTTGATTCGAGAAGTCCACAGCACCTTCCGATACAAACTTTGAGACTCTTCCTACAGTGAGGTCAACACCATTCTCTCCGATTTGGGTATTCCGGTCAATCAATCCCTGAATCAAAGGATTACTCGAATCTAGAAGGTTCAGGATTTCCTTCTTTGATAAGATAGCGCCCATAGGCATCCCTTCAATACTTTTGTTTCTCTAGAATTCAAAATTTTACATTATGACATATACATCAAGCTTCTTCAAGATACCTCCTTCTTTGGACAGGGGCGGTAAAAAAATAAGGGACACATTCCCATTGAGAACAGAATGACAGTAATTCGATTTTATTTCTCTGTGGGGTTATCTTGTCACAATACGCAAAAGGTCGGGCCTACGAATACAAGACGCTAAGGATTCTGAGGAAAAAGGGATGGTTCTGTCATAGAAGTGCAGCTTCCCACAGTCCTGTTGACGTCTTTGCGGGGAAAGGTGGAAAAGCGTTGCTTATCCAAGTAAAGAGCGGTAGAGGGCGAGTAAGCGAGGATTCTCGGAGGACTCTGATAGAGTGGGGCAAGGCCTTCAATGCGAGAGTGGAGATATGGTCCTTCAAGAAAGGTGCTAGTGTCGAGGTAGAAACCGTACTTGAAGGTCCATAGCCTACCAGGTTTGAATCTACTGGAAACTCCATCAGAGAAGGCTATTCTGAAAAGACTCTGTAGTTCGAGATATGCTCATCTTTATCTTCCAGTAATCTTCAATATCATTTGGCTGTCATACCGTACAGAGGTACAGACTCGATCCTGGAGTGTTAGAGATCGCTTGAATAAAGGAAGAGATCAACAAACAGAAGACCTGAAAGCACTGGAGGATGAAGAAGACACCAGGAGACTTGCAGATCTCCGCCAATCTCTCCAAGAACGGATAGGAGCACTTGAGAACGAACTGGATGATTTGAGAACGCTTCTAACTCTGCTTGATAAACGGTTGGGTCAGGTCAGCTTCAAGAAAGCCCGAATACCTGAGCCCTCTGAAGAACCACCTCGAGTTAAATTTGAGTACGAACGAGTTGTGCCGCTGAAAACAACTAGTGGAACCCTTTTGGCTGAAATGCAGATCGGCCAAGAGGATCTGCGTGTAATTCCCTCAAACGAAGTCAAGCTCTCCAGAGATATTCCTCCTTTCGAGTCCTTTATGGTCAAACGAATTTTTGAAGAGATGATGAAAAGAGACGAAGAAGACGAGAAGAAAGAGAAGCTTTCCCCAGACATGAGATTCTCATACGAGGTTAGAGAATCGGAGGATGGAATGATAGAAGAGATACGAATCAAGAACTACAGAACAGACCGAAGGCTCAGGGAACTTCGAACATCTTTGAGATGGACACTGGAAAAGATGTATGAAAAAGTGTACTCTCAAAGCTAGTCCAAGAATATTCTTCTACTCTCTTATTGTCCTTCACAGGATAGGTTAGTTTTATCTACAACATAAAACACTCAAAAAGGTAAAACAAAGAGAAAAAA
>CP070773.1:961175-966461 GCA_020345945.1 Candidatus Bathyarchaeota archaeon | reverse complement strand
TACCAACCCCCAATAATAAGATAATTACTCAAATCATCAAGTCCCTTGAGAAGACACGTTTTAAATAGCTGAAATCTCCAGCCGTTTCTATGGACATCAAAGAACTAGTCCGCTACAACCATAGTATTCGCAGACTCTACTTCAAAGCCCTCACCAAGCTTCCTTGGAGTGAGGTGATAAAATCCCGAGGCTCCAGCTTCGACTCTATGAGAAACATATTCATCCACCTAACCATAGTGGAAGACCGTTGGATCAACTACATCATTCTAGACCGTTACAAAGACTGGACTACTCCATCTCCCAATGATTTCAAAGAATTCGACACACTGAAAAAATATATGCTTCATGTGGAGGAGAAGACAGAAGACTACTTGACCAAAATCACCCCAGAAGAATTGAGCAAAAGAATTGTCATCCCTTGGGGTGACACCCCTGATACAAGGATCAGTATCGAGACGGCACTCACCCACATGGTAGCGGAGGATCTCATCCATTACGGCGAGCTGTCTGATCTTCTCTGGCAGATAGACGTAGAGCCCCCATACCTCGCATTCTGGCGATACAAGTACAACCTTGACAATCGAAACAAGGAACCAAAGTGACGAAAACACGAGTAGACCACTCGCATCCAATAATCCTCATAAAGACAAGAATTGTTGAAAAATCTGAAATCGCGAATTCAACGTCGTGTAATCAGATAAGTCCAAACATCAAATTTTCACATGATTGAGAGAAATAGACTTATCAAGGTCGCCGTATTAGACTGTCCGCGTATCCTAAGGGTCTCAAGTCAATTCTGGAGATCACCCTTATGATCTGTTTGAATTTGGTCGAAGATCAGGATGAGAAGAAACACAATCTTTTCTAACCATAGCCTTCTCCCAATCGTCCTCCTAGGTATCATAAACAGGTTCATCGATCCAGATTTCGTTTTTTACCATCTGAATTGTTGGAGATCGTTCAGCTACACAGTAACCTTCAGCGGTTGGAACATATACACTATGGATGTGTACCTCTACCCTCCTCTCTGGGCCTATATGCTGTCTGTTGTTTTTACCCCATTCTCAGGATTAGAAGATGTCCTTCTCCCGTTCGGTCTGATGTTCATGAGCCTAGTCCATCTCCTGCTTATCTTCCTCTCCGATGTCCTCGTGACTTTCTTGATCTACAAGAGAACAGAGAGTAAGAAGGATATCCTACTCCCTCTCGCCCTCCTCTTCGTATCCTTTATGCCTTATGTTGGGATTCACTATGGGATGTTCGAGTCGATCGGTGTCTTCCTTTCTCTCTGTGGAATTCTCTTGATCTTGAAGGAACATTTCTTTCTTGGGGGTTTCATGTTTGCCATCTCAGCCTTGACCAAGCAATGGACGCTGTTGGCAACAGGACTCATATTCCTCTATCTCCTTCGATGGAAGAGAACGGAAGGATTGAAGTATCTGTTAGGCACTCTTGTTCTCCCTCTCGTCTGCCTGCCGTTCTACCTTAATGATCCACAAAATTTTCTGGATAAAGCAGTCTTCTATAAGAGCACGATCGCACATGACGGATACGGGTTATGGGGCACTCTCTGGTTCATCTACACTAGTACTGACATTCCGATATACAATCGAGTCTATGAATTGGTTCGTGGTTATCAACCGCATCTCTTCGTCCTCGTAGGTCTTGTACTTCTTCTGACGATTGTAACAATGAAAAAGGAGGTAACCGAGGAAGGACTAGTACACATCTGTTTCCTGTCAACCTTAATTCCTGTCATCTTTTCGTCACAGGTCCTCAGGTATTATCTTCTTGTCCCGATGATCTACGGAGTCTACCTGTACGGGCTGAGAAGAGACCGTTGGCTGTTAGCCTACTTGGCCTATGTGGGGCTATTTCCCAACCTCGGCTATCTACCCCTCAATGACCTGCCCTTCTCCGTATTCAAAGGGGTAATCCTGACAGTTGAAAGAGCTGTTCATACGTCCTTAGCTTTAGTATGCTTCGGTAAAGGGATCTGTCATGAAATAAACGAATATTTCCGAATGGCAGGTGACACAAAAATCCTGGAAGTAGGAATCATAAGCAAGGAAAAACCCAGAACAGGCTTCTAGGTTAAACCAACCGAAGAAAAGATACGGCAGATAACCGAGTACGTCTTGGAAGAGGGAAGAATGCCAGTTATATTCTATGTAAAAAAACCATGCCGTTATCTATTGCCGAGACCTTGCGTTCATCAAGATTAAGTGGACAGTTGAAAAGTATGGAAGTAGAGACACAATGAATTACTGCAGAGAATGTGGTACCGAGAATAAGGATGACTCCGAATATTGCCGTAAGTGCGGAGCACCACTGCGTGAACCTCGACAAGAAAGAGGATGGTCCGCAAGAAATATACTTCCCTTCGTCTTGATGCTCCTCCTCATGACTGTAGGAGCAGGGGTAGTCCTGACTTCTCTACAATTTGGAAATGTCACTGGTTCCGGAACGCTAGTCACCCAGGAGAAGAACTTCAGCGACTTCACCATCATCCGCGCGAGAATGGGCTTTCAGATTGAAATCGCCCAATCAAAATCATACAGTGTCAAGATAACGACGGATGACAACGTAATCGACGACATCCAAGTCACCAAACAAGGCGAAACACTGACCATAGGCCTCAAACCACGTACGCTAGGCACCTACAGATCGGTAACCTTGAAAGCCGAGATCACAATGCCCGACCTGTCCAAGATATATCTGTCCAGCGGAACAACGGCTACCGCAAAAGGATTCCGCCTAACACACGACATCGAACTCGACCTATCCTCGGGCAGCAGCGTGAAAATGGAAGGGTCGGCTAACAATCTGACCATCGACGCCAGTAGCGGTAGTAATCTAGATCTATCTGAGTTCCGTGTTCACAACGCAAACGTCGAACTCAGTGGCGGAAGCAGCGCGACCATAAACCTTGACGGCAGACTGGACGCTGACTTAAGTTCAGGCTCAACCCTCTACTATATTGGAGACCCCACCTTAGGAGACATCGAGACCTCGGGAGGCTCTACAGTAAAGAAGATTGGTTAGATGCTCAACTTCCCCCCCTTTTTCTTCCCATCCTATAGATTACACGTCAATCGTAGGTCACCGCCTGGTGCTGTGAGATGCCAAAGAAAGAAGAGATAAGACATATGCGCGAGTATGTTACCCCAACTGACGGCTATTCCAACTATAGGTAAAGTTCAGCCTCATACCAACGGGTAATTATCTATTCAAGCACAGATTCCAAAGAAGTAGAAAGAAATGGAAAAAAAACCGCTACGCTTCAGGGGTCGCAAGGAATGGCGGTCATGGCTACAAAAAAACCATCTTTCCGAAAAAGCAGTCTGGCTAGTTATCTACAAAAAACAATCAAAGAAACAATCTATTGCCTATAACGATGCTGTTGAAGAAGCAGTCTGTTTCGGCTGGATTGACGGACAGATAAAAAGAATTGATGATGAGCGATTCATACAGCGGTATACTCCCCGAAGACCCCAAAGCCGCTGGTCTGAGTCCAATATTGAAAGAGCAGAAAGAATGATAAAACAAGGATACATGACAAAAGAAGGCCTAGAAATATACAAAAAAGGAATCGAGAATAAACAAACAGTCCCCTCCAGTAAGAAATTCACTGTCCCCCCAGATCTAAAATCAGCCTTGACAAAGAACAAGACAGCACTGACGAATTTCCAAAATCTCGCTCCTTCAGCACAACTAGCCTACGCCTACTGGGTAGATACCGCGAAGAGAGAAGAAACCCGACAGAGAAGGATAAAAAAATCTGTAGACCTATTGGCACAGAACAAAAAACTCGGAGAGAATTAATCACACTCCTTATATAGAATTGACTGTCTGGATCTAGAATCTCAGGGGAAGATGAGCCAACAATGAATGGACAACCATCGAGATCGTCTAATACAGGAACGCCGGGAGGGACAAGGGCTGAGCGATGGTATTGGCTTGATTGGCTGAGAGTCCTTGCCATGGGCGTGATCTTCTTGTATCATTGTGGAAGACCCTTCGTCTTATTTGGATGGCATATCATGGACACTCAGCCAGACATGTTGTTTACTTTAGTCAATATCTTCGCCACAGGCTGGATTATGCCACTATTTTTCACGATTTCGGGAATGGCGACCTATTTCTCTCTAACCAGAAGAAGTCCAAGACAGTTCGTTGAGGCGCGGTTCAAACGACTAATGACACCCTTCATATTCGCTTTACTTGTAATACTTCCAGTCCATGTTTACTACGAGATCGTCTTCAACGGATATTTCTCCGGAAGCTTCTTCGATTTCTTTCCTTTGCTGTATTTTACGAGGGGGTTCCCTTTTGAGGTCTATCTGTCCCCAACATATTTTGCTGGTGCAAACCAGGGAATCTATCTTTGGTACCTTTTCTGGTTGCTAATCTTCTCGCTGATCACAGCTCACTTCTTCAAATGGCTGAGAAGAGAAGAGAATCGAGACAGAATCTCAAAGCTGGCTGCTGTCTGTAATAGGCGTGGCGGTATCTTCCTGTTGGCGATTCCTCTGCTTGTTGTAGATGTTAGTGCTGTACGACCATTTTTTGTGTTCCCGAGTGGATATGGTGGGTGGAAACTGCCTACTTATCTGGTGTTCTTCATACTAGCCTACGTGCTGGCGTCTGATCCCCAGTTTCAAGAGTCGATAGACAAGAACAGAACACCTGCATTTCTGCTAGGCATTATTACTAGCACACTTATCATTCTTTTTTTTGGAGCGTTTGGGTCGGAGATTCTTGCCGATCCAATTTTCTATGTATTGTTCACAACTCTCTGGGCGTTTAATGGCTGGTGTTGGGTGATAACTATTCTCGGATTTGGACGGAGACTCCTCAGCTTCAATAATAAACTCTTAAGGCTCACAAATGAGCTTGTCTTGCCATTCTACATCTTACACCAGACCGCGATCATCGTGGCAGCATTCTATATTGTTCCTCTAAATCTGGCCGTGATTGTGAGGTACCTCATCATCGTACTTGCATCATTTACCCTCATAGCCATCCTACTTGTGCCTATTAGAAAGATCAATGCATCAAGATTCTTGTTTGGAATGAGGCGAAAATAGGAGACGTTACACCTTGAAGAGACGGTAAAATGTACAACTCCTATTGTTGCTAGAGATTTAGGAATGACTGAGGGATGAAACGTAAAGCATACTTCAACCACGCAGCGAGCACTTGGGACGAGATGTACTACACACCACAGCTAGCAGCTTTCCTAGAAAGACTCGTACCCGAGTTCAGATTGAAGCTCGGACAAAA
>CP070773.1:958371-961075 GCA_020345945.1 Candidatus Bathyarchaeota archaeon | reverse complement strand
CTTAGTCTATGAATCGAGCGAGAATAGGAATCATCTGTGGCGTGGGGCTTGAGGAGCTCCATCCAGAGGGAACAGACTTGAGGGTCGGTACTCCTTTCGGTTCTCCTCCGATCATGCGCCTAGCTTCGGTGGGTGATGTGGACGTTGTTTTTCTTACAAGACGAGGGAGTAGACACAACCAACCACCTCACCTGACCAACTATCGAGCAAACATCTACGGACTCCATGAACTTGGAGTAGAACGAATTATTGGAACCGATGTCACTCAGATGATCGACGTCCCATCAAGAAAAAGCGCGATTGCGATTCCCAGCGACCTCATTGACCTTTCAGGACGTCTAGGTTCGACTTTCTATGATGAAGCCCCTGCTGTACAGATCGATATGGGTTATCCTTTCTGTCCTGAGATTCGGTCTTCACTTCTAGATTCTGCACGTGAATTAGGTATTAAGGCTGAAACAGAGTCCGTATATGTTTGTGTTGAAGGTCCCCGATTTAGGACTCCTGCTGAGATTCAGGCACTCAAGATCCTGGGCGGTGATCTTGTAGGAATGGATCTCGCTCCCGAGGTTTTCTTGGCAAGAGAGTTGGGAATGTGTTATAGTGCAGTTACTGTGCTATTCGATGGGAATAAGGGTAAGCAAACAGCTCCTGCAGCTGTTCGACTTATTGAGGCTGCAAAGAACTCTGCGAGTACCTTGAAGGAGATCGTGATAACGGCTATTAAGGAAGTCCCTGTTAGGAGGAGATGTTTCTGTGCGAGGGGTCCAGAGGAAACTATTATCTGAAGAGCGAATGAGGTGGACAGGTCTTGGATCTCAATGGTCTGATTAAAGATATCAGTAATCGCCTAACCTACAAGATCTATGAGAAGACACTTTGGCGTCAGATCAAGGATGGACCTAAGCCCTACCATGTTGCAGTGATTCTCGACGGAAACCGTAGATGGGCAGAGAAGCATGGTCTCCCAAAATGGATGGGTCATAGGTTCGGAATGGATAGAGTCGATGACCTGTTGCATTGGCTGATAAATCTGGATGTCAAGACTTTAACGATCTATGTCTTCTCAACAGAGAACTTTAGCCGTCCTAGAGAAGAGGTAGATGAGATAATGAAGCTGATTGAGACCAAGCTCTCGGATGTCCTCTTCAACCCTGAGATTCATAAAATGCAGGTAAGGATAAAGGCAATAGGTCATCTCAATCTGCTTCCCCAAGGATTAAGGAATCTGTTGAAGAAGGTTGAAGATGCTACATGTGAGTATGATAACTTCTACCTCAATATTGCTATAGCATATGGGGGAAGAACTGAGATAGTCGATGCGACAAGAAAGATCGCTGAGAAGGTGCGTCTGGGCAAGTTGGATCCCAAGGAAATCGATGAGGAGACGATAGAACGCCACCTTTACACCGCTTATCTTCCTAAGTCCGACCCAGATATGGTGATTAGGACCTCAGGGGAAGAGAGGTTGAGTAATTTTCTTCTCTGGCAGAGTGCTTATAGCGAACTCTTCTTCCTTGATGTCTATTGGCCTGACTTCCGGAGAATAGACCTCTGGAGAGCTATCAGAACCTATCAGTCTCGTGATCGAAGAATCGGAAAGTAACCCTATCCAACTGCAATCTCCAGATTAGGATGAGATCTGTCTTCTCATTTAGAGTCGAATTCTTCTTGGTGTAAGTGTGATTCTCTCTCCACTATTCTGACCGACTTGGATCATGTCTTCGACTCTTAATCCTCCAACACCCGGAATATATATTCCTGGCTCATTCGAGACTAGACATCCTTTTTCAAGTTGATCTCTGCTATTCGGAGAGACTGTTGGCGGTTCGTGGATGTCAAGTCCAATACCGTGACCAAGACCGTGGATGAAATACTTGCCATATCCCTTCTTTGTTATCAGTGATCGCGCGGTTCGGTCGACTAGGCTGCACTTCATCTTGTCCTTGTATCTCTTGAAGGCTATCTCTTGAGCTTCGATGACCGTATCAAAAATCTCTCTCTGTTTCTTGGAAGGTCTTCCCGCTACAATTGTACGTGTAATATCTGATCTGTAATTTCTGAATATGGCGCCTATGTCCACGACTACTAGATCTCCTTTCTGAATCTTTCGTTTTGTTGGGGGACCATGTGGAAACGCAGACCTTGGACCCGATGCTACGATCGTCTCAAACGCTGTCCCCTCTGACTGTTTGATTCTCATGGCATATTCTGCTTCCGCTGCAACTCGAAACTCATCTATCCCAGGTACAGCTGTATCCAACGCAACTTGTACGCCTAAATCGGCAAGCTTCGCTGCTTCTTTCATAATAGCAATCTCTTCGTCATCCTTCACCTTTCGAAGATTCCAGATCAATTGGACTCCGTTCTTCATTTCTCCTCTCCATTCTTTTATCAGCCCCAGATACTCTCTGACTTCAATCTCATCGAATCCAACTTTCTTCAGCTTGGAGTCATGTAGTTCTTTTGAGAGAGTCTTTATGACTTTACTTCTCTGCTTGATCATGCGAAGATCACAGTTCTCTGCTTCTTCTTTAGCTCTGTTCCACTCCAATTTACTTATCCACAGGATTGGTTCTGAATCCTTGGGAACCAGTAGATACGCTCCTCCCGTGCTCATGAATCCTGTCAAGTAGTAGATGTTCTTACTGTTATGAGCCAAGAATCCTTGCAGGTTGTTTTTCTCGATCTGTTCTTTCAACAA
>CP070773.1:946814-958271 GCA_020345945.1 Candidatus Bathyarchaeota archaeon | reverse complement strand
CACTCAATCTTGCCTGCCTTATCTCGCTAGGACTAGGGGTGCATAAGGATATGAAAGAGATAGTAAAGAAGCTAGACCTTCATATCGTAAGTGAAGAGGCACCCAATCCAGAAAACCAAGAGAAATATGATAGACTCTACCTACTCTACAAGAAACTCGAGAACTCTCTAGATCCACTCTTTGAATACACATACTCTGAACTGAAAGACTTCTATTGGTGAGAAGAGAGACCTATACCCATTTGTCGAACCGACGAATCGAGGATACAGAACCTACTCTTCCCATGTTCCACAAAGTACTTGAATGTCTCACACAGAGAATCAGCAACAGAACTAGTGAAAGATAATGTATGAGGATGTCAATATTGAGTTCTATAAGCCCTTATTTTATGGGCTCCTCTTTGCTGTCTTCTCTTTCTTCACGTACACTATCGTCTACATAAGACAAAAAAGAAGAGATCTCTCCAGAATTTCTTCCAAGCAGAAAGAGTTAGAGGAATAAGGTATAGGTAGACTACGCATATGATTCTAATCTGGATCTCCAGAAGTTGGAATACAGACAAGTCTCCAGTGGAAGGTTCTCACGTTCATATGGATTTTTAAGAGACGGATACACAAAAGACGGGAAGCTAAAGCTGCTTCTGTCTCGATTGGGGTGTAACATACGGAAATAACTAGGGAGAGATCTTTGGTGTTCTTCTCCGAACTGGAGAGGCTAGTTTCCTCTGATTTCAAGGTGAAGGAATCCTTTCTCTACCTTGGTGTTCCCGTATTTCATCTTGAAGAGAATCAAGACTTTGAAGATGGAATTCGAAGAATTCGGGACAAACTCAAATCCGAGAATCTTATCCCTATCCTACGTAGAGAAGCCGGACAGATTGTTCTGAGGATTCATGGGGGCCTTCCTCCATCAACAACCGGTCCGAGAAGAAAGTGGCTTGACAAACTTCCAATCATACTTTTCATAGCTACAATAATCTCCGTCACATACTCGGGGTACGGTCATTCGATGGGGTACCTCAGTATGCTGAAACTTCTTGGGCGTCTTAAATCGGACGAACAAGTCTTCCTGATAACATTCATCTCGCTTTATACAATATCAGTTATGTGCGTCGTTGGACTTCACGAGCTGGGTCATCTGATTAGTAGTAGGAAGCATAAGACAAAGGCGAGTCTTCCCTTCTTCATCCCGGGTCCTCCCCCCTTCGGGAGCTTCGGTGCTGTAATCCGACAAGAAGCACCGATACTGAACAAGAAAGAGCTTTTCGACTTAGGTCTTGCAGGCCCCATATCCGGATTTGTTGTCTCGCTAATCATCTCTTTTTTAGGTCTTCCATTGTCAGCATTGGTCAATCCTGAAGAATTAGCCTTTATCACAAGTACAATTGAAACTACGTCTATTAGCGTACCTGTATCTTGGCTTGTAATGGACTCACTTTTCTTCAATGGTCAGTTTTTCTTGACCCGTTCCCCTGACTCTGGTCTTTTCATCAATCCGGTGGCATTCGCTGCTTGGGCAGGTCTCTTCATCACCTTTCTAAACATATTCCCGATAGGTCAACTCGATGGTGGACATGTTTCCTATGCTCTTTTTGGACCAAAATACCACAGATACATCTCCTATGGGGCTGCTCTTGTGATGGCTCTTATCGGCTTCTGGCCAATGGCTTTGCTCTCAATATTAACACTGAGGGCGGGCAGTCCGGTGATGCTGGACACTATTACTGAACTCGATACCAAGAGAAAACTGGCTTCTCTGATTATGCCAATCATGCTAGTACTATCTTTCTCTCTTTTCTGATCATCAAGATAGGCATCCGACATTCTGGTCTTTGCCAAAAGTTTTTCAACTTTAGTAATTCTTGGTCTCTGAAGGTATGTTCATGAAACCTCTAATTATTGCTCATCGTGGATCGAGTGTATATTCTCCGGAGAATACGATGGTGGCTTTCGAGAAGGCTGTAATGCAAGGTTGCGATATGATAGAGATCGACCTCCATATTACTAAAGACAGAGAACTTGTAGTCATTCACGACGATACCTTGGACAGAACGACAAACCAGACAGGAACGGTTCGGGACTATACTCTTGAAGAGTTGAAGAAAGTTGATGCTGGAGACGGACAACATGTCCCTTCTTTTCAAGAAGTCATCGACTTTCTGCCTGAAAAAGTAGGTTTGGTAGTAGAGTTGAAAGAGCTAGGATTGGAAAGAAGAGTGGTGGAGCAGATAAGTAAAAGCCCTATCTTAGATCGGGTCATTGTGACATCATTCTTTCATCCGGCAGTACGGTTGGTGAAATCATTATTTCCTCAAGTACGTACGGCTGTGATTACAAATTCCCAGCCGATAAATGCGAATAATCTTGCATTCGATGCTCGAGCTGATGCTCTTTGGATCTTCAGGAGATACGTGACAAAGGAGATGGTCGAATCCGCTCACGAAAACGGCCTGGAACTATATGTTTGGTATGTGAACGATCTCAACGATCTCCGAAGGATTACAAGGTTAGAAGTCGATGGCATATTAACAGGCATGCCTGACGTCTTGAAGAGAATTCTCTCATCTACTCCTTGAGCTTCAATTATCCGTTTCTCCTGCTTGGAAATACAAAAAGTAGGAAGGTCTATAGATCTAGAAGATTATTGAGATGAAAGCAGTCAAAAGGACTGTGATTACTCCAGCAGCAGTCATCATTATCCCTTTCTTAAGGACGTTCTCTCCAGAGACTTTTCCTAGAAAAACTCCTATCATGAAGATGGTTATCAGAGTCAAAGCCACCGAAGCCTTGATCGCCACTCCGAAGTCCAGAATACCAGACCTGACTAGGAAGAATGGTATCAATGATATCAGAGCAGTGACGGTGGGAGAGATGCCGTCTATTAATGCAATATAGATTGCTGCAAACTGGGATGCTTCATGAATGATCGAGTTCTCCAAATTGGTCAGCATCGCGTCTTCCAAGTCACGAAGGTCTTTTGTTCTTTCAGCGTTCTCAGCCATATAAGCACCAGAGGCGCCAGAGACACCCATCGCAATACTTGCTCCAAGCCCAGAACTGATAATCACCCTGTAATCCGTGATATTGGAAAGAAAAATCCCAACGACAATACCCAGCATAGTCATTGATCCATCGAAAGCGTTGTTCACAAAGGACCTTCTGGCAATCTCATCGAAATCGGTTATCTCCCTGAAGTTCTCAAGGTTTCCTAGCCATTTCTTAGTGGCTTCAATCGTTGCCAGAATCGAAGGTTTTACCCTTTCCAACATAAGGCTCAAATACACCGTCGGTTGTCCTAATGTAGGCTAAAATAAAAATATTAAGTTTGGGATAGAATATCATTCCACATACTTATAGATTCTGAAATATTTTATGGAGTTCCAATATTTGACTGTCAATGTGAAGAAACTGACCTTGGATTCGTTAAAACCAAGAGAGCCTTCTATTCGGGTCCTCTCGACCGCTGTATGTGAGGTGGAGGGAGTAGAAGAAGTAAATATTACTGTTATCGAAGTTGATGCAAACACGGAAACCATCAAAATAGTAGTTCAAGGTTCCGATGTAGACTATGATGAAGTCTGTGAGACGATCCAAAATCATGGTGCTGTTGTGCGTAGTGTAGATGAAATTCTCGTTAGAGAATCTGAAAACGATTAACCGATCTCGGTTCTCAAAGAACTAGAACCTATTACCTCTATATCTCCTACAGAGTCTAGAATGTAAGATCTTGATACTAAAGGAAGTATCGTTTCTTTTAGGGGAGAGTATTTCATTTTAAGTCATGTATCTGATATCCGTCTAGAAAAGGAACAGACTTAAGAATTGTAATTGAGAGTTCAATTGATGGAGGAGAGGAATCATGTGTAGATATGCAAAACTCACAGAAACTGAACTTCAGAAGATAAGACAACTTGAATCTGAGCTGAAAAGGGTATATCTTCTCGCGGTTGAGAGACCTCCTTCTCCAGCAAAACTTTCAGAAGGTCAGCTGGAAAAGATACAAGCGTTAGAAAAAGAACTGAATGTTCGGCTTGTCGCATACAAGTGATAAGTCTTCTGTGTTGGCATAGCCGTAGTCAGGAGAAGGTAGAATCCGCTTACACCTATGATTATTTCTCGTGATCTTTCATATTTCTCAAAACTTTGAAAAACTTAGAAAACACTCTTGAATCATTCATTGCCGTCTGAACGGTTGATCAACCGCTCGCAGAGATTTTAACATTATAATAGAGTATCAACTAGGTCGGAGGACTTATCATGAAATATCTCATAGGCATAGATATGGGAACGCTTGGTACAAAATGTATGATTTTCGATGAGAATGGTAAAGCGTTTTCTTGTTCATTTGAGCCACATATCCCTCCCTATCAACCCAACCCCTACATTTCAGAGCAGGATCCTATGGATTGGTGGTCTGCTGTATGTAAAACCACAGCTGAGGCTATGAAAAGATCGGAAGTCTCTCCTTCTGATGTTTTGTGTATTGGTCTATCAAGTCAAGGTGGAGGACTTGTATGTTTAGACTCCGAGGACAATCCGGTGAGGCCTGCGATGATATACAGTGATATCAGAGCACACAGAGAAGCCCAGGAACTCATAGAGAAATTCGGGAGAAGTCGTCTAATGGAGCTCCATGGAAGCACGATACCAACCTTAAGAATAGGTGCCTCCTCCCCAGTCTCTAAGATTCAGTGGATGAAGAAACATGAACCCGAACTCCTCAAGAAGACTGAACGCTTTCTCTACTCGAAGACATATCTCTGTTACAAGTTAACTGGAGAATCAGTCTTCGATGACTACTCAGCCTCGGGAACAGGGGCAGGAAACTTCGATACCATGCGTTGGATTCCTCAAATTCTCGAGGAGGTTGAGGTCTCTGCTGACTCATTTGGGAAGATCTGTAGAGCATGGGAGATTGCTGGTTACATAACTGAGAAAGCCTCAAAGGAGACCGGTCTTCCTGAAGGAACTCCTGTCTCTGCTGGCGTATGGGATGGTATGTGTAATATAGTAGGCTCAGGATGCGCGCAGAAGGGGGATCTGATGGATGTAACTGGCACAACAGAGATCATAACCCTCCTTGAGGACAAGATACCACCTAACTTCAGGCCCTGCTTCCCTTATTTCCATCAGATCTCCAAGGGTCTATGGGTCTGGTACTCCTCTCCAAGACCAACTGGCGCCATCCTGGCGTGGTTCGCCAAAGAGTTCGCATACATCGAAACTCAATTGGCTAATAGACTTGACGAGAATGTCTTTCGACTTCTAGACTTAGAAGCGGAGAGATCCTCCCCAGGATCGGGAAATATGATCTTCTTTCCTCATACCTCTGGAATGATGTCTCCTATCCGAGACCTAAATGCCCGAGGGTTTTTTCTAGGGGTGAACCTTTCTCACCGCAGAAGTGATTTCATCAGGGCGATAATGGAAGGAATCGCCTATGGTATCCGACATTCTCTCGAAGTCTTCGAAGAAGAGGGGGGACATATGTCCAATACGATTAGTGTCTCTGGCGGAGGTTCAAACAGTGACTTGTGGAACCAGATAAAGTGTGATGTGCTAGGACGAAACGTTGAGACATTAAGTGTCTCTGAGACTGGCTGCCTAGGTGCAGCTATTCTTGGTGCGATCGGAATCAAACTATACTCAAGTATTGAAGAAGCTACAGATTCGATGGTTCAAGTGAAAGAGAAGCTTGAACCTCAGAGAGACACGCACAAGAAATATTCAAAGCTCTTCAGATTATATCTGGGAGCCTACGAGAGTCTAGGACAGACTTTTGCCGAACTTGCCTCCCTTTAGCCTACGTCTCTAGCTTGAATTTTTCTCAGGTTGCTGGTTCTTTCTCTCCGACAAACGCTGTGTGACTCTTAAGGTCTCCTTAGGATTCGGGATCTTTCTTACCTCTAATCGTCCTGATTTCTCTGCATCCTGCACAGCATCTAAAGCTTTTTGGTTCCTCAATACTAGAGTTGACCATCCTGGAGGAGCATCGACACTTCCTACCGAGAGATCTGCTAACTCGGCAGTGAAATCTCTACATGAATGGCATGCTTTTCTGACATGGGTTTTCACTTCTTTCAGGGGAACATTTATTCTCTCCTCTCCATTTGAGTAGACAAGGAAGCGTCCTTTCTTGATAGCGAATTTGGTGACTTCGGTAGGATCTACTGCTTTTGACGGAAGGAACTCTCCAATCAAAGACTCGTAACTGTAACTTTCCATGCAGAATAAACCAACTGTAAGTAAGTCTTCTGGGATTATCTCTGAAGATATTTCACTTGAGGTCTGGATTTTTCGGATGGCCTTTACTTGGCAGGGAGTTCCAACAACAGCCACTTGTTTTCCTTTAAAATCCTGGGCTGCCTTTACTAAACCGATCAAAGTAGGGCTTGGAGTATACTTGGTTCCTGCTCCCAATACTATCGACTCCCGATCTGTAGCAACATTCGGGAAAGGCTTCCAAGGGAGATCTCTGTCACACGTTGATACTACTGCACAGCTGGCGGATTTCTCTTGTATTATGTTCTCGAGTATCGCTGTTACTGCCCCTCCATCCTGACCCACTGTTGAGATTTCTGGATCTAGGGTTCTGGCAAAACATGCCTCGAGCATTATACCTAACTTTTCTTCTTCTTTCCTTTTTCTTCCGAAGACCTTTCTTTCAACAGTTTCAAGATCAAGTGAAGTCTGAGGACAACTAAAATAACAGGTCTGGCAGACTGTGCACTTTCCCTTGATGGTTGGAGCCTCTGTCTGGAGTTCTAACACATCTTCTGGGCAGGCAGCAACACAGGCACCACAGAAGGTACACCTTCCCGTTCTGATTACTTCAACAATCAAGTTACCAAAGCTCTTGGGTCTTGGTTTACTCATTCCTATTCTCCTACATCGTTGATTATTCCCCTCAGTCATTTTCCATCTGACTTATGAAGCTAACTATCAATCTCCTTCGGGTTTGAATGTATCTGGCGTAGAATTTTCATTGTGAGTTCACAATCGACCAGACGAAAAGGTCTCACGGTTTGTGTTTGAATGCTCGTTTTCCGATTCTTGGTCGAATGGAGTTGCATGGAAATTTTAAAATATCTTCAGGTACGAGATGGTTTCTTTAATAGTCTACAGAGACTTCGATTCCGCGGAAACAATAAGTCTTCTCGGAATTGTCTTTCTCTTATGGTCTTCGAAGATCGGTAGACTCCAAGAAAGAAGGAAATGGGAGAATTTCAACATGGAAAGTAAACAGGCTGAACAATTGGTTCTGTTCTATGATCCAGACAGATGCACTGGCTGCAGATTCTGCATGATTTCCTGTGCTGTGGGACACTACAATGAGCTAAATATGGACAAGGCGCTTCTCTTCACCTTTTTTGATGAAGGAAAAGGATTGTTCGAGTCCGCTCAATGCCAGCATTGCGAGGATCCTGTCTGTCTGAATTCATGTCCAGAGGAAGCGATTGAGAAGGATGAAGATTCAGGGATTGTGACAATCAACCCAATGAAGTGCATAGGATGCGGCATATGTGTCCAATCTTGTCCTATCTCAAATCCTTGGATGAATGAGGATTTGAGCATAGCTGTAAAATGTGATTTCTGTGATGGCGACCCTAAATGTGCCAAATACTGTTCTCCAAAGGCTACTCGAGTTATGACTCGGGAAGAAGCCTACAAACTGAATGAAAAGCTCTATGGACGAGGAACGGTGATAGAAGAATGAGTAGTCTTCTAGGCAAACTTGAGAAAGCATTGAAAGGACAAGCAAAATCTGTTTCATCCACCAAGGATCGAAGATACAGAGTTACTGTCGACTCTGAGAACATCGTGAACGGGGCTAAGATACTCTTCGACGACTTCAAATCCCGATTCATGACGGCAACCTGCGTGGACGAAGGTTTGGACTTCAGTATCCTGTATCACTTCGATATCGGGGGAGAAGTAGTTACACTAGGAACTTCGATACCTAAGGAGGATCCGCGACTTCAATCCATCTCCTTGGCTGTTCCTACTGCTCAATGGATTGAGAGAGAAATTACCGATCTCTTCGGAGTGAAATTTGAGGGACACCCACAACCCGAGGAGTTGATAGCTGCAGAGGGGTGGGCAGAAGAGACTCCTCCACTTCAAAAACCTCGAGAAGGCAATATCGTGCCTGAATATCGTGGGGCCATTGAGAACGTAATCTCTACCGGGGCTGTAGTATCACTCTCATCGTTCACAAAGAGGAAGCGACAAGAAGCCGGGTTGGCTCCGACCACAATAACGATAGAGGATGAAGAAGGTCGCGATGAACTACATAAGATTCTGAAACGATCAAAAGTCGACGAACGAGCTGGTTTTGATTGGAAGAAGAAAAAGCTGAGGTATAAATGAAGAGGTGTTGAGAGATGAAAGAATATGCCTTATTCCTTGGATGCAACATACCGATAAGGTACCCGAGTACTGAGATTGCCACACGGAAAGTCTTCGAAGAATTCGGGATATCCTTGGTAGATATGAAAGGCTATACATGTTGCCCCGATCCTGTGGTAACTCGTCTAGCAGATCCCGAGATGTCATATGTCTTATCTGCTAGAAACCTATGCTTGGCTGAAGAGAAAGGAGTGGACATAATGACGGTCTGTAATGGTTGTGATGAATCGCTGCTTGAAGCGAACGAGATCCTAAAGAAAGATGCAGATTTGAAGAACCGAGTCAACGAAGTCCTTTCAGATTTCGGACGTGAATACAAGGGGACAATCGACGTGAAACATTCTGTCGAAGTACTCCATGAAGATGTTGGCGTCTCAAAGATCAAAGACACAGTCAGCTCTCTCGGATTCAAGGCTGCGATACACTACGGATGTCATCTCTTCCGGACCAAGGAGGAAGATGAAGATCCTTGGACCCGACCTAATATGATGAAAGCAGTTGTAGAGGCAACTGGTGTGGAACTGGTAGAGTACGGTCTAGAGAAACTATGCTGCGGATACCCCGCACTTCTTCCAGACCCCGAACTCGCCCTCAATGAACGTCTACTCCCCAAGTTGAAATCAATCGGAAAAGTTGGAGCCAAATGTGTTGTCCTTTCCTGTCCTGCCTGTATGATTCAATTCGAGAGTGGTCAAGTCAAACTCAAAGACGCAGGAGTGGAAAGGCTGCCGATAATCCATGTGCTTGAGCTACTAGGGCTTTCGATGGGAATGACTGGGGAGGAGCTTCACCTAGAGTTTCACAGAAGTCCTGCTATGGACTTGGCAAAGGAGGTAGGTGTTTGATATGTCAGAGCAAGTAAGAATAGGTCCTTTCGACCCGCGACTAATTGAACCTGAAATCTATGAGCTTACAGTAAAAGACGGTGTGATCGTTGACGCTGATATGCAGCTTGGGCATCTTCACCGAGGTATCGAGAAGATCGCTAGCACAAGACCTTATCGAAAAGGAATATTTGTCTGTGCGAGGGTCTGCGGAATTTGCTCTAATTCACACTCGTTCTGCTTTGCTCAAACGGCTGAAGGAGTGATGGATGTAGAAGTTCCTGAGAGAGCCCTCTATCTGAGAGCTATAATGCATGAAGTAGAACGGCTGGAAAGCCACTACATCTGGTTCGCGATCCTAGCTCACGCATTGAAAGACATGGAATTCTTCACTAAAGTTATCGGCGATAGAGAGTCGGTCATGGATCTCCAAGAGTATGTCACAGGAAATCGTGTTACAAAAGGCTTTAATGCGGTTGGGGGAGTCCGATTCGACTTCAACGATGCAACTGTGAAGAAGACTCTGGAAACTGTAGAGATCTCTAGGAAACTATCCGACTTCATTGGTAAGAAACTCAAAGACAAGACCATAAAGTCCCATTTGGAGGGATTCGGTATCTTGGACAAGAAGCAGGCTAGATTGACAGGTGCAGTCGGTCCTACAGTGAGAGGATCAGGGATATCTGACGATATAAGGAGGGACGATCCCTACGCGGTGTACGACAGACTCGATTTTGATGTAATCGTGGAGGACGGTTGTGACGTCCTGGCAAGGACTCTTGTAAGACATAGGGAAGCATACGAGTCAATGAAGATGATTCAACAAGGACTCAAAGATCTACCCGAAGGACCGATACTCGGTGATATTCGAGAAGTCCTTGAGACAGACTATGTAAGCCACGTAGAGTCTCACAGAGGAGAACTCCTTTACTACATGAAAGGAGACGGAACGAATATTCCTGCAAGAGTCAAGATTCGAACGCCCTCCTTTATGAACGACAAGGCTACACTAGAGATGTTGAAAGGTGACAAAGTAGAAAATGCCCAAGTGATAATAGAGAGCATAGATCCCTGCTTCTCCTGTACAGACAGAGTGACTATAGTATCTCTTGACGATGGGACGAGAAAATCCGTTCCCATGGACTCTCTCTCAAAGGCGGTGAAGTAAGATGGCAACAGAAATACGAATCTATCGTGCTGACACTGGATCCTGCAACGGTTGCGATATCGAAGTTCTCGCTTCCCTAGACCCAAAGTATGGATTGGGAGAACTAAATGTATCCGTGGCAGAGCATCCAGAGGAAGCCAACGTCCTCCTTGTGACAGGACTTGTCACCAAGAAGACTGAGCCGGAACTGAAGAAGATATACGAGAAGATACAAGAACCGAGGCTTGTCATAGCCTATGGTCAATGTGCTGTTGGCATGGACGTTTTCTACGACAGCTACAACGCTGCCGGAGCTGTAGACGAGGTTATTCCTGTCAACTTCTACCTTCCCGGTTGTCCTCCTAGCCCCCGAGCAACGTTATTCGGAGTAACAGCTGCCTTGGGAGTGGAGGGATTCAAGGAAGGCGAAGCTATCTGGACCGTCCCCGAGGCTTTCCGAGGAAAGGTTGAGGTTGACGAAGAAGCGTGCATAGGATGTGGAGCCTGCTCTGAAGTATGTCCACCCGCTGCTATTGACATTGAGAAGAAAGAAGACAAGATGACGCTGAGATTCTGGCACTCCAAATGCATCAGATGTGGATCGTGCAAAGACATATGCCCTTCTGAAGCTATAACGATGAGCGATGATTACAGGCTGGTGACTGGCGACAGACAACAACTCTTCTCTGATATAACAAAGGACATGCAAAAGTGTGCGGAATGCGGGCAAGAGCTTGTAAACACCCAGATCATAACCTTTGGGTTGGACGCTGTTGGTGAACACTTGCGGGAGAAGTACGGTGAACTGATGAAGACAGATCCTAAAGCGTGGGGAAAGATAGCGAAACCATATGCCGACCTCAAAAAGGAGTGTCAGACGGACATCGGTCTCTTATGTCCCACCTGCAGAAAGACTCTGGACAAGATCAAGAAGGAAAAAATGCTTCTGCTAGCTATCAACCTAGAAGAATTCTCAGCCTAAACAAGCCCCTCCTAGAATCAAAATCAAAGGTTCTGGGAGACCAATCTTTCTTCCTCTTTTCTTTACTATACTAATCTTGGATCATTATCGGTTTGT
>CP070773.1:942569-946714 GCA_020345945.1 Candidatus Bathyarchaeota archaeon | reverse complement strand
GTCTACGGGCCTCGAGGTAGACCTGACCAAGTTGTCAAATCCTTCGTCGAGAGGATAGCTAGGGATCTGCCTCCAATCATATTCGGAGATGGAGAACAGACAAGGGACTTCACATATGTTAGTGATATAGTCGAGGCTAACCTCCTCGCTGCAGAGAGTGAGGGAGTCTCTGGGGAGGCGTTCAACATTGGCTCCGGGGAAAGAGTCAGCATAAATAGACTGGCAGAGATGATCATAGACCTTATGGGAAAGACGGAAGAGATCTCTCCAACCCATGAGAAACCCTATCTCGGCGATTTTCCACACACCTGTGCGGATATAACAAAAGCCTCTCGAGACTTGGGCTACACTCCGAGAGTGAAGCTTGATAAGGGACTAGAGAATTTCATCTCTTGGTATCAGGCAAAAGTCAACCCCTGAAAAACTTCTGACCCATCGCTACGACTCCTCAGAAAAAGTCTTAATGAGAGGATAAAGACCTACTACCGAAACCACGCAGTGTTGGAGAAAACCTTTGTCAGCTGCAAAAGTTGCGAGAGGTACCGTCTATATCGTTTTACAGAATATCCTCACGTCAGTAATGGGAATCCTTTTCTTCATCGTAGCCGCACGGTTTTTTACTCCTAGCGAAATAGGTGTAATCACAACCCTACAATTTGCAACAGCAGTCTATACTGCAGTTGCCCTCCTCTCCTTGCAGACCGCCGCCACCAAGCATATGTCCGAGGAGATTGGCAGAGGGAGACTTAGGTTAGCGGCTAGTATAGCATCAAAATCGTTAATGATAGTCACTGCCAGTTCAATATGCATTCTCAGCCTTGCTCTTTTATTATCCCCTCTATTGGCAGTTAGATTCCTAGGGGATCCATCTAATTCACTAGTATTTCGAATTACTTTTCTCTCAGCTTTCTTTGGTGTACTAAAACAGATGTATGTATCCTTTCTTCAAGGAGTTCAGAGGTTAGACCTATTCGCAAAGACCCACATAGTGACAGTACTGATATCGAGCACGTTCGCTGTTGGGGCAGTCATCTTAGGGTATGGTTTAACAGGAGTAGTAGTTTCGTGGTTGTTAAGCCAAGTAACAGGATTCCTGCTATCAGCAGCCTTCTATAGAGGTCGTTTGCCCAGATCCAAGAATGAGAGTTATCCAATTGGTAGGCTTTTCCTTTTTGCAGCTCCCCTCCTTCTGCTAGGATTGATAGGCCTAGTCACTGCCTGGGCTGACCGAATGATCTTCCTTGCAATAACAGGTAGCTTGTGGGATCTCGGAATATATGACTTAGCAGTTCGAGGAAGCATGACGCTATCGGTGGTACCATACGCCTTAGGAATAGCTATACTGCCTGCGTTCTCAGAGCTCTATGGACGTATTGGAAAGGAGAGCATTAGCAAAGCGACAAAGACATCGACCAGATATCTAGCCTATCTGATCTTTCCTGCCGCGATTGGTCTAGCAGCCATATCAGAGACATCAATAACCTTTCTATTCGGAGATGAATACTCGCGTGCATGGTTTCCTCTTGCAGTCCTCTCAGTTGCGTACATCACAACTGCCTACAATGTAATCTTCACAACTGCATTACAAGCGATAGGAGAAACAAGAATCTTCATCAAAATCGGACTTGCAACGATGATAACACAGACAAGTCTAGTATCCGTTTTAACCCCATCTTTTGGAATAATGGGACCTACGATAGCAAGAACTGTGACGCAGATCGTCGGACTAGGCTATCCTCTTTATGAATTAGGCCAGAGAATGGATGTTGAGATTGATATGGAGGCTACAGTGAAGGCTGCTCTTGCCTCACTGTTGATGGCTGTGCCGATCAATCTAGTGGACGGAGTGTTGAAAAGTTTTCTGGCGACTCCTTACCGTTTTGCTTTCGATATTCTCTTCGGGATCTTACTCTACTCTGCTCTCGTAATTTTCCTTAGACTTCTAGAAAAGAAGGATATCGAGTTGTTGAGGCAGTTGGTTCCAAGAGAGTTTGACACAATACTCTCTCAATTGGAGAGGATCATACTCAATACCTAAACCAGCCTACTAATCGGGTTATCCTACGTCGAAGTAGACTACAAGATAGCAGCCTTTTGATAGACTCTTCTCATTGCTTGGGCTATTTCATCCCATGAGTATCGATACGCAGTTTGAAGAGCGTTTTCAACTAATCGTCGTCTTAGTTTTTCGTCCTCAAAGAGCTCAATAATAGCATCCGCGATTGCCTGAGGATTCCCTGTCTCTACGACTAAACCTGTACGTCTGTGCTTTACAAAGTCGAGAGCCGCGTTGTTAGGAGCATCAACAATCACCACAGGGGTACCTGCAACGATGGCTTCTAAGGCAACCATGTTAAATCCTTCCCTTGTCGACGGGGAGACTAGAACAGAGGCGCTCTTCATGTGTTCTGCTACCGACCGGTAACTCGATAACGCACCATAGAATGTGGTGTTCTTTGAGAGAGAATACTTGGAAACTAATTCCTCCAGTTCAGGTCTAATAGGGCCATCTCCTACAACATGGAGAGAGGAGTTCGGGAACCTTTTCTTGACGGTACTCATAGCAGCGATGAGCCAGTCCAAGTGTTTATGTGAGATCAATCGCCCTACAAACAAGACCTTGAATGGGTCTCTATTCATTATTACTGAATCGAATAATCTGAGGTCTACGCCGTTTGGGATTACATCGATCTTAGCCTTTGGTACACCATAAGTCTTAGATAGGGCCGAGGCTGTCCATCGGGAAACTGCTACGATCTTATTAGGAATGTGGGCAGTCGCCTCCTCGAAGAAGATTCCTATTCTCCCGCCTATAGAGCTGTTAAGATACTGATTCCAGTATGACCCCCATACTTCATGGAAGGTTACAACGAGAGGTGAACTCCACTTGCTTGACAATAGCTTGGCAGAAAAAGATGGTATGTAAGGGAAGGAACTGCAGTCAACTATATCAAACCTATCGAATCTTCCGAAGATCTCCTTCATGAGTGAAAGAGAGTAACCGACAGCAGGCCACACTTTTCTGCGACCAGAATCTGTGTAAAGCTCCGTGAAATTGAAGATTCGGTGGATAGATATGTTGTCGACGGTCTCCTCCTGATCTGTGCCAGGTGGTCTCATCGTGAAGATGTGAACGTCATCTTCTTCGGCGAGTCTTCTCGAGATCTCCCAGTAGCGTTTCTCTGATCCCCCCTTGACATACGGATGAAAAAGCTCGCAGAGCATCGCTATACGTATCTCGGTGTACCCCCTTGGGCATCCTCGTAGAGTTTTCAGTTTGTCCCATAAAGGTTCTCAAAGAGTGTCTTGTTCTTCAGAGTCCAGTCGTAGAGTAATCTCACACCGGTTTGTTTGTCTATTCTTGGCTGCCAATCAAAATCTTTCTTCGCTTTGTTTATGTTGGAGTAATAGACCTTCTGGTCAGCTGGACGCCAACTACCGTATTTCACTGAAATCTTCTTTTCTGCTATTTTCTCAAGAAATTCTATTAGTTCTAGAAGAGACCATGTATTCTGCGGACCACCCCCAATATTGTAGAATCCACCTTTTGTCTTCTCAATATTATTTGCTGCAAGTTCTAAGCCAAGACACAGGTCATCGATATAGAGGATATCTCTGACTTGTTTACCATCCCCATAGATCGTTATTGGTCGACTGAGAATTAAGGAGGTGATGAAGTGGCTGATCCAAGCTTGATCCTCGGTGCCATACTGTTGTACCCCGTAGATGCAACTCATTCTAAAGACAATAGTTTTTATCCCATAATTCTCCGCGTATTCTCGGAAGTATATGTCTCCGACAGCTTTTGAGCAGCCGTAAGGAGTGCATGGATCAAGGGGCTGCAGTTCATCTATTCCGTCACGATACGCATCGGAGTATTCGTAGCGTGAAGTTTTCTCCTCTAATTGTACTTCCCTAAGTTTTCCATACACCTTATTTGTTGAACAATATTGAAGGGTGGGGTCCACCTTTGACTTCCTTGCGACCTCAAGTAGGTTCAAAGTTCCGAGAGCGTTTATGTTGAAATCATGACGTGGATCAGCTAGACTGGTCGTGACAGCAACCTGTGCAGCTGTATGCAGTATCAGGTCCTTTCCTGAGGCTGCATTTGAGAGGGCGTGTTCATCTAGAATACTGGCGTCTAC
>CP070773.1:939277-942469 GCA_020345945.1 Candidatus Bathyarchaeota archaeon | reverse complement strand
AGACTAAGGCTGTCTTCCCGGAGTGACTTGCCACAACCACATACCTTATTCCTGTCTGGTCAACTCTCTTCTCCACAGCCTCAACAACATCTTCCAAGTTCTCCGGTCTCGGCTCAGTGAAATAACAGGTCTCCCTAACTATCTTGCCCAAACCATCTCTCTCCTTTTTGCAGGTCTCTTTCCGTTCCATATTATCTTTTACTCAACAATCCGCATAGTACACATAGAATCAGTACACATAGAATCGTAAGAAAACTATGATTGGGATCTCTCAACGAGTAGGGCTATCGGTACGGATACCGCGAAGATGAGCGAGGCTGTATAGAAGGGGGAATAGGAACCCCAGTTTTCCCATAGGATACCTGCCAAGGTCGGTCCTACAGTCATGCCGAACCTGACACTTGCCTCGAATAGCCCTGAGTAGAGCCCCCTTTTTCGGGTGGGTGATGCCTCCATTAGGGTCGCGACTGCAGGAGACCACGATGCTGTCCACGCTGCCATGCCGATCATACGGAGTGCCAGTAGTTCCATGTATGTTGTTCTGGACGGCCACGCGAGGTATGTGAGCGGGATTGCTAAGCAGCAGTAAAGTAGGAATCTCCGTTTTCCAAGTTTGTCTGTGAGCTTTGCGGAGAGTAGTTGTGATACTGCCCCTGTGACGCCGAATCCGATCGAGGTGAAGATTCCAATCTGGGTCTTCGTGCTCTTCAGCTTCTCGGTGAGGTAGAGAGGGATTGTAGTATTCACCGTTCCTGAACCCAGTCCGAGGACGAACCAGAGCAAAATCATTAGAAATACAACCTTTGTTTGTCCCTGCTCGCCGGCAGCTTCAAAAGATGTCTCTTCAGGTTCGGTTGAAGGTTTCCCTGAGTCGCCAATAACTATGATTGGCAGTATCGACAACCCGTGAACTACCGCGACAACCATAAACAGTGTCTGCCAGCCTAGGCTGTCGACGATCATGCCTCCAAGCGTGGGTCCAACCACCCCGGCTGTCGGCAGCGCAAGGAACAGGAAACTGTAGGCTGCAGATCTCTTCTCCGGTTCGACCAGATCCGCTATCCAAGCGTTCCTTGTAGGCATGAAGAGGGAGAAGACTGACGCGTACAGAGGCCCCAAGAGGAACAATTCTTGCCAGCCCTCTGTCCGTATGTACAGGAGAGGCGAGATTATTGCCAGGATGATGCTTGCCAGGATGACTCTCTTTCTACCGAACCTGTCAGAGATTACCCCTGAGAACCCGGTTAGGATTGTCGCCACTACCCCAGACAAGGAAATGACATAACCAGCTTGAAGAACGGTTGCCCCAAGCGAAATAATGTAAAGTGGCCAAATCGAATTAATAGAACTCATGCCAAGCGTCGTCACGAAGCTGACAACAAAAAGCAGGATCATTGTACGATCGGTGTATACTGAAAAGTTCTTCTTCGATGTTGCCGTAGCCTCACCCTCGAACTCCGAGCTCTCTTGAAGGTCGTGAATGCCTTGCCTCATGTAACTCTGGGGAATAAAGCGTTTCCCCATCTCTTCGCAGTATTGAACGACCCTAGAAAACGGTCCTGTGAACCATTCGGAACCCGAGTTAGCCTAACCCAACCGAAAGTTTTCTCAATAAGAAGTAATGAAGGCTGACAGCGCCAACTGGGATGCCAATAGTAAACCCTAGAATCCCTGTGTTCTATCGAAAATTCGCTAGACTAGTCTACAATACACTCAGTTTGCCCATTTTCTTTGGTATGTTAAGCTGTCTTTCTCCTCGGAAAGAGCCAACTCTCCCATTCCTGATCTGCACCATATCGCCGATAGAAACCAAACTTGTCTGAGCGTTCCAAAGTGGTAGATTGATGACAGCCGTCCCATCAGAGATCGCCGCCAACGAAAAGAAGAAGCTATTCCCCCATCTCGACTGAACCCTCTTTGTCGGCTGCTTGCTGACCACTCTCGCCTTCAATTCAGCCACTCTAGCCCCAACCTTCAGATCACTGATCTTCGGGTTTATCACCGTCTCTTTTGCCCTGTTCTTCGGGGAGCTTGATTTGACAACTCTCTCGAAGATCGACCTTGTCCTCGACTGGTCGACTAGCAAACTCTCCTTAAGTCGTAACTGCGCAACCATCTCGCCGCACGAAGTCAATAGGAAATAGACATAACCGTCTGCCCTATTCCTGCACTCAACCTTGAAATCACCACGCACCGATTCCCCCTTTTCCCGCGCCTCAAAAAGACAATCAAGAATATCCTCAGGTTCAATACCATACTTCCACGAAATAGCAACCAAATACTCGAGACTTCTCACATAGCTACGAGCCACTCTATGAGGCCTAACTCTCCCCACCATCAATACCTCCCCAATTCATCCACAACAACAATACGCCAAACGAATAAACTCAGTGATATGTCCTCCTCCTAGATATATCTACCTCTATTCTATCGGCAGCCCATCAAACACAGTACAGACACTGACCAACGCAAAGGCTCTCATGCTGACCACATCAACCTTGGCGTTTTTAACAAGGATGGGATAAGCTCAATAGTCACCGTGATTTCTAGGTACGCTACTAGTGTTTAGTGGGTCCAGATGGTAATTCACGTTGTATACCTAGCATAGTGCCTCTGCCAGTATTCTTGGCTCATATAATACAGATGGGAAATCCGTTCAAGACGAGGTGGTAAACATGCAGACCGAGGAGCACTCTACTCCACGTCAACATCCTTTGAGAGATCCTGCAGACACTGTTGTTGATGTATCTGGAGGTTCATCTCTTCGTGCAGTCCGATCTCAGCCCCTGGAAAGGAGTGGGTTCCCCCAAATATGTTTCGTCAGCTCCTTCCCTCCACGGGAATGCGGAATAGCCACCTTCACAGAAGATCTCATCACCGAGATTGATAAGCTAGGAATATACCAAAGTTCGGTGGTCATTCCTGTAACCGAGCCGGCAAACTCCTATCCTTATGGCCCTCGAGTCAGGTTCGAGATCGAACAGCAGAACTTGGAGACCTACGAGAGAGCCGCAGACTATGTCAACAACTCGGGGATTGCCTTGTCCTGCCTGCAGCACGAGTTCGGCTTATTCGGGGGAGACTGGGGAGAGTACATCCTACGCTATCTAGAGGAACTTGAGGTACCCAACATAACTACTCTTCATACTGTCTTGATGGATCCTGGGGAGAAAGTGCAAGAGGTGGTCACAG
>CP070773.1:928892-939177 GCA_020345945.1 Candidatus Bathyarchaeota archaeon | reverse complement strand
CATAAAGGGACTGGCAAGTGCTTGAAGAAGAGGGAAACAGGACAATTCTTCCAGACCAACTGATCAATGTACTGAGAAGACAGAAGTATCAGTTGGTTGGACGTCACTCGGCAGTGAAGAAATGCAGATGGCTACATGAAAGCCTAGTAAGGGGAAGACCCTGCTACAAGGACAAGTTCTTCGGAATCAACAGTCTACAGTGTATCCAGATGACTCCCTGGTTAGGTTGTGATTGTGCATGCACCTTCTGCTGGAGAGTACAGTCCAATGGGGACCTAGAAGTCCCATGGGATGAGATGGATAATACCTTATTTGACAGTGCGACAGGCATCGTCACAGGCTCAATACTAGCCCAAAGAAGGATACTCACAGGTTACAAAAATCACCCCAAAGTCGATCAAGAGCGATATGTAAAAGCAGTCAATCCAAGACATGTCGCCATATCATTGGCAGGAGAACCAACAGTATACCCAAGACTAGGAGAACTCTTGAAGGAATTCCATAATCGAGGATTCACAACATTCCTTGTCACCAACGGAACGATGCCCGAAGTATTATCCAACCTACAAGAAACGCCCACACAACTCTACATAACTCTCGCAGCACCGGACAAGAATACGTATCAAGAGACTTGCAGACCTACCATTAAAGACGCTTGGACTCAACTGAACAAAAGTCTGGAGTTGATACCTTCTTTAAGCTGCCCAGTAGTATTGAGACTTACACTTGCTAGGCACCTAAATATGAGAACACCGGAGAAGTATGCAGATCTGATAAGAAAAGCCGATCCACTCTACTTTGAGTGCAAGGGTGTGGTCTATGTTGGCCACGCTAGAATGCGGATAGGGTTTGATAATATGCCGAGGCATGAAGAGATCCGAGAGTTCGCACAAGAACTGTGTTCTCTCACAGGATATCAACCGATCGCAGAGTCAAGAGATAGTAGAGTTCTTTTGGCAAGTTCCAAGCTCAAGGAACCGAAGAAACTGGTAGGATAATACAGAAGCATTTTAGGTTAGATCATTTCAGTAGAAAATTAAGGAAAGTGAGGAGCTACGAGAATAGAAGAGATAGTAAAGACAATCAGAGAAGAACTCGAAGTCAAGGACGAGGTAAGAGAGAAGGTTCTTGATTCATCCAGAACTGTCGTTAGGATGGCAAGACAGGCAATCTTGCTTATTCATAGGAGAAGATTCCCTGAGGCAGAGAAGAGAATCGAAGAAGCGAAGACCTCGCTGCGAGATATGGAAAAGTACTTCTCTGAATGGAGAGAACTCGGAGGATCAGGGGCTGTGTATACTGCGTACCAAGAATTCACCGAAGCGAAGACACTCTTTGATTATGTCCAGTCTCACCGCATCCCAGACCCAGAAAGCATCGGAGTTCCAAGCATCCCATACCTTCTTGGACTTGCTGACTTAATAGGAGAGTTGAGAAGACTAACGCTTGACTCGATTAGAGCCGGAGACTTCGAGGCTTCTGAACGATCTCTTGCTACCATGGAAGAGATACACGCATTACTGATGACTATAGATACTGCTCCAGCGATAACTCCTGGATTAAGACGAAAGGGTGACAGTATGCGTAGGGTTATTGAGATAACACGAGGAGATGTAACAACCGAATCGAGGAGAAGATCCCTCGAAAGATCACTCGTTGAACTGCAAAGGTTCCTAGGGGATAAAGGGGACGAAGAGAAAGAGAAAAAGTCCAAAACTACTGCTTCAGGATAAGCCTAGTAAAACCGCATCTAGGTCGAGTCTTCCAGAAGGCTTCTCTATTTCAAGAGCTAGAAAGGCTCAGACTCTACTCTCCAAGAGCATAACAACACCAATTCAGAGTGAACTTGATTCGATCGAGTCAATAGTCGGCGTAGATGTAGCATATCTGGGAGAAGAGTGTTTCTCGGCTGCGGTCACGGTAAGGTTTCCCGAACTCACAGTCATAGAGGAACAGAGAGCCACCTGTAGGAGTATGTTTCCGTACATTCCCACATTGCTAGCCTATCGTGAATGCTTGCCCACAATGAAAGCACTAGCGAGACTAAAGAGAATAGCAGATGTCTACATGTTTGATGGTCATGGTTTAGCTCATCCATATGGGCTTGGTCTGGCAAGTCATCTTGGAGTCGTCTTAGGAGTCAGGAGCATTGGAGTGGCAAAAAGACTACTTGGAAAGAGTACTCTCAGGACCATTGAAGGGAACAAGACTGTGATGATAAATGGAGAGAAGAGGGGAATAGCAGTAGAGACCAATTATAAACCTGTCTATGTGAGTGTCGGAAATCTAATCTCTCTTGAAGACGCAGTAGAAGTGGTTAGGCGCTGCATTCGTAGATCTCGTCTACCCGAGCCGTTGCGGAGGGCACATGAGATCGCTACGCGAGACAGAGAATCAAAGCGGAGGGAGGATACTGAGAGCCACACTGTGGTTCACACTTCTTAGACTTGCTGAGGATGAGGGCGAGAGCAAGACAATACGAACATCAACCCCTGAGCTTGCATCCCGAATGGGATACTCGCAACAGACGGCGTCACGACACTTGAGAGAACTGGAAAGGTTGGGATACATCAAGAGAACGATCACCGGAAGAGGAGAGTCCGTAGTAATAACAGAGAAGGGAAGAAGAGAACTTTACTCTACATACATTCGGCTTAGAACTGTCTTAGGAGAAGAGGAGATGAAGAGTATTACACTCGAAGGAGAAGTAGTATCAGGAGTGGGAGAAGGCGCATACTATGTAGATCTCGAAGGATACAGGGAACAGTTCAAGACGAGATTAGGATTTGAACCTTACCCAGGAACCTTGAACATCCAGCTCTCAGAATCCTCTCTGCTTCAGAGAAAGATATTAGATTCCATCGATTCGATAAACATCAAAGGATTTGAGGACGGGAAGAGGACCTATGGAGATGTGAGATGTTTCAAAGCACTCATCCAAGGAATTATTGTTGGTGCGGTCGTCATCATCGCCAGAACCCATTACTCGACATCAATACTTGAAATTATAGCACCTGTTCAATTACGCGAAGAACTCCAACTCAAAGATGGCAACACAGTCAGAGTGAAGATCCTGATTGGAGACACTAAAAGCCCCCAGTAGTCCTAAAGGTTGGAAGTGTAGAAGACCCTTCTAGTTGAGAGAATTCGCATCTTGAATTCTCGAAAGGATTTTAGATGACTTGATCCCAGGTATGTGAGATTCAAGGCGTATAACCCTGGCCTTCAATCCACGGAGACGCAGGTCCTCCTTTAGTTTGTTCGTATTATGTGCCTGATCATATCCTACTGCAATAATATCCGGATCGATCTTCTCAACTGAGTTTAGAAAATTGTCTTCATCCCCTAAAACAGCCAGATCTACTACAGACAACGCATTGACGAGTCTCATCCGTTGAGATTCATTATTGATAGGAGTTCTATGTTTCAACCTTTGCACGGTCGAGTCACGGGCTATTACGACAATCAGGAGATCTCCAAGACCTCGACCCTCCTCGAAAGAAGATAGGTGACCTACATGGAGAATGTCAAATACTCCTCCAGTCATAACGACCAAGAGCTTCCCTCGGCCTTCCTCAGATAGAGTGAACCTTTCCCTCGGACCTACCGAAGATCTCCCCTCATCAGGTACTGTAATTGGAGCTTCTAGAGTTTTAACCACACAACACATATCCATCAACCTCGACAGAGCTACCCCTACCTCGATAGAAGACTCACCGACTTCTCTTGCAAGCTCAGTCATCTCTACAGGACCATTTTCCAGTTGCAGCAGGAAGAGAGCCTTCAGATACCGTTTCTCCCAAGAAGAGTTATCTAGACGGTCATCTGAGCGGACGGGCAAAGGAGATTCCCTCAGGGATATGGTAAGATGAAGGTATTCAAATTGAGAGATTACCCCTTGACGAAAGGAATTCTCTCGGTGTTTTCTTGGCATGAGAGATGTGACTCAAAAGACTTTCGATATTCCAACCGTAGGTTTCCTGACCTAGAAACCCATAAGGACGAGACGAAATTGAGAGTCATATATTAACCTGAGAGAAAGAGGTCAAAACTTCCTCCATCAGTCTTTCGATGAGTCAGATACGGAATCAAGATATTGAGTTGCCAAAGACCACTTCAACAGGCTTTGTCAGACAGATTAGCGAATACTTCCAAAGCTTCTTTCTCCAAAAAGTGCAGATCACCAAGGAAGATGAGTACGTGAGGAGGAGAACCGAAGTTATGACCCACCAGTTCTCTGACCTCTCCCGCTTGTATCTCTACATCTAAGGAGCCTATACGAGCTATACCGATAGCTAAGGTCTCCTCTTCAACCACTCCGTCTCCATGTTCTTCCTCCAGTTTCAGCAGGATAGACAAAGCTTCACGGATAGACATTAGTCTGGGGACTTCTACATCGAGATCAAGGAGAACCATGGTATGTAAACCTCGAATCCGATTCTCTCTGATGACAGAATAAGGGGTCTCCGAGAAGAACTCTCCTCTGGGGAAGGGTACACTTACAGATCGTCCAAACTTGTAACTCTGAAGCCCTGTAGCACCTGGTATCGCAGAGATTATGGAGGCCGCGTGTATTACTTTAGTTGGGATTCCAAGTTTCTCAGCAGCTATCCTGAGAGAGATATGAGTGGTTGCGACAAAAGGATCTCCGGGGATGAGCAAACATACATTTAGATTATGAGCCGTCTTTAGAATGCCAGTATCCGCATCCTCTTCGAGATCGCTTCTTGAGACTACAATCACTTTCTTGCCGATCAAATGCTCTAGAGATTCTTTGGAGAATGCAGGCATCAAGCTAGTGTATAATTCAAGATAGATGACGTCAGCCTTTTTCGCCTCAGCCAAACCTCTTAAAGATATATCCTGCTCATCGTAGAGACCTATACCAACTATAGAGAGAGATCCCGTCAATACAGACACCGACCCAAAACAGATATTTAGTCGGATCTTGGTATTGAGTGATACTATATCTGCCGGGCCCGTAGCTTAGCCAGGTAGTCGGAGTTTACCGACTGAAAGCGGCGGGCTCTTAGGTTTCCCCGATCGTAGCGAAACGGAGAGACCCGATAGCTGATTGCCGGGAAGGCCGAGGGTTCAACTCCCTCCGGGCCCGCCAAACCACTTGAACAGTCTTATTCATTAATAAAGAAACGAATCATTCTACTAGAGCACTTAGATGGAGGCGAAGCCTGAAGGTAATATACTGCAGAGTTGGAAATTCAACCCGACGACTATTGAGAACATGACTATTCCAATTGAATATCTTGGTAGAGACGATGAAAGAATCATGAAAGAATGCGAATACATGAAAAGGCATTGCCTTTCTGTACCAAAGAACCTTGGAGAAAAAGCGGTAACAGCCTCCATAAAACTCGAGATTCTTGACAGAGATTACCAGATCTCACGAAAGAAGGGAGAAATCTTCCTTCCATTATTTAGAAAGCCTACTCAGGAAGAAACGCGACGTCTTAGAAGTGAACTTACAGCCTTCAAGCTGACGGAAGAACTATTCAAGCGAGAACCTAAACAGAAGTCGACGGTAAGACAGATCCTTAAGGAAATGGTTCCTCCCAAGCTTCTGGAAGAAATCCCGAAATCCATGCCAACAGTAGGAGACATCGCAATCATTGAAATCTCCAATGAACTCTCCAGTTACGATAAACAGATTGGAAAAGCGATTCTCATGGCCAATCCAAGTCTGAAAACCGTACTCAAGAAAGCAGGTAGCGTGCATGGAACTCACAGAATCCGAGATTTTGAAATTATTGCAGGAGAGAGTAGGACGGTTACCATCCATCGAGAATATGGATGCATTCTCAATGTAGACCTATCAAAAGTCTACTTCAACCCGAGACTAGCATATGAACGGAATCGAGTCTCAAGGTTGGTTGAGAAGAGAGAAACGATCCTAGACATGTTTGCGGGCGTGGGTCCATTCTCGATTCAAATAGCGAGGAGAAATGAAACGATCAAGATATTCGCGGTAGATATTAACCCAGTGGCTATAGAATACCTCAACAGGAACATCGAGGAGAACCGAATGAAGGACAGGATAGTCGCCATCGAAGGTGACGTAGAGAATATTGTCCAACAAAGGTTTGAAGGCAAGATCGACCGGGTTCTGATGAACCTTCCTGGTAACTCGGTAAGATACATAGGTACTGCATGCAAGGCATTGAAGAGAAGAGGAGGAAAGATCCATTATTATCAATTCGCTGAAGGGAGTGATGCCCTAGAGGTAGCGGAGCAGACATTCAAAAGAGCAGTTGAAAAAGCGGGGAGGAAACTCGAAGGAATCACTACAATTCGAAGAGTCACAGCAACAGCGCCAAGAGAGTGGCAGATCGGTATCGATGCCCGTGTCAGCTAGTGTCTTTCTACAGACAGACTCACAGTCATTATCTGGTCAGGATTGCCCAGCAAACGCATCATCTCTCGGGAGAGGTCGCAAGCAGCTCTGTCTGCTCCTATACATAACGTACGGTCACATACATACTGGCTTTTTCTAACCACAATATCTCCTGGATGTTGAAGAGTCAATTGAGAGTTGCCCCAACCTGTTATCTTCTCCTCCAAACCGCCCACGAATAAAGAGACAGTGATCCTGCTTCTTCCATTCCTCGCAAGATTTCTGAACTCCTCACTCAAGTCTGATAAAGCCATTGTTGCCCTGACACCGACAACGCAGGTTCCCCTCTTCGTCAATTCCCTACTCTTAGTTATCTCGAGGGTAGAGGAATGCATTCCAAGGATGTTCTTGTGACCCCAAGCCTCAAAATCAACCCTCATCTTTCTTCCTCCTACTGAATATACTACTCTTTATAGCATTAGGCGACAAAACAATATTGTGACTGGGTTTATGAATCCTGATACCGATCTCAAAGAGAGAAGAGAGAGACTAGTTCAAAGCTTGGTCTCTTCAGGAGTGCTCCGAGACAAAAGAGTCATTGAAGCGATGCTTAAAGTTCCCAGGGAAGAATTTATCCCGGAGATCTTAAGAGAACAGGCATACGTAGACACTCCCCTCCACATAGGATATGGACAAACCATCTCAGCTCCGCATATGGTTGCGATAATGTGCCAAGAACTGGCATTGAAATCTGGGCAGAAGGTCCTAGAGATAGGAACTGGTAGCGGATATCACGCCGCAGTGACAGCTGAAACGATCTCTACAGCGCCAAATGAGATCGAAGTCCAGGTTTTCTCTTTAGAGATAATCAAGGAACTCGTATCATTTGCGAAGAACAGTCTTCAAAGAACAGGATACAGGAATCTAGTCAAAGTAATAGAGGCGGATGGGTCTCAAGGCTATATAGAGGAAGCCCCGTTCGATAGAATATACGCCACAGCAGCTTCCCCTAGAGTACCGCCGCCTCTGATAAACCAGCTAAAACCAAATGGGATACTGATTATTCCGGTTGGGGAGGTAGGCTTCTTCCAAGAGTTGTTGAAGGTCGAGAAGAACAGTTCTTGGGAGATAACTACTACAAGACTTGGCGGAGTAGCATTCGTTCCGATGAGAGGAAAGCATGGCTTCAAATCGTAATTATGAGAGCCAACCGTCTAGAGTAGAATCCTTGTTGAACTCTTCCAAAGCGGATGAGACGTCCGCTAAAGTCTTTCTGACTCGTTCAGTAGAAAAGTCGTATTCCTTACATAGGAGATTGATGATGCCCTTGACATCCAATGAGGCCCAGTTCAGAGAGTAGTCATAGGTCACCTCTGGTTGAAGAAAGAGAGATTTTACTCGGTCGAACTCGAACTTGTATTTACTTGAATCGATCTTGGTCAATGCAGACTTTCCGTCGCCGTATTTCTTAATGAGTTTCAATGCAGACTTTGGACCGAACCCTTCAACGCCTCCAGGATTATAATCTGTTCCTATGAGAATCCCTAATTCCACAAGTTGCGTCTGTGTGATACCCAGCTTTCGTAACAGATCTTGGAGGTCTACCAGTTCAGGACTGACTTGGATGTAGACGTTTTTTCTAGGAAGTTTTCGACGTCCACTGATGGTAACATTTCTGACTAATCGAGGAGTTCCGAAGAGTAGAGAATCGTAGTCTTGACTGGCTGCTGCCCAGACATCACCACGTCTTGCCATAAATGAAGCTTGAGCTTCACCCTCCGAGGGAGCCTGTACAGTTGGAACCCCCATCAACCTCAACAACTCAATTGATGTCTCCAGCATCCAGTCTTTGAGTTGAACACTAGCCTGACCATATAGCCTCGCTTTTTCTTTATCACCGATTTCTAAAGCATGTTCAAACCTCTTTCTTGCAGCCCTCCGAGATCTTGTCCGCTTCTTAACAACAACACTCTTCAGGATAGGTGGTTTTCCATCAAAAACGTACACAGGTTTAATCCCGAGTTTCAGCAGGTTTGAGGTACGATAGAAGAGACCGCTCAAGTGACTAGTTGTCCTTCCCTCTCTGTCTCTAAGAGGCCTACCATCGCTGCTCCTTATAATCGCTAAAAACTGGTATAGAGAGTTATAGGCGTCGATCGCCAGAGACTTCCCTTTGAAATCGCTGAGGCGAACCACTCGTTTGGTCACTATTGGCTTAAGATCAACCCCCATACCTTTTCAGCGCCCCATCCAAGAAACATATAGTGAGTGGACTTGAATCTTTCAGGACGACCCTCAATCTGGGACCGTTTGTTGATATCTACGGAGATGATGTTCTCACTTCTTCTTTTGGAGTACGAGATCAATTCTTCGCTTTTTCTTGGTCAATGTGGAGACATGTATCAAACCCTCAAGCTCCAACCTCAATAGTACCTTGTTGAAAATCCGTTCACTTAGGTCACGGTTTGATTTCTTCAACAGCTTGAAGAGTTGAGTATCGTTCATAGAGCCTTTGTTGGAGTCAAGTGTTTCAACCAATAATGTATGAAGTGGTTTTGCCTCAAGCAAACTCGACACAATATTTCAACTCGCATATCTCTAGGCTACGTGCGTTGGGGCTGCTGGTCTCTCGACCCTACGGACTCTGCGTATGACCGATTGATACCATGACTCCATCTCAGCGGTCAGCGAAGGTGGAATCTCCTCCATAGCATCCTTGAAGTCTTCGTACGTTACTTTCTCTGCTTTGGAATTCTTTCGAAGTGCCATCATAGCAGCTTCTCTGCAGAGAGCCTCAATATCTGCTCCTGAGTATCCTTTAGCAGCGTTGGCTAAAGCCTCGAGATCGACATCGTCAGACAAGGGCATACTCTCAGTATAGATCTCGAAAATTCGCAGTATAGATTGGGTATCTGGAGCGGGGACGTAGATTAGACGATCGAATCTGCCAGGTCTCAACAACGCCGGATCTATTATGTCCGGTCGATTTGTTGCGCCAATTACAACGACGTTCTGGAGAGAAACAATGCCATCCATCTCTGTGAGAAGTTGGCTTATGACCCTTTCACTCACACCCGAATCAGCGTATCCTAATCCTCTACGCGGAACCATGGCGTCTATCTCATCGAAGAAGACAACCGCCGGAGCCGCTGTCCTGGCTTTCCTGAAGACTTCACGGATAGCCTTCTCCGACTCTCCGACCCACTTACTGAATATCTCTGGTCCTCTTATCGATATGAAGTTCGCCTCACTCTCAGTTGCGACAGCTCTTCCCAAGAGGGTTTTCCCACAACCGGGTGGACCGAAGAGCAGGACACCTCGGGGTGGGGATATCCCCATCTTATCAAAATCCTCGCTCTTCTTTAAAGGCCATTCAACCGATTCCCTCAGTTGCTGCTTCACTTTCTCAAGTCCGCCGACATCCTCCCAGCGAACGGTTGGAACCTCAATGTAGACCTCTCTCATAGCGGTTGGAGTAATCTCTCGGTACGCCTCCAGGAAATCGGTCATAGTGACCTCCATCTTCTCCAGGATCTCGGGAGGGATCCTCTCTTCTTCGAGATCGATCTCAGGGAGATATCTGCGAAGCGCTTTCATAGCCGCCTCCCTGCACAGCGACGCGAGATCAGCACCAGTATACCCATGACTGACTTTGCAAATCGTCTCTAAGTCAACCTCTTCCGAGAGGGGCATCCCCCGAGTATGGATTTGTAGGATCTCAAATCTACCCTCCTTATCCGGGACACCTATCTCTACTTCTCTGTCAAATCTGCCAGGTCTTCGAAGAGCGGGATCAAGTATCCCAGGTACATTGGTTGCTCCGATTACGATGACGTTCCCCCTTCCTTCTAGCCCATCCATAACCGCCAAGAGTTGAGCTACGACTCTTCGCTCAACTTCCCCTGTCACTTCTTCTCTCTTCGGGGCAATAGCATC
>CP070773.1:926414-928792 GCA_020345945.1 Candidatus Bathyarchaeota archaeon | reverse complement strand
CGCATTCACACTTCGAGAAGCACAAGGAGTAGTCTCAGATGCGTAGTGGACGTGTATCGAGAAAGACCTCGGAGACCTTGATTGAGATTGAGCTAGTCCTAGATGGAATAGGAAAGAGCAAGATAGATACTGGGATTGCTGCCTTCGATCATCTGCTTGGTGCGTTCTCGAAGCATGGGCTATTCGATCTGACTGTGAAGGCGAAGGATCTGAAACCTATTGACGGGCACCACATTTTCGAGGATGTAGGCATTGTTCTAGGAAACGCCCTAAAGAAAGCTCTGAAGGACAAGAAGGGAATACGCAGGTTCGGATACTCTATAACCCCAATGGACGATGCACTCTCCCTTGTTTCTTTGGACATAAGTGGTCGAGGTGTTGTGAAGACCAAGATGAGGTTCTCAAGGGAACAGGTAGGTGACCTGCCGGTCGATCTCCTACCCCACTTCTTCCAGAGCTTCGGACAAAATTCAGGAATTAACCTTCACGCCAGGACTCTGACGGGTCAAGATGACCACCACAAAGCAGAGTCATTGTTCAAGGCATTCGGCTTAGCACTTAGACAAGCAGTAGAGATAGACGATAGACAATCAGGAGAGATCCCCAGTCAGAAAGGAGTCCTAGAATAGATATACAGAGCATCCCTTCCTGAACAGTCTGAAGTACGGTTAGAGCTTCTTGGGATAGGAATCTGAGGAGGAATAGTATTGCTTGAGGTAATGAGAATCGAAGAACTAGGAGAAGAAAGAGATCGGATTATCGAAAGAACTAGACTCGATATCGAAGAAGTCCGAGAGAACGTTCAAAAGATAATCAACGATGTCAAAACTAGAGGTGATAAGGCGGTTGTAGAGTATACAAGAAGGTTCGATGAGACCGAATTGTCTCCTCAAGAAATGGAGGTGGCTGAAGCTGAGATTCAAGATGCATACTCGAAGATCTCCCCCACACTCCTGAAGGCCTTTCAACACATGAAGAAGAATCTCGAACGTTTTCACAAGTTCCAATTGATCACAGTTGGACGTAGGATAAAGATTGAGTCTGGGGTCATCCTTAGTCGTATATGGAGACCCATAGAAAGAGTAGGAGTGTATATTCCTGGAGGTAGCTATCCCTATCCTTCTACTGCGTTGATGACTATTGTTCCTGCATGTGTATCAGGAGTAAGAGAGATCGTAGTTTGTTCTCCTCCCAGATATGAGGGGAGTATTCCCTCAAGTATACTCGTGGCATGCCACCTGGCTGGGGCGACAAGAATCTATAGGATTGGTGGTGCACAAGGGATCGCGGCGATGGCCTATGGGACCGAGTCAGTCCCCAAAGTCGACAAAATATTAGGACCCGGCAATATCTATGTCACGGCAGCTAAACTCCTAATCTTTCCTGAAGTAGATATAGATCTACCCGCAGGTCCGAGCGAGGTCCTAGTGATAGCAGATGAGAGAGCAGATCCGAGACTAATCGCCGCAGACTTGATCTCACAAGCTGAACACGGTCCTGCAGGAGCTTCCCCAGCAATTCTTGTTACAGACTCTAAACCTCTAGCCAATAGAGTACGTAACGAACTACAGCAAATGATTGAGGAATCTCCTAACCGAAGCGAGATTGAAGCATCTCTCAATAATTATGGGGCTCTACTGGTTGCCAACGACCTTGATAGCGCCTTGGAATTTGTGAACGAGTACGCCCCGGAACACCTTCAGATCATGACAAGAAAACCATCCAAGGTCCTTGATAAAGTGATTAATGCTGGTACAGTATTCTTGGGACCCTTCTCACCTGTGGCTGTGGGTGACTACGCTACCGGGGCAAACCATGTCCTACCAACTGGTGGTTTTGCCCGCACACAGAGTGGACTATCAGTAGATGACTTCATCAAGGTGATGACGGTCCAAGAGCTGAGCAAGAACGGACTTAAACAATTGAAGGAAACAGTGACGACACTCGCCGATACTGAAGGACTCTATGCGCACAGTAAAGCGATTGAGGCAAGATTTCAGGAAAAGGAGAAAGAGTAAACTCGGATAGTCATGGATTAGACCGTAACATTATTCACAATCAATACTCAACTCACTTCCTATCCATATAACGGAGAACTGCTAAAATGAAGTTGACAGAAATAGAGGCTCAAAGGTTGGCTGAATCTCTGAACTACGAGTTCCACGGATTGATCCAGGCGATAGTTCAAGATATTGCTACCAACGAAGTGCTGATGGTCGCCTACATGAATAAGGAGGCTGTCAGAAGGACACTCACTACTGGTATAGCCCATTTCTGGAGTAGAAGCAGGAACAGACTCTGGTTGAAAGGGGAGACTTCAGGCCATTTTCAAGACGTTAAAGAAATATTGGTAGATTGTGACGAGGATGTACTACTTC
>CP070773.1:923709-926314 GCA_020345945.1 Candidatus Bathyarchaeota archaeon | reverse complement strand
GGGAATGCAACATTCAGTTCGCCCTTGATCCTAGAAGCAAGAACTTCGTAGCGATAGAAGTAAATCCTCGTTTATCCCGGTCGAGCGCTCTAGCCTCAAAGGCAACCGGATATCCCCTAGCATATGTCGCGGCTAAACTGTCTATAGGCTACTCTCTTCCAGAACTCCCCAACAAGGTCACAGGGGTCACAACCGCATGCTTCGAACCAGCACTGGACTATATCGTAGTAAAGATTCCTCGATGGGATTTCCAGAAGTTTCCAGGATTTGTTGATCGAAGAATAGGGCCGATGATGAAATCTGTTGGAGAGGTTATGTCTATAGCAAGGGGATTCGAGGAAGCTCTCCAGAAAGCTGTGCGAGAACTTGAGATAGGCAAGATAGGTCTAGTTGGTAATCCTGGAGACGATGTCCCTATAGAACTCTCAGAGATCAAGAGGATGCTCCGCGAGCCCACAGATGAACGTCTGTTCATAATCCCAAAGGCTATGAAAGCTGGCCTCTCTATAGAAGAGATCTATGAGATAACTGGCATAGATTACTGGTTCCTCTATAAGATACAGAATATTGTACGAATGGAAGCCGAGTTGAGAAGTACCGGTTTCCAAGAAAGCGAGGAAGAGTTCGAGAAGCTGATAGCACGGGCCAAGAGGCATGGATTCTCAGATCTTCAGATCGCAAGATACACAAAAGTAGTTGAACACCAGGTTCGAGATTACCGAAAACAGACAGGGGTACTTCCAACTTTCAAGATAGTGGATACCATGGCTGCTGAGTGGGAATCAAAGACAAACTACTGTTATGCTACTTATGGGGATACAGAAGACGATGTTGATTTCACCTCGAGAAAAAGCAAGGTTGTGGTTCTCGGAGCAGGCTGTATCCGGATAGGGAGTAGCGTCGAGTTCGACTACTGTACCATGAATGCTGCCTGGGCTATGAAGGACGAAGGAATCCAAGAGGTCATAGTTGTCAACAACAATCCTGAGACAGTCTCAACCGACTATGATATGTCTGACAAACTCTATTTCGAAGAATTGACCCTCGAGAGAGTACTGGATATAGTTGATGCGGAGAAACCTATCGGCGTAGTTGTAAGTGTAGGAGGTCAAACTTCCAATAACCTTGCTCTGAAATTGGCGGAGAACGGCGTCAGAATCCTTGGTACTAGTGCTGAGAATATCGACAAAGCAGAGGATAGATCCAAGTTCAGCGGATACTTGGATCGGCTTGGAATCTCACAGCCAACTTGGAAAAGTTTGACATCAACCGCGGAGATCAAAGAGTTCGCCAGAAAGATCGGATATCCTGTGATTATCCGCCCTTCATATGTCCTCTCTGGGGCAGCGATGAGAGTTGCTAGAAATAAGGAGGATCTGATTGAATACGTCAATCTTGCTGTCGAAGTGTCTAAGGACCACCCTGTGGTAGTTAGTAAGTTCTTTCAAGGTGCTAAAGAGGTCGAGGTAGATGCGGTTAGCGATGGGAGAGATGTTCTCATCGGCGCTGTCATAGAGCATATAGAGCAAGCAGGAACCCACAGTGGAGACGCCACAATGGTTACACCACCACAGACACTTGATTATAGCACGGTCTCAACAATAGAAGAGTACACAAGGAGAATATCATTAGCATTAGGAATCAGAGGTCCTCTAAACATTCAGTTCTTGGTCAAGGATGGGGAGGTATATATAATCGAGCTGAATCTACGGGCAAGTCGAAGTGTTCCATATACAAGCAAGGCAACTGGGATCCCTCTCGTACAGATTGCTGCAAAGGTCATGCTTGGGAGGAGCCTAAGAGATCAAAACTGCTTGAAGAAACCATTAACATTCCATACTGCGGTAAAATCGCCGACCTTCTCTTTTGTCCGACTTAAAGGCGCGGATCCAACCCTAGGTGTTGAGATGACTTCAACAGGGGAAGTTGCTTGTCTTGATTACGACTTCCCTGTCGCATTGATCAAAAGCATGGTCGCAGGAGGGTTGAAGATTCCTCGTCCTTATCACCCAGTGCTTGTAACTGTAAGAAAGGAAGACCATGAGAGAGCAGCTGCTCTAGCAAAAAGACTCCAAGGAATGAACTACAAGATATTTGCTACTGAGGGAACAGCAAGTGCAATGAAAAACGCAGGATTAAAAGACATCAACGTTGTGAAAAAAATTGGTGAAGGAGAAGATAATGTGATAAACTTCATCGTTGACAAGAAACCAGGTCTAGTAGTTAACGTACCGTCGGTAAGAAGGAAAGCAACGGTGACGGACGGTTATAGAATAAGAAGGGCGGCCACAGAGACGATGATCCCGGTTATTACTCAAATCGAGACAGCAGAGGCATTGGTCACATCTCTCGAGAAGGGAGGTCTTAACAACGTGATGCGAGTCAGATCACTAAACGAGTTCTTGTCCAACTCTCAGTGGGCAAGAGAGGTCTAACCTGAGGAGGTGAGGCAAGACGATAGTCAAATGTCCGGAATGCGACGGTGATGTTGAAGTTCCTGAAGATGTCTTGATCGGTGAGATACTGTGCTGTGCTGACTGTGGACTTGAACTAGAGGTGCAGGAGATACAAGGAGATGAAGTGAAAGTGATCAAGGCGGAGATTG
>CP070773.1:914373-923609 GCA_020345945.1 Candidatus Bathyarchaeota archaeon | reverse complement strand
GGCGAGAGGCTTACTGTGACTGAAGGACCAGCTCGAGGTTCAGTCTTAGAAGTAACCGAGGAAACCGGATTAGGTACCACGGTGAACGTCATCATCTACGACGGAACCCTAAGGCAAGGAGATTCTGTTATACTTGGTGGCAGAGATGAAATAATCACCACAAAGATACGGGCACTTCTCCTGCCTAAACCGTTGGATGAGATGAAAGACCCAAGGGATAAGTTCACATCGGTAAATGAAGTCACAGCAGCGGCAGGTGTTAAGGTAGCCGCTCCTAACCTTGAAGGAGCCCTTGCAGGCTCACCTCTCTACGCAACTCTTGATGAGAAAGACACCGAAGATTATTTGAGACAAGTTGCTGACGAGATTGGAAGACTCAGGATATCAACCGACAAGATCGGAATCGTCTTAAAGACCGATACACTTGGCTCCCTGGAAGCTATAACGGCAGAGCTCAAGAAGAGTGACGTCTCTATAAGACTAGCCGATGTAGGAGACATCTCGAGAAGAGATGTAATTGAGGCAGAGTCGGTTAGACAGAAGGATGAGATACTCGGCGTGATTCTCGGATTCAACGTAAGACTCCTATCTGACGCGAAAGAAGAAGCACAGAACAAGGCGATCAAGATATTCCAACAGAACATAATCTACCACTTGATTGACGACTATCTAATCTGGGTTAAAGAAGAGAGAACAAGGAAGGTTGAGGAAGCATTCGAGGACTTGGTCTTACCCTGCAAGATCAAGATCTTGCCAGGTTATATCTTCCGCAGGAGCAGACCAGCAATAGTGGGAGTAGAAATACTAGGGGGAAGATTGAGAACAAGAGTCAGATTAATTGACCGTAAAGGACGTGAGGTCGGACAGGTGTCCCAAATCCAAGACCGTGGGGAAAGCCTAACGGAAGCTATAGCCGGTATGCAAGTAGCAGTCTCAATACGGGGATCAATAGTCGGTAGGCACATCCATGAAGATGACCTACTTTATGTACAGATACCTGAAGAGCATGTAAGAGTACTTCTACGTAGATTCGAACAAGAGCTCGATCCGAGAGAAATGGAGACCTTGCAGGAACTCATAGAGATTATGAGAGGGGAGAACGCTTTCTGGGGAATCTAGACCTAGAGAGACTGCATGGTAAAAGGACAGCCCAACTCGGAAACGTTAATAAGCGTTTGAATCCCTCGCTATACCTCACAACTACGGAGAAGTCTCTCATTGCCGAAATTCAAGCTAATAGTCTCAGACACAAAAACCGGGAAGTCCCAGACCCTTGAGATCGAGGATGCTAAAGCCCAAGTCATGATCGGAAGAAGAATTGGCGAAACTGTCGATGGATCGACAATTGACATGAAGGGGAAGAAATTTCAGATCACAGGCGGATCTGACAAAGACGGATTCCCTATGAGAGGAAGCATCCACGGTGGCATCCGGATAGCTGCAATACTGACTGATGGCCCTGGATTCCACTCTGGAATTCGCGGGGAGAGAAAAAGAAAGATGGTAAGAGGAGACACAATTACTGAAGATATCTACCAGATTAACATGAAGACCCTAAAGACTCAAGAGAAGAAGACTCAAACCAAGAAAAGCAAGAAGACTCAAACCAAGAAAAGCAAGAAGACTCAAACCAAGAAAAGCAAAGATCGTCCCGGTGAGAAGTAAATCTGAATTAGAACGCTAATATCTGTGGGGAAGCGGAGTGGGAAAGAAGAAAAACGGTAGACAAGCAGAGATAAACATTGGTACTGCTGGTCATGTAGACCATGGAAAGACTACTTTAATCCAAGCACTTACCGGTTCTTGGGCCGCGAAACATTCCGAAGAGTTAAGGCGCGGTATTACTATCAAAGTCGGCTACGCCGACACAGCTATCTACAAATGCCTGAATTGTCCCCCACCCGAATGTTATACCGTGAAGGAAGAATGCCCTGAATGTGGTGGACCGGCAAAACTCCAAAGAATTGTAAGTTTCGTAGACTGTCCTGGACATGAAGTCCTAATGACTACGATGCTTTCAGGAACAGCAATAATGGACGGCGCCATATTGGTTGTGGCAGCAGACGAGAAAGTCCCGCAACCCCAAACAAGAGAACATCTGGCAGCATTGGGAGTAATAGGTGTCGAGAAAATCATATTGGTTCAGAACAAGATTGAACTAGTACCCAAAGATCAAGTTCTCGAGAACTACAAACAGATCCGTGGATTCATCGAGGGAACGATAGCAGAAGACGCCCCAGTAATACCGATATCAGCACTTCATGAAACAAATATTGATGTACTCTTAGAGACTATCGAGACAAGGATGCCTACCCCAAAAAGGGACCTCTCAAAACCACCAAGAATGCATGTAGTAAGATCCTTTGACGTAAACAGGCCCGGTATCCCTGCAGAGAAGATCCTAGGCGGAGTCCTCGGAGGTACACTCCAGCAAGGAGTTTTCAGAGAAGGGGACGAACTTGAGGTCAAGCCTGGAATAAGAATAGAAACAAAAGGAAGGACGGAATACAGACCACTCTTCTCAAAGATTGAAACTCTCCACGCAGGAGGAAGAAGAGTAGAGGAGGCTACATGCGGAGGACTTGTGGGTATCGGAACCCAACTTGATCCCTCGCTTACGAAGGCCGACGGCCTTGTTGGTAATACTGTAGGCAAACCTGGGACACTACCACCTGTTGCCGAACAACTCCAACTCGAAATACATCTCTTCGAACAAGCCATCGGAACCAGAGAGATGGCTAAGGTAGAAAAGATTAGAATGAGAGAACCGTTGGTCTTGAACGGAGGAACCGCAGTCACTTTGGGAACGGTCGTAGGAACCAAAGGAGAAATGGTCGAGTTTGACCTTAGAAGACCGATCTGTATCGATGAGTCCAATAGGATAGCAATAAGTCGAAGAATGGAAGATAGATGGCGGTTGATCGGATACGGCGTTGTCAAATAGGTCTAATAAAACACCGGAAACCCCTCGCAACATCAATAAATCGAGACTAAAGGTGATTCTGGACTCGAACTTTCTGATGACTCCCCCGAATTTCCATATTGATATTTTTGATGAGATCCCAAGAACCTTGGGAAGAAACGTAGAATTGATATTACCTTCTAAAGTCCAAGAGGAAATCGAACGAGTTGCAATACAAGACGATAGGAGAGAAGCCCGTCTCGCCCTGACTCTAGCAAAAAAATGTAAACTGATAAAGATCCAGTCAGAGAAAAGCGAAAGCGTTGACGATGCAATAGTTAGGCTCGCTCAAGACTGGAAGAGTCCTGTTGCAACAAACGATCGGGTCTTGAGGAAGAGACTAAGATCCCTCGGAATCCCGGTCTTAAGCATGAGAGGAAAAGGGCAACTGGAACTTCATGGAGTAATAAAATGATAGATGCTGGAAGCCTAAAAGTTATTAAGGGCATTGGTACCTCTTACTCAGCCCAAAATCAACTGAAAAAGGTCTAAAAAAGGCCATGTTCAGACTTGTTCAATGCCAAGATCTCATTCGAATACCTCCGGAAAGATTTGGAGAACCCTTCAAGGATATCGCTTACGAGAGGCTGAAGACGCGATACGAGGGAATCGTAACAGAGGATCTTGGGTATATCATCCTCGTAACAGATATGGAAGTCGAATCTATAGGAAAGATAATCCCAGGTGATGGGGCTACCTATCACCGCGCAACATTCACACTGCTGACCTTCTATCCAGAAATTCAAGAGATTGTGGAAGGAGAGTTGGTTGAGACAGAAGACTTCGGAGCCTTCGTCAGGATAGGTCCCATAGATGCGCTTCTACATGTTTCCCAGATAATGGATGACTTCATCTCCTACGATGATAGACAAGCCGTGCTTTTAGGAAGAGAAACTCGAAGAAGACTGACCCAAGGAGATCTTGTCCGAGCAAGGATTACAGCGGTAAGTTTAAGCAAGGGAGGAGCCAGCGGGAAGATTGGGTTGACATGCCGACAACCGTTCTTAGGAAAGCTAGATTGGATAGCGGAAGACGTCCAGAAGACCAAAGGAACTCCCCCAGAAAGTAAGGAAGAAGGATGAGTTGCATGCCAGAGAAAGCTTGTAGAAGCTGCCATTTGATCTCATCTGGACACATCTGCCCAAACTGCAAGTCAACGAATCTTTCTGACGATTGGACAGGAATAGCAATTGTTCTTAATCCAGAGAGATCTCTAATCGCACAAAAGATGGACGTGAATAAGCCTGGACGATACGCGATTAGAGTTCGATAAAGTTGCCGACGAAAAGGCTGACGGAAGAACTTAGAACAGAATTAAAGAGACCTATAGGTTTACTCCTAGTTGAGAAGGACAAGACAACCACCAAACATCTAAGGAAGATTCTGGAAGAGCAGAACCTTGGAAAGACAATCATTGTTGGCGACTACACAGCAAAAAGAATCTTAAAAGACGGATTAATCGCCGATATATACATTATCGACAATAGAATTATGAGACGACCTATAAGCCCCGTCAATTTAGAACTAGAAAAGACGATCCATGTTACAAATCCAGCAGGCATGATAACTGAGGAAGCATGGAGAGCGGTCGAAAAAGCAATACAGTCGGAGAAGAGAACAAAGCTGGTGATCCATGGAGAAGAAGACCTTCTTGCCTTGCCAGCCATTCTTTCTTCGCCAATCGGATCATTGGTCCTTTATGGTCAACCGAAGAAAGGTCTTGTAGTCGTAGAGGTAACTGAGAAGAAAAAGATCGAGATCAGTCGAATCATAGATAGAATGGAAGAAGACTAGCTGGTCTCTTTCAAGAATTCTGTGTAGCCACACTTTCCACACGCAAAACGGTTAGAATGAGCCGCCATCGAAGTGCCACATCTCGGGCATTCCTTAAGTCGTCGGACAAGTTTCCCATCCTCAACCAAGTATCGAGGAGGTATCTCTTTCTTTTTCTTTGGTTCCTCTGTCATGAATGACTTCACCACACTACGCTGACTCTGCCTTAGCCGACTCCTCTGACTCTGCCTTAGCCGACTCCTCTGACTCTGCCTTAGCCGACTCCTCTGACTCTGCCTTAGCCGACTCCTCTGACGGAGTATTTCTTTTCAGAATATAATCCCGTTCTACTAGTTTAGCTCTCTGTGGGGAGTCATATACTCGTAGCTGCCCCATTGTTGAGTCCATTCCGGTTCTAGAGATCATTTCAATGACATAAACACACTCCAAATCAGCACCAAGCTGAGCTGCGATCTGACGCCTAAACTCTATTCGACTCGGAGTCCCAGCAGACGTATGCGAAACCGAGAAAGTTATTTCTCTACGACCCAACAATACATTTTCTGTCTCAGAGATGATCTTAAGGTTCATCGAGATTCATCAAACTCCATCTTGTTATTAGTATCAAATATGATTACCTTCCATCTCAAATTAGAGTAGAAATTCCTTCTCGGTTGGTTTCTCGTATTCAACGAGTTCATCCTCCGAGAAGAAGATACTCATCTCCTTCCTGGCGTTCTCCATACTGTCAGCTGCATGAATAATATTCTTCCGAGTAATTAACGCAAAATCACCACGAATCGTGCCAGGTTGAGCCTCCAGCGGATTTGTAGCTCCAACAACACCTCTGACTATTACCACGGCATTTGGTCCCTCGACTACCATCACTATAACTGGACCTGAGGTTACATGATCGATCAGAGGACCATAGAAGGGTCTACCTTGGTGCATCTCATACAGTTTACTCGCATCTTCACGAGATAGCGACACCAATTTTAAGCCAATAATATTCAAGCCTTTTCTCTCAATTCTTGAGATTACATCACCTATCAATGATCTCATCAAGGTCTCTGGTTTCAACATGATGAATGTCCGTTCACTCAGATCCTTCGCTCCTCCCTTCCATAGTGTCGTGTCCACTTTAACTTACGGGGATCCCTTCCAAGTTTCAGCATATTCTTCCTACACTTGCTGGAACAGAACCAGTAGATCGTACCATCAACTTTCACATACATTATCCCTATACCTGAAGGAAAGTCTTCACCACAAAAGGAACATCTATGTGATCTTGGCATAAAGAATCCCTCAAAACCCTATTTGATCCGTCTAGCCTCACGTTCGGTCTCTCGAAGCATGAGGATATCACCTATTCGAACAGGTCCTTTGACATTTCTACTTAAGATTCTACCTTTATCTCCTCCTTCAAGTATGCGGACACGAACCTGCATGACTGCACCGGTTACTCCCGTTCGACCTACGAGCTGAATCACCTCAGCAGGTGAGGGAGATTCATCTTCTCTCGAACGTGAACTCAAAATAGATCAACCTGCGAACGATTATTTCTTCAGTTCTCCAACCTTTTTGGCAAGGTCTTCAACTAGGTCGATCGAATTTCCTGGTTCTACAATGGAAGCTGCGGCAGAAGATACCTCAATACCAATAGACAGTCCTAATTGAGCCTTGCTAGGGACGAATATGTATGAGACATTTCTTTCCTCACAAAGCAAAGGTAGGTGGGCCACAATTTCTGGGGGTTCTACATCCTCAGCAATTAGGACTAGTTTTGCAATACCTCTCTCAATGGACTTAGTGGTCTCGTTCGTTCCTCTTCTGATGCGCCCAGTATCTCTGGCTATCTGAACCGCCTCGTAGGCAGCATCTGAGAGCCCCTTCGGTACATCGAATTTTATGTAGAAGGATTTGGACATCGATCTCTACCTCATTCGGAAGCTCCAGAATATGAATCGGCTCACCCTATGAGGATAATTCATATTTAAGAAGCTTTCTCTGTCGTCGATAAGGAGATTTCATAGTCTTCCTACAGAGAAAAAGTATGAGCCTCAGAAATGTCCAAGAGATACCAGTTTATGCCAAGAGATTCCAAGATGTACACCTAACAGTTTCTCAGCAATACGTGTTAGGTACCAGATAGAACGAATTGTCCATTCTTAGGTTAGGTATGTCCAAAGCGAACTCCAAGAGTTTCGTCTATAGTGTCTACAAAGACAAAGCCAAATCTCTCAAACTGGACTATCTGATGGGGGTTCAGGTTACGTACATCCTTCTCGGAAAGCCCTGTAACGATTGAGTTATCAGGCATCAGTACGGTAGTCTCTACTCCATCTCTATCAGGAATCCAATGTATGAACTGAACTCCTATTCTCCTAGCTTCTTCGTATGATTCATCGATGAAGACTGCGTCAATGGTATCGTTGACTCGATCTATCTTCACATTGAAGAGCCCGATCAGCCTAACTATTCTACCTTTTCTTAGGTGTCTCAGATCTGATGCTGAGACATGGATTTTATGTCTCCCGCCTTGAGGAATTACCTCAATAACCCTCTTTCCTCTCTCCTTGTGGTCAGGATGGAGAGGAATCTCAACTAAGTAGTTTCTTGGTATGCCAGATATGTTCATCTCAAGAGGATTAGAGACGAAGAAGTATCGATTGGCAAGGCCATCCACCAATCTTCGGTTATGGGCATACAGGGTCTTCCAACTCAAAGTAGCATCTACAGGATTTGGGCCTACCTCGTAGATCATCTGACGAATTGCTTGAGCAGTGATCCCTCGCCTCTTCAAGGCTACCAAGGTTGCTAATCGGGGATCATCCCAGCCTTCGTAAACCCCGCTATTCACGCCGGCAAGGATCTTTGATTTACTCAAGACAGAGCCGATAACTCGTAATCTACCGTAATGAATTGCCTCAGGATATTCCCATCCTAAATGCTCGTAAAGGTAACGTTGACGGACTTCATTCGTCAAATGTTCCTTACCTCTAATAATGTGGGTTACCTTCAATAGATGATCGTCTATGCCACAAGCGAAATTATAGAGTGGCCAGACATAATACTCATCTCCTGTAAGAGGATGAGGATATCTCTCAGTATTAATGATCCGAAGAGCTGGCCAATCACGGACTGCAGGATTAGGATGATTTAGATCGGTCTTGATCCTTACTACTGCTTCTCCTTCCACATAGCCCTTGTCAAGCATCTTCTCCCATCTTTTCAAGTTGAGTTCTATTGATCCTCCCCGACAAGGACACGGTTCTTCTCCCGTTACCCGAGCTCGAAAATCTTCGGGAGGACATTCACAGATATAAGCATGCCCAAGAGACAACAGCTTTCTGGCAAAATCGTAGTAGATCGGAAGCCTACTGCTCTGGATGAACTCTCCATCAGGGTCACACTCCAGCCAAGACAAGTCTTCTCTTATCGCTGCATAGAATTCAAGCATTGGAGACTTCCCTTTCGGATCGGTATCTTCAAATCTAAGAAGAAAACTTCCCTCGTATTTCTCTGCATAGTCGTGGCTCAGGATCACGGCTCTAGCAGAACCTAGATGGAGAACACAATCAGGATTCGGAGAAAAACGAGTTACAATACGATTGTATTTCTCGACATTTGGGAGAGGAGGAAGACCTTTATCCACCTGCTCTACTCTACCCGTTTCTAAAAGCTCTGGCCAAGACTCTTCAAGGATCTTCCGCTGCTCAGAAGATGAAAGTAGGTTGACCTTCTCGACGATCTTCCGAACTTGCTCTGTGATCTCATCGACATGGGATCTGAGCTCTTCGTGTTCTGAGAAAACCCGACCGACGACAGGTTGTACTTGAGCTTTACCTTTGTGACGTACTGCATTCAATAGAGCATACTTCTGAATTAGATCAGCGACCTCGGAACACACAGTCGATCCACCGAATCAGAGCCTAAATCTGACAAGCCTAGAGAAGAGAGAGAAGACTAATAAAACCTTACTAGGGACGAATTCGTTTTAGAGGCGAACAGAACACATTATCCAGTCGGCTAAAAACCTCTAGCTATGAAGAAATCGGCAAGTGAGAAGAGAATCCGTTTATCATCGGAATTAGGGAATGAGTCCAACTCCTTTTTTGCCAGATCCACTAGTCTCTTGGCCTGATTGCGAGAATACTCGATCGATCCTATATCTATTAGTGTTCTGATTGCATCACGTACTTGGTTGTCAGAAGCCTTACCATTGCCAAGAGAACTTAAAACTGTCTTTCTCTGCAGGTCATCTCCTTTCTCAAGCGCATGGACGATGATAAGTGTCTTCTTGCCTTCTCGAAGGTCGTCTCCTACAGGCTTCCCAAGAATAGCCTCACTAGCAGTAAGCCCTAGAATATCATCGATAATTTGGAATGCCATACCACTCTTCAGTCCAAAAGAACCCAGCTTCTCGACCTCTTGGATACCTGCACCGCCAATAATTCCTCCAGATTTCATAGCGGCCTCGATAAGTGCTGCAGTCTTCTTC
>CP070773.1:910482-914273 GCA_020345945.1 Candidatus Bathyarchaeota archaeon | reverse complement strand
TGCGAGAGACCCTTCGAGCAATGTCGAGAAGCCACAGGTTTCTAAGGGGTAGCGAGAATCCTATTGACGATTCTAGAAGAAACCATAAGGCTACTCCTACAAGGAGAGGAGTAAACGACAGAATCAGGTATGGAATTCGATAGAGCGAAATAAAGATCGCGAGGAAAAAGAGTACTAGGTTCAGGTCCAAGATGAAAGGTGTTAGGACTTGAAGTTTAGGGCGTACATGATAGAACAAGGCGCTATGACGGGACCAAAGATCACGATAATGTGTCATTTGAACCCACCTCATAAATGATTATCTAAGTCACGATTTCTTCTCAATCGTCGATGTTCTAGTTACTCGAATCCTATACCCATTTTCATGGAAAGTCTTAACAACCAAAATAGGTATAGAATTTGTTATTATTGTTAGTGAGGTTTCACTGACAATATCGGGGGATGTTGGGGAGACTTCACTAATAATATCGAGGAGATATATGATGAAAGAATATGGAAATAACCTACGTATTAAGATGTCAGAAGATTCTTCAAAGAACACGATGATTGCGATTGCTTTGATAGTGATTCTGGTTGCCATAACGTGGGTGTGGAAAGGCGGTTTTTCTGCGCCTTCGGTAAAACCTGGGGGCGAAATGTTGTTCATTGGGGCTGGTGCAGTAACAATTGCGCTACTGGTTGGTTTCTACTATGTGTATAAAAGATCGTAATGAATGGGAGATTGAGAGGTGAATTGATTGTCTGGAACTAGTAAAACTGAAAAAGAAGAGGATCTTTGGGGTCCGAATCCCTATGAACCAGGAACCTTAATGCATACTTTCACCACGAGCAGAAATGTCAAAATGGGGATTTATGCTTACATATTGCTGTCTGCAGTAGTCGGTGTCGCTTTTTGGACGCTCTGGAATGGAGGAGCTTTGTATAATCCTGCTTACGGAATAGCTCGTAGCCCTGAGAGAGAATTCCATCGCATGGTCAGCGCTCTTTTGCTTTACCCACCGGTAACATTATGGGCTGTATGGTACCACTACCAGCACCCTCGTTGGACTGCCCCAAGAGGAAAATACATCAAGGGTCGAGGGTACCCATTATTCTCTGCCTATAACATAGTTGCTATCGCAATGCTGATCGCGTTCTCTAATGTGCTCGGACAGGTGCTATCTGGGGGAGGTGTCGACTTAGGATTAGTAAGTTTCTCCTTTGGAGCTTCGTTCTTTGGAGCTTGGGCAGGAGGAACAGGCATCGGTGTCGGCAACTTCTTCAGGAGTCTATTGTTCGGTCAGCAAGCCGGTCTCGGTATGGTCTCTGCGGGATTGTGGGACATAGGTACATGCTCTGTGGGAGCTGCAATTGCCTGGCGAATATTGGAGCCCGCAAGGGCTAAAGGGATGCAAAACCCGATCTGGAAAGTCTATCTGGCGGGGGCATCAATCGGCATGGTTCATTGGATAGGATGTATTACAATCACCAACGGTTTGAATTACTATCCTATAGCGATGGCTCCTGCTTGGTATGCTGGGGTGGTAATCCGTTATCTGCCGCAAGAGTTTATTTCGTGCCCGGTAGCTGCTATCGTTTCTGATATTGTTGTTAGATCGATAGAGGGACGTGCACGCAGAGAAACTCAAGCAACGACAAGGAGGACTACTACGTAGATTCTGGAGACAAGAAGTAATAAACCGCTTTGGGAGGGAGATGGGAACACGTCTGTCGGAATTACATCGGTCCTACTAGAGTATACTTACAGAGACACTTTCATGCATCGGATGCATCCAGTTCCTAAACTCTTCCTCCTTCTTCTTTTTTCTTTCTTATGCAATCTCTACATGGATCCCATTATCTTAGGATTAGTAATGTTAGTCTTGTTTTGGTTGAGCGGCAAGAGTAAGATTCCTTGGAAATGGTATCTCTTTCCTTTAACGATCACAATGCTCTCTCTTCCGCTGAGAGTTCTTTTTGGTGGAGCAATATGGATGTTCGATGCAAGTTGGTATCGGGTTTATGGAAAGTTCATTGATGTAGGAGCAATTCTCTTTCATATTACCCCAGCAGGAACACCCATCATAGGGGAGACTGCTATGAGCGTAGGAAGTCTACTATACCTGATTCAAGAGACTTGGAAGAGGTTCATACCGTTCCAAATAATCTACATATACTTGTATACTACTTCACCTTCAGAGCTCTGCAATGTTCTTGCAGGCTATGGATTTCCGAATGCTGTCATGTTCATCTTGACGGCATCCTTACGTTTTCTTACAATGATTCAAAGAAACACCTTGATGGTCTTGAATGCCCAGAAACTGCGAGGGTTCACAACAAAGAAGAGTAGAAACCCAATCGCAATATTCCGGCAATATACTCCACTCATAGTTCCCATAGGTCGTAGCATGCATGAGATGACTGAGGGGGTTACTAGGGCAATGGAGGTCCGGGCGTTTGGTGTTCGCAAAGTATCACCATTTAAGCCATATGCGACGACCTCGAAAGATATAGCATTCACAGTATTATGGGTGCTGTTGACCCTATTCATGGTGTATATCCTATTAGCATACGATATAGGAAGACTATGATTCGCATTTTGGAGAGAGAAAGTAGATGCCTATTGTCGATATACGGGATGTAAGCTTCATACCTCGTTTCGAGGCAGGTATTCTGAAGGACTTCGATCTCCAGATCGAAGAAGGAACGATCAATATCCTAACAGGAGACTCTATGTCTGGGACGAAGCTAGCCCTTCAGGTGCTGAATGGATTAATCCCTGAATCAATAGTGGGAGAAATGACTGGAGAGGTGATTGTTGACGGTATCAATGTTGCCGAGGTGACCATCGCTGAAATGGCGCTTCACGTTGGGATGGTCTTGGAGAACCCTGCGGAGATGATCGTTTCTCTGACGGTCGAAGAAGACATCGCGTTCGGTCTCCAAAACCTGGGTCTTGAGACAGATGAGATACAAGCGAGAGTACGTGAGTCCCTTGAAAGAACCCGTTTAACTGGCTTTCAGACGCGGAATCCGAATACACTTTCGGGTGGGGAGCTTCAGTGTGCTGCAATTGCCGGGGTATTAGCGATGAGACCAAAACTGATTGCGCTAATTGATCCTATTGCCCCGCTTGACCCTGTAGGGAAGTCTCTCGTCTGTGATCTGATCGTGCATCTCAATGAGAACTATGGGATAACTTTCATGATAAGTGAGCCGGGGATGAATATTGAGCCGTTGGCTGCCATAGCGCATCGCATCATAGTGATGGATGATGGCGCAGTAGTTCGAAGCGGGGATCCTGAAGAGGTGTTCTCCGAGAAGGAGTCTTGGGATCTGGGACTGCCACAAGTCACAGAGTTGTTTCTTGAACTGAGGAAGAAGAATCCGAAGCTTCCTCTTCCTGTAACGCTTGAGGAGGCAGAGGAAGAAGTTCGTCGACTGGCTAAAGGTAAGAAGGTTAAGACACCCAAGAGGAGATCGAAGGCAGAGAAAAATGAGAAAGAAGCGGTTGTGAAGATAAGGAATGTCGTTCATAGATTCGAGTCTGAACCCCCTGTGATTGCTCTGAACGGGATAAATCTAGACATCTATGATGGCGATTTCGTAGGTATCATTGGACAAAATGGTGGGGGAAAGACGACTCTTGCATACCATATGTTAGGTCTGGAGAAACCTACCAATGAGGACTCAGAGATATCCGTTGCTGGGGTCGACGTAAAGACGGCTGATCTCTCCGATCTGACGTCGCACATTAACTACTCGTTCCAGAATCCAGACCATCAGTTGTTCTGCGAGACTGTTGAAGACGA
>CP070773.1:908011-910382 GCA_020345945.1 Candidatus Bathyarchaeota archaeon | reverse complement strand
TAAACGCACCAGGAACACTAAAAGGAAGATCGGGTGCTGAACACCTCTTCGACATCGTCGCAAGCCGAGATGGAAAAAACATTGTCTTCGCTGTCACAACAGGACCAACGGAAAGGGACCCTAGACCTGTCCTTAGTTTCTTCGCGAAGACCTACGATGTCCCTGCTGAAAGAGAAGTGTTGATAGCAATACCTAGACTCCCAGAAGACGCTAGAAAACTCGCTGAGACATATGGCATAGAATACATGGAAGTTGAAACAACTGAAGAAATCCTCAAAAATATGCCTGCACTCTTCAGCGAACCGTTACATCAAAGTGAATCTATCTCTCTTCCGAGAGCAACCAACCCGCGGGACCCATTAGGGGGAGGGAGCCCCCCCTCCCCTTTTTCATACCCTCGTTGATACCGACTGGATATTCCGGGATGCTTTGTTGAAGATCTTGAAGGTAGACAAAAAGGAGGAACTTCGAAGAGGAGGGAAAGGTACGCATAGAAGCGTATTAGTAAAAAATCCTTAGATTTGTAGCGGTAAGAGACGATAATCAGCCAAGTATCCGGGAGTAGGAGGTCAAGGACATGAATGAACTTTGGCAATGGTTCTATTGGCAGTGGTTTTGGATTCTGATAACTACCCTAGCTATCATCCTTCCTACATGGTTTGTCTCGAAAAGTTGGCCTGTAGGCAAGGAGTTCCAATGCGGAAGTTGTGGAAGTACGCGTAGCTTCAAGTTGGTCACGATCGAGGAATCTGGAGTAGCACAGGTAGAGTGTACTGACTGCGGTGTAGTTGAAAGCACAACTGTAGGGAAGTCGGTCGATTACCTGATTAGGTAGTCTTAAATCGCATAAAAAGTGGAGACAGGCAATTAGGAAAGGCGGGGAAGAATTCTTTCTATATACTTTGGGTGTTGGTAGTACGCCCAGATAAGCAGGATTGACAGAGCAATTCCGACTATGGATAGCATGCTTCCTAACAGGATAGCGTGATTGGATTGTAGTCCTGGAGTAGCAGCTTCAATCTGAGGGATCGAGATTGCTCCCATGAGTCCAAGATAGTCGATACCGATGATCACTAGGAATATGAAAATGAAGACCAGGCGGATTGTCTTATTCTCACTGAGATTGAATGCTTCCATCAGTCCAAATACATCGATAACAAAGATGAGTGCCGCTCCAATGATCGCCATAGTTCTTATTGGGAGAAGAGCATCGGAGATTATTCCTATCGTGTATCCTTCCCAGATAGTGTAGAGTGTAGTGATGCAAAGTGTTCCAAGGGAAAGAACGCTAAGCAGCAAGATGAACCAGAAAAGGGTTCGTTTAAGATCCTTAGGTGGTATGCTCATATTTCAGTTCTCCCAGATACCGATATTCTAGCGAACTAATCTTATACACATTTTGACACGTAACCAAGGACTCTTATGTTCTATGTGAACACTTAGGAATCCTTCGGGCGATAGTCTTCAATGTCTGAGGTAGTATTTGAATATCGAGGATGGTTACTTAGCAAATCCACAAGCAAAGATGAGCCTCAGATAAGAGGTGTGTCTTTGTTTTTTGGATCTACAGTTGGTTATTGCATCCTAGGAGTCTGATCTTTCGTCTTATGGTCTCTTTCAGAGCTTGTCTCCCTGGTTCTGTGAATCCGAAAAAGCTTCTTGTTTCTTTGCCTTCCTGCATTCCTTCGCGTATCGCGTTGTAGTAACTGACCCCAAGAGCTGTTGCGACATTGATTTTTGTGACGCCGAATTGGGTCGTTCTCTTAAGCGATTCTTCAGGTATTCCCGTTCCTCCATGAAGAACCAGTGGTTTCTTCACCAGTTCATCTATCTTCTTGAGCCTTTCAAAATCTATCTTTGCTTTTCCCCGAAAGAGCCCATGCACGGTTCCTACAGCAACGGCAAGGGCATCTACCCCTGTTTCTTTTACGAATTCTACAGCTTCTTCTGGAACTGCAAATACGGATTCATCTAGACCGACAGATTCTCCTTTCTCTGCAGTGGTCATGTGGCCTAACTCTGCTTCAACTGTGACTCCGACTGCATGTGCTACTTCAACGACCTTCTTTGTTATTTTCATGTTTTCCGTCATCGGTTGTGCAGACTTGTCTATCATGACTGATGAGCAGCCACATGTAATCGCTTTCATGGCGATCTCAAAACTGCCTCCGTGGTCTAGGTGAAGTGCTATAGGGACTTCTGTTCTCGCGATAGCCGATTTTGCGATTGTACACCACCAATCGAAAAGATCTTCGGGACCCGGTAGCATCTTATGTATCTGCAGAATGGCTGGAGAGCTTTCCTCTTCGGCTACCTCAATTACGGTCCTGATAACATCGGTATTAAAAAAATTGAATGCTGGGATACCATA
>CP070773.1:904165-907911 GCA_020345945.1 Candidatus Bathyarchaeota archaeon | reverse complement strand
CAACAGGGTCCGAGGTCTTCGATACCATAGGGCCACCTCTCCCTCCACTCAAACATACTTGTTCGAGAGTTATATTCCTTTGTCAGAGAGGAATCTTCGATATATGAAAAAAGAGAAGATCGAACCAAATATGATGGAAGGAAGAAAGGCGAAGACTTGATTTGAAAAAAGTTTGTAGACATATACGGAGATAAGTTCGGATTAAAGAGGCAAATAGGATGGAAACAGAGATAAAATCGATCGCGGCCGTTGAAACCTTCTCTCGGAGGGGATACGTGACTCTTCAAGTGACAGTCATAACAGAGGACGGAACAAGCGGAACTCATACTCCAACTTCCGGTATCTCTATCGGAGCATACGAGGCGGCTTTTCTCCTCGATGGAGGAGAAAGATGGTTCGGTCGAGGTGCCTTGAAAGCTGTGAGAAACGTGAACACGATCATCGGTCCAAGACTGAAAGGCATGGACGTAATGGAGCAGAGAAGGATAGACAAGGCGATGATCGAGCTCGATGGAACACCAGACAAGTCTAGATTGGGCGCCAACGCAATCATAGGTGTCTCCCTTGCTGTCCTAAAAGCAGCAGCCAAGAGTCGGAACCTACCACTCTACCGGCATATAGGTGGTGTCGATGCAGTTACATTACCCTGCCCAATCATAGGGCTGGGCACCGCTGGGACTTACCGGGACCCCGGGAAGACGAGGCTCTATAAACCGAGCTTCGAGTACACGGCTTACGGTGCAGAATCCTTCTCAGATGCTGTCTACATCACCCGAATAGTCCAAAACAGGCTTGAAGAGATCATTAGAGGAAGATACGGGTTCTACAGGGGGACCAACATACTCTCCAAGGTACAAGATGACAGAGAAGCTCTCGAAGCAATGACCGAAGCCATAGATGAGACAGGACATAAAGGCAAAGTTGGTATCTTCGTTGACTGCGCAGCTGGCTGCTACTACGAACATGAGAAAGACCGATATGTAGGACTTTTCTACAAAGGCGAGAAGACCCGAGAAGACATGATTGAGCTCTACAAAGACTTCGTCTCAAGCTATCCATTTGTAGTCTTAGAAGACCCCCTTCACGAAGACGACTTCGAAGGACACGCAATCCTCAGAAAAGAACTGGGAATCGAGATCGTCGGAGACGACCTCTTCACCACCAACCCAGACCGACTGAAGAAGGGGATTGAGATGAAGGCGGCTAACGCGATGGTCTTGAAAATCCCGCAAATAGGAACCTACAGTGAAGCTATGGACGCGGTTGGCCTAGCTCAGAGAAATGGTTACGGTGTCGGTCCATGCGGAAGTAGAGGGGACCCCTCCGCTGACCTTGCGGTTGGACTGAACACCGGACAGGTAAGGGGGGACCTAAACAGAATCCTTGAGATAGAGAGGGAACTAGGAAGTTCGGCAAGGTTTCTGGGAAGAAGGTCCTTCAAGACAAAGTAGAAGCATATACCTGACTGTCAACTGAAAGCCAGTCCGACCTCCTCCAACACTCTCTTCGCTTCGTTCTGGCTCTTTAGGTGCTTCTCGGTCGGCTCCATACGTTTAAAGTCGTAGAGCTCTTGAAGAGGATTGAAGTACGCGTCAAAGTCTTTGTAGAGGAGCATTCTGCGATCCGGTACCGGTATTGATTCTTGGATACCTCCGAGCTTCTCCCGTATCCTCTCCTCAACAGCAAGCAGGATCTCCTTCACTTCTTCTCGTTTGATCCCTGCCTTGATCGTGGCATCCGAGACCTCGACCCTAAACTGGACGTCAGCAGGAATCTCATGCAATCCAAAGAAGTTACAGCCCAGGACTGTATCAACGATGGCAGTCTCAGCGAGGAAGAGCAGGTATGTGGCACTGCCTATCTCCCCGCAAGCCCCCCTTTCAAATACTCCGCCGAACCTGATCAGATTTGTATGCTTGGATAGGGCTCGGTTCAAGACGTAACTCGGCCAGATCAGGCTGGGCTCCTTGACAACACTCCTCCTCCCCTCCTCAGGAGGTCTACGAGCCTCCACCGACTTTGTCACCTTGAATGAGTATTGAGCCTGATCCCTGTAGACCAGCCAGGCAGCCATCCCCTTGGCAAGAACCTCTATTATTGCACCTTCGGTATCACCGCAGAAGCCACCCACATAGGCGGAGGCTCCACCATTGAACCTGTAACTACCATAATCGCTAAGCACGACCGCCGCAGTCAGAAGGTCATACTCCACCTTCACATCAGGAAGCACAGAGAGAAGAACACCATCCGTCCTCCTCAAGCCTTTCTCCGGGTCTATCGGCGCAATAAGAGTAGACGCCCGGGTTGATATCGGGTAGTATGTGATCGCCATTCCGGGACGACCTGCGTCAGCCACGACTTCTCTAAGTATTGAAAGCTCTCTCTTTGCCGCATAGGCCTCCATCGCGATCCCGTGAATCCTCTTACCTTCCAACTCTGGGAAATTGAAACCCTCCACTAGGTCTGTTCGCTCCAGCTTCGCAAAGCCTGTAGGTGCCCACCTCCCAACCTCAACCGGCCAAGGACGATGCCCGTCACCAATTACGTTAACTTGGCGTCGATCCTCTATCTCCCGCTTCCTCAAGATCCGCGCGTCCTTGCCTTCCCCAACTGTCAACTCTTCCGGGATCTCCTTTAGCCCTCCTCGCACCTCGTCCTCGGTGAAATTTATTACGCGGTTCGAGGTCACACAGTAGATACCCATCTCAACCACGAAGTCAACTGCGGCGTCGAAGACCCTGTCAACATAATCCTCGTGTACTTCGAGGAAGAGGTCTGGACCAGAATACTCAAGGTCATATCTCTGGACAAGTTCCAGCATCTTCTTGTAGAGCCCCATGTTCCACTCCATCTCATCCATCCTTGATCCAGCAGATGCACGTTCACCAACCTCATATAGACCAATCATAACTTTATCTCCCCAATCTCCTGGAAAGAACTCCCTTGATGAGACGATATATAGTTTGAGAAAAAAGACTAAACCAGAAACACACATATCAGAAACATCTAAACACACAGTCCAGTAACGACGGAAAGCCTGGAAACCAGTCTATCGAAGTTGTTCTTCAGATGTCAAACAACCCACTACTCAAAAATCACTCAAAGACAATCCTAACCTTAATGATACTAATTGTCTCATCCAACCTAGAGTGCATATCAGCTGGCTCTTATTCCCTTCCGATCTCTGAGAGATCTTTTCTTCTTGGAGTTGTCCCTATTCCTCGGAACTTCCCTAACTTCAGCCAAGAAGACCTTATTGATGCCTACGAGATGGCAGGAGAGATAGCCGAAGTCGTCCCAGTCCACGACCCCCAATCATGGATCGAGAAGACTGAGAAACTGAAGAAGAACAGGATAATAGAAGTACTGAGAGACAGATTCAATCTTACACCAATAATCAGCCTTGGAATTATGTCAGTACAGAGCATCGGTGGTAAACCTCAGATTGTTATAGAAGTGCCCCCGGATATGCCTTCCACAACCACCCTTAAAGACGCGGAATTGAGAAGAAGATGGATCGAAGAAGCTGCAAAAATCGCTAGAGAGTTGAAACCACAATACCTCCAACTGGGAAACGAGATCAACTTCTCCTACGAAGTCGACCCTAAGACCTATGAAGACTACATCTCCCTATACAAAGAAGCGTATGACGCAGTCAAGAAGGCTTCACCTAACACCAAGATCTTCACTGTCTTCTCTTACAACCATCTAGTCAGCAACTCACGTTGGCATCTCATCCAAGGACT
>CP070773.1:902933-904065 GCA_020345945.1 Candidatus Bathyarchaeota archaeon | reverse complement strand
TCTCTTCGCCGAGATAATGAAGGAGAATGCTTTTTCCTCTTTACCTCCAAGTATGTCCTCAATCTCTCTGGGCAAGGCTACAGCTAGATCCATTATCGATTGTATTCCTCCATCGATCAATTTCTGCCTTGTCTTTGGACCTATGCCCTTTAAGTTGTTTAAATCGATGTCAAGTGAAACTTCAGTCATATAGTATTCCTCCCCATTTCACGAGTGTATTTTGGTAGTGAGAAGGGTTTAGCGATTTGGAGTATTTATATCGCCATTGATGTTGAGGGGGAGGGGGACTAGTTCTCATAGATTAAAGTAATTGCTGCTCAGATGTAGTCTATGTCTCTGAAGAAGGTTGAAAGACGTTGTACAATGTTATGATCCATGTTAATGGAGTACTTTTGAAGGTGTCCATATTTGAGCTCTGTGAGCCATCCGATCTCAAGGAGTGCTTGAAGATTGTTCTTTATGTCTCGTGGGTTAATGGGGGTCTTTTTCCCTATCTCATATCGGGTAAAAGCATGATCTGGACTCTTCATTAGTAGCCTTAGGATCTTCAGCTTACCTATACTACTAAGGGCGGTCTCAATCTCATCAACAACTCTTTTTTCAATTTCCTCTGTCATAGATGTCTTTCTCCAACCTCTTGATAATATTGTTCAAGTAAATCTCCAAGTCGGTGGTTGATACTCCACTTATTCCTATTTGTAGAAGAGACTTCAAATCAATGATGTTTCGATCACATAAATCTTGAACGCATTCATCCACGTCTTTGATCGGTTTCAAGTCATACTCTTCGCAGACTATCCCTACCATGATTTTGATCTCTTTAAGTGAAGTGTATGATGATCGTTTACTCATCAAGGCTCTAACAATAGCCAACAGCACAACCTTATCCTTTCTTGGAAGGTGTTGTATATCTTCAGTCGTTATCAGATGATACGTTTCCCCATACACTTTTCTAACATGTTCCGGACGTATGCAACTAGATCCTTGATTAACAGCTAGATTCCCAGAGTACAATAATAGATCTAGTGCGTATCTCATATCTCCATTAACGATTGGACTAGCTGTTATATCTGATATCAATTCTAAAACTTCGGACGAATATGTCCCTGGGTTAAAAGCCTCTTTTGCTCTT
>CP070773.1:896498-902833 GCA_020345945.1 Candidatus Bathyarchaeota archaeon | reverse complement strand
TGAACGTGAATCCAACCAGACACTAACCGCTGTAAAGCTCTTATGGATAAAAGAAAACCGCCCAGAGATCTGGAAAGAGACGTACAAGATTCTTCTACCACATAATTTTCTTGTCTGGAAACTCACGGACATCTTTTCTTCTGAACCTTTGGACGCTGCAACCACAGCGATGTTTGACCGCGAGAAGAGAGACTGGTCTGACAGGCTTCTAGAAGCTTATGGAATCAATAGGGAGCTTCTCCCTGAGATAAGCCAGTCGACTGAAGTAGTTGGCGAGGTCACAGCAGCTGCAGCAGAAGAGACCGGTCTAGCCAAAGGAACTCCTGTAGTCGCTGGAGGATCGGACGGTGCTTGCCAAATGTTTGGTGCTGGTTTTGTCAGAGCCGGTAGAGGACTTGACAGGACGGGAACAGTTGGGAGTCTAACGGTTGCTGTTGAGAAACCTGCAGACCATAAAGGTTACTTTGGGGTAGTTCCAGACATCATTTCAGTACGTGCAGGAAGTACCCAGACTGCAGGTGCTTCTCTACGTTGGTTCAGAAATCAATTCTGTCAGATTGAAACGGAGATCGCTGCCAAGAGTGGAACCACCGCATACCAGCTGATGGATAAAGAGGTAGACCAAGTCGAACCTGGGTCCGGAGGAATCATCTTCAACCCCTATTTGCTGGGTAGAAGTGGTCCTATGAACAAACATGGCTGGTTCTTCGGAGTTACGCTTCATACTAGTAGAGAGCAGATGATGCGTGCAGTCATGGAGGGATATGCGTTCGAGTTGAGACGTGGAAAGGAGAAGAACTGGGATACAAAAGGAGTCAGCTGTGAAGAGGTCTGGACTTGTGGTGGAGGTGCTGAGAGTCGAACATGGAGACAGATTAGAGCCGATATCCTAGGATTGACTTACTGCAAGACAAGTATGAGAGAATCGGGTAACTTTGGAGCTGCCGTATTGGCTGGCTATGGGGTAGGGGTATTCAAGGATCTGATAAGTCCAGTAGAAGATGCGGTCAAGGTTGTAGAGCGAAATGAGCCCAGAGAGGAATATCGAGAAAGGTATGATGAGCTATTCGTTATCTACGAGAAACTCAACACTCTGCTAGAGGAGTCAGGAATCTACGATAGACATGTTAAAGCATTGGAAAACGGAGGAATCCTAGATAAGGTGTGATCTTGATCGCTCTTTTCCCCAATAAGAGGGAATGGAAATAGAAGATATCTAGAACCTCTGGTTTTTTATATATCCAATTCTTTTGAAAAGACCCAGTCTCTCTTGAAAGAGTTCTATTTGAAAGTGCGCGTGTGAGAGACAAGGTCGAAGGCTGGGGATGTTTCTTGGGCGATGTTCAGTATCTTCGATAGGATAACTGCATCTTGCCAATTCATCTCTGAAAGGGTAGGCTCCAATCGGTCTTTGCTCATAAGCACTCTGCCTACTCCCACTACTTTCTCAACTATTGGGACAATACAAACAAATCTCTCCCTCTCTTCTCCCCAATCATCGCGTGTATTCGCTCGATAGACTTTACTGTCGTGAAGATCTACTTGAACCACGATATCCCCAAGGTTAATTACGGCGAAGTTCCCGGCATAGAAGACATTCTTGTGGTTCAATGTTTCTTTCCTTAGCAGGGATTTGCGACCCTCAACATTCTGAGCGTGCTCTAGGATACGTTCGGGGTCATTCAAAGGATTCTCGATAATCCAGGATACTTCGCGATCAGCGATGAAGTGTCTGCTTTCAAGGTCGCCTTTGTACATAATGAATATTCTCGGCATTCCAGTAGGCAGTATTGTCCATTGTCCCCGTTTGAAACCTACCCTACGGAAGCAGATTCTTCTCACTATTCTCTCAAGCATTCTGAGATCTGAGCTTGAGGCCTTTCTTGTAATGCGATAAGCAAGTCTGACTTCATCGGGTTGGATCGGTGCTATCTTATCGCCAATAGATAAGGAGTATATCCTCTCAACCGACTCATTTTTGACGTTAATCTTCCAAAAACCATCAGTCGAGGTAAATCCTTGCCTCATGACTCTCTCTTCCTCAATTCGCTCAATCAAACCGTCAACGAGGAGTGCCACCAAGGTAATTATTAAGAGAAGAACAGTCCAAGAACGGTACTCGATTTCTCCGGGTATTAACAAGATTGCCAGCATCATCAGAAGGACAGTCCCTGAAAAGAGCAGTCGTGAAGCCCTCCTAGCTCTATCAAATATCCATAGGTTTCTGAAGGGTATCGATAACCCTAATGATGAGTCTAAAATTAACCACCCTGTTCCAGCAAAGAAGAATGGAATACCCACCAGGATCAGGTAGGGATTATGGTAGATGAATACACAGGTCAAGAGAATGAATACTGTGGAACATACATGTAAGACATGCATTAGTATGTTCAGACGGGCAGAATCCTTGGTTAGCCACAAGAAACGTGGATGGTAATAGTATGTCATCTTGTAGCCTAGCAGATATTGATGCAAGATAAATATTTACTCTTCGATATCCAATGCGGGTCTTTTTTGAAAATTCGGCATCGACTCAGACCAAGATGTCTCTATTCTCTTCTGCGAATAGAGACGCATATTGTGGATCTCTGAAGGAGAATGTGATCGAAGATCGATTCTCAGGATTGAGTTTTGCGTGAACCAACACGTCGCTTCTTTTCTGTATTCTTGTAAGTCGTTCGAAAAGTCTTGGATTGTCTTTTCCGACCTCAATTTCTGAGATGATTATTGGGTCTCCAGACCTCTTCTCAATAACATAGGTAACAATCAACATCAAGGGTAGAATCAATGAGAATGCGTAGAATTCCAGGTACGCGGGTATTCGGCTCATAATGGTATCTCGTATCTCGTTCGCATATCTTGCGACGTAAAAGAGAATGATGAGAATCATTATCGAGCTGCTCTCTTTTGGGAGAAAGCTCTCAGACTTCTTTCTCTTCTTTGAGCATTTTGAACAGATTGGTACCTCGAAGGATATCTTCTCGACTCGTTCTTTCTTGTCTTCACCCATTGTCTTCCGTATTTGCATGAGAACGGTCTCGATTTTCGACTTCTTTTTTGTGGGTTTTCGACAACCAGGGCATATTTCTGGAAAATTGACGATCTTACTTGATTGGTCCTTTCTCAAAGAGCCTATTCTTACTTTAACCTGAGTTCTATCTATAAGACCAATCGAATTTTTCAGACTCTCTAGCAAGACCGTTCTAACCAGATTCGATATCTTTGTTTACTATTTCTTTCTTCCGTTTCCTCTTTCTACCAGTCTCTCCTAGGTAATTGTGATATTGGAATAAAATGGATGAGATATTCTTTAGGATTTCTTCAGATTAAAAGGGAGAATATCGAATCCGCTAGTACTAATTTGATAATTGGGAGATATTTCTGCGAAATATTAGATTGATGATGTTTGATTCTTCTCGAGCAATGTTCAGTATTTTGGATAGTATTACTGCATCGTCCCATTCCATCGCGGATAGTTGAAGCTCTGATTGCCCTGTTTTTAGAAGAATTCGCCCTACGTCTATCTTTTCCTTGACTGCTGGAACCAGGCATACGTATTTTTCTCTGTCTTCTCCCCATTCATCATACCTATTAGTCCGGTAGACTCTGCCGTTGTGTAGATCTACCTGGATAGTCGTATCTTTTACTTGGATGATGGCATGATTTCCAGCATAGAAAATGTTCTGGAGATACCGGGTCTCTTCTTTGAGGAAGGATATTCTATTGCGTATCCCTTCAAGTTGTTTCAATATATGTTCCGGTTCGTTTTTCGAGTTACTCAAGATCCAAGAAACATCTCTATCTGAGATGAAATGGTTGCTCTCGTAATCACCTTTGCACATAAGATAAACTTTGGATCTTGGAGTCGGAAGGATTGTCCAATTATTCCGTTTGAAGCCAGATCTGCGCAGTATAATATTCCCCAGAATATGGGTTAACCGTCTCAAATCTGAGTTCGAGGTTCTTCTAGCAATACGGTAAGTAAGTCTTGCCTCCTCAGGCTGAATCTGTGATCCAGACCCGTCAACAGAAAGAAAGAAGACTATCTGGTCTTCTTCATTTTTTGGGGTTATATGCCAATATCCTTCTGTTGAGGAGAAACCTTGCCTCATGACTTCCTCTTCTCCAATCTTCTCCCGAAAATAATCCAGAAAGAGATAGGATAACGGGATTGCTAACAAGATATTCATCCAGTTGAACATAGGTAATGTGTCCACAAGCAGCCGGATTGATGCAATCGTTAGAAGTATAGTCGTTCCAAATAGTAAACGCGAGAACCTTCTGGCATGATCCAAGATCCATAGGTTTTGAAAAAATATCAAGGACCTTAATGAGAAGTTCAAGAGATACCAAACAGATCCAGTGAGGAAGACAGAAAAACACGAGAAGAACAGGTAAGGATTGCTTAAGTAAGGATGATTATAGGATACCATGCATATCAAAACTAAGAAGACTAGGATGCAGAGATCGTGTATAGTAGGTTGCCCATGCTGATCGTATGGGTATCCCATTGAATAGCGAGAATCGTATTGACGGATTAGATATTCACCGTAGTACCTCAAGGTCGATTCTAGATACTTTGAGGAGGCATTTTAATCTTCGTTCAGAAGAAATAAGCAGCCATCAGGCTGCTGTAATAATAGCTTCCCTAATAGAGTTTTTTCGTGTTTTACACTCGCAGCTGAGCCTCGCGAGTACCTTGAGGTTGAGGAAGGATTCTAAATGTTTCCAATATATGGGGGTGTAACACAGAGATAGATCTGTATCGCCATTAGGACGGGGAGAACGAAGATTATTAGGTTGTCTACCCAGTTTCGCTTGAGTTCTCTGTACGGTTCGAACTCTACAACACTCCCGAATCCTCTACTGGATGTAGAGATGACGACTTGATCTACAGTCCAGACGAACTGGCGACCGATAGGTATCAAGAATGGTGTGACAGCATTTAGTAGTTTGAAGGGATTGCGGGTTGTTATTCTCATCCCCCGAAGAGATTGTGAAGTCCAGACATTTGATAATGTCATTACAGATACAGTGAAGAATCTGAGTCCAGCCTGCATAATGAGCACAACTGCCGAGGGCATCTTCATCTGTCTCATGAATACGATTATGTCAGCAGGATTCGTTGTATAGACCATTGTAATCCCTGATACAAGGAACAGCGGCCATCGTATCCATTGGGCAACAAAGTAGTATAGAGACCCATAGGTTAGCGCCAATCGACCCATGATAGGGGTGCCTGCAGGGGTTACCTCAACTATCAGTTGTTGTGTAAACTCGGGCGGTAGGACCTTGAAGAATTCAGGATCTACCATGAATAAGAAGGACGGCATGATCATCTGACCCATAGTCCATCCTACCCATGTCGTCAAGAGCGCTGTGATCCATATCTTCGGCACCTTTGAGTTGAAGAAAAGAAAGATGCCTATCGCCGAGTAGATTAGGATGAATCCAATATTCCAGTATAGAGCAGTAAGAGCTGATACGTATGTGATCAGCACTAGATTTGAAAGAGGATGTCGTCGGTGTAGGAACGTTTCTCGATATTCGTACTCAAATCTGACTTTCGGCATTCAAATCACCTAGATCTTTTACCTTTCTTCTGTTCATTCTCTTTTGTTTTAATTAGTTCAAACATTTCCTCCACTGTCATGATATCAGGGGGGAATCCGAGGTCGCTTAGTTCTTGGGCAAGTTGGGTTATCTGAGGGGGTAGTATATTGACTTTCTGCAGTATCTCTGGATGTGAAAAGACTTGTCTCGTCGGACCATCCATGAAGATTTTGCCTTTACCCAGGACTATACATCGCTGGGTATACTTACTCACTAAAGCCATATTGTGAGTTATTATGATAATTGTGTGTCCTCTTTTCTGTAATTTTGTGAGGGATTCCATTACGCGTATGCTACTGTCGTAGTCTAGTCCTGTTGTCGGTTCATCGATAATTATGACTTTAGGACGCATGGCGATAACGCTGGCAGCAGTGACATAGGTCTTGAGATCCCTTGTCAGGAATATTGTTGGATCCTCTCTATGATCTTCCAACTGGTAGAGTTCAAACGCATCTTTGACCCTCTCTTTGATTTCCTCCTCTGAGTATCCGAGATGTAAAGGACCGTATCCTACCTCTTCCTCTACGGTCTCCGCGAAGAGCATCGCATCAGGGTTTTGGAAGACATAGTTTATGTGCTCGACAATATCTTGCGTGGCAAACATTCCTCTTCTCATCAGTTCTGTGAAGTTTATTCCATCAACAACGATCTCAGTCTCATCTGGTATCGTTGTGTGCCCTTCCTCATCTGTGGGTCTATAGACGCCTACCAGATGTTGCGAT
>CP070773.1:892343-896398 GCA_020345945.1 Candidatus Bathyarchaeota archaeon | reverse complement strand
CATCGAAGTTCACGATGCTGTCCCTGATCTTCTTTGAGAGCTCTTCTTGTTTCTTGGTCAACATACATCACCCGAAATTCTCTTTATTCCATTCCTCGACGATCTCACCGACCAATCTAACCCTCTCGACATCACCATTAGCAGGAAGAAGGTCAGAGATTCCAAGTTGGAGTCGACCACTCCTACCCAATACCTCAAGAATTCTCTGTGTAAAGGCTTCAAGCTCCTCAACAGGATACCTTCTTGTAAAGAGGATAGCAGGAATACCGTCCCTTAGAAACTTGTCCTCGCCAATGATGTGACTCTTTATCTCCTCAAGTGTGACATCACCTTGAGGTTTAGGGGTTACACACTCCACGCCATCCAGTCCTGTCTCCTTGAGAAGAGGAAGTAGACTTTTTACGAATCCGTCCCAATGGGCGGAAGCGTACTTCCCAGCAGCATGAATTTTCCCAGTGATCCTTTGTAGGTGGGGGATCATATACTTCTTGAACTGGATCGGCGAACACAATGACTCATGAATGTTTGAGGACAGGGACAACTCGACGACCGGCGTATCAGCATAAGCTTCTACCTGCTTCTCTAGGTCTTTCAGCATAAGCTCCATAAGTTCCTCCATCTCCTCAGGATGCTTCCACAACCAGATCACCGTCTGATTTAGCCCCATTAAATCTATCACCAAACGAAGGAGTGGGGCTCTTCCCATTGCTCCTCTAGGATAGATCTTATCGCCGTACCTCTTCTCTCCCCATCTGTAGTACTGCCAGTCGAACTCGTACTCTCTCTGTTCCAGGACATACATGTAGACTTCGATACTCTTCTGGTCCTTGAGATAGTACTCGACAGGGTAAATTGAGGTGCCTCTCTCTGTTCTCTTCACTACCTGCGTCATTTCACCTGCAGGAGTCTCGTATCTTGTGACAACGAAGTTTCCAGGCATATCCTTGTAATAGAGACCTTTCGTAGGCTTGACCCAAACATCGATATCCTTCCCCTCTCTTGCTGCCAAGCTTATGTACCCCCCGTACTCGCCACCTCCAAATAGTCCTCCTGTCCAGACTTGACGAGGAACCACTCCTAGATCCTGATAGATCTCGTCTAGATACATTCCTTGATACCTATCGGGAAGGGTATTTGCAGAGCTGTTCATATCGTACCAATGCTTTATCCTAGGCCACCATACTATCTCCTGAGGTTCTCCGCCTTCAAAAACAGCGGTTAGCCTATCACGCGTTGTTGACATCCACTCTCACTGAATAGAGAAAATTATTGAACTTCACATAAGACATTTACCAGGCGACAATACGTCAACACAAGAATTCACTTACTAACAGCAATTCCAGGGACCTTTTTCGGTGCACTTCTCTGGGAGACCTATGGTCCTCCAGCGACCTTTGCGCTTTGTATGGGACTGTTTATAATATCGGGGTTGATCCTTGCAGCATACTAGGAGGAGAATTAATGGATGAAGTATGGAGATGGATTAAAGATCGCATTCACTTCTTGATTATTTAGTTTACCAATATCCGTTTCCTATAACTTTGTCTTGCCATGATCTGAACGAATGAAGCGTCTTACGAACTTCGTCTTCGGCTTATTGATAAGCTTCTCAGCTTTGTCACACTGTTCAAGTCGTCCCTTATACATTACTATGACCCTATGACCCAAGGATAATGCCTCACTAATATCGTGAGTCACGTATAATGTAGTGATTTTAAGCTCTGCCTGTAATTTCTTTACCCCTTCAGCAATCTCTTCTCGAGTGATCCAATCTACTGCACTCAAAGGTTCATCTAGTAGGAGAAGATTGGGCTGTATCACTAAAGCCCTCGCCAGTGCCGTTCTCTGTTGTTGCCCCCAGCTGAGTTGACGGGGAGAGCGGTCTTTAAGGTCTTGTAAATCGAGTATACGAAGCATCTCCTCGGTTTTTTCATGAATCGCTCTATCAGAATCCCCTCGAATTTTTAAGCCGTATGAAATGTTCTTCCATACAGTAAGATGAGGAAACAATCCAAAGTCTTGAGGTAGGAACCCGATATTCCTCTCCTCGATAGGTACGTCGTCGATTATCGTGTTGTCCATGTATATATGACCGTTGTCTGGGGTTAAGTCTCCGAGAATAAGCCTCAGCAACGTTGTCTTCCCACAGCCGCTGGGGCCTACGAGAACCATGAATTCACCATCTCTTATCTCGCACGTGAACCCCTTTACTGCTTCAACTTCTCCATATCGTTTGGAGACATCTTCAAGCCGGACTACAGTCAAATTACTCTCACTCCATCAAGACTCTGAAAGATACCAGGATGACTATCGAGAATGTTGAGAGGATTAATGCCAAAGCAAGTGCAATCGGCAGGTTATATTGAGCCTCAAATACGATTATTGCTGGCATGGTCTGAGTAACCCCGGGTATCACGGCACCGGAGAAGACTATCGTCCCCGCGATCTCACCCATTGCTCTTGCCCAGCATCTACCAGTACCAGCGACTATTGCCTTGTAGGAGAGGGGAAGGGTGACAGTAAGGAAGGTCTGAAAGTCTGATGCACCAAGCGATCTGGCAATGACTTCTAGATTAGTCTCACGAATACTCCTGAACTTCTCGCTGAGTAAACTGACCAGGAAAGGCGTGGATATGAAGACCTTTACCATCACAATAGCCCAGAAAGTATTCACAATACTGATGCCTGTTCTATCAAACAAGTTGCCTATAGGGTTAGATGTTGTGAACATAAGGAGATAAGCGGTTCCGACGACGCCTGGTGGATAGGCGTGTGGGATGGTCACGATTAAGGTCTCAAGAATAGACTTTCCCTTGAAATCCTTGTAGGCAAGCATCCATGAGGTAGGTACACCCAGAATTACACCAATAAAAGCAACAATAGTTGAGGAAACGATGCTTACCCAAAGAGCCAGGATGACCCGTTGACTCAATAGCTGTCTCAAGATTAATGGCCATTCGCTCAGGGCTGTGAAGAGGTAGAAGAGAGAGATAAGCATGTATAGTGTAAAGGAACTGGCCAGTATCATCATAAGCGCATCGAACTTCTTCAGCTGTATCTCCCTAACCTCCAGCCGTGTGTGATCAGATACTCACTTGATTATAGTTATCCTTTCCTAATCTGTAGAGTCTAATCAAAGTTTTTAGAGTGTCCTTCTGTCGCTACTTATGTTTGGCGAAATCCCCTCCCCCCATCGTTATGTTTATTTATACATAACGATGATAGGGCGTCTCTATGGGAATAGAGAAAATTCGAATGTCAAAGAGGAACGTTGCTATTGCAGTAGTTGTATTGATTATTGTAGGCGGTCTTCTCTTTTTCCTCGAGCCGTCGCATAAGGAGAGATTGATACTTGCAACAACAACGAGTACGTACGACTCAGGACTACTTGATACATTGGTACCAGCGTTTGAGAGGAAGCATCTGCTTCAGGTTGAGGTACAGATTGTATCTGTAGGTACGGGACAGGCGTTGGCCATGGGGAGAAGCGGTGATTGTGATGTGTTGCTGGTACACGCAAGAGCCTCCGAAGACCAATTTGTCGCTGATGGATACGGTGTTCTCCGTTGCTGCGTAATGTACAACGACTTCGTCGTTGTTGGTCCAGTGACAGATCCAGCAGATATCAGTTCGGCGATAAACGCTATCGACGCGTTCAGGAAGATAGCTGTCGCAGGCGAGAAGGGAGAAGCTGTCTTTGTCTCGAGAGGAGACAACTCAGGCACAAACAAGAAGGAGTTAGCGGTCTGGGGCTCAGCTGGGATAGACCCGACAGGAAAATCTTGGTACAAGGAGGTCGGCACTGGTATGGGAAACACCTTGACAATTACAAGCGAGATGCAAGCTTATACATTGACAGATAGGGGGACATGGATATCCAAACGAGATACATTAAGCTTGAAGATCCTAAGCGAAGGCGACGCAATACTCCTTAACCCTTATGGAGTCATGGCCATAAACCCTAAGAAACATCCCAATGTGAACCTCAACATGGCTAAAGCCTTCATCTACTTCCTAATCTCCCCTGAAGGACAGGAGATGATCAACGAATTCCT
>CP070773.1:887087-892243 GCA_020345945.1 Candidatus Bathyarchaeota archaeon | reverse complement strand
AAGGTCGGTCTATATTCGTACTCGAATTTGGCTCTTGCAGACAAAAATCTTCAGACTCCTATTCAACTTTTGTTAATGATTTTTTCCATCTCTTCTATCGATAGCACATTGTCAGGCACTCCAATTTCTCCAAGTCTCTGCCCCAGTTGGGTGACTTGAGGAGGTAAGAGGAAGGCTTCTTTCAGTTTATCGGTCTGGCTGAACACTTCATCTGTAGGTCCATCCATTAGGACTTCCCCTCCTTTCAATACTATCACTCTTCTTACATATTCGGCGACTAACTGCATGTTGTGTGTAATTATGATTATTGTCCAGCCGCTTTTGTTCAGAGTATCTAACACGTCTAGAACTCTCTTTCCGCCTTCATAGTCAAGTCCGTTTGTAGGCTCATCTACTATCAGGATCTTGGGTTCAAGTGCTATCAGTGATGAGATTGCGACGAATCTTTTGACATCCAAGCTTGCCCTTATGATCGGATCTTCCCTATGAGATTCAACTTTGAAGAGTTTCAGCGCGTCCATTCCTCTCTTCTCGATCTCTTCCTCAGAAAGACCTGCTAGACCCAGGCCATAGCTTACTTCGCCCCATACAGTCTCCTGGAAGAGTTGGCTGTCAGGGTTTTGGAATGAATAATTGATATGGTTGATTAGCTCTTTTATCTCAGCCTTCCCAGCGTCTACTCCATCGACTATCACTTCAGCATCTTTATTTGTCGGACGTAGCAAACCTACAAGGTGATAAGAAAGAGTGGTCTTTCCGGATCCATTCTGTCCTATGAGTCCTACGTATTCGCCTGGGTAAATATCCAGACTTATTCCTTTTAATGCATGTATTCCCTCTCTTAGACCTGGATAGACGTGATGGAGGTTCTTTATGGAAATAATAGGCTCCTGCTTCCCTTTCTCTGAGCTTCTTCTTCTACGAGGCTCTTTTACTTGTATTTTCTTTGACTTGTAGAGCCGCTTGAGTCTATCCTCAGCTTCAGCCACAGTCAGAGGAGGGGCTTCGCCTGGTTCCAAGTCTAGTAAAAATCGAGTAACCTGTGGTGGTAGTACGTCTGGAATCTTACCCATCAGGTCTTCATCCATGAAGACTTTCTTAGGTGCACCTACCCCGAGAATTTCACCGCCTTTGATAATTGCCACGCGATCAAGGATAGGAGCGAAGTACTCAATATCACCACCTGCTTCGGTTATGATAATGGTTGTGTTGTAATTCTTGTTTATCTCCTTAATGACTTCCAGCACTCTGTCTTTTCCAATAGGATCAAGCATCGTAATAGGTTCGTCTAAAGCGATTACAGGCGGCATCATAGAAATTACTCCTGCAATGGCTAGAGACTGCGATTCTCCGCCTGAAAGGTCACCGGTACTTCTCTGCTCGTATCCGCTAAGCCGGCAGGCTTGTAACGCAAACTCGACCCTGTTTCTTATCTCTTCAGGGGTTAAACTGAGATTTGACGGACCGAAGGCAATATCGTCTTCAACGGTAATAGAGACGACACCGTAGCTTGGATCTGGCAATACCAGTCCGATATGTTGTGCCATATCATGAACTTGATTTGTACTTGTGCTTAGTCCATCGACCACAATATCTCCTTTGACTACTGCAGGGATCAACCGGGGGACAATTGCATTTAGGCAAAGTAGTAAAGAGCTCTTGCCAGCTCCTGTTGGTCCCAGAATACCGAAGATCTCACCTTTCTTTATCTTGAGATCCACGTTCTTCAGCGAGTCATATGGGAGAGTTTTGGCCCTCCAAGTATAGGTTATTGAGAAATCATTGATCTCAACAGACATAGGATCACATTATCCAACACATATGAATGTAATAACCTGATTGTTACTACCCCGAAAAAAAGGGGGGAGGTGAAGTTTTTATTCATTTCTATTACAGTTTGTATTTCAACGCAGCGCTTGCGGCCAGGTAGCCCAGGAACACGTTTGGTGTATAAGCGAATGGTATCCACCATGTCAAGTTGTACATAACATATGGAACAAATGCTTCCCAAGGTCTAGTGGTTGACCCGAACGTGAGCATCCACCAACCTCTGTGTAGTGGAAGCTGACTAATATAGTAGAGTACTACACCCAGGTATCTATACGTTGTTGGACGATAATGTATGTATTTACGATAGACATTCCCCATGACAGCATAGATCATTCCGTCACCGAGACACACTGCTGATAGGTAGAATGGATCTAACCTACCGACGAAGATCGGGCCACGTATCAATGCGAATCCGAGACCCACGCCGATCATTCCTTCAATGGGGCCATAAAGCACCGTCAGGAATGAAGCCACGAACTGCGGAAGGTCGAATGCAGATGCGGGTACAGCCCCGCTTGCACCGAACAGTGCGATTCCTAACGCACATGCTGCCACTCTTCTTGTTGTCCATATAGGGTATCTCTTGCCCTCTTCATATGGTAGACCCATATCCTCTGCTAGCCATTGCTGATGACCAATGTAGTAGTGGTATCCCCAGACCCACAAAGGCAGCATAATCAGGAAAGCCCACAGGCTAGAGAGCATCCATCTCTGCGGGGAATATGCTACGCCCATTTCTGGTCCAGGAGGCCAGAAGTAGAGGTATAAACCACCCATAGCGACAAGCCCAGCAATAAACCATCCGAGGATGTAATACTGCTGTCTCTTCCACTTTGATTGGTCTTCTGCTGTCCAATCACCTATTGACATCTTTCTAATACCTCCTCTCCTATCTTCTCATTAATAGTGCTAGTCCAGTCATCGCTGCGAACAGTGCCACTAGAACAATGATCTTCGTTGTTGTGCTTGGTCCTTCTTCCTTTCCTTTAGACATTTTCATATTCTCCTTGGCTTACTGGTTTATACACCCGTCATTAGTATTGCTGCTATGATACTCCAGAATATCGCATGTTCTACGACAAGCATTATTAGTAATTGAGTATCTTCTCTGCTCAACCAGTCTTCACCACGACATAATCATCGAAAGCCCGATTATTAAACACTTTCTACACCTTAACTCTCAGCCTGAGAAGAGTCTAGATTGTATGAATGCGCGGTATTTGCCATCGGAGGATTAAATACTCGACTCGGAAGTAACATTCATTGGTTGCGATGTCCAATAACGATGTGAAACAGGAATCTACGAGATCAACTGATTCAGATGCAGAATACTTGCTGGCGCTTCCTCCAGCAGAGATCTATAGGAGTACATTAGCATATTTCTCTGAGATGCCAGGAGTCAAGGTCATAAAAAAGAGGGAACCAAACGAGATTGTTTTGCAGATTGGGTCCTTGACTACTCCTGAACTCGGAGATGAGAGAGGCTCTTTATCGGTTCATATCGATGAAGAAAAGCAGGGGAGTCGGGTACGCGTAAGTTTCAGTTTTGTGTTGCCCTATCTACTTTCTGCAGTATATTGGTGCTTCATATGGTTGATCCTAATATCTGCTATATCATTGGTTTTCCCAGGAATATGGAGACTGGCCTACATCTATTCGAATATACTGCTCTTCTTCACAATTGTCTTTATAGGGTTCGGAGTCGGCTATTCTGTAGGAAAGACTAGAGAAAAATTCCTTCCACAATTGAATATATTCTTCAAGACATTAGAATATCGGAGATCAAGACAATAGCTAGGAACATTTTTCAAGGTTGAGGTCGGGTGTAGACTTAAAGATTGGGAAGTTCTGAGATTTCTTGGTCTAGGGCCGGCTTCACTTCGCTTGGAATTCCTTTGTAGGATGGCATACCTGATCCGTCTGTCTCGGAACCGGTGAGAAGGTTTGCCCATGCGCCGTACGGGATGAAGATTATGCCTTCATGTGGAGCTTGTTTTGACTCGCTGGCCTTCAATATTACGCTTCCGTGGGCAGTCGAGATCTTTATGTTCTCTCCAGGCTTCACTCCTAGATTCTCTAGGTCCTGTGGATCAAACTCGCAGATTGTAACACTTTCGATATATTCTTTGGTCTGTTTGCCTTTCTCCTTCATTTTACCTTGAGCTGTACTTCGCCCAGTAACCAGTATAAATCTCTTCACTTGACATCAACCTATGGTTTCTTCGGTTTCTCAATCAGCTTCCTCTTACTTAGGACTTCGCCGCCTCGATTATGAGGAGATCTGAATACACTGTCTCCCGTCTTCTCGATTGCGCGGGCCTCATCTACAAGAACTCCGGCTTGCTGCATTATCTCATGGGCTGTAGATACAAGTTGGGTATACTTTTCCCAGTCCTTCTCTACGAAACAGCCTTCAACAGTAAGTTTTCCCACAAGTCGAGACAATTCGTAGGCGGCGGTCGCTTTCGAATAGGCATAGGGATTCTCATATGCGGCTGCTTCGCAGGCAGAGTTCCTGTCGACAATTATTTGTGGTAGAACGGGTTTCTTGTTTGTTTTGAGTTGTTCGATTACTCGATCAAGCTCTCCTACAATCAGATTGAAGACCCCTGTTCCAGCTAGGACTTTGGCGATGGCTGCGTTGTACCAGACCATCTCAACAGGATCGAGGAATTCTCTTCTCGCCCCGATCATCGCGTCTGACTCAAGTATGATATAGCCAAATCCGTCTTTCTTGAGATCTTCGGCGATCTTTCTTGTAGGTCCATCTGAAACCAAGATTACGGGAACCCCTCCTTCTGCTAAAATGGTCCTAGCGGCGGTTGGTCCAGGGAGTTTCGCATTCGCACTCACAACAATGGCTATGTGAGGGTTGAATTCGAGAAGTCGGGTAGCCACATCTTTACCCTCTTGTTCCCCCAACTTCGCTCCAGATCCGACTACTCTAACCTCCATGTCTTCTCTCTCGGCTCGCTCGTCGAGAGTGAATTCAATCAGGGGAGAAACCCCTATTGCGCCTAGCTTGGCAAAACCTAATCTGACTTTTTCTGGCATTACAGTTCACCAAAGAATATGATCAATACTAATGCTATTCTTCATCTTAAGAAGAGTGTATAACGATTTCGTGAGGAGACCAGATTTCCTTACTAGATGATGCGGTACTTCAGCCCCAGAGTGACAGATAAGTACTGTTTACTTCTCGTAGTTACTCTTTCGTTTCTTTTTCAAGGCTAGGTCGATGGCTTTTGCAGCTTTCTTGCCAGCACCCATTGCTTGGATGACAGTATCTGATCCAGTTGTAACGTCTCCACCAGCATAGATCAGAT
>CP070773.1:884143-886987 GCA_020345945.1 Candidatus Bathyarchaeota archaeon | reverse complement strand
GGGGAAAAGAACAGTTGAAACGCATCTACATGGATTATGCCGCCACAACACCCGTTGATGATCGGGTGTTGAAAGTCATGCTTCCCTACTTCAACGAGTCATATGGAAATGCATCTGAGATCCATAGCCTTGGATTGGAGGCTAAGGAGGCGATGGAAGAGTCTAGAGAGAAGGTGGCTGACATCCTGAATTCTGGCTCCGATCGAATATTCTTCACATCAGGTGCGACAGAATCGAATAACTTGGCGTTGAAAGGAGCTGCGTTTGCTAGCAAGAAGAAGAGGCACATTATCGTATCTTCTATCGAACATCATTGTGTTCTTGACTCTGCAATGTGGCTGAAGTCTCGAGGCTTTGATCTTTCACTTCTCCCTGTTGACAAGCAAGGTATAGTGGATCCTGCTGATGTCAAACGGATGATTAGAGACGATACCTTACTTGTCTCTGTCATGCACTCAAACAATGAGATTGGTGTACTAGAACCGATCTCCGAGATAGGAGAAATCTGTCAAGAGAAAGGTGTGTATTTACATTCCGACGCTGTGCAAAGCGTGGGCAAGGTACCAGTTGACGTAGAGAAGCTAGGGGTCGACCTTCTATCAGCTTCTTCCCACAAGCTGTATGGTCCGAAGGGTGTTGGAGCATTGTATGTTCGAGAAGATGTAAACATAGAACCTCTAAGCCATGGTGGCGGTCACGAACACGGCATGAGATCTGGAACCGAGAATGTTGCAGGGGTCGTCGGCTTTGGGGAAGCATGTAGGATCGCCAAGGTTGAGATGCTGGTAGAAGAACCGAAACTAATCAATCTAAGAGACAGACTAATCTCCAGAATCCTCGAGATCAAAGATACCCGCTTAAACGGGCATCCAACGAAGAGACTGCCAAACAACACAAACTTCAGCTTCAAGTATATTGAAGGGGAATCTTTGCTGTTGAAGCTCGATGATAAGGGAGTTGCAGCCTCTTCAGGATCGGCTTGCTCTTCGACGTCCTCCGATCCTAGCCATGTCCTACTTGCGATCGGATTGAAACCTGAAGATGCAAGAGGGTCCTTGAGACTTACATTAGGTAGATGGACTAGTAGAGAGGAAGTGAACTACGTGCTCGAGATACTGCCTGAGGTTGTAGAGGAACTCAGACTGCTATCGCCTCTAGCAAAATAATCTACTAGATGGTCGTACATTCTCTCGACTAGGAGTTCAAGGGTCTAATTATCTTCTGGATTTTTAAGAATCAATTCTGATTCCAGAATGATTTCAGAGACCTACCCATATAATCCTGTAAGTAACCTTTGCAGTCATAATAGGTGTAGCATGATTTTATCTTCCTCTCGAATTAATGTTGACACTGATATTCTTGGGTCCCTTTGGATCTCTATCCCCTCCTCTCTTTGGTGGAGTTGCTGGAAGTTCTATTCCACTTCTTCAAGGTGCCATGTTCATCATCATCCCTGATATAGACCTCATTTTGAAGGGCATTCTAGATCACAGATGTAGGTTGACTCATAGCTTGATCTCTGTCTTGATCCTCTTCCCTTGTTGGCTATCCCTCTTCAAGTTTCACCGTTGATCGGGTTCTTCTGTACATTTTCCTATCGGATATCGGACGCAATTACCGTACAAGGTGTTTGAGTGTGGGGGTCTCTTCGACTTCTTTCTAAACCATAAACGTGACTTCCGTCTGGCCGAGATCAAGAGCAACAGTAAGATGGTGAATTCTCTATTTTGGGTGGTCTCTTTTTACTGATACTGCGAGTTATCTTCTAGTTGAAACCGGTGGCAAAAGTTTGTCAAGAGAAGTGGTTCCCCTATTCTCTGAAGCTTTTTAAGAGAACTTGGAGATATTCCGCGAATAACGGGTGAAGAAGACGACTTCTAATGTCTCGAACCTAGTATGTATCGACTGTGGCAACCGTGTATCCCCTCAGCCTGACTTGTACCTATGTCGAAAGTGTGGTGCTCCTCTAGATGTCGAGTACGACTATCAAGAAGTCTTAGAAACTCTTCACAGAGAATCGTTCTCAGACAGGCCTTGGTCAGTTTGGAGATACAGAGAGTTGTTGCCTGTTCTGAGCGAGGAGAAGATCGTTACTATGGGGGAGGGGGGAACAGAGCTGGTTGAGACTAGGAGGCTCTCTAAGACCCTTGGTATTGATAACCTGTATCTCAAAGATGAGACAAGAAATCCGACGGGGGCCTTCAAAGATCGGGAGACCACTATCCTTGCTACCAAGGCATTAGAGGCAGAATGTGATGTAATCTCGATTGTCTCTACTGGTAATGCCGCATGCTCAGTAGCAGCTTACGCAGCTAGATCCGGTTTAAAGAGTTTCATTATAGTTCCTCCTACTGCTCCTTTGAGCAAGTTGGTCCAGATCTCAATGTATGGGGCCAAAGTAGTGAAGGTGAATGGTAATACGGATGAGCAGGCAAGGCTCCTCGCCGAGGCGTGTGAGAGATTTGGATGGTATAATGCCAATCCGGGGATAAATCCGTACAAGATGGAGGGGAGTAAGACCTTGGCGTACGAAGTATGTGAACAGCTTGGTTGGAGAAGTCCTGACTACGTATTCGTTCCAATAGGAAACGGCGGTCTTTTGGCAGGCGTTTGGAAGGGCTTTGAAGAATTCCGTAGGCTTGGGTTCTGTACAGGCACTCCTCGGGTTATCGGAGTTGAGTCGGAGAATGCCTGCGCGGTGGCAGATGCCATCAAAGCAGGGAGGAAGGATGTGCTTCCTGTTGATGCCACATCGATCGCCAGCGGTATCAACGTAAGCTTTCCTCTGAATGCGAAGAAAGCAATTAAGGCAATAGTTGATTCCCAAGGGAGTATTGTGACTGT
>CP070773.1:878200-884043 GCA_020345945.1 Candidatus Bathyarchaeota archaeon | reverse complement strand
AATGAGAAGATTCCACTCAGCAAGAAGGCAGAGGAGTCTAGAAGACTGGACGGAGAAAAGGAGAACAGTACGATGAATGGGGGAACTCACTTCACACGTCTCGCTGAACTCTGTATAGAACTCGAGTCTGTGACCAAGAGAAGCAGGAAAGTCGAACTTGTAAGTGAATTCCTCAGAGAACTGAAACCAGAGGAGATAGCATACGCAGTTCATCTCGTTATAGGATCAGTCTTTGCAGAAAGCTCGTCGAAGACCCTCGACGTCAGCTGGTCAACCTTGCAAAGAGTATTCGAAGAAGATACGCAGAAACCTCTCCTAACAAAGCCATTGACAATACTTGATGTACACAAGTCTTTCAACAACGTGGCAAAGGCTTCTGGACCCGGATCTCGCAGGAGAAAGGAGGAGATACTCAGATCACTTTTCACTCAAGCTTCCAGGAAAGAGAGAAGATGGATTATCAAGAACATCTTCGGAGAGATGCAGCACGGAGTTGGAGAAGGCGTCATGATCGAGGCGATAGCTCAAGCCTCAGATATGCCCCGCCAATTGGTGGCAAGAGCCAATATGTTCTCAGGCAATCTCGGAAAAGTAGCAATGACCTCGTTGACCGAAGGAGAGAAGGGACTTGATAGGATTGGGATCCAACTCTTTACCCCTATCAAGCCAATGCTTGCAGAGATCGCTGATGATATAGATACCGTGTTCGAAGAGCATGGAAGACCTACAGCGTTCGAGTTCAAGTTCGATGGAGCACGCATCCAGATACATATCAACCGGAATGACATCAGAATCTACAGTCGACGACTCACAGAGGTTACACATAGCCTACCAGACATCATTCAACTGGTGAGAGAAGAAATCCAAGCCGAGAAAGCCATCTTGGAGGGAGAGGTAATAGCGATAGGAGAAGAAGGGAAACCGTATCCCTTCCAAGATCTGATGCGACGTTTCACAAGAAGACATGACATTAAGACCTTATCTAAAGAAATCCCCCTCAAACTCCACCTATTTGACTGTCTATACATCAATGGAAAATCTCTCGTAGATATGCCGTACGATAAGAGATGGCAGAAGCTATCGGAAGCCTCTCCTGCAGACATACTCGCAGACCGTATTATCTCAAGCGATGTCGAAGAAGTAGAAGATTTTCTACAGGCAGCAGTCAAGGCTGGACATGAAGGATTGATGGTGAAAAGACTGGATAGTCCCTACACCCCAGGAAAGAGAGGAAAGCGGTGGTTAAAGATCAAGCCTGCTGATCGCATAGATCTAGCCATTGTCGCCGCTGACTGGGGTTATGGCAGGAGGACCGGCTGGCTAAGCAACTACCACCTCGCCGCAATGGACAGAAAGACTGGACAATACGAGGTTGTGGGCAAGACCTTCAAGGGACTAACCGACGAAGAATTCAAGTGGATGACAGCTAGGCTTCAGAAGCTAAAGATCAGAGAGGGAAAGCATACCGTCTACGTAAAACCAAACGTGGTAGTTGAGGTAGCTTATAATGAGATACAAAGGAGCCCAAAATATGAGTCAGGATTTGCACTACGCTTTGCCCGAGTTAAGAGAATTCGAGATGATAAACCGGTAATAGAAGTTGCTACGATCAACGACATTAGAAGACTATACGAGGAACAATTCATCTATAAATCGAAGAAGTCCTAATCTTCCAACTCAAACCGGGTGCTTCTTTTCAATAGGCATACTTTCTCAGAGAAATCGGCATAATTCTGAGAGAGAACTTACCGTAAAATCAGGTTGTTCTTCCGATTCCCAGATTCCTCTCCTTATAAGTATAGATTTCATACCTGCTTTTTTAGCCCCTCTAATATCAGTGAAAGGTTTGTCTCCTACGAAGACGCATTCTGCACAAGACAATCCTAGACGGGAGGCTGCAAGCTTGAAAGGGAAAACACTCGGTTTAGTCTTCACAGTATCTTCTCCCGCGATAACGATAGTACTAAACGCCCGTTTGAAGCTCAACTGTGAGATACGATGCATCTTCACACCAGGCGTCCCGTCTGTATCCGTGACCATGCCAAGTCGATATCCCCTCATTAGAAGACTATCAAGAGTAATTGCTGTGTCCGGAAAAGGAAGAGAGTAAGTACCAAAGTACGACCAGTAGGCTTTCGTCATTTCTATGACCAAGTGTCGAGGAAGAGCCACTTTCAGATTCAGTCTTCCCACGAGAGACTGCCACCAGATAGATCGATCATATAGGCGTCTCCGGTTCATCATCTGATCAATAAGAAGAAGTTCACAGAGCAGAATCTCCTTGTCTACAGCAATCCCTAGATTATGGATATAACTAGCAAGGATATCCGCGATTATCTTCTCGGCGATTGATTTTCCCCTAACGGAATCGATCAATGTATCGTCAAGGTCAAAGAGTACGGCAGCAATTCCATTCAAAAGCATTTACGACATACCTCCTTCGATGGGTTCTATCCCCATTCTGGATCAATCTCGAAAGTCGAGTACTCTCTCCAAGCTTCGGCATATCCTGATTCTCCCTCTAGAAAACATGAGATTCTGTCAACTCTGGGTCCAACCCATTTACGGTTTTTACCTAAGAGCAGCACCTCGTCCATGAAAATTAAAATGGTCTCACGTGGGCCTTCGCAGAACATCTCAACCCGTCCGTCTCGAAGATTTCGCACCAGCCCTTTTAGACCACGACGACGAGCGATACGAGAGACCCGTACCCTAAATCCAACTCCTTGAACCCGACCTTCCGCAAGCATTCTTGCCTTGATCAATAACGTCTACCAATAAGTGAAATACGATTAACAAAGAAATAGAGTCATCGGAAGATAGGCGTGAAGGGAAGAAGTCTCTAGAACAGAAGAGCTTCTACTCATGATCCCTAGCATCCTAATGGAACACAATATGTCATTAGAGAAGAATAGGCAAGAATCTGTTGAATTCCTTCTAGGAGACTCAACCACCACCAGTAAATAAAGGTAGGATGTCGATTTGATCACCATCATTCAACCTTGTTTCTAGGCCTTGGATCTGTTGAACCGGGATATCATTAATATTCACCAAGACATCCGACCTGACCTCGATCTTTTCGGGAATAAGAACATATGACTTGAAATGCTGCCCATATCTGCTAGCCAAATATTGAAACAGATCATAGACCTTGGACCCTTTTGACATTTGAATATCTTCGGAGGTCGAGTCAAACTTCGTCCTCAAGAATCCGAAGTAGCTTACTCGAACCTTCATTCAATCACATATCCCGATTTTTCTCAAGATCCCTATAGACAAGATCTACATAGATTTGGTCAAAGAGCCTCAATCCTACAACTATTTTATCCTCGTCAGGCACTAAATAACGTTGAGGTCACTGAAGGATGAATGTATCCCTCTCAGAATCCGAATTGGAACGGTACGGTAGGCAGATGATGCTTCCCAAATGGGGAAAGCGGGGTCAGAAGAAGCTGAAATCGTCTGAAGTTGTTGTTGTCGGGACAGGAGGATTAGGGTGTCCTGCTTCCATATACCTCGCCGCAGCCGGGTTCGGTAGACTCGTTCTCATAGATAAAGAAAGATTTGAGTTGAGTAATCTCAATCGACAGATCCTGGGTTGGCAGAAAGACGTCGGACGCTCCAAGGCGGAAGCGGCAGCTGAGAAACTGGGAGAACTCAATTCAGAGATTGAGGTCAAAGCAAGAGTCATTGAGTTAACAGAGAATAATGTCCATGAACTACTCCAGAACGCCGATGTGGTAATAGATGGCATGGATAATTGGCGGACCCGTTTCATAATAAACAAGGAATGTGTAGAGAACAAAATCCCCTTTATCCATGCAGGCATCTTCGGCCTGTATGGTCAGATAACAACGATCATACCCGGTAAAGGTCCCTGCCTTAGGTGTATACTCCCGGAGACACCGAAGGAGATAACCAGATTTCCTGTTCCTGGAGCAACCCCCTCCCTCTTCGCATCACTTCAAGTCATGGAAGCCCTGAAGCTTATCGTAGGCTTTGGAGAACCTCTAGTGGGAAGAATGCTTCTCTTTGATGGTGAGCGAATGAGTTTTACAACTGTTAAGATGGAGAGACATTCGGAATGCCCCCTATGCTCACACCTATAGTTACCTGAACTGGCAGGAGTTCTCTTCAATGGATCTACTTGGTTCAAGCCTCTGCCTATTCGGAACGAAAGATCGGTCTTTAGCAAGAGAATGAGTAAATACCACAAGCCATAAAAACTAGGAGAAAAATCAACACCAGAGACCATCGGAATGAAGAGTGAAAGGTAATGGTCAGTAAAGCCCGAATAAAACTCACAAGCACCAACAAAGACAGTCTTGAGACGCTATGCAGTGAGATCAAGGACATAGCAGACAGAACAGGTGCAAAGATGAAAGGGCCAATACCGCTGCCAACTAAAAAACTCAAAGTGCCCACAAGAAAAACCCCTTGTGGGGAAGGCAGTGTTAGTTGGGACCATTACCAACTTCGAATCCATAAGAGACTAATAGATATCTCGGCTTCCGACAGGATTATGCGTTCTTTAATGCGTCTAGCGATTCCCCCAGATGTCTTCATAGAGATCAGCCTCAAGTAAGGTTTAGCCTTCTTCACGAATTCTATGGGATGTCTCTAGCCCATTTTGAGGAAAATGCTATTGTCCACAAGGAAACTCTAAAATTCACACCTGAATTGGAACCCTTACTTGGGTAGGATACGGCTATCTCCTGAGATACTCTCCGACCGAAAGATGTTCAATCCATATACCTTGTTTGACTAGACTGTTCAAGTCCTCAACACAGCCAATACTCGCGTCGATGTTCCTATGTTCAGGGTGAACCCATACTCCTTTGGGTACTAGATTGAATTGCACAGGCATCCTTGCCATAAGATTGGAGCTATTGACCAACTCTTTGAACATCGTCCCTTCAGCGTAAGCCATATGGGTTGAAGTATAGCTTCTTACAAGCTCCTTAGACCCCCAAGCACCTATCGAGTGCCAGAGACATGCATCCTCAGGGGAAGCAAGAGAATAAAGTATAAACTGAGGTGAAGAAGGCGTCTCAGAGTAGCTGTAATCTATAAAGTGCTCCCCCTCAACAATAAAGGAATCCTCTCCCTTAGCAATACTCGTATCCTCTGGGTCGATAGCGTTTGGGTATAAGAGAGAAGGTTTATACCTGACTTTCAATCTGGCCAAGGAACCGTCCTTGAAGTATATTTTTCCTCTTGCCGCACGTTTTGAACCAAAACCTTTCTTCGAGTGAGGAACAGTGAGTAGAGTAGTCCTATTCTTCATGCTTCTGCCCATGAAACTGTAGATCTTCTCGATCGACTCGTAGTCTACGTGACTTCTCTCAATTATCCTTTTGATGACACTATCCTGACCTTCATCCACCAAAGCCCCTAATGGTAATCTCAGAGAAGGAAGATTCAGATCTATTCCAAAAAGCTCCGATAGTTCCTGCAGTTGACTATATTTTACCATATCAGCAAAATCTACGTAACTACCCGAACTACAATTCAAACAGTAATCGATGAGATCAATCTCCTTCTTGGAGATCAGTGCACCTTCATATTTAGAGAAGAACTCCAGATCTATCTCGAGATCCTCAACACGGACCGAGGCTGCTGGGAACGCGCTTTGACCAGTCTTCAATATCGAAGACCTCAACGGATTCATAGAATACCTGTCTGGCTCAACGTCATCTACATTAAGCAGGAAAGGGATAAGTTTCCCAGAGGGGGGTTTTCTCAGAAGTTCACATATCTCAAGTATATCACTAGACTCGATGCCACCAATATCCCTTTCCGTGAAATAGTTCCCGCATGCCTCTAGCACACGAGCAGAGATA
>CP070773.1:870068-878100 GCA_020345945.1 Candidatus Bathyarchaeota archaeon | reverse complement strand
TCAACTGCGATCATGATATTGAGATAAAGAACAAGTATGGCCGTACACTTCGAATCAACCCTGGAAAGATGCTAGGCCTTCGCTGGATAGAGTTCAGCGATAACCTCCACGAAGGCTGGGATACCGATCAAAACGACAGTAATTTTGCATTCACCATGGAACATGAATGGAACTACTATGGGATCACGTACAATGGTGAACAGATTATTACTGTGCCTTTCACAGAAGTCACATATCGGGACGACACCATCGAGTCCCCTGGCGAATCGAGTTCCCTAGGTGATTCATCCGAGACAGAGGACAGCAGGGAAACATCTGAGAAGGATGAGGAGAAACAACAACTCACCACGCAGCTTTTAGATTTATCTTGGCTTCATATCGAATCAATCCTCATAGGATTTACAGTGGCTGTAACTGTTCTATTCTCAGCACAAAAGATGCGTGCGAAAATTAGTCGACATTACATCTAGATAGGCATCAAATAGCCACGCTAGTGTGGTGTTGCTTGGTAGAGCCCTCGCGTCGCAGAGAGCAAAAGTCTTCGAATCCAAGATATGTTATACACTTCGTATAGTCCTTCTCAAGACCTTTCAGCGTTGTCATGGGAGAGGAGTCTGGACTTGAAGTCTTAGGTGGATATGTTCTCGGTGGTTGTAACAGTGCGAAATTTCGTTTGGATGGAGAAACGAATGCTACCGTGTGCGAGACGGAGGGTAAGTTCTCCGTCTTGAGGGGGTCTCCCCCACTTCCTGGCATTTATTAATCGTTTCTTCATTGACCTCTAGTCCAATACCGGCTGTGTCTGCGAGTTCGATGTATCCATCCTTAGGTTTGTGCCAAGGGTCGGTCCAGTAGTCGAACTGAAGCGGGTCAAACTCTGTGGTAAAGACTTCGACGATTAGTCCGTTAGGTATGGCGGCAGCCAAATGTGCGTGAATATCTGGGCGTGCGTGTGGTGCCATAGGTAGATTCCATGCCTCTGCGAAAGCTGCAATCTTCATCCATTCGGTGATCCCACCCACCCTAGAAACGTCCGCTTGGACGATATCGACAGCTTTCCGCTCTATAAGCTCTTTGAATCCGTATTTTGTGTACTCACTCTCTCCCGTTGCTAGGGGGATCTCGATAGAGGCAGCTACCTTGGCAAGTCCGTCCATATCCTCAGCCCTGACCGGTTCCTCTAGCCAGTAAAGGTCATATCTCTCGAGTTTCTTACCCATCCTGATCGCTGTCTGGACACCCCAGCTATTGTTGGCGTCAACCATCAGGTCTATATCGTCACCGATAGCGTCTCTCACCGCTTTTACCCTCTCTAAGTCCTCATTATGATCTTTCTTTCCCACCTTCATCTTGACAGCCTTGTAACCTTCCTCGACGAAGGTCTCATGGATCTTCACCAAATCATCCAGTTTGTAAGAAAGGTCTATGCTACTTCCATACACGGGAATTTTGTCCCGGTAACCTCCTAAGAGCTTGTAGAGTGGTTGTTTAGTCGCCTTTCCGATGATGTCCCAGATAGCGATGTCTACGAAACTCATTGCGTGGATCGATGCACCCTTCCGTCCGAAGTTGAAGGTCGCCCAGTACATGTTATCCCATATCCTTTGAAAGTTTAAAGGATCCTCGCCGACAACAACGCTTTTGAGAACAGTATCTATCAGCGTTCTACACCACTCGCTACCAGAACAGCGGCAGACACCTGATATCCCCTCATCCGTGGAAACTTTAACAGCAGCACTGGTTCTTACGTTCATATCTCGGTTTATTGCGTCTCCAGCTTCAAGTCTAAGCGACACAGAGATCGGCCTACTCATCTCCACGTCTGTAATCTTCAATCTAATACACCCAATAACACTCTAGCAGAGATCGAATAGAAATCTTTCCTCCTTCCAAAGTCAACTTAGCGTTCTGCTTCCATTTGTGGGGATTTTTTCAGCTTCTCCACTTCATCTCGACTCGTGTGTAACATGCATTCGATGATGAGATAGTTACATATCTACTACGAAGGCATAAATATGGAAATATTCCTACAGTTCCTGAGTTGATCTTATGCCTGAGGAGGAGAATAAAGGAGAAGTCAAACCCTCCAAGAAGAGAGTTATCGAACGTTTGTATCCCAGCGAACTAGCTCAAGCATTCGACGAGTTCCTAGAGGACCGAGGTAAAGACTTCATGAGACCTTGGAGACCTTTGAGGTTGCGGGGCGGACCTTGGAGAAGAGCATGGCCTATTGTGACACAGAGACTAGAAGCTTACGCAGACCTAATAGACACCGGAAAAGAATACCAAATATACGCTGAAGTCCCAGGTATCCCTAAAGATAAGCTAGAGGTCACGATTACGAAGGACGACATTGAGATCTCCGGCAAGACAGAGACTGAATCTGAAAGAGAAGAAGAAAAGGAATTCATTGTAAGGGAGAGAAGCTATCGAGAGATATTCAAGAGTCTGACTTTCCCCCAAGAGGTCATCCCTGAGAAGGCGGAAGCAACCCTCAAAGATGGAGTCCTCGAGGTAAAGATACCGAAGAAGTCTCCCTCACCGAAACCGAAAGGACACAAAGTCGATATCAAATAGCTCTCATCCCCTCTTTTTCTGATATGGCACCCCAGGTTGGGATATTCCTAGGGATAATGTCTCTACTCTCACGTAGAATCATAAGACCACCAACTTCAAAACCCTCTAAGTCCCAGCCACGATACAATCCTGTTCTTAGAAAAATCACATAACTAGTTTCAACGAAACAATAACGCTCTCTGGTTCTAACAATATTCTAGAATCCATAAGTCTACATATACTATATTCAAGTCCAGAGGTATCTCCCCGAAAAATCAAAGAGCAGTCGTTCAGAGATTAATGCTTGAGGAAAGCTTAGAATGGCTCCACGCCGCAACATCTGCAATCTTACCAGTATGGAGATTACTCAAAAGAACTGTAAAGACTGCAACCACAGCTTAAAAAACCAAGAGTACTGCCAGATGCTGCGGAGAATGAACTGGCGTTGGGCGAAGAAATGGAGAAACCTTCCACACCACATATACAAGTGACGACATCTCATCTGTGCCCCAACAACATACAATGGCCTGTGGAATGTATCTGGATAGAAGTCAAAAGGAGAATCTATAGAGGCCTCACTGGAGAGGAAGTCTAAGATGAATTTGGCTTTACACTGACTTTTTCCTACGATATATTATCACTGTGCCTGCAATTAACAACAATCCAACAGTGATATAGACTACTGTCCTGCTATCTACCCCGAATCGGCTTGGACTACCCAACTGTCGAATCAGTACTGGGGACGTATTGTTCTTTATCCAATCTATGACTCGTACAAGATCATTAAACAATTCAGTGTCAATGACTTCTGGGGAGCCGTCGATCCAAGTATAGAACTGTTGGGGATGAAGTGTAACAACAGCGAACGAGTACTTCTCTAACGAATCCTCGATGTCCTCGATTATCCTCTCTGAGGAAAAAGGTATCCAGTTGGATCCTATACCGCCACTGTAGTAATCTGCGGTCTGTACCGTCTCAGGGAAATGTTTCAGAGTACCCTCTGACTTGGGAAATTGTGGGATAGCTGTACCGCTGATGAATTGGATCCCCGCCTCCTTGCAGGCTCTCAAAGTGTCATCGTTGAACTCGTTCATCGGAGGGATGAAAGTGACAACCGTGGTATCCGGGAATACGTTCTCTAGCTTGTTCTTTCCCCTTTGGATGAGATCCAGTTGCTGTGGGTAGTCCATTCTTGAGTAGTTCTCGTTCAGCCATCCGTGAAGCGCGATCTCAAATATGCCCAGATTGACTCCGTACTCGATACGGTCGGTCACTCTTTGATCTTCTCCGATTATCCCAGAGACGATACCTATGGTCATTCCAACCCTCTGAGAGATGCAATAGTCCATCAATAGGATTTGTCCCTGCCACATCCAATGATCTTGGACATCATCAAGGCGTATGCAGACTTTTCCTCGGAAAAGACCGAAAGGTGACCAACGTCCACCTACAACACTGAAGAGAAAGACGATAACGATCAGGGACCATGAGATTGCAAGGATGATCTTTTCCCTGGCAGACATACAACAGGACCTTCGCCGATTTGACTACTTAAGGCTTAATGGAAGACAAGAGACGATTCTGATCCACTTAGTGTTTACCTAACTTCTATCTTCTCTCCCAGTTTGCCATATCTTGCTGATCTGAACCATCCTGTTTTCCCCATTATAAGGTCCCAGTATGTCGCTAATCGAAAAGCGTTGAGCACATGACGGTATATCAACGTATATAGAGGAACATAGAGCAATAACCCCCAGTCATCCTTGTCGAGATAGATCGCGAGAGCGGAGAGTGCGAGGTCCAATATAAAGAGAAGTGCGATAGCAACAGCAACTCCTTCCACCCTTCCCAACAATATGTAGGCAGTCATTAGAAGAACGGTAATCATCTCGATCATTGGCGCTACTACGAGGCTTGTTATCATGTAAGGATAGCCGATAAGACTGAAAGTTCCGTATTTCCACCAATTGGCACTGTGTTTCATGAGAACCTGGAACGTACCCCCATACCATCTCCTCCTTTGCCTCAATAGGCTTCCCATGTCCTCGGGTGCTTCGGTATGAACCACAGCGTCAGGCTCATACAGTATAGGTTTTTGGGTCTTCACAAGTTTCAAGGTCTGGTCGGTGTCTTCCGTGACCGTACTTTTATCGTAAGAACCGATCAGCCCTAACGCTGTCTTTCGGAAGCTTGCAAGTGCACCTGGTAGGACATCCACCGCTTGGAGTAGATCGAAAGCGCGTCTTCGAAGATTGAGACCGTGCAGATACTCTACAGCCTGCAGTTTAGTCAGAATATTCACTCGGTTTCCTACCTTAACATTACCTGCAACCGCGATCACGTTTGGGTCTCGAAAGTTGGCGACCATTCTGGAGACCGATCTCCTCTCGATAGCCCCATCGGCGTCTATCGTCACCAATATCTCCCCTCGGGATACGCTTACCCCAAGGTTAAGGGCTGCAGCTTTACCTCCATTCGGTCGAGTAATCAACCGAATCCTGCCGTCAAGGGCGTAAGGCGTCAAGACTGACACCGTGTTATCAGTACTTCCGTCATTCACTACGATGATCTCTTTCTTCGGATAGTCTACTTCTAGGAGAGTACGAACCGTGTCTTCGATAACCTTCTCCTCATTATATGCAGGGATAATTATGGAAACCTCTGGAATGCTCTTCCAATCATCTATAAAGAACTCGCGCTTTTTTTGGAGATACTGATGAAATATCCCCAAAGGAGCATACGACAACTCATTCAAGAAGACTATCAGAAAGAAGGTCGCGAAGAGATACCATGACAGAGGACCAGCTCTCAACACATCCACAAGAAGAAGAGTCAGAAAGCTAGGGGAAGAACCGACTCCACTCAAAACTACTGGATTGTAAACCCGGAAGAATGGCTCTAGAAAGCGGTGCACCGCGAATATTACCCCAAGGCAGAAACCGAGGGATAGGACAAAGGTAATCCAGATACCTAATCGTTCTCTCCCTCTATCGACTGCTATTCCCTTCTTAGATCCCATACTCTACACTCTTCATCATTTTCCGGATTTCAGATCCGTTCGACGAGTATCGAGTTGAGAGTTTCAATATCCCTCAACGTATCTTGAGGCTAAACATGTTCTAGGCGACAGACTAACAATACAGCATTGCATCAGTCCGAGCATATTCTAATCCTCTAGTCTAATATCTGCTTGATTATTGAACGTAGATACCTTAGTTTCCGTTGATCGCTCTCTTGTAGATCTTCCGGGGGCAAGACCGTTGTTTCCGAGCTGGTGCGATCTTGAACTGCGGGTTCTGTCTCCTCGATTACAGACAGCATTATGCGGAGTAGTTCCCTAACGTTCCCAAGCCTTCTCACTCCCTCGAGGTCTTGAGTCTTCGAAGCTGTTTTTCTACGTCGTGACTTCTTCCGTACCACTGGTTCTGTCATCTCTCGATCAGACTCTTCACTGAGGGACATGTCGATTCGAGATAACAGATCGCTCAATCTCTCCCGCTCAATCTCAATCCTCTTCTCCCGTTGCCCTAAGGAGTCCGAGTCTCCCCTAATAGATGTAGGTTTGCTTGACTTTCCAAAGACCGCGGAGAGTCTCTCAACGATTTCTTCCTTCGTCTCCCCCTCGACATGTTCAATACCATAGAATTCCAGAAGTCTCTTAGCAGTATTGGAGAGGCGAGGCGTAGAGACTAATACTGCCCGATCTGCATGCACATCAGAGAATCTTCCAAGGAGGTTTATGGCAAAATCTTCGTCTGTCTCTGATGATCCATTAGCCAACGTGAATACTATAGCCCGCTCACCCTGTGTAGCGACTATGTCAAAGAGGTGGTCTGTCCCAGACTCTCCCCCCAATTTTCCAGGGGCTTCTACTTCATATCCGTGGGTCTCGAGGAACTCGACTATCGGAGGCTCTATAGAGCAGTAAGAGATGATTTCACTGTTTAGGTTCTCGTTCAGGATGTAACCGAAGATGGGTTTGATGTCTGCCTTCTCAAAGGAACACTCGACGCCACAGCTGAGACATGTTTGAACGATCTTCGGTATGCTGAATTCTCGTTTGCATTCGTTGCAGAGAATAAAGCCCTCGAGACGATGATAATCGGTTCCTAGAAGCTTCAGCTCTTTTCCACATTTAGGGCAGATGAGCTCTCTGCCTTTCTCGAATTGGGTTTGGAAATCCACGTGCCCACATTCATGATGTTCGATCCTTACCCCTTTATCTAGATCATGTCCACCGCACAAAGGACAAACATACTTGTACGAGACATTGATGGACCCGCAGTTAGAACAGGCAGGCTTGGAGTAGATTCTTCTCCTGAGATAGATACCGCATGAAGCCATCTCTTCCAGCAATAAAACGATATCCATGTTAGCTCTGAGAATTTTCGCAACTTCGGGGAAAGGGGCGTCCCCGTTTGAGGGTGACGGTATAATGCTTCTGTGTCCTTGGAGGGACCAACATAGTAACCGCCGAACCTCGCTTCTCTTATAGAGCTGTAGCCTCTCATCCTTCGAGCTAAGTGACAAGCACTCATTCCTCCGTTAGAATCTCACAGTCCAATAGAACTCATCTAATATGCTACGCGAGACATAGACTAGCTATTTCTCTCCCAGGTGATTCTTCAGCCTGAGTGCCTCTGAAGAGCAGACAAATATGCTTTTTGCTGATCTATCTTCTTTATGTCAATTCTTCCTTTTTCCCAACCTTATTTTTGAAATCTTCTAATCCTGTTTTGTCGATACCTATTAGGATGGCTTCTTCGCTAGAAATCCCTGCCTCAGGCTATTCGCCTAAGAATCCGAAAATACCGGCTCTTCCCCACGAAGTAACTTGAACCGATACCCTGCCTATATGCATTCAACGCTTCATTTGAGGAGTCTACCCGCAGATCCGACCAAGTCCCATCGTGATTCTGCCATCTCTCATGCCAAATGATAGCGATCTCAAACCGAACATACTTCGTTTGAAGCTTGGACAAGGCTTCCCTGTACCAAGCTGCCTTATCACCTTTCTCTGGATACTCTCCTACACCCCACTCAGCAAGCATAAGCGGCTTATCTGGAAAGAGAGAGGTAAGCTCCTCATAGATTGGATCCATCAACGCGTCGAAACTATTCCAAGACTCGTGGATAAATTGAGCCCCATACAGACTGACCCCTACCCAGTCGATGTACTCATTCCCTGGATAGTAAGCAGAGATGGAGTTCCAGTCCTCCTCGGGGTGAGAACTAGAATTAGGCTGGAATAACCAAGCAACATTCTCCACTCCTCTCTTCCTGAAGAGCTCAATGATGTGACGGTACGCAGCGATATACCTCTCCGGTCCATCCGCCATAGTCGGATCACCGAACTCACTCGTTGCATCTCTTCCTTGGAACACCCCAGACCAAGGAAACCAGTCGCCATTCATCTCACAACCAAAGGTCACCATCACAGGCTTCCCAAACCTCCCAATCTCATCGGCCCAAGCCG
>CP070773.1:866163-869968 GCA_020345945.1 Candidatus Bathyarchaeota archaeon | reverse complement strand
ATGGAGCTTACAAGTTTAAGGGAAAACCGTTACTGGCTTTCGATAGGTTGAAGGAGATATCAGAGGCCTTGGATATTCCGTTGGTCTTACATGGGGCTTCAGGTGTCTCTGAAACTATCGTCAAGCGTGGGGCGAAAGCAGGAGCTCAGTGGAAAGGGGCGACAGGAGTCCCAGATTCAGACATCCAGAAAGCCATCACTCTAGGCATAAGCAAGATCAATATTGCCACCGACCTTAGATTGGCATTTACCTGTGGAGTTAGAGAATACCTGCTAGAACACCGGGAAGTGTTCAAACCTGATGACTACCTTATCGCAGGTAGAGATTCTGTCAAAGAGGTTGTTATTGGAAAGATGCGGCTCTTCAGTAGTTCTGGAAAAGCGTAAAGATCATCTGCAAGGTTAATTAGGAGAACTAGAAAGATGTGCATATGCTATTCTTTTGGAGGAACTTGAGTTGCAGAAGAAAATGAAGGCAGCTTTGTTGTTTGAGAGAGATAAATCTAAGATAAAGCCTGGAGAACCAGTGACGGACCTTAGGGTTGTCGACGTCGATGTCCCTGAAATTGGAGAGAATGACTTGCTCGTTAAGGTTCGGGCTTGTTCTGTGTGCCCGACCGATTATAGGAAGTATATGACTGGAAACCATGGTATCCCCTGGTGGCCGTTCAATCCTGGACATGAGTGGGCGGGAGACATAGTAGAAGTCGGATCGGCTGTCACCAAGTTCAAAGTGGGTCAGAGAATCAAAGGCGCTGGGTTCGCCGGGTACGCCGAGTATGCTAAGCTTGAGGGCAGTCTCAGAGTTCATCCTCGATGGGGGGTTAGACCGCCATTCGCCTCCATCTTTGAGTTGCCGTCAAACGTCGATTATGAAGAAGGGGGTATATCGATGCCTCTTGCTGAATGTATGTTCAGTGTTTTATACACTCTGAATGTGAAGATGTATGATACCCTTGCAGTTATTGGGTCAGGTCCGATGGGTGCGATGCATGTGATGGTGGCTCATGCTATGGGGGCAACCGTCTTCGTAAGTGAGCTTCTGGAACATAGACTTAAGCTTGCGCAAGAGCTTGGAGCCGACTATATTGTGAACCCTGAGAAGGAGGATCCAGTAGAGTTCGTTAAGGAGCGTACAGGTGGACAGGGTGTCGATGCAGTTGTATGCTCGATCGCTCATCCAAGAGTAATCGAGCAGGGATTGAAGATGGCGAAACGCAGAGGCATTGTCAACATATTCGGAGGTGCTACCGCAGATACGAAGCTAGATTTCAACCCGAACCTTATCCATTATGGTTCTAGGATACTTACAGCGAGTCAGGGACAGGGTGGCAGATTCGACCTAAACTGGAAAGCATTGAAGATGATTAGTGATGGAAAGGCTCCTGTTAAGAAGATCGTGACTGCGAGGTATCCTATCGACCAGGCAGAAGAGGCAATAAAACATGTAGGTTCGAAGGAAGGGATGAAAGCAATCCTTTACCCCTATCCTGAAGATATCTCATCCAGCTAGCAGAGATACTCCAAACTACAATGTAGACGATCATCTCTCTGCTTGAGGCGTCCTTCGCATCTGCTTGATATTCAAAATCTAGAATCCCAGGGATTCTCTGACAACTAGGACCATGACATCGCTGATTGAAGGACTCCTCTCAATAATCGTCGTAATGTTACAGATCCTATCTGGAACATTGCAATCTTCGCATCTGCCAGTCTCAACACAGGGAGTCTTTCGTCCCAGTCTCTTGCAGTTCATCGGTGCTGCTACGTTCATAACGCGGTTAAGCGCATCTTCAAGATCTCCTGTAATCTTGTTTATGCCGATGACAACGATCACCTTGCCTGGTCCGTATATCATTGCGGCTACCCGGTTTCCTCCTCCGTCAACATTTACCAGTTCGCCTTCTTCTGTTACCGCGTTGCTGCTGGTCAAGAATATGTCGGAGGTCAACTGCTTCTTTCTAATCTCCTCTCTCTCTTGTCGAGACAAACCTTTCTTCCAGTGTTGATAGACCACGTTTCCACGTTCTTCAAGTGCCTTGACGATTCCTATCTCTCGAATCGTAACAGACCCACCAACTCCGACCTCTGCATTAGAAGGTATGATGGACAATAGCCACTGAAGTGCTTCTTCCCGATTGTCTACCTTCTTTGTCTTGAATCCGTTCTTCTCCAAGGATGACAAGGTTTTATCCACAACCGTATCCTCATACCATTTCTTGACATCTTCCATCATTGATAACCAACCTCTTTTCCAAGATTGAATGGTGGAATGTTGTCTGGTACCTAAATCCTTTGTCAGACTGGTCATTTATGACAGGAAAAAGGAATCAATGATTTCTCATTCACAGAAGCTTTATTTGTCCCCCGTTGAGAAGATCGAATGGGGAGAGAAGTATTGTCGAAACCTTTCAAGAAAGAATTTCCGAGTGTGAGTGAGAGGGCATATCTAGGGTATAAGAAGTATGTCCACGTCTACGACATTATGAGCAGAGACGTCTTGATGATCTCTCCAAACGCTTCGATGACTAAAGCAGCGAAGGTTATGGGAGATCGACATGTGGGAAGCCTGGTAGTTGTAGAGAAGGAAAAGGCAACAGGCATCGTCACTGAAAGAGATCTTCTAAGCGACGTAATTGCCCCAGGGAAGGACCCAAAAAAGGTTAAAGTAGAAGACTGTATGTCAAAAGGGCTGTTCACCATTAGGCCTATCGCAACGGCGAAAGAGGCTGCTCAAGAGATGATGAGGAAGAAGGGACGCCTTGTAGTAACTGAACAGGACCAAGTAGTCGGAATCGTGACCGCTGCCGACCTCATCAAAACTCTTCCTGAGACTGAAGAAGCAGGATTGGTGGATGAGATAATGACTAAGGAAGTAGTGACAGTGAAAGCCAACGAGACGGTCGCCTCAGTGGCACGTATGATGGGAAAAGAACGTATCGGAAGTGTGTTAGTGGAGATGGAAGGAGTCCTAAAGGCGATATTCACGGAAAGGGACTTACTGTCCAATATACTTGCAGCTGGCGCTTCTACAGAATCACCTGTCTCTGATTTCGCCTCATCACCTCTAGTCACCATTCCGTCGGGATCGAGCATACAAGAGGCTGCTAAACTGATGGCGAAAAAACATGTCAGACGTCTTCCTGTAATGGAAGGTGACCATCTCATCGGGATTCTCACAGCCAGAGACCTAGTAGAAGCCTACTCAAAGTAGGTCGATAGGGACCTCTGGGGTGATTGCTAACTGTTGGATAGGAGAGGCGAGTCTGGAAAACGCTATAAGACTCTCAGAGAGATCTTCATTCATGCCTTCTCCTCTGTCTATGATAGTAGTAGAAGGTGTTTTCTTTCATATCGGGATTCTCCGAGAAGATTTCTAAGAGGATTTGTTCAATCTTGCTGAGATGCGTCTCGGGAGGTAGATTGTTGTGCCTTCAATCGAAGAATTAAGAGCCATGAGCATAGAAGAGCTGACTATAGAAGCGGATTTTGTTTCAGAAGAACTACCGATCTCCAAGGTCATAGGAAAGATGAAGGACCTTGACGTCTATGAGATCTTCGTTCAATGCGGTGAAAGAATTGGTATCATAAATGTTAGATCTATCTTAGAGGCCACCCACATCGCTTCAACAAAAGCTGGTTCGGTCGCATTATTTCCCCCTCGTGTAACAGCATCCGACTCTGTTGGAAAGGTTTCTGAATTTATGGGAGACCATCGTCTTAGAAGCATCCCCGTATGGAAGGGACGCCGAGTGGTTGGTCAGATAAACGCTTTGACAATAGTGAACTCGTTGGTCGATTATCTA
>CP070773.1:864008-866063 GCA_020345945.1 Candidatus Bathyarchaeota archaeon | reverse complement strand
CCGACTTCCTGGGCGCCATATTTGACGTTACAGTCTCTGCGATGGAGCCTGAGAACCTAGGTATGAATGCTTGGGTTAGTCTCCAAACACCGAACGGAACCGAACTTGTCTATCCGATGGTCTCAACCTTCCATGAGTACCTCCGCCAAGAGTTCTCTACCCGTATCGATACCTCCAAGCTGGCTTCTGGAAACTATAGCATGAATGTATATGTCCAGAACACAGATGGCGAGAAAGACGTCTACGGTCCAATAACTCTAAGCCTGAGACATAGGGTACCGTTTATTCCTTCCCCACTTGCCGTGCTCCTAGCCTCTCCCGCATTTATGATAGGGGGTGCACTGACAATAATCTCAATGCTTGGTGCAGCAGTCTGGTTCACCTTCTACTGGAAACCCCAAATCGAGATACCAACAATCCCCAAGAGACCCCCTGTCACCCCACCGCCCGCAGTACCTGTACCGCCTCCGGTACCAACCCCAGTTCCACCTTCAGTTCCTCCTTCACCTCTCCGTCGATCTAGGCTGCAGAGAGCTGCCTTCAGAGTCACAGGATTACCTTCGGTCGAACCTGTTCTGGCGCCACCTCCCGCTGCAAGAGAACCAGTTAGACCCTTCTTCGAGGCGCCTGCCCGGTTAAGAGAGGAGCTAGAGCGTTTACCGATTAGAGAGGAATCCCGAGCAGTCAGGCTGCAGAGAGCAACTTTGAGATCCTTGATAGAAACACCTGTTACTCCAGGCGTAGAAAGCCTCCGAATGAGACTGCCGGAGGTTGCCATCGAAGAAGTGGCAGAAAGACCTATTCGTCTGCGAGAAGAAGTTGAGGCAATACCGGGCAGAGAGGAATCTCGTCAAGAAAGAATAAGGAGAGCCGCCCTGAGAATACGTGAAGAGGAGAAGGAGTCTGATCAAGAAGATAGTGAAGAAACTAGTGAAGCCTAGTGCTCCTTGTTTACAGGATACTTCTTTCTCGTTCGCTAGGTAATGTCTTCGTCTCTACTCTCTCCCTAATGGCGATCTGTTCAAAATCTGCTATTGGGAGATCTAGATTCATTCTTCTCGCTGCTGACCTAGCCTCTTCAAACAGGTCTTTCAAGTAGAGTTGTTCCTCCATTCGTGAGGACCCTGCGAATTCCCAAAGCTTGGTTAAGACCTTGGGTTGGAGGTCTTTGAGTTCTTCTTTTTCAGTGAGTGTATTGGCTCCTATCAATGGAAGGAGGATTAACAGCGATTGGTTAGGGGTTGGCGGGAGTTTTGGAACAAGGTGTTCTAACATTGCTGCTTTGTCTGGGTTTCTGATTCTGAAAGCAGCCAACTGGCACAACCGATACATCTCCCCTATGATAGTCCCCCTTAGTTCTGGGTCTATATCCTCGGAGGGGTCATTCAATAATTGGTCGAAGAGGTCAACAATTTGGCGGAATGCTTCAAGACTTACAAGACTCTCGAAAATCCATCCAATCCACCTTATTGATCTTGAAGCGGTATATGCTGTTGTATTTTCAGTTCCAAGTGGACCAGCCAACGCGTCTACGATTCGAAGCGAGAGATCAGGATCTTCCGATGCTGCCAGTTTACCGAATCCTCCTATTGTTTCTACCCAATGGAGGCGCAGACCTGTACACGTGTTCGGTTGGATAGAAGAACAGAGTGATTCAATCAGATTTATAGCCCCACCCCAGGCTTCTCTGTCATTCGATTCAGAAGCATCACTTATGATATTGATCAAGGTATCTACGCCATGCCTTGCGACCATTTCGTTGTGGGTGCAAGCCATCTGAAGCAGCCCAGCGAACTTTATCCCCAAGATATTGTGAACTGGAAGTCTTGGGCTGCTCTTCCAGACCTCGAATAGTTTCATCACACAATAACTGAAGATCGGTCTGTCTGTCTGTCCAATTGCCTTGTTTGCTAATTCTAAGATTGCGTCCACGTTTTCTTCTGCACTTCTTGAGTCTTCCCTCTTGATCGCGCCGATCGCGGAATCAGTGTATGAGTCAATCAAGGTTTCAGGTTTCAGCTTGTCCTTGATCCTCCAGATATACGGTATGGTCAA
>CP070773.1:849996-863908 GCA_020345945.1 Candidatus Bathyarchaeota archaeon | reverse complement strand
TGCCGTGTCAAAAGGTGAGGCAGAAGTATACACCAAACATAACGCTAATCACAAACGGCATTCCCGGCAGGCTGGGGTTTTATCGTCCTCGAAAATTGCTGGTTTGCGGCGAATGGTTTGAAAGGTGCTTTTTGGAGTTTGGGTGATAATTGACTTGTAGATCTCTATCATTCTTGGCCCGATGATCTCAGGTGTAAACCTCAAGTCAACGGTTCTCTGTCCCTGCTTACCTATGCTAATACGTTTTTCTTTGTCTTCCAGCAGTGTTGTTATTGCCTTTGCTAATGCTCCGGAGTTTCTCGGGGGTAGGAGGATGCCATTCCGGTTATGTTCTATGATCTCTGGGATTCCGCCAACCCTTGTAGCGACGACTGTTGAAGCTACGGTCATAGCCTCGATGATTACTCTACCGAAAGGCTCTGACCAGATTGATGGAAAAACTGAGATGGTGCTTAGTGCGTATACTCCAGGTATCTTCTCATTCTCAATATAGGGGACGAATCGTACACTCTTGGATACGCCTGTCGTTCTTGCTAGATTGATTAAGGTGTCTCTCTCAGGACCCGGACCGATAATGAGGAACTTTGTCTCTGGGAGAACTCGGAGGATCTCGGGTATAGCTTGGATTAGATATTCTACTCCTTTCTGAGCTCGCAGGTGACCGACGAAGGAGACCACATTGTCCTCCTTGTCTATCTTGAGTCTGTGAGCCAACTCGGTCTTATACAATTCAGCCCTGGATCTGAAATCCACAGGGTCAAGGAAGTTCTGGATTGTAGAGATCTTTGATGCGGCGAATCCGTTGCAGATAAGGATTCTTCGATGGGCTTCTGAGAGTACTGTAAGATAGTCGTACTTCATTGCGAAAGAGTATCTAAGTAGTTGAAGAAGTTTCTCGAAAGGGGCGAGAGCTGGGACATTCCTTGATTTGAGACACTCTAGAAGTTCGGGTGGATTGCAGTGGGTGCAGATCTCATCATTCGGGTTCAGGTGAATGAAGGGGCAGGTTACGAAATGATTGTTGATTGTAGCTACGCTTGGGGTCGGTCTTTCGCCTAGGGCTATCTGAACTCTTGAGAGCATATCGATGGAGTAGGAGTGAACGACATCTGGCTTCAAACATTCTATCATCTTGGTTAGTTGAGGGATGTTTGCTGCCCAATTGAGAACTGTATGAACACTGGGTCTAGGGGGTATTTTTGGGTCGGAAAGATTGTATAGAACGGTTATACCACGATTATAGAATGAAGGTGTATTCTCTTCTCTTTGTCGAGTTATGACGAAGACTTCGTGTCCACTATTTGCTAGGAAGTCCGCCAGACACTTCAGGCTTACCTCACCCCCGCCAAGCAAACGTCCAGCACCTGGAAAGCTACGGGCGATAAGACATATTCGCAATTTAGACCACCTGCTATGTATCTGGGCGAGTCCAATATCGTCTCTGTGGACTTAGCGGGGGATGGTTGACTTGTGCAGGATAGAAGTTTTTCGATATCCTCCTACAGGGTCAGGGAATCGTGATATGGGTTAAAATACTTTTAAGAATAAGTCTCTCAGCCTTTAGAGACGGCACGGATAGATCCATGTTTTCTATTGCCTTTGAGAAGCAAAGAATGGTCCACTTGATTCTAGCTGCAATCATCGTGGTTGCAGCTGTTCTTGAGCTGGCAATCCTAGTTTCGTACCCTATCCCGCCTGGAAGCGATCCTGGGCTGAGAATCTGGTCAGCTTGGCGACTTGTCATTCTAGGGGAGAGGAGAGAACCGTATCCTGCCTTTGATGTGACTCTAGCCATTCTCTGGATGGTCTGTAACGGTGATCTAGGAAGAATTAGTAGTCTATTTGCAGTCTTCCTGTCTGCAACAACTGTTCTCCCAATCTTCGTCTTTGTGAAGGCTACTACACGTCACGATGGAGTCGCTCTTGTCTCGGCTTTTCTCATCGCGTTCGCCTTCTCGTTATTTGAGGCCTTAAGCTGGGGTGGGTATACCAGCATACTGGCGTTATGGTTCATATCGTCGATCTTTGCCTCACTCAGCGATGGAAACTATGGTAGCTTTAAGGAGAAGATGTTGATCGTGACAGTGCTATCCTCGGGGCTGTTGATGTCTCACTTCTGGAGTTTCTTCGTCTACTTAGGAATGATCGCTGTTGCATTCCTGACTGAAACTCTTCTCAAAACTCTGGCGGGAAAGAGGAAGATAGGAGAAGCTGCAAAGATAGGTATTGGATCTGCTTTTCTCGCTGTTGTCGTCACCAGCTATTGGTGGGCTCCGATCTCTCCCTTCCTAAAGGACATGGTAAGCCCCTCCTTGACGGGGGTTCCTAGTGCGATGCGTCTCTGGGATGCAGGATACCTGCTGTACTTCCTACAACCAAATGAGTTCTACAATCTATATGCTCCAATAGGGGCTATTGCCTTGATCGTTTATGTATTTAGGGAACGGGGTAGAGGCGTAGGGAATGTGCTTGTGTTGGCCTCATGGATATTGGTACCTCTCGCCCTGACTCAAGCATATTACCTGGGGATCTCCGTTGACTATGCGAGATTATGCTACTTTCCAATAACCCCTATTGTCATCCTATCAAGTATCGGGCTACTCGTTTCTCTAATTATTCCTTACAAATTCTTGACAGCCATGGCGAGAACCCTTAAGCCAAGATTCAGAGAGTTTCCTCTAGTAAAAGTCACAAAGATTGCCTCATCGTTGTTACTAGCTTATCTGTTGCTACAATCGATACTCGGGGTAAACTCTGTAGCCACTGTACACTTCTTCCAAGCCGCGGTCTATTACCAAACTGTCAGAGTACCCGAGCTCAAAGGAATATCTTGGCTCGGATTCAAGACAGATCATGAAGCCAATATCGCAGCCTCCTCCTCTCTAGCTTGGTGGATCAATGGACTTATTGGGAGAAACACGATCGCATCTATGTCCTTGAGATTCATAACTGCAAAATGGCAGATACCTGCAACTTCGGCGGCAAACATAATCATAGGGGAGATAAGTTATCAAGCAAATAATGGTTTGATGTGGATTGAGGACAGCAATCCCTCAGGTAAGGACAGAACTCCTATCTTATCCCTCGATAGTGACGGAGAAAAGAAGACGATAGCGAGATTAAGGGACGATAGAACCCTTGTCCACTGGGATGGTGGGGAGTATCTCCTCTCAGAGTTTCTTGTCGTGAAGATGGGTTGGTTGCCTGAGAGGGATGGAGAAGTATCATTAGTGACAGAGTACCAGTTTGAAGATACGGGATTGGAAGTCGTCAAGTCTGTACGTATGAAAAAGAAGACGCCTTTCATCGAGGTCGACTACCAAGTCTATGCTCCTCATGGCGATCTCACCGGCATCTCGGTCGAGATGACCTATCCAGAGGAGTTGGACTACAGGAAGATCCTCAAGGGAAGGATAAGAGGTTCTGATCTTAAATGGGCTGCCCTCATCGATGAGGATGAAGAGATCTTATTGGCCGTAGTCGCAAAGAAGTGGATGAGGGTGAGAGAATTCCAAGAGGAGCAAAAAATAACTGGTTTACGTACCAAGTTCTACTCGAGAGGAGGTGTCTCCATGCACGCAGTAGCATATATTGGTGCCATGGAATACATCAATGATGACCAGACAATCAGTCAACTGACCCAATATTCGAAGAACCCGTTAAGTGAGAAACCGGACTCCGAAGACCGCCTGGTATACACTGATTATCTCTCACTCATGGAGCAATTCCAGATAGACTATATCGCAACCAGACCTGAGGCAGCACATAAGTTCGAGGTCGAGGCTAGAACAAACCTAGTGTACTCAAGTAGCAGAATCTGCATCTTCTCCCTCAGTTGAATATTTGGGGACTCCTATACCCTGATCTAGAAAAAATGCTATCTATCTTTTCCTAGGAAATCCAAGGTACTTCTATAGATGACCTGAACCGGGTCTTCCATCCCTGATAAGATCGAGTCAGCTTTCTCCGATTGAGACTCACGAATTGACGCCAAATTCTTCAAGATCTTGGTGATTTCTCTTGAGATCTTAACAGGATCAGAGATCTTTCTCACAAGCCCCTTCTTGATAAGGAATGATTCTATACAGGTTGTTTCCCCTGGATAACATGAGATGGACGGTACACCTAGAAGAGATGCTTCGGCCGTCATAGTTCCTCCTGCGCCAACAAAGACTGAGGACCTAGATAATAGGCTTAGAGAATCAACTACATGTTCAGCCACTTTCACCCCATCTGGTACAGATTTCCTAATCTCCGAGGCTTGTGATCTATATCGAGGGAGTATAACAAGATCGATCTCATCATCAATACTAGAGAAGAGCTCTTTTACAATAGAGACTACTACCGATCCGCTCGGCGGACTGTGACCTAATAGATACGAAGCATATGACTCCTCTGTTCGTAGAACAATTATCGGCTTGTCTCCTGATAGCCCCAGTTTGTCGAGGGCTGTGCTATCCGGATGAGCATCGTGTAACCAAGCCACTGGGTCCAAGGCGTTATATCTGATAATGGCATCTGAACTTATGCCGTACTTGGTCCAACTCTTCTTTGGGATGACCTTGGGTGTTAGGAGTCTCTGACTTAGAGGCACGGTAAGGCGTGCAACGGCTCTAGCATGAGGTGAATCATTTACGCAGATATGTGTGATTCCGAGACCGAAGGCAACACGGGCAGCCTCCGGAGAAGCATGAGAGATTACGATATCTGGGTGAAAATCTGAGACCAACTTGGTGAGTTCCAACGCACGGTTCAGGCTTGCTTCAAGTTTTTCTTTAAGTCGACTTCCTCCATGTTCCCCTGCTAAGGAGTACTGTATTCCTTCCATTTCCAACAGTTCTTCAGCTTCCCTATACTTCCGTGCTGTAACCAAGACCTCATTTCCCTCTTCTTCCAGGAGTATTATCAATCTCTTGAAGAAACGGACTTGTTTAGGGGTTAAGATGTCGATATGGATTGATGGCGTTCCCGATGCCTCCTTAGTTCATTCTTGAGTAAGATTTATGCAAGTATAATCAATCTCTGTCTTAGATAATCCTCTGGGTGCCCAAGTATTGTTTTCGATTCTAGATATGAGCCCAAAAGAACTCGAAGAGGGTTTGAAGTCTGGGGAGATCCCAATCTCTGTCATGGGTCTAGGAAGGATGGGTCTAGCCACAGCCTGTCTTTTTCTTGATGTCGGAGCTAAGATCCTCGGAGTCGACTCTAATAGAAGAGTAGTAGAGATGGCTGCGTCAGGCAAGGTTCGATTCACTGAAGTCGGAGTAGAGAGGATCTTGAAGACAGCCCTCGACGAGGGCCGGTTCAAAGCAACAGATAAACCGACAGATGTGATCCCCGAGACCCCAATAATAATGATCGTTGTACCTACAAGTGTAGACTCAAGGAATAGACCGGACTACTCTGCCGTTGAGAAGGTCTGCAGACAGATTGGTAGAAGAATTCAGGAAGGCAGCTTGGTTATCCTTGATAGTACAGTAGGAGTAGGAACTACAGAAGACCTTGTGATAGCCAGCTTAGAAGCGGCATCAGGGTATCGCGCTGGAAAGGAGTTTGGAGTGGTCTACAGCCCGATTAGGGCGAGCGAAGGTTCTGTTCTAAAGGATCTTAAAAACTATCCAAGAATTCTTGCGGCGACGGATACCAGAAGTCTACAGGCAGCTTCTACGCTCTTCCGTGCTATAGGTGTTGACAGGATAATCCATACCTCATCGTTTAAGACCGTTGAAACTGAGAAATTGTTCGAGAATGTATACCGAGATGTTGTTTTGGCCTTGACGAATGAACTAGCAGCTTTCTGTGAGAACGCTGGACTGGATTACAGCGAGGTCCGAGAGATGTGCAATAGTCAGCCTTTCTGTCATCTTCTTCTCCCCGGGGCATGGGTCGGGGGAGGTTGCATACCCGTGAATCCGCATTTCCTAATTGAGGCAGGAGAATATAACAACTCAAAACTGAGATTGGTTAAACTTGCTAGGAAACTCAACGATCAACTACTCTCCCACACGATCAGGCTTGTGGTCAAGTCACTGAGAGCTGCTGGAAGAAGTATAAGAAGGGCGAGAATAGCTGTTTTTGGGGCTTCCTATAAAGCTAACGTGAAGAACCTTGCCTACTCACCAATTCATCTACTTGTAGAACGTCTATCCAAGAAGGGTGCCGAAGTCAGGGTCTATGACCCTTTCTTCACGTCAGAAGAGCTACGAAGATCGGGTTTGCCAGCCGCAAGGGGAGTCAAAGGGACTCTGGAGGGCGTGGATTTATTACTCATAACCGTAGCGCATGACGAGTTCAAGACGCTGAATCTCAGGAATGCGAGCCGGCTGATGAGGAAGTCTGCCGTGGTGATCGACTGCGGGAATGTTTTGAATCCTAGAAAGGTTGAAGAGGAAAAACTAGTATATCGTCGTCTAGGAAGAGGAGTCCAAGGGTGAAGACTTCAATCTATCTTTACTAATGGAAACATGTTTCCTCTATTATGCTTCTAGGATGAGGTGAAAAGAGACGGAGAAGATCGGTGTCGCTGTAATCGGTTGTGGTTTCTGGGGACGACAGCATGTGAGAGTTTTCTCCTCGTTCGAGAAGGTTGTTTTAGCGGCTGTAGCAGACATCGATCTCAACAGAGCAAGAACCGTGGCAAAGGAGTATGGGGTTACAAAAACATTCACAGACTACTCCAAAATACTGGAGGACCCATCTATTGGTGCTGTAAGCATATGTACCCCAACGACGACACACTGGAAGATTGCTGAAGAGGCGGTTGACTCGGGGAAAGATGTTTTCGTGGAGAAGCCGATATGCGATACCTCTGAGCAGGCAAGGCTTCTCGTCGCCAAGGCGGAAAGAGAAGGAGTCAAGATTATGCCTGGTCATATAGAGAGGTTTAACCCAGGAGTTCGTCGGATCAAGAATCTACTGAATGAAGGTGCTCTTGGTGAGATCGTCCTTCTCTTTGCGAAGAGAGTAGGACGATGGCCTGACAGGATAGGAGATGTCGGCGTCATAAAAGACAGCGCGATCCATGATCTCGACTTAACAAGATACCTCATAGACGAGGAGCCTGTAAGCATATACGCGAAAGCCGGAAGTCTAGGTCATAGATACGAAGATTTCGCAGAGATCATAATCGGATTTCCTGGGGTAAAGACGGCTTTCATAGAGTCGAACTGGCTAACTCCTCGTAAGATCCGAAGAATGATAGTCACAGGGAAAGAGGCAATAGCAGAGCTAGACTTCCTAAGTCAGGAAGTTGTCCTTGAGGATGCTTCTGGAGTAACGAAGATGGAGAGTACATGGGTTGAACCTTTGATGCTCGAAATCAAGCACTTCGTAGATTGTCTATTGGGAGAGGCTGATCCGATCGTCACGGGATTCGATGGGCTAAAGGCGCTCGAGATGGCAGAATTAGCGTTGGAAGCCTCATCTACTGGCGAGGTCGTCCATTTGTAGGTTAGCGAGTGATTTTACCGTAGGCCGACTCAAACCAACGGATCGCATTGTCAAGCCCACTGTTGTGGTCGATTTTAGGCTTCCATTTGAGCTCTGATCTCGCTTTGGTCAAGTCTGCTTTAGTGTACTTCACATCACCGATCCATGTTGGTGTAACACCACATACGATATCAGTCTTATCCGAGAGACCCAGTCGATCTACAGTTTTGTAGGCGAGATCTTTGACTTTGATGGAGTCTCCTGACCCAACATTATATGCTTCTCCATTAGCTTTCTCTATCTGGGAGGCTGCTAGGAATGCCCTTACGACATCGTCGACATAGATAAAGTCTTTTGACTGTTCACCGTCACCTATGACTTCCAGACGCTTGTTGTCTTTCCAGAGTTTCTTTAGGAAGTCGTAGGTTACTCCCATCCGAGCTTCAGGTCCATAGACATTGAAGAGTCTGAGTGAGACTACCTGCAGTCCGTGGGTCTCATGGTAAGCTTCGCAGTAGAACTCGTCGACTACCTTGGTCAGCCCGTAAAACGAGATAGGTTTCAGTTGATGATTCTCAGGTATCGGTATCTTGGTGGGGGTACCGTAGACCGCTGAGGATGAGGCAAATACTATCTTCGCATCTGTGAGTCGTGCTGCCTCGAAGACATTGACTGTCCCCACAACGTTGACTTGGCAATCGTATTGAGGTCTTTTCACAGATAATGGAACGCTTGCCATGGCGGCGAGATGAAAGATCACATCACAATCCTTAGAGAGGCTTGCGATCTTGTGACGATGGCGGATATCGGCCACCACCGTGAATATCTTGTGAGAATTCAGTTTCTTCATTCTTTCAAGGCTACCTTGTGAAGAAAGGTTATCGACTACTCTTGTCTCTGCTCCTTTTCTACTTAGAGCAAGTGAAAGATTGTATCCTATGAATCCTGCGCCTCCAGTTACTAGGACCTTCTTTCCTTCAATAGAATCCATGTTCTGTCATTCCTTGTATGTATCAGAAGTTGTTTCGCTTGATGATTCTAAGACTAATCTCATAGCTGTCAGAAGATAGATGGTTCCTCCCTTCAAAAGGTTGGTCTTGGATTCGCCTTTCTCTCGATACTTGTAAGTGAACGGGATTTCTTTCATTGTATAGCCTCTTTCCTTTGCTTTGTACAATAGCTCTAGGTCGTATTCTCCTCCTTTTGATTTTACTTCGAGTTCTTGTAAGAGGTTTTTTCGTAACGCGTGAAATCCACCAGTACAGTCTTTCACATTTAGTCCTAGTAGCCATCCTGCAAAGGTAGTCATCATCCTACTCAATATGATCTTATGGATGGGGCCCTCCATGCTTCCTCCTTTGACGTATCTGGACCCAATGGAGATGTCTACCTCATCAAGAGCAGAGACAAGTTCAGGCACGATGCGAGGAGGATGAGAGAAGTCTGAGTCCATAGTCACAATTATCTCGTGTGAAGCAGCTTTACTACCCTCGTCTATTGCAGTCGCTAACCCAAGTTTGGCTGGACGGTGAACCACCTTGACTCGATTGTCTCTCTCTGAGAGGGCGTCGGCTATGTTTCCAGTTCCGTCGGGGCTGTTATCATCAACGATAACGACCTCCCCTGTAATGCCTTGAGACTTTAGGACAGTTAGTAGTTCCTGTGATAGAGCGGTGATATTTTCACTTTCATTGTATGTTGGGAGTATGACGGAGATCTTCATTCCGTTCCCCCACGGGTGTCTATTGTATATTGGTATATCTTTGCAGGGAATCTATCAAGGTGTTGATGCTGGAATTTCGGTTCTACGTTCCTCTAACTTCTTGAAGATTAGGTTTTGAAGTATTCTGCGTAGAAAGGATTCCGCTCGTAGGGCCATTGACGTCCGTTCTTCAGATACCAATCTACTGTCTTCTTAAGTCCTTCTTCGAGGCTTATCTTGGGTTCCCAGCTCAGTATCTCTTTTGCCTTTGCGTTATCAGCTAGGAGTCGTGTCACATCAAAGGGACGGATTTTCGTCTTATTCTGCACTATCTTTAGGTCTTTGACCTCCATCAATTCAGCGATGAGGACTACCAATTCTCTCATCTTGATCTCTTTTCCAGATCCGATGTTAATGACTTTACCTATCGCTTCCTTACGTCGTCCGGCGAGAATCAATGCTCTGACAGTGTCTTCAATAAATGTGAAGTCTCTAGTAGTCTCGAGGTTTCCGCAGTTGATCGTGTTTGATCTGGCGAACTGTGAGATGACTTCTGGGATGATGTAAGGGTGGGTCTCGCGGGGACCGTATGTATTGAATGGACGTATCAAGCATACTGGAAGCGAGTGTTCCTTATGTAACGTGAAGCATATTCTGTCTGCAGCAAGTTTACTTACTGCATAGGTTGAATGTGGATTCGTTGGGTGCTCCTCGTCCATGGGAACATACTGAGCTGACCCATAGACCTCGGATGAAGAGACGTTGACTATGAACTCTGGGTCTTCCTTGATGGCTGCAAGCATGAGGTTTAAGGTGCCTAGAGAGTTTACCTCAAAGAACTCCTTTGGTCGTGTGTAGCATAATGGTATGAACGGTCGAGCAGCAAGGTGGAATATGACTTCCTGATCTTTCACAGCCTTGAAAACGGCTTCCTCTTCACGCAAGTCTCCGCACATAATTCTAATGGGTTGGTCTTTCACGTTTTGGAGGTCTCCGAACGAGAAGTCGTCTAGTACTGTTACCTCAGCACCTAGCTTACAGAGTTCAGCTACTACTGTACTCCCAATAAATCCAGCTCCACCTGTAACTAGGGTTCTAACGTCACGAAGAGTATGTGGCATTTCTTTTCCTCGAAGTGTCTTAACTACTACCCATAGCCTTTCTTAAATGGTTAACGACAAAGTCTTGCTTCTCCTCCTCAAGCCCATAATACATCGGTATACTCAGGACCGAACTCGCTGCTTCCTCTGTGACTGGGAGTTCTCCTCCCTTGTAACCGTAAAGTTCTCTGTATAAAGGTTGGAGATGGATTGGAGGAAAGGCTATCCTTGTTTCTACACCACTCTCTTCTAGGTATGCTCGAACTCTATCCCTGTTGGGAACTCTCACGGTGTAGAGCATGTATGTATGTCTGTTCTCAGGTCTTACGAACGGAGTGATAACTCCCTTTATCGAGGACAACTCCTCCGAGTAGAGTCGTGCTATCTCTATTCTACCCTCAACTGATTCTTCTAATCGATTCAGTTGGACTATGCCAAGAGCTGCTTGGAGCTCCGTCATCCGATAATTGTATCCCAGAAGAATGTGGTGATATCTGCGATCCTGACCGTGGCTCCTCATGATTCTTATCCGTTCAGCCAACTCGTCATTATCGGTGGTTATAATTCCCCCCTCACCTGTCGTCATATTCTTGTTAGGATAGAACGAGAAACAGCCAGTATCACCTAAAGCCCCTGCTTTCTCTCCTCTATATGTTGAGCCATGAGCTTCAGCCGCGTCTTCTACTACTGTGAGGTCGTATTTCTCAGCGATCTCCATTATTGGGGCCATGTCAACTGTCTGACCGCCGTAGTGAACCGGGATGATGGTCTTTGTCTTTGATGTCACTTGACTTTCAATCCCGTTAGGGTCGAGATTGTATGTGTCCAATTTGATATCGCAGAAGACTGGCTTTGCATTCTGGTATATTGCTACATTAGCCGTGGCTACGAAGGAGAATGAAGGGACTATCACCTCGTCTCCCGGACCGACGTCCATCGCCGCGAGACAGAGATGAAGTGCTACCGTGCCGTTAAAGACAGCAATCGCATGCTTCACTCCAACATAATCCGCAAATCTCTTCTCGAACTCCTCTACTTTAGGTCCTTGAGAAAGCCTTCCTGACTTGACAACTTCATAGACTGCTCTTGCATCCTCCTCATCCAGATACGGGTTGGCTAGTTGAACGGTGTATTCTCGATCCATAGAATCTTCACGGTAACCTGTTTTCTAGACATTTATCTAAAGACAGTTTTGGAGATAGATTTGGTTGTCGGCTCTTATGTAGACTAGATATGCAGGATTCTAGTGATAACGAGGTTATTTTTAGACTATATGATGGTGATAGGAAATGGGAGAAACGGATTCTCCTCGATAAAATTTGAAGACAATTCATAGGCAACTGTTTTTCTAACTGCTCTCGAATATGAACTTCTCTCCTGTCGAGAAGACAAGGTTTAGACGGGGGTCTCTTGCATGTTTCTCAACTGTTCCTATCACTATTATCCTAATCCTATATTCTCTAAGCACCTCCAGATAATCAAGGGTTGAGACTTGACCAGGGGTATCGTTGAAGTCGTTTTCCTGATCGTCCTCCTGGATATGCTGCTTGATTGATTCCTGTAGTGTCGATCTATCTCTTACTTGGAAGCCACCAATCTTCATGTTAGTTTTGCCTTCGCTTATCTTGAGATCGAACCTCAAGGATAGGAGTCTTCCCTGATCCACGCTGAGTTGTACTTTGATCTCCCCGTTGAGTTTTACAATAAGACATAGATCGTTCTTTGAATCGTAGACTGCAAACCATCTAGACGGTGAGGTCGAGTAGTCGGCAGTTGCTTGTTCAATTCTCTTCTCGTATTCTTCAGCCAAGACTATTAGTTCTTCAAAGTCTTCGTTTGGGTAAACCATTATGGAAAGGTCTTGGGGGTGAGGTCCAACTCCGTCAATCTTCAGCTGAATATCTGCGAAGCTAGACGAGTCTCTGAGAGTGACGGTCTTTGTCGCAGTAATGGTTTGTCCGTTGTAGGTCGTCTGTAAGGTTGCAGCATCACCTCTTCTCGATACCCATGAGCTATCCCTTTCCATTATGCTAGCTAGATTGATCTTCTGACCATTGGATAGTTGGAGTATGATCCCTGTATCGTTCATGTGCATAAACGATCTGTAATCTTCTTCCGACTTGATACTCAGTTCAGGGTTGAATCCTGACCAGTACGGTCCGGAGTCACGTACCTGTATCCAGTCATTCCTCAGGGCATAAGATGCTTCGCTGACTAGGATTCCTACGGTTTCTGCTCGTGATATCTGCCATGGGACGTTGATGAATGCCCTTGGAATCACCGATATTACATGTCGTCTAGATAATCCTCTGATCCACCATCCAACCGATCCACTCGATAATATCTCCATATTCTCCTCTACGTGTTCTCCTATCCAGAGCATCATTCCAAGTTCGGGTTCCTTGACATGGCTGTAGTACCTTGTAGACGCGTTGGCTTCTCGAACAGCCCACCATCCTGGACTGAATAGGGTTAATGCTAGTAGAAAGACTGTTGATATTGCTAGGGCGGATCTTAGCTTTACCATACTTGAACTCGATATCTGGTCTGACAAGTCGGTAACGGTTCTTGAGACTATCGTCTTTCCTACCTTTTGATCGATTGTCTTCCTCAAAGCATGGAAGATGAGAGAAACAGCGAAGCTTAGACCCAGACCCGCGACAACCATTGCTGGCTCCATGGGGTAGTACCATAATCTTCTGTAGTCGGCTCCGATTCCGAATCGGTATCCTTGCATCAAGATGAATGGAGTCAGAAACCAAGACCCAACTAGAATTAACCCTTCATAGTTTCGTTTTTTCCTATATGAATGGAATCCGACAAGTCCTGCTGGTAGAAACACATAGTATAACCAGTGAGGTGAGAAGAACCTCTCAAATCTCCATCCTACGCCTCTTATGCTTGTAGCCCCGACAGGAGCATATAACAGAGTCTTCTGAAGGAAAGGAGCTATCGGAATCCACCAAGGGGCTGAGAATAGTAGAGCCAGAAGAGGCATAACTATCGTAATTATCTGGGTCATTACAACCCCCTGGCTCTCCTTTAGGATCAACCTAATACAGTTAGCTACTGAGAAAAGGACAATCACAATCGTACAGATTACAAAGCTCCAGAAGTGCATCATTAGAAGACTTGCAGCAAGAAGTCCTAGACAGATCGCTCTTGATATATCGGATCCCATGTCTTTTTTCAGAGTGATAGCGAAGATCAATGGTATCAGGAAGAGTGAGAGTCCTTGAGGGTAAGACCCGAAGGATACGAGTTCATAGGTTGGCGCTGAGAATGCTGCGAGAAACGCTGCCGCCAGTGATGCTTTTCTATCCTGTAATACGTGGTTTGAAATGCAATACATAGAAGCAGCGCAAAATGCCATTACTACTGAGACGAAAAGTTCGGTGGATAGTATCAGCCCTCTAGTAGTTTCTCCAGTATTTATCCAGAGAAGAGATAAGGTGGCATCGAAAGCTGGGTAGGTAATGTTGACCCATTCCTTCGAGAGAAGATAGGCGTTCTTAACCCTTAGACCAGGATCCGATCCCGATGGGCTTGGAAAGGTCAAGAAAGCCTGCATCCTAAGTGAGAATGCCACTAGGACAATAAGTCCCAACACTAGAACTCTGTAACCCTTGACCTCTGAACCCATATCCTCGGTCTCCAAGAGGCTCCTGTACCTTTTACGCCT
>CP070773.1:844678-849896 GCA_020345945.1 Candidatus Bathyarchaeota archaeon | reverse complement strand
CCTTTTAGTAGAGGCAGTTCGATCGCTGTAGGGCTCTCTTTCACTTCTGTCTGGAAGTCCATTATCTCGAAGATTCTCTCTGCAGCTGTTATTGCGCTGGAGTAGAATGTGATTAGAAATCCGAGAAACCTGACTGGATTCGCGAGCATTGATAGGTATGACGCAAAAGCGACAAGTGTTCCTATACTTAGTTCTCCTCTGATGGCTTCTCCTCCACCGAACCAGTAGACAATGATTATTCCGAAACTCAGTATTAGATTCATCAATGGACCATAAGTTGCGCGGAGCTTCACTGTTTCTAGCCGGGTGTCAAGGTATTTTGTGTTCTTCTCTCCAAATTTTCCTATCTCAAAATCTTCTCTTGCAAAGGCTCTTACAACTCTTGTTCCTACGATATTCTCCTGTACGATTGAAGTCATGGTTCCCATGAGTTGACGCATCTCTTGGTATTTTGGGCGGATGGTCTTCGAGAGAATATAGGCACAGATGAAAATGGGTGGGAAGATTATTGTTGAGAGTAGTGTGAGTTTCAAGTTGAGTGAGATGAGGATTGCCGTTATGCTGATTGTTGTCAATGTAGATGTAGTGATGGCTGCTATCCACCAGGATTGTAGAACCCTTACACGTTCCACGTCATTCGTAGCTCTTGACATCAATTGTCCTGTGCGTCTTTTGTCGTAGAAGCTGAAGGATTTCTCTTGGAGTGCTTGGAATAGGTCAGTTCTAATATCGAAGACCACTCTCTGACCAACGTAGCTCTGAACGTATCTCTGGATGAATCTGAAGATTCCGCGTAGAACGCTTATACCAACTATCCCTAGGGTATAGAGAGGCAGAGTCGAGTACTGTTTCTCGATTAAAACTTTGTCAACGACATCTCTGACTATAAGTGGACTGACTAGGTTGAGTCCGGTTGCTACGAGAACTGCGAACATGCCTAAAAAGACTAGATGCCAGTACCTGCCTAAGTAGCTCATGAGTCTGGTGAAGGTCCCCATTTCTTCATCCTTCTTTTCTATCGCTCTCTGCTCGTTGTTGGCTTCTTAGTAGCATGATATTAGAGATAACTCCTTTTCTGCTCCAAGAGTCTCGATTCTGTTCTTAAGTCGTTTGTAATATCCTTTCTGAAGAAGAGCGTTCTTCCATTCTTCTTTTCTTTCGGGGAATTCTGAGTCTAGAACTCTTGTGATTGATGACCAATTCCCATACTTGATATTGAGCTTGTCGAAGAGAACGTGATGGACACCCACTCTTTTACATTCATCTAGAATCTCCTCGAGGTCTTCCTCTGAGAATCCGGGTAACATGGGACCGAGGAAGAGATATGTTTGTACTCCGTTCTCAACAAGTCTCTTCAAAGCGTTGAATCTATCCTTTGGTAGAGATGAATAGGGTTCGAATGCTCTTCCTACTTCTTCATTCAATACGACAACTGTGACCCCAACTTGACAGTTCTTGAAGCGTTGTAGCAGATCTATGTCTCTTTCGACAAGAGCTGACTTTGTGAGGATAGATGTTGGATAGTCGTAGTGAAGTAGACGCTTCAGTATCTGTCTAGTAAGCTGATACTTGCTTTCTGCCGGTTGGTAGGGATCTGTAACGCTGCTAAGAAGTACAGGTCCCATTTTCACCCTGGTGATTTCTCTTGAGAAGACTTGAGGGGCGTTGACCTTTATGTCGACGAATTCTCCCCATTCTTCGAGATGTCCTCTCCTCCTTCCCATGAAGCGAGCATAACAGTAAACGCAGCCATGTTCGCATCCGATATATGGGTTTATTGAATAGTCTACATCTGCAATTCGACTTCTACTCAGGATGGATTTGCATGTGATCTCTTTGTAGGTTGGCACGTTTACATCCTCTTACTCGGTTTGTGTCAATTCTTGACGGGGTCATCCTTCAGTGCCAAATCAATGTTGACCTTTTGCGCTGGGGAATCGAGCAATATGGGAGTCTACCTCCCTTTGAACTTTCTGAAAGTTTATTCATCTTCGAATTTCGAAGAGGTGGATGAATCGGCTTTAGTCTATTGTTCATATCTCTGTTGTTCTAAGGATGCTGATTTCTGAGTTCAAACGTTAATCTCTTCTTCGTTTCTAGTCATTCAAATACCCTCTCTCATCTTGCATTCTTGCTATTGACCTTTCCAGTTTTTACCTGAGGGTTTCTAAAGAACATCCCTGACTTTGCGTCTATACATCGTTGATAGGCTATTCTATAGCAAGACATAATTCTCAAAATCTACAAGGGCTAGGTGGAGACGGTTGTGATTTCAAGAGATCCTCAGAAGATCGTGCGTAAGGCTCAAAAGAAGATGCCCTGGATCTCTCAAGCAATTGAAGATGTAGAAACTGCACTTGATCTGTATCCCTCAGTACAATTTGTGGATAGATCTTCTGGGAGAAGCCAGTGTCATTTCTGCAAGGGCAGTCGTCTCCTCTGTGGAAAGAGCAGGTGTCCTCTTCTCACAAGATTACGGGCATATCTTCGTACCAAACCTCTATTCGATAAAGAAGAGATTTCTGGAGACTGTCCTCCTAGCGTCTTTGTTGGGAGAATAGGATACCCGTATGTCTATGCAGGACCGATGGTCCCTCCAATATTTGGTGATACTGAGATTATGGATCTTCCTGAACTATGGTTTGGGAAGAGTATGGATGAGATCGTAGACCTGAGATTTAAGATGGTTCGGGGAAGATATAGGGTCGATGTAAGAAGGCCTGAAGATTCTGGTAGAATGCTTGATGACACTCGTGAGCTTACACTTCTAAGCAGCTCCACAGATACAGATCTCGAATTTTCAAGCAAACCTCGGCATACGTTTCTTCTCAGTTCTCAAGTACAACCAATGGGTCCTACTGCAAAGATCAAAAAGATGCGTGTAGGATCGAGTGGCAAGACAGATCGACATATCGAGAAAGCATTTTACGATTCTGATCTCAAGGCAACTGAAGCAGTTCGGGAGATCTACAATCAGGGAGTTCGAGTATCCAAAATCCAGAGAGCTTTCAGTATGGGTATCTTCGGAGTAAAAGATCAACGAAGGTTAGTCCCGACTCGTTGGAGTATCACAGCGGTCGATAGTCTTCTCTCTAAATATATGATGAATGAGGTCAAAGAGTTCCCGACTATCAACGAGTACCGACTCTATGAATCGACATATCTTGACAACCGATTCGAAGTACTGATGATGCCTGAAGCATGGAAGTATGAGGCAATGGAGGCTTGGTACCCAGGAACTATCTGGAATCCAACAGACAGCCAGATCTTCATGTTGTCTGATTCCGAGCCTTATCGAGGGAGAACAAGGTATGCCGGAATGGGTGGGTGTTACTATGCTGCCAGACTTGCGGCCAACGAGAAGCTTCGAGAGGAGAGAAGGCAAGCTGCAGTCTTGGTTCTACGTGAGGCTCATCCTGGATACATTATGCCTGTGGGTGTGTGGCAGGTAAGAGAGAATGTCAGAAACGCTTTGAGGACTCCCCCTCTTAGATTTAATACTATAGAGGAAGTTCTGGTAAGAATTAAACAGAAACTGGATATCGATCTGAAAGTCTGGATAGAAAATAGCCAACTTCTGAAAGACGCTTTGACTCAAACCAAACTTTCGAGGTTCTTGTAGAAGTAAACAGGAAATATTTCTCAAAAGATATTGCTGATGGATGTCGATTCATATTCTATTTGGTGGGTGATTCCTCGGACTTTCCGGGGAACAATAGGTTGAGGTTTAGTCTTCTGAGTTCTGCTATAAGCTCTCGGAAATTGTGGTAAGGTTTGTCGGGAAGAGCTTCCAGAATCTTCTGAAGCCTATCTCTTTTTTCTTCTGTCAAGTCAAAGATCTTCCATCCTTGATCTTGGACAAGTGATGTTTTGGTCGTTGGTAGTTTAATATCCTCTCTTAGTACTTCAATAGCTGAGTCCAGCCCTTTGCTTCTTGTTACCGGTGGGAATCTACCGGTTTCTCTGTAGATCTTCATCCGGATGGCGTCCTTGTACATCTTTATACCTTGGTAACTCAAGTAGAGTTTCTTTGACTCTATAGACTCGGCTCTACGGTTGATATCTGCCAGTTCTTCATCTGAGAACTGGTGGACGGTAAACTCGCTTCTTCCGAATAGTCGCGAGTAAGCTGTTTCACTCTTAAAGGCTGGTTCTTCAACCGATAGATCTACGCAATGGATGAATCCCCTGTCTTGCAGAAACGCGATCAGTCTTTTCCTATCCTCTTTTTCTTGGGTTCCTAAGTCCCAGGCTAGGCAAAGTCCGTGTAAGTCTGCTGAGGAGAAGAAGTTATTCAGATCTTCGATTTTCTCTGGCAACATCTGGAGATTAGGAGGAGTGTTTATGATAAGAATCTTTGAACTCAGACTTCTACATACCTTCATCATATAGTCCCAATCTTTGAACGCAGGGTCGATGGGTTGGAACCTGTGTCGGTGCGTAAGATTTTGGTGGCATCGAACTGCAAACTCGAACTCATCCGGGACTCTTTCTCTCCATGACTGGACTATCGAGAGCCCAGGGAACCCATAGAATGTGGAATTGACCTCAGCCATATCATAGATTCCAGAGTATGTTCTCAAAGGGTCCCCTGATACTCTGAAATACGCCCATCCCCCTGTCCCTATGAGGATCTTAGTCAACTCGAATCACCGGAAATCGAAGCAGGAAGCCCATGCCAACTTGTGATAGTTCTTCTCTGAATAGACATTATTGATCTTAGAGGGAATCTGAAAGAATAGATCTTCGGTCTGGCAATCTTGGACTCTCTATTAGCCAATTGCAGTTCAAGTCCTGAGTCTTTCAGCAGTAGTCTCTATTATGTTAAGTGCAATGTCAATATCTGAAGACTCTATTCCTCTGTGAGTAACCATTCGCACTGATGATCCTCCGAGAACTGATATCTCTACGCCCTGTTTCTTCAGTTCAGCTGAGAACCTACCGATATCGCATCCCAAGCCGCTTACATCGAGCTTCACAATGTTGGTCTGTACTGTCCTCATATCCAGCCTAAAACCCTTAATCTCTACAAGTCCATCTGCTAGTCTTCTGGCATTGTCGTGATCTTCTTTGAGTCTGTCAATCATCTTTTCTAGAGCTATAATGCCTGGTGCTGCGATAATTCCTGATTGTCTTAAGGTTCCTCCCATTATTTTTCTCCATTCTCGTGCTGATCCTATGAACTCTTGGTTGCCAACGACCAAGGAGCCTACTGGAC
>CP070773.1:841399-844578 GCA_020345945.1 Candidatus Bathyarchaeota archaeon | reverse complement strand
ACAGTCAATAGTGAAATGAGGACTTGAAATGACTAAATGCATGAATTGTGGAAGAGAGACTCCCCCAGGCAGATTCTGTGCCTACTGTGGAGCAGAAGTATCCGAGGCATCCAAGATACCATTACCACCATCTTTCGATCCCTCCACACTATCTCCAAGTTACGGGGAATCATCTTCTGAAGGAGACCCCACCCTTGTGAGTCGAATGATCCGGGCGATGAGACTGGACGTCTCTCTCTACGAAGAAGTAGAAAAAGACGAGAATGCTATGAACCAAGCAGTGGCAGTCGTTGTGATCAGCAGCATCTGCGCTGGTATTGGATCTATGATCAGTAGTCTATCCGAAGGGGGCGCAGGACTTGCGTTGGTCGGTTCGATCGTAGGGATGATCACAGCCCTCATAGGCTGGTTCATCTGGTCCTTCGTAACCTACTTCGTCGGAACAAGAATCACCAAGGGACAGGAGACCAAGGCTGACTACGGGGAACTCCTGCGTACAATCGGATTCTCCAGTTCACCAGGTGTGATAAACATCCTGAGCTTCATCCCTCTAGTCTCTTTCATAGTAGGAATCTGGCAGCTCGCGGCGATGATCGTTGCGGTGAGACAAGCACTCGACTTCACTACCAATAGAGCGATCTTGACATGCATTCTTGGCTGGATAACTTACATGCTCCTATTGATACTCTTTGGAGGACTGATGGCAATACCCTTCCTCCTATAAAAAGAGGTCAATTTCCATGAACATCCATGAGAGGTTAGAGGATCTCTTCCAGAAGCATGGTCTCACAGACTACAAGATCATCAATCCTAAGGAGATTGTTGTCGCCCAATGGGTTCGAATGAAGTGTGAATTCAGCTGCAACAGCTATGGAAAAAGAGCATGCTGTCCACCAAATACCCCGCCGGTCTCGGATTGTCGACAGTTCTTCGACGAGTACAGCACCGGTGCAATATTCCACTTCGAGAAAGTTGTGAAGACCAGAGAAGAACGCCATTCATGGGGTAGTGAAATCAACCGAAAGCTACTGGAGCTGGAACGAGAGGTCTTCCTATCCGGCTACCAGAAGACATTCCTACTCTTCGTAGCGACCTGTCATCTCTGTTCGGAATGCACAGGAGTCAAAGAAGAGTGTCAGGAACCGTTATCCTCCCGCCCCGTACCCGAGGCGATGGCCGTCGACGTCTTCGGAACAGCCAGACGACATGGATTTCCAATAGAGGTACTCACAGACCCTTCACAAGCGATGAACCGATACAGCATCCTACTAGTAGAGTAGCATTAAGCATCTAAGGGAGAAGAGGCAACCAAAGATAATTACGCCAGGCAGTCTATATTGGACTTGAGGATGAGGTAGAGATGGATTTCTATGATGTCATAAGAACCAGGAGAAGCATACGTTCGTACAGGTCGGATCCGATATCTGAAGAAGTATTGAACAGAGTCATGGACGCGGCAAGAATTGCCCCTTCAGGATCCAACCGTCAACCTTGGAAGTTCATAATCGTCAAAGACGAATCGCTGAGGCAGAGGTTGGCATCTATATGTGGAGGACAGAACTTTATCGCTGAGCCACCTGTTGCAGTTGTAGCGTGTGGATACGATATTCACCGTAACAGAGGTGGATACATGGGTGAGATGAGCATCCTAGTTGATGTATCCATCGCGTTCACCCATCTTATACAGGCAGCCCGTGCAGAAGGCTTGGGAACGTGCTGGATCGGCGCCTTCGACAACAATCAGGTCAAGGAACTGTTGAACATACCTGAGAACTTCTATGTAGTTGCAGTAACCCCTCTCGGATACCCGAGAGAAGAGAAGTTCAGAGAACCCGGTGAAAGGAAGAACCTTGAGGAGATAGTCTCCACCGACAAGTTCTAGCAGACCCAAACTACTCGAAAGCCAACCCTACCGTCCTAGAAAGACTTCTTCCCATGAATTGAATCCAAAAAAAGAGGGAGAGGAACTCCTAGGCTACTCCTAGCAGGTCCATCATAGTCAGCGCGTAGATCTTTGTTGTCTCGATGAGACCGTCTATGGTGACATACTCGTCATAGGTATGGCTATCTCCTCCACGGCCGACAGCATAGCTTGCGAAAGGTCTGTCTGGGTACTTCAGTTGGAACCATCCATGGTCGCTTGAATGCCCTACTGGTCCCTTGCCTATGCCAGGTTCCAACCCGAGCACCTTCTTCACAGACCTCTGAAGGGACTTGACGATCGGGGAGTCCGGAACGGATACTGAGAAGTTCATCCATCCCTCCGGGTTCCATTCTATTACGGCGTCGAGCTCCGGGTCTTCCTCCGCCAGCTTGTCGATCACGGCTTGAATCTCCGCTTGACCGCTCTCATATGTCTCGTGTTGGGGTACGAGCCGCCGGTCTATCTGAATGGTACATCGGTCGGGGACGTTGTTCCCGGTAAGGTAGGAGTGTACAAGGTTGATAGAGAACCTTGCTTTGCCCTCGATCTCTACGTCTCCAGCCTTAAACTTCAGCCTCCTACTGTTGACCTCCTGCCTTAGCTCTTCGAGACGAGATATCAGCTTTGCAGCTTTAACCGCAGCATTCACACCCAGGTCGTTACGACCGGTGTGTCGTGTATCTCCTTTGACAATGATCCTATAGAATCCTCGGCCATTAGCGGCGAGACCTATACTCTCTCCTTGACTCCCCCCAGTACTTGCGTACAAGAGGTAGTCTGTATCGCAGAGGCCTTGATCCACCAGATACTTCATACCTCTGTGTCCGCCAAACTCTTCGTCGCAGACGAAGGCGAAGACTATATCGCCGTTCAGTGTGACCCCTGCATCCTGTATCGCCTTAATCGCGAACAGGAGGGGCGGAATCGGAAACTTATGATCGGTAGCCCCCCGACCGTATATCCTATTATCGAGGATGGCACCGCTGAAGGGTCCATAACTCCATTTCGTGATCTCTCCTAGAGGCACCGTATCGAAATGTGCATACGCGGTAAGAGAAGGCTTCCCCGTCTTTCCGTGATATCTTGCCATGACGTTAGGTCTGCCTACCATCTGCTGGACGATCCTTGCATCGTCGAGACCAAACTTCTCTACCTCCTTGACAAGAAAATCACCTATCTCAGCCTCCTGACCAGTATAACTCGGGATCTGAATCAGCCTCTGCATCAAAGCCACATTATCATCCTTCGATTGGTC
>CP070773.1:835763-841299 GCA_020345945.1 Candidatus Bathyarchaeota archaeon | reverse complement strand
GGAGTAGGATCTGCCTTATTCTTCAACTCCTCGATGAACATTGTTGTGAATATGGTGGAGAAAGAGGATAGGGGAGATGCGATGGGCGTCTTCCAAGGTATAGAGTTTACTGGGAGTTTTATGGGGGCACCTGTTGGGGGATTATTGGCAGCAACCTTCGGTTTCAAGTTCGTATTCACAATTGCAGCCGGTATCCTGATTTTAGCGGTAATAATCATGGTAGTCTCCAAGGAGTTGAAGGAAGCCACATCGCTTGAGGTGACTCAGGCCCAACGAGGCGTCCGCAACGGTACTTGGAAGGATTCTCTCAAAGCAATGCAAGATTATGTTTTTGTGGTTGTCTGCCTGACAGGATTCATTAGAATGTTTGCAATGATGGGTGTCTTCTCCACGATTCTTCCTCTTTACCTTAGTATTCGATTAGGGTTCGATGTCGCGACCATCGGGATCTTGATGGGTACCAGATCAATCGGGATGTCGGTGGCAAATTTCTTGGCAGGCAGGGTTGCTCGGATTGCAGGTAAACCAGGAGTCTTCGTCAGTTCTCTTCTACTTACCGCTATCACAATTATTGGCATGCTGTTCTTTCCCTCCTTTGAGGCGCAGGCTTTCTTGTTCCTAATTGGTGGTATGGGAGTTGGAGTCCTTATGCCGCTACTCCCTGTCACGATAGCTGAAGTCATCAATCCTTCTATAAGGGGAACCGCGATTGGATTCTTCAGGACTTCCTTCGCTGTGGGTGCCATAATCGCTCCTATTCTCTTGACTTGGATCTCCACCACATGGGGAATGGAGATCTGCTTCTATCTTGTGGCTTTTCTGCTTCTTTTCAACGCCTTCTTCTCATATACACTCAGAGGAAGAATCGATTAGACTGTTGAATTAGAGTCATCTTGTAAATCCTATTGCTCCTGTAATCTCCTATTTGCTGAGTCTATATGCCCATAGTTGCAGTAGGATTGCTACTCCTGCTAGTCCTGCCATCAAGGTCCAGGCGGGTCTGAAAGATCCGAAGATATCGATTGTGAATCCGATTAGTGTTGCCCATACTGAGCTTAGACCAAAACCGACTGTGAAGTATAATCCTATCAGTAAGTCTCTCTCGCTTGGCTCCGAGACTGAGGAGATATGAGACTGCATGAGATTACTTGTGGGAAAAGCAAACAATCCTACTAGTAGCAGGTTCGGTATGAGTAGATAGCTGAAGGACTCTTGAAAACTCAAGGCGAGGACTCCCAATGAGGCTATCGTAGCGCTTACAATACAAGTTCTCAACGGACCTAGGCGGTTCGCGAAACGACTTATAAGAAGGGTACCGAGAACCCCTCCTGCCATAGTGATCGAGTATAGTACGCTTGTCATGGTGTCTCCAAGGCCTAATCCGTCCTTGAGGAATAGTGCCGTGTATGTAACTATCACTCCTTGTCCTGTCCCTCCCGAGAGGAATGCTTGTGCCGCAATAGTCATCCTTGCAGATTTGTTCCTCAAAGCTGTCTTTGCATCAGCGAGGAGACTGGAACTGCCTTTTTCCTTCCCTTTCAGGGTGGGTTGATCCGCGCCCTTCAGCAGTAGAATAAGACCACATCCTATGGATATCGGAAGAACCGATAATACTAGGAGTGAGTTGCGCCAACTCCAATGAATTGCAATCTGGGTCAGGATGAGGGGACCGATAATATTGCCCATGTAACCTAGACCATAGAAGACTCCTAAGGCGCCTGAAAGTTCTACCTTCTCAAATCTATCTCCGATGATTGATACACTGACTGGATGCTGGGCGGCAGCTCCGATTCCTCCCAGCAGGTTCGCGACCGCGAGATGGTAGAATCCAGTTGCTATTGATATTATCAAGCTGGCGATAGAGTAGAGCGTGTTCCCTGCAGCCAAAAGAAATCTTCTCGGAACATATCTTGCTATTATGCTGTAGACGATCTGGAGAAACCCAGAGACAATTGAGGCGATGCCTCTCGCAGCTCCTATCTCTGTATAGGAGAGTCCTAAGTCTGCCCTGATATAGGGATATAATGCGGCAACTCCAATCCATAGGTGCTGGGAGAAGTGAGACATTGCCAGCATTCCGAGAATCTTATTCTTGGATGGAGGAGTATTCGACATCGGTGGTTCAGAGATTGTAGACGAACACGGTTCTTAACTCCTTCGGTGATTGAGCTGATCTATTGCCAATCATATTTGGTCTCTGTTTCATAGTAGACTTAGATCAATGATTCCCCGATTATGGTTCCTTCAGAATCTGCTGGGGCCGAGATCCCTAACAAGTGGGATATGGTTGGTGCGATATCCACTAGCCTGATAGGTTTTTTCAGTCTGTATCCCTTCTTGACTCCTGGACCAACCATGATGAATGGCACTCTTATCGATCCTAAACCGAATCGTGTTGTTGGAAAGTAGTATCCGTGTTCACTTGAGGGACCTCTCGTCAGTCCATGTCCCCCCCTTGAGTCATCTGACATGGACTCCCCGTATAGTCCTTCAGGGAAGATGTTCAAGTCCTCCGTAAACGTGTTTACACTTCCCATGTACCCTCCAACCAGTTGAAACACTACATCTCCTACTCTATCCCCATAATGTCCGAGTGCTTCTCCGTCCTCTCTCCTGAAGGCAAAGGAGACGGGATGTCTTCCCTTGGGGTCTTCTAGATCGTAAAGTAAGTTTATCACAATGTCTCTTACCTCCTCATACTCATCCCCGGCTTCTACAATCCCTGTGGCATCTCTGTCTTTGAGGTTAACCCATACATGGTCTAGCCCTAAGGGTACTGCCTTCGTCTTCGACCAATTCACGATAAGTTCACCTTTCTCTGTTTTATTCAAGCTCATGAGGCCTGCTCGAACGAAGGCGTTCCCGATGAAGACGGTGCCTCTGGCTATCGGAACGTGCCCATGGTCAGCAACGATGACAATCAGGGTGTCTTCATCAATATTCCCAGTGATCTCTCCTGTCATTGTGTCAGCCATACCATAGAACCTCCTAAAGATGTTCCAATACTTCTTGGCTTTGGATTCGTCGTACCATGGACTGACTGGATCTATACCGCCCCAAAATGTGTGCTGCGCATGGTTGGGCCCATGCCACTGAAGGAAGTAGAGATGCCAATCGTAGTGGGAAAAGATATAGTCTGTTGCCTTCCCAAGCCACCTTGATTGGTAATCCATCTCCTCCAGAAAGGTCTCTTCGTCTATCCATCCTTCGTAGATGGGTTTCGGACCAATATGCTCTTGGAAGGGACCGAACTTCTCCACGAGTTCCTCCGCTAGTGAGTCAGGTTTGGTGAAGCCTGATTTCGGGAAGACTTGACTCCTATAAAGTCTGAATCTCTTTCCGTCTGGCGAGAGTTCAACGAGTTTGAATCTGAAAGTCCCTTCAATCTCCTTGAACTGCCGGGTATACTCAGGAGCATAATCCCATCTGAACTCCGAGTTTGGCACTTGATGGGCTATGACTGGTGGGCCCTGAAGTATTCTCCCTTCAAATCTTTCGGTTAACCAGTCGGTCCACTCACCCACACTAACATAGCCTATTGCTTCTTTGGCATTTCTTGAAGGTGAGATTACTGCTCTGTCGTATCCGTCTCCTTCGGAATCTATTATTAGAAGGTTGAACTTGATCTCCGCTTCTCCCCTTTTGGGTTTGACTTTGATTATCGTCTCTAATGGTGTTCTTGCACTCTCCGGAAGGTTCTTCCAGTCTGATGTTTTTCGAAACTGGACTTGAACTGCGTCTCTATATTTCTTAGTGGAGTAAAGCATGCAGGGACTTATCTCGAACCAGTTTCCACTCCACATTGGAGAGGCGAAGCCCTCAACTTGAATTCCTCTCTCTACGGCAAAAGGTCTCTTTGCTGTGCCTAGGGCACCAGCATACTTCATGATTAATGGTTTGAGTTTGTGGTGTTCTGCGGTTGTCCAAAGACACTCGGCTTTCGTAAAGTCGGATATGAATCCGTTTACAAGTTGATCTAAGGGAGTTCCCGAGATATGGAACCAACAGCCTGTAACTCCTATTGTTCCCGGATATGCTCCTGTGACTATGGTCTTCCAGTTGGAACCGGTCAATGAAGGTAGCGGTGGTATTCCTTCCCCGAAGACTCCATCTTCAACCAGACTCTGCCAGTTGGGTAGGGTCCCCTCATCGATGAATTTCTCAGTCAACTCTGGTGTAATCGAATCGATACCTATCAAGACAGCCTTCTCTGCGATCCTATCCATTTCTACTCCCCCAATCAATCTAGACCCTAGTCTCAATATAAGAACGGTGTTGCCGTCTGATGGGTGAATAGATGGGGGCTAGTGTACGATTCCACCAACCCATCTTCCGAAGACTGGGTATTGGCTACAGATGATCTCGAGATATGCTGGTTTTTTTGATCTGTTGACCTTGAAAGCTCTCTTGAGTGCAGGAACGATCTCATCTGGCTTCTCGACTCTTTCGGCGTATTCACCCATAGCTTCGATCGATTTCGCCATGTTTAATGTGTCAGAGTGGGTTACTTCGCTTGTATATGGATCGTGACCCGGTCCCCAAAATCCTGGGCCGTATCCGGCGAAACCCGAGTTGTTTATATGTATCGTCGTTATCCCGATCTCGTTTCTGATTAATGATTCGTAGTCCCCGAGTTGATATCCGACGCCGGCATCTCCGGTAATGTTTACCACTGTTCTTTCGGGATAGGCAAGTTTAGCGCCTGTAGCCGCTCCCAGTCCGAAACCGAGTGTAGAGACATTACCCCAGCCTATGTAGCCGTGTGGAATTGTCGCCTCATAAATCGTGCTTGTTTGGTCTCTAGTGTTTCCAGAGTCATGGGTTATTGAGGAGTTGTCTCTGTCGATGGTTTGCATGAGGTCCCAGTAGACCCTGTAGGGGTTGATAGGGACACCATCTGATGTGAGAAGAGGCATATACTCCTCTAAGAACGCTTTTTTGGTATCCTTGATCTCCTGTATGAGTTCTTCTCTCTCTCCTACGCCTCTCTGACCTACCTGTTTCTGGACTTCAGTGATTAACTGATTCAATACGAGCTTAGCGTCTCCGACAATAGCGTGATCGACAGTGTAGCACCTGTTTATGTCGAGTTCATCGATGGTTAACTGTATGATGACCTTGCCTGAGGGTATTCTGTGTGAAAATCTGCCTGGGGCTAGACTGGTTCCTATCCCGAAGACAAGATCAGAACATTCCAAGTAATGTGTAGCCGGTCCTCCTCTGACCCCTACGGATAGGGGGTGGTTCTCAGGGAAGACACTCTTTCCCTTTAATGTAGTCAAGACAGGTGTCTGAACCAACTCAGCGAATCTTCGAAGTTCCTCGCAGGCATCAGCATAGAAGACCCCTTGTCCGGCGTATATGAGTGGGCTCTTTGCACTCAGTAACGCCCTAGCTGCCAGTTCGACGTCTCTGGGATCTCCGGGGTGCTTCCAGCCTTTGACTGTAGTGTAAGGATGCTCTAAATCATTGTATTCACCGAGATCGGGAGGTATCAGGATAAGGACTGGACCTGGTTTCCCAGTTCTAAGGTAGG
>CP070773.1:834241-835663 GCA_020345945.1 Candidatus Bathyarchaeota archaeon | reverse complement strand
TGGATCGTGATTCAAAGGTAGATAAAGAAGGAAAGAGGGATGTTGTTCCTGACTATTCGTTGGTTCCCCTTTCAAACAGCAGGTAATGGTTCCCTACGGAAACTTGATATGTGTCGATCGATCGATAAATGTTTGTTAAGCTTATACTTTAACTTCTCTAACAACGAGATTAGCGTACTCCGCAACAAGAGGAGCCATCTGGCGAAACCCAATCTTTCCGCTAGATAGCGAAGGTCCAAATGTTGTACCATCATCTTTGAAGTACCATATGATGAGACTATTGATCATGAATTGCATCTCAGGACCACGTTTTATGACTTCGATATGGTAAGGAGGATTGTAGAAGAAAGAGGGGATAGGATCAGCTCCTTGCGCAACCAGATGAAATCCATAGCTCTTGCGTAGATTCGCGACTTTCATAGTGTTCAGAATTCCCCGTCGAAAATAGGAGGCGTGGAATGCGTTGATATCTCCGTGATGATATTGTTGGTACTCGCCCGTGCGTTTGGTATGTGCGGAGTCGAAGATTTCTTCTCCATTTCTTCCCTTTGCTGCAAACCAGAACATAGCAAGACCTGGTTCGCGTACAGGATAGAAGTCCCAAGAGAATGATACATGATCAGGGAAATCTTTGGGACACCATAGTACGTAATTCGCTTTCTGGCCTTCTTCCTTTGGAATAACGCTTTCTATTCGTAGCCTTCGCTGTGGAAAAGAAACAGCCGCTTTGCCCTCTAGCTGCCAGCTTTTCACATTTTGTTCCGAGGCTAGAGGGTTCCTGTAAATCGCATTGCCATAAACCAGATCATGCATAGTACCTGGCGCATTCTGGTAGACAAGGATGTCCTCTCGTCCTATCTTCACAATCTCGTGCTTCAGCATAACATATCCGGGTCTTACTCGGTCATTAGTTGATAATAAGGCTTCTCCAACCACGATCGGCTGTCAGAACCAGATCATAGAAGGAACGCAATACAGCGCTCAAAGATGGAGAGGGGTAGATAGCTCATTTCTGTCTAATCGATCGATCTTTCTCAAGTCTTGTTCTCCTTGAGCTTCCTTCTTACACCGTCTATAGCAAGCAAGGCGCCGAGAACCCAGAATACGAATGGCAGACTTTCAATAAGCTGCTTCGCAAAAGGTGGAGGATAGATAAGTATCCATAGCAATTGTCGGGACCACCACAAGAAAACAAAACCAATCATGATTAGGAACAAGCCCATGAGAATCTCGATAGCACTGACTGTTTTGCTTTCCATGGTAATACACTAAGTAATTGCGTGCGTATTGTTATCGATCAGTCCTGAGTCTACGCTGATAATTATCCTTTACCATTCTTAAGTCCAACTTGGTTTTTCAGGGCTTCGTTGAAATCCCTCTCCCCCACCCCAGAGTAGTCTGGTTCAGGCCAGTCGTCTCCGT
>CP070773.1:827828-834141 GCA_020345945.1 Candidatus Bathyarchaeota archaeon | reverse complement strand
GCATCCAATCTCGTTCTTTTGAATTGTCTTTCTCAAGGTATCCAGGGTCATACCTTCTCCAACGATGTCCATTTGTTCCTGAATGAGATGATCTGCTCTCCACTTTCTATTACAATTCTCACACTCGACGATAGGGTCTGAGAAATGTTCAAGGTGACCTGAAACCTCAAACACTTTTGACGGGGAGATTATTGGTGTCTCTACGAGCATAAGTCCCTGTCTTCTAACAAAGAAGTCTAGCCATTTCTCTTCTATATTCCTTTTAAGCAAGGACCCAAGCGGTCCGTAATCCAAGAACCCACTGACGCCACCGTAGAGCTCGTAGGATTGCCAGAAAATCCCTCTCCTTCTTGCCAGTTCTAGGAGTTTTTCCCCTTTTCTCTTATCCATCGTCTTTCACCACGTGAAATGTTATGAAGCTATACAAGAGTTATGCTACTTGGACGTTCATCGTCTCTCATTGAGCTCCTGTTCTTTACCGATTCCCCAAGGGTTAAAAAGCACTTTTCTCCTGCGTTTGCCTCCCAAGGTTTATTGTAGATGTGGATTCTCATCGTTTCTGACCCTTTGTTTTAGACTCGGTGAAGGTTGCTGATAGAATCTAGCCGGTATAGCGGGAAAAACAGTCTGCCCTTCAGCTTATTCTGATAGACATGTTTGTCACGGTTAGGGGGAGAACGTTAGAGGGGAGCGTTTTGGGGAGAGGAGGAGGAAAAACTAAATCTCCACCTACCAACAGTTCTCCTTTCCCCCGTGATTTCACCAAACTGTGAACTCAAGTTGAGAGTCACATTTTTTATTTAAGCTTTTCTTTCATCGTTTATATTCCGAAGATCCAAAGATTAGTCCGGCTTGACTCGCTTGACTACTGGCGGGCGGTTCTTCTTCAATACCCGAAATCCGCAGCTCGGGCACTTGATTTCCGGAGTAATCGTTAACTGTTCTGCGGAGACGTTTGCACCGCACTTAAGGCATCTATATGTCACACCTGTGGCTTCCATCCCATTCACCTAAAAGTCTCCTCCGATGGTTGCTTTTCGAAAATTGGTCGAGAGGGTAATAAGCGTTTCTGAGACTCTACCACGTCGGCGGAGATAGTATGAAGACTGAGCGTAACTCTTCGTCTCCCGTGTTTACTATTTTATGATTCATACCGGCTGGGACGTAGAGTACATCCCCTGGTCTAACGTCTTTCTCTTGTTTCCCAACTGTAACAGTTCCCCTTCCACACAATATGTAATAGAACTCCTCTTCGTTAGGATGATCGTGAAGAACTAGCCCCTCACCGGGCTGAAATATGCCGACACACAAGGACATATTCTTAGCTGACTCGCTTCCAAAGAGTCTCTTTATCTTTCCGCCTCCTTCCACACTTTTCGCCTCTATCCCATCAACATTGATTATTGACAAATTCTATCCCTACCATCTAGATTATTGGCGGTTCGTAGCTTAAGGCTTTTCTCGCTTGGGATGTAGCCTGACGAAGGAATGCAAGTAGCTTTTATTCTACGGAACCGAATCTCTCATAGACCACAGTGGGAGGGATCTAGGATTAAGGTGCTCCTCAGCCACTACCTATTCACTAGAGCTGGTGGTGGGGAGCGACTTATGGCTACCATTCTAGACGAGTTGCTGAAGAACAGTGCGAAGGTCTCTATGGCGACCTTTTGCAGAAGTGATTACCAACGGCTTTTTGCCAGCTACTTCAGAGGAATAGACCCAAGAAACATACGTGATTATTGGCTGCTTCCCTTCCATCTTCCTGCTCTTGGAGTCTATCAGAGACTTCTAACTCCGATCCCTACTTGGTTTGCTGTGAAGTCCTCTAAACCAGATGTGGTTTTTCTTGATCATGAGATGTTCAAGTCTCTGAGAAATTTCTCTAAAGATTGTAGGATTGTCTGGTACTGTCATTTCCCCTATGTAATGTGGGCCATGAAAAGGCTAGGTGAAGAAGGCGTTCCAGAAAAATATCGGGAGTTTCCTTGGTCACTGTATTGGAGAGGCTTTCTTGCCCTCCAGAGACTCGATGTTATTGAAGAGAACTTTGCAGATCTCACAATTGTCAATTCTTCTTATACTGGACGTTATGTGAAGAGGATCTGGGATACGGACCCTATCGTTGTTTATCCTCCAGTCGACTTGGAGAGTTTTGATCCAACGAGAGAAAAGAAGGACTTTATCGTTTCAGTTGGAAGGTTTAGTACAGAAAAAAGGTTCGAGGATGCTCTAAGAGCATTGGCTCTATGCGAGTCTTTCGTACCTTTGGTCTTCGTCGGAACATTGAGCGCTTCTGGGAGACCCTATCTTCAAAGCCTGAGGAGGCTGGCAAGAAAGCTAGGAGTATCCGATAGAGTATATTTTGTCGTCAATGCCAGTTTCAATCAGCTTATGACAATCCTTGCGGAAGCCAAGATCTATGTCCACTGCATGAAACACGAGCATTTCGGTATCTCAGTTGCGGAAGCAGCAGCCTCGGGTTGTGTTCCTATAGTTCCAAAAAGTGGAGGATGTTGGGAAGATATCGTCTTGAAAGGAAGGTATGGCTTCGGATGGGAGACGATCAGCGAACTTGCGGATCGACTCGATGATCTGCTGACAAACGATCGGAAAAGCAGATACTGGAAGAGAATGGCTGTCGAGAGATCAAGGATCTTCGATGAGAGTAACTTTCGAGAGAAGATGCGCCATCTCTTACTGGATCGGTGATGTTCATCACAATCATAATCTAGGTGCACCAAGTCTTGATCCGCGGCGGATTCAGAAAGTCCCTCTCTGAACTCATTGGTGAAGAATTGGCATCTTTGACTCCGAGATCATTTGATGTTGTAGGGAATATCGCAATTATCAAGCTTCCCGAGTCTCTGCTTCCCCATAAACAGGCTGTAGCTAAGGCTTTGATGTCGATTAATAGACAGATTAGAACAGTTCTACTCCAGACAAGTAATGTAAACGGTCCTTTTCGACTACGAAAACTGGGTTGGATTGGTGGCATTAGAACTTGGGAGACGGTGCACAAAGAGAATGGTTGCGTCTTCAAGTTGGATCTTCGCAGAGTATACTTCTCTCCCCGACTCTCATACGAACGTATGAGAGTAGCTAGACAAGTCAGGCCTGGAGAAGTCATAGTAAACATGTTTGCAGGAGTTGGCTGCTTCTCGATAGTCATATCTAAGAACAGTCGAGCGGAGAAGGTCTACTCGATAGACATCAATCCAGAAGCGTGGAGGTATGCCAAGAGCAACGTACTACTAAACAGAGTTAAAGATAAAATCAAAGTTCTATTAGGAGATGCGGATAGGATAGTTCCTTCTGTTTTGAAAGGAATAGCTCATAGAGTCGTTATGCCTCTCCCGATGCTGTCTGACAAGAGCATACCGGCTGCGGTTGAAGCCCTTAGACCTGAAGGGGGAATCATTCACTATTATACACACCTTTCTGCCGACAGATCTGAAGTTCTGGTACATTCGGCTTGGATAAAAGTCCGATCTCTGATTGGAGATAGCGTATCCTTGATTGATTTGAAAGAGGGTCGAAGGGTTCGATCTATCGGACCACGTCAATACCAGGTTGTATTGGATATTCAAGTGCGGAGATAAAAGAGAGGTGATGGTCGACATTAGGGAGTCGATAGAAGTTTTCTCAGGTCCTCAATCTTTGTATACCCTTCTCTGAGGATTGAACTCCGATCTTTTCCGCTTAAAATAATAGAACAAACTGGGTTACCCATATCAATAATCGAGGCTGGTGGAGGAATATTTCGGATCGTCTCATCTGCAAACGTCCTCTCGACATATGATCTCCTTATGGCAAAGAGGACAAACCTTGCCCAGGACTCTTTCCGTCCTGAAAGTTCCTGAGGTAACCTGTTTCTCAAGCAGGCATTGATGTGGTCCAGAACAATATTTGTGTCAAGATAGTTCTCGACACATTCTATGGTCTCCTGAAATCTGGGATTGACCTCAATAAGATAAGGTACTCCTGAGTTAGAAATTACAAAATCTACACCGTTAGACCCGACAACTCCTAGTCCTTCTATGATCCTTTTTACTGACTCAATAGATTCTTTGACAATTTCTACCGGGGCATCTAGAGGTACAATGTTTCCACACCAACCGAAAGGCTCTCTCTGTCCGAGTTTCTGATCGCCTATCAACTGTTCTGTCAGACATGATACGCGGGCTTCGGCGTCTGTAGAAATGATCGAAGCACTGGCGTGAATACCGTGGATGTATTCTTGGATAAGCATCTCTTTATCTCCCAGAATATTTGATGGATATTTCTTCTCAAGCTCTTCAACTGTTCTTACCAAAGAGATGCCTATACCTCCTGACCCTTTGCTTGGTTTCAGGACAATAGGATAGCCGATATCTCTTGCTGCCCTCTTCGCTTCATCTAGAGTCTTCGTAATCTCTGTCTCGGGACAAGAAACCCCTCTTCTTCGCATTTGTCTGAATAGGGATTCCCAATCTCTTGCTCTCCTCATCGCTTCTGGAGGATTACCGATGATATCGGAAAAATCCTGTAACTCACCGACTATGCCTGGATAATCCTCTAGGCCGGATGCCAGTAGAATACCGTCCACCTCGTGTTCCGACACGATTTTTCCTGCAATCCTGGCCAAACCTTGCATATTATCCTTAGAAGAGAAATCTCTTGAATCAAAGAGTATTCCTTGCTCTCTTAGAGATGAAGAAACCTTGCAGTTTCTCTTCAAATCTATGTCTCCAAAATAATCTACTCCAAAGACCTCAAATCCTGCTTTAGAGGCAGATAGTGAAACCGATGTGGCATCAATGCCTACCACAAGTAATCTCTCTATCTGGATGTCTTCACTAGACAATATTGCTCTCTCTGTTTGTATTGGAAGAGGTTCAAGAACCTATCAGAATCCATGTGGTTGGACAATCATAGGTTCAACACGGTGGTCCTCTTAACAAAGGCTTTTATTGGTTTATATTCTGAGCCTGTATTATGCGGGACTTCAAGAGATATATTAACGATTCATCCTCTGCGAAGAAATCTCGGATTATCCTGGCTTTGGATGTTCAAACCTCGTCGCTCTCCTCTTTGATGTCTCGTAGCATGAGAATCTTGGAAGAGACTGAGAAGTCAATCTGTGCGTTAAAGTTGAATCGTCAATTGGTCTTACCGTTGGGTCCAAGACGGGTAGCGAAGATCGTGAAGCTGGCCCACAACTTTGATCTGCCTGTGATAATGGACTGTAAGATAAACGATATCGGCTTTACCAACCGTGCTATAGCCGAGCACTATTTCTCTTTGGGATTTGATGCTGTTACGGCAAATCCATTTGTCGGTTGGGTCGGTGGGCTGGATGCTGTATTTCAATCTGCAGAGGAATATGGGGCTGGTGTGATCCTCCTTGTACTTATGAGTCATCCTGGCTCCTTCGAAGGATACGGTCAGACGGTGATTGACTCGGTCAATGGAGAAACTTCTCCCCAGTACTTGGTGTTCGCCAAGAAGGCTATGACTTGGAATGCAGACGGTATCGTTGTGGGAGCGACTTTCGTAGAGCGGCTGGAGGAGATCCACAGAGCAGTCCAAGGCAAGCTTTCTATATATTGTCCTGGTGTAGGAGCTCAAGGAGGAAAGATAGCAGAGGCCGTCAGATCAGGAGCAGACTACTTCATTGTAGGTCGAACTATCTATAACTCTGATAATCCTGGAAAAGTGGCTGAGCAGCTGAGGGCGACCTCTGTTGCTAGAGGTTAACTCTTACGGTCCTCCTCGGAAGTCCGTCTGCCTCTCATTCCAAAGTCGAAAGCAATGGGTCTCGTCATTGGGTGACCGCAACTAACCTTTTGATAGTTGCTCTTGAAAAGCTTCTCGGATGAAAAAAGGGGTGGTTCCACAGTCTTTGCTTCGTGACTGCTATTCTATGCTTGTTTGTTTCTGTTGGGACTTGGCCTACATGCTTAGTTAGATTTTTATGTTATTTAGGTCAGTAATATTTCGCATTTATGAAATATGGTCTGGTGTTTTCAGATGGGTGAGATTAGAGTCGCCTTGGTAGGCGTAGGTAATTCCGCCTCCGCTCTTGTCCAAGGTATACATTTCTATAAAAATGTCAAGTCTGAGGAGGCCGTCCCTGGTCTTCTCCATACTGATTTCGGAGGCTACTTTCCTCGGGACATAAAGTTCGTAGCTGCTTTCGATGTGAACGAGACAAAAGTGGGTCACGATCTAGGAGAGGCAATATCGGCAGACCCAAACAACACTAGAACCTTCGCAAAGGTTCCTAAACTGGATGTAGTAGTGAAGAGAGGGCCTGTCATAGATGGGCTTGGCA
>CP070773.1:823302-827728 GCA_020345945.1 Candidatus Bathyarchaeota archaeon | reverse complement strand
CGTTAAAAGAATTGAGATGAGTATGTGACCGGCATGGGTCTTCAATATATCCGTAGTAGCTGGAAAAACCTAAGAGAAAAACGATTAAACATATGTTCACGTCAATTTGTAGTCCTGTTCCCCCTGGAGAGTTTTTGGAATTGTCTGTACCTGATAAGAGGAAGGGCTATTCGTCTTCTCATAGAAGGGGGATATACTATGTCCTAGCCCTTTTCCTACTTATCTACGCCCTTCTCTTGATTAGAGATATTGGTCACAACAGCTTGGTTTGGGATGAGGCAGTAATAGCTCAAAGCGGTGTTGACCTAGTCAGACTTTATCCCTCACTCTTAGTAGATCCACACAGGACTATCAACACGTATGTTCGTTGGTTCCCCTATTTTCCTCCCCTTATGTCAATCGTGCTGTCTCTCGCTTACGCTATATTCGGCATCAGTGAAATCGTCGCACGATCAGTCTCTGTCTGTTTCAGTCTTCTAGGTCTGATTACTACTTTTCTTCTTGGTAGAGAAGCCTTTGACGAACCGACAGGGATAGCATCCGTATTATTGCTCTCAGTGATGCCCATCTACTGGCACATGAGTCGAGTGGCCATGCTCGATGTGGCATCGATCTTCTTCTTTGCTTTGACTCTCCACCTATACTATAAGGGTCTCAGTACCAATAGAATGGAGCTTCTTCTCCTTGCCGGCTTTCCGCTGGGTTTGGGTTTGCTGACGAAGTACCCTAACATCCTCTGTGTCCCTATAATCTTCATACCCCTCATTCTTGGGTTCTTTGGCAGGAAGAAGGTTGACTGGAGACCTGTTGTTTGTCTGCTCTTGGCTCTTGAGATAGCTTTCTTCATATTCGTTCCTTGGTTCTATAAGACAACGATGGTGAGTCAGAGTTGGAGAGGATGGATCCATGAGATTCAGCCTGGAAAACAATACAAGTGGCTTATGGCTGAGTATTGGATAGGTTCCCTGAACGTACCTTTCCTCCAGATGACGCTTCCTCTCGGAATACTTGCTCTGTTGGCAGTTATCTACTCACTTAAGCAGAGGTCGAAAGCCGACATCTTTCTCCTCTCATGGGTTGCTGTCGTCTTCTTATGGTTTGTTCCAATCCACAAGGACTTAAGGTACACAATGCCATATTTGCCGGCCTTGGCGATATTATCTGGAAGACTGGTCAGTCACACTTCTGTGAAGCTTGTTGAACAGTACGCAGGTGTTCTGAAAAGATTCTCTGGGGAACGCTTGAAGGTTGCCACATGCGTCACATTGATCTTGGTATTGTTGATGACGTCTCCTGTTCTCTACAGTCTAGCCACTCAACCAAAGGGTTTACAGGTACCTATCACGGAGGCCTTCTCCTACATCGTCGAGAATATGGGGACTGACGGAAATGTGTTGGTTCTACTCTCCTGCAACAACCTAAGTCAACACGCGTCGTACTTCTATATGTATATGGTCGCAGGGTTGGACGCCTCTATCCATATACTCATCTATCCCTCAAGCTCTGTCGATTGGTATGATCCAGGCCCCCTTAACACAACAAGAATCGCCCAGCTGTGTATTGAGAAGAATATTCAATATGTAATCCTATGGGATGGTTCACCATACTCCGAGAGTTGGCTACCGGTTCTAGTAGACTCCAACCTTTTCATTCTAAAAAGAATAGTTGGATCCAGAGGCAACGCCATATTCATACTGAATTTTCAGTCAAGTGCATTTAACATATCATGAGAGGTTGAAAAGGTAACCGTTAAAACAAAGTCGTCTCAAAAGAATAGGGAATCTATATGGGTCGGACAACTTCACAGCCTTCCAGATCAAGAGATCGTTCTCAATCCGGGATGGCTTGGTATCTTGGTCTTCTCGTCCTTCTGGTCGTCTACATGTTCTCTATCACGAGGTATGTGGATCAGAGAAATCTAGTCTGGGACGAAGCTGTAATCGCGTTGAGTGGTCTAGACCTTCGGGCATCAGCTCCTGAACTCTTCACCGATCCTTATGGGATGATCGGACATTATGTTCGTGCCTTTCCTTACTATCCTCCGCTGCTACCGATTCTTCTTGCGTTGAGTTATTCAGTCCTTGGGATCAGCGAGTTCTCGGTTCGTGTTGTGTCTCTGACCTCCGGGCTCCTATTCCCTATGCTGGTATTCTTCTTCGGAAGAGAGATCAAGGATGAGGTGACAGGTTTCTTTGCTGCACTTATGCTAACTGCGGCTCCGACTCATTACTGGATGAGTCGATTCGGATTCTTGGACATGCCCATGTGCATCTTATTCACAACAACTCTCTACCTCTTCTACACTGGATATGAAAGGAGAGAGTTTAGGAGAATAGTCCTCTCCGGCTTTACATTGGGTTCTGCCTTCCTCTTCAAGTATCCTGCGATCCTCTGTATCCCGGTTGTTCTCGGCTATTTTATCCTGGATTCCTTCTTCTCCCGAAGAATCAGCTGGAAAAGAGCCGCGGCTATCATTCTATCATTGCTAGCCGCTCTATTCGTCGTCATGCCGTGGGTCTACCTTACAACAACCATGAGCTGGAAGTGGCAGGTATGGGGTTTTGAGATCCAACCTGGCAAGGAGTACAAATGGCTCATATTGGAGAACTGGACTGGGAACATCCTACAGATGCCCGAACAGATGACTCTCCCCATAGTAATCATATGTGTCATTGGGCTCATATACTCGGCTTGGAGAAAAGAGAAATTCGATCGACTAATACTTCTATGGTTTGCAGCTGTCTTCCTATGGTTTGTACCTTACCACAAAGACCCGCGATATACTATGCCTTTCATACCTGCCCTCGTGCTTGCAGGATCTCGATTGATAGTCGACTCATTGGATAGATTATCGACAAAACTATCAAAGGGGATACAAGATCATGCAGAGTTCAGCCGAAAGAGAAACTGGCTAAAAGTCTTGGGAGTCTTTTTGCTGTTAGTAGTGGTAGCTCCCAGCTTTGCGGAATGGCTTACATTCTCGCCTGATCGAGTGCCTGTAAGGGAAGCAGTAGCCTATGTAGCTAGAAACATAGACAGAGAAAGGGGAGTTATGGTTCTTGTACCTGACAATGATCTAAGCCATTTTGCAGTGTACTTCTATCTCAGGATGGGGGGGCTTCCATACGGTTCTGGTGTACATGTCTACACTATGGGTAAAACCTCAGAAGGGGAACTTGATTCCGAAGAGTTACTTGAAGACTGTTATAATCGGCGTATCCAATATCTTTTGATCTCAGACAATGCTCCGTGGTCCAAGGATTGGGTTGATTCCATGACAAGGGGTTCTGATCTAGGGCATTTCTTCACTTTGAATGAGGTGTTTCGGTCAGAAGAAGACAGAATCGTCTATACAATGTCTTACCTTGGTCCCTTGAAACAGCTTTAAGGCATTCACTGTTAAGAGGGATACATTCATCCGGATGTGAGATTGAGTGACGACTAGCAAGTCTCTCGTAACTGGTGGAGCAGGGTTCATTGGGAGTCATCTCGTTGAAGCTCTTCTCAGGAATGAATGCGAGGTCATTGTATTAGATGATCTGTCTTCTGGACGAATTGAGAATATCCGATCCTATCAGAGCCTAGAAAATTTCTCCTTCATTAAAGGAAGCATTTTGGACGTTAATCTCCTAAAGAAGGTGATGAAGGATGTAGATGTAGTCTATCACCAAGCTGCAATTCGAAGTGTCCCGAAGTCTATCGAGATGCCATCAGCGGTCAATGAGGTTAATGTAACAGGAACGCTAAGACTTCTAAACCAGGCTTTGGAGTCTGGAGTTGACCGTTTCATTTATGCCTCTTCATCTTCTGTCTACGGTGAAGCAGAGGCTCTTCCTAAGGTAGAAGATCTGCCAACCGTTCCCGCATCTCCATATGGTACCTCTAAACTTGCGGCTGAACACTATTGTAGAGTGTTCAATAAGGTATATGGTCTGAAGACGGTTTCACTGAGATACTTCAACGTATACGGGCCACGGCAGCCCTACGGACCTTATAGTGGTGTGATAATACTCTTCATAGGCCGTGCTTTGAGAGGTGAACCTCCAAAAATATTCGGGGATGGAGATCAGACCCGAGACTTCACCCATGTCGATGACGTAGTTCAGGCGAATCTATTAGCTTCAAAACCTCAAGCCCCATTCGGAGAGGCGATAAATATTGGAGCAGGTAGACAAACTTCGATTAATACGCTAGCTCAGATAATTCTGGAGCTAACAGGGAGAACTGATCTAACTCCAGTCTACACTTCTCCTAGACTTGGGGATATTAGACACGCTTTGGCAGATATCTCTTTAGCAAAGAAACTATTAGGATACGAACCGAGAGTTTCGCTTCATCAAGGATTGGACAAACTGGTGAAATGGTATCAAGGACCAGGACGTGATTTCTATCTTGAAGATACTTGAACTATCAGACACAAAGATTG
>CP070773.1:814892-823202 GCA_020345945.1 Candidatus Bathyarchaeota archaeon | reverse complement strand
ACTGGTCGTATTCGATGAGCCTACTTCTTTCCTTGATCCCCTATCTGCTCAAGGGATCTTCAATGTGATCTCTACTCTCAACAAAGAGCTTCAGATCACCGTGATCATAGTCGAACATAGGTTAGACTTGGCATCCTTGTTTGCTGATAGAGTGATCGTTCTCGATAATGGGATAGTAGCGATGGATGGTAATCCTAGAGAAGTATTTGTCTCTGAAAAGACGAGACTGATGGGAGTTGGTGTACCCAAGGCAACAAGGCTCTTTCAGATGCTGAAAGAGGAGGGGATCCCAGTTTCAAGATTGCCGGTCACCGTATCTGAGGCTGCACATGAAGTAAGGAGTCTGATGCAACATGATTGAAGTCGATAAGGTATCCTATGCTTATTCTTCAGGAACCGTTGCCTTGAAAGAGGTGTCCTTAAAGATACAGAGAGGCGAATTCGTTGCTATCATGGGTGAGAATGGTGCAGGGAAGACGACGCTGATAAAACATCTCAATGGTCTGTTCAAGCCTACAAAGGGAAGTGTGACTATTGACGACGTTGACACTCGAGAGAGAAGTGTGGCAGAACTATCTCGAAAGGTTGGTTTGGTGTTCCAGAACCCTGATCATCAACTTTTCAGCGAGACTGTTGAAGAAGAGATAGCCTTTGGTCTGGTAAACTTCGGTTACGATCCTGAGACAGTCAAGCGAAGGACAGTATGGGCTCTAAACCTTCTTGACCTGAAACGTTACCGTGATTCGTCTCCATTTATGCTTAGCGGGGGAGAGAGGAAGAGAGTTGCCCTTGCCTCTGTGCTTGCTTGGAATCCTGAGTACATAGTCCTTGACGAACCCACTATTGGCCAAGACCAGATGCAGAAAGATCGGCTCAGAGAACTCATCATCCAGCTTAATACTCAAGGAAGGACGGTTATCATAGTCAGTCATGATATTGAGTTTGTTGCTGACTGTGCCCCACGTGTCGTTCTTATGTCTCAAGGAGGAATAATCGCTGACGGTCCAGCGTCAACGATTCTCACCGATTACGGGAAGGTTCTTGCTGCATCGCTAGTTCGTCCTCAGATTACTCAGCTCTTTCAAAGCCTCTCTGATCTGGGGCTTTCTGGTAATATCATTGATCTTTACGAGGCAGAAAGACTGTTAGTTGAGTTGATCAAGGGTGATAAACTTTGAGAGCGTTTGAAGGCCTTCGTTTCAGAAAGGTCTCTTCGCCGATTCATAGACTTGATCCTCGTGCAAAATTCATCGGATCATTCATTGTATTCAGCGTGGCGGTCCTATTCACTGAGCTTATGCCTTTGATAGCTCTCTTCCTGCTGCAGGTTCCCATAATTCTCGCGGCAAAGGTAGTTAAGCAATGGCTTGAGTCTCTGAGAGGAGCTCTTTTCTTGAGCGGGATGATCTTTGTTATGAACCTTTTTGTCGGATATGCTCTTCTCTACTCTGCAGCGATGTCTTTCAGATTCCTTACCCTTGTCGCTTCCTTCTCTTGGTTCTTCCTAACGACCTCTCCCGATGACTTGGGGCTTGCTCTTGAGCGGAGTAGGGTTCCTTATGAGCTGTGCTTTGCTTTCACCACGGCTGTTCGTTTTGTTCCTGTGCTTGCTGACGAGGCTCAAACGATTATTGATGCTCAGAGGTCGAGAGGGCTTGAACTTGATCGGGGAGACATATTGAAGCGGATTAGAAACTACATTCCAATACTTATACCGCTGATCGTGAACGCAATAAGACGGAGCTTGGAGTTAGCAGAAGCAATGGAATCTCGTGCTTTCGGTTCGGAAGCAGAGAGAACAAGCTTGCATGTTTTAGAGATGCGGACCTTCGATTATGTATTCATCATTCTTGCTGTTGTTTTACTCTTTGTGGCTCTCTACGTTCGTTTCTTTATTCCTTTTCAGTGGATAATCTGAACACTTTTCTTTATGTTCAACTAGAAATCAACCTAGAGTTGGCTGATTAATTATGTCTGATACTTTTAGGGTGCTAGTGGATGAACGGGAGCGTGCCTCTGGAATCCCTGAAAGACTTCGGTCGATGGGGATGTTTGTTGAACCTAGAATGTTAAATGTCGGTGACTACATCCTCTCCTCCGAGTGTGCTTTAGAGCGAAAGTCGTCAAAAGACTTCGTACACTCACTATACTCGGGCAGACTTTTCGACCAGGCTCGCCGCCTATCAGAAGCCTACGATATTCCGATGATGCTGGTGGAAGGTCAGCTTAGTGATTTACTAGATACCATGACCAATCCGAGAGCGTTTTGGGGGGCTTTGCTGACATTATGTCTTGCCCATGGCATACATGTCTTCTTTACCGAGGATGTTGATCAGTCCGCACAGTTCATATCAACCTTGGCAAGGCATACAAGGCTCTCAGCTTCGCGAGGTCCTGTGGCTCGAGGTAAACCACGTCTTTCTACAACTAAAGAGAAACAGATGTTTATCGTCTCTTCACTCCCAAATGTTGGTATTAAACTTGCAGACAGGCTGCTTGGTTGGTTTGGTTCAGTGCGTGAAGTCTTTAAGGCATCTGTCCCTGAGCTTTCCCTTGTCAACGGTGTAGGAAGAACCAGAGCCGAGACTATTACTAGTCTCTTGGACGCCCCTTACCAGAGATCGGAGAAATCTCCTCCTCAGTTGAGACTTGATCGGGATTAACCACAAATATAATTGCTTGGTATACTGTTAATTATCTAAAATTTGCCGTGTGGATATCATGGAGGTATTTCAGAAAGCCAGTGAGGAGTTGCTGGAATATACAAAGATGGCGGTCCAATCTATGGATCTGGATCAGATCGAGATAATGATCGATATGATTACAAATCTCAAAGATAAGAAGATCCTGATTGTCGGTGCGGGGAGGAGTGGTCTGGTAGCACGGGCCTTCGCAATGCGCCTGATGCATCTGGAGTTCAACGTCTTTGTGGTTGGCGAGACGATTACTCCCTCTTTGGAGAAAGGCGACCTTCTGCTGGCAATATCGGGGTCTGGTGAGACGAGTTACGTCGTTTCTGCAGCTCGGGGAGCCAAACAGAGGGGTACGAACGTTATAGCAATCACCTCGTTCCCGAAATCCACTTTGAGCAATATCTCAGATCACGTTGTCCTCATGTATGGTAGGACTAAACTTGCCGAGAGACCTGACTATCTTTCAAGACAGATCACTGGTGAACATGAACCATTAGCCCCCCTGGGGACACTTTTCGAGCTCTCGTCTATGATATTTCTCGACAGCGTTGTCGTTGAACTCATGCATCGGCTTGGAAAAGATGAGGTTGCCATGCGTAAACGTCATGCTAGTATAGAATAGGAATCTTTTATCTCCTCACATCAATCTTCTCTTGTCTTACAAGTATTAGTCGATCTAATTCGGGGAGTAAACCTTAAAACAGACGAGAATGGTTCCCTGTAGAACACGGTTTCTTCGAGGATGGACTAATGCGAGCTAAATGGCGTAAGAAACGGCAGAGAAGAGAAAAACGAAAACGGAAGAAACGTAGAGCTCGTTATAAATAGTCATACTTCTTTTTGATCCTCTTCTACCAACCATCGATATTTATTTTGGATGTATGGTTCTTGAGAGGTCTGCAGATTCCTGAGATGGTATCAGGTATAGTATTCCTATTTTCGTCGGGAAGCCTTAAAAGTAAGCTGTGAGAACTTGCTTTCACTCTTTAGGGGAATAGAGATGGCAGTTGATCGTTTTCCAGAACGACTCTAATAAACGAACAGAGGAGACTATTGAGGTTGAGGGCCATCTTATCGACTCCATGATTCTTACACAGATCTTCAACAAGATCATGGATTTGAAAGGTGAGTTTGATGTACTCGACTTCCGTATCGGTAGAGCCAAGACTGAGACTAGTTATGCAAAGCTTCTTGTTAGAGGTAGAGATCCCGGTCATCTTCAAGATATCATGCTGGAGCTTTACCGGTTGGGAGCTGTTCCCTCAAAGGTTAGGGACGTAGAGTTCCAACCAGCACCTTCTGACCGTGTTCTCCCCGACAATTTCTACTCGACAACGAACCATCCTACGTCTGTCCACATGAATGGGGGCTGGGTGATGGTTGAGGGATTGATGATGGATAAGGTCGTCGTCGTTGATCCTGAGTCTAACACTGCCTACTGTAAAGCTATTCTCGACGTAAGGAAGGGGGACCTCGTTGTGATCGGGGAGTCAGGCATCAAGGTAGAACCTCCGGAACGTCCCCGTGAGGGTGTGGGGGTCTTCAAGTTCATGGGTAGCGGGCCTTCATCTGAGAAGGCAACCCTGTCAATCGCCAGAAGACTTGCGAAAGACATCTTGGAATTGAAGAAAGGTGGCGGCAAGATCGTCGTTGTTGCAGGTCCGGCAGTGATTCATACCGGTGGTGATGAGGCGTTGGCAAGGCTAATCCATAACGGCTATGTGGATTTCCTTCTATCGGGAAACGCCTTGGCGGTTCACGATATCGAGTACGCTCTCTACGGTACCTCCCTCGGGGTAAAGGTGTCGAATGGCTCTCTTCTTCTGAGAGGTCATCGCAATCACATATCTGCCATAAATGAGATCTATAAAGCGGGTTCTATCAGTTCAGCCATAGACAAGGGAATCATCAATAGCGGCATAATGTATGAGTGTATAACGAACGAGATACCTTTCGTCTTAGCCGGTTCTATCCGGGACGATGGGCCTCTTCCAGAAGTGATTACGGATTCTACCGAGGCGCAGAAGCTGCATGCGGAAGCATTGGATAACGCTGAGCTAGTATTGATGTTTGCTACCACACTTCACTCTATAGCGGTTGGGAATATGTTACCTTCGAACGTGAGAATTGTCTGTGTAGATATAAATCCTAACACAATAACGAAGCTCTTGGATAGAGGAACGACACAAGCGGTTGGGGTAGTATCTGATGTAGGAGCTTTCATACCCCTATTATCCTCAGAGCTGCAAAGGCTAACTCTACCGACCCAGGATTAATTCTAAGAGAGAGGGATGTGTCTAGCCGAACTTTTCCTTCGATCTATGCATGACTACAATTCTTTACTCTTCATATCTTAGAACTTGATAGATCTGGACCGCTGTAAGAACTATCGTGGTATCCAATCTTTTCGCTGTCCCTGTTGTCGTCATCATGTCTTTCCTTCCGAGATTAGAGCTTCGTTGACGACCATCTAGTAGATCTATACAAATGTATTTAGTGGGGAATCGGTCAAGAGTTCTCAAACAAATATTTCAGCTGGATATTGGGTGGGAAGAATGGTCAAAATTTCGATAATCGGTGCTGGGAGTGCTGTCTTTTCTATGAACTTGGTCCGTGACTTATGTTTGACAGAGAGTCTTCACGGCAGTACAATCTCTCTCATGGATATCAACAAGGAACGACTTGAGGTTGTGCATGATCTTGCGAGAAGATATGTGGCTGAGATGAATGTGGAGGTAGGATTCCAGAAGACCATGAGTAGGGAGGCATCGCTGCAAGACGCTGACTTTGTCGTTAATGCGGCTCTCGTTGGCGGTCATCAGAATCAAGATATTCGTCGTAATATCGGAGAGAAGCATGGGTATTATAGAGGAGTTGGGCTTGGGAGGTACCATCAACTGCTGTTCTTCTTGGATGTTGCTAGAGATATGGAGAAGATTTGTCCTGACGCTTGGTTGATACAATGCGCAAATCCTGTCTTCGAAGGCTGCACTCTCCTAACAAGAGAGACTAAGATAAAGGTAGTAGGGCTTTGCCATGGACACTATGGGGCCTTGAAGATCGCTGAGATATTGGACCTAGATCTGGGAAAGGTGACATTTCAAGCACCAGGTTTCAATCACTGCATCTGGATGACCCACTTTCTCTACGAAGGAAAGGATGCGTACCCTCTCATAGATGAATGGATTGAGACTAAGGCAGAGAAGTACTGGGAAAAATGGAACCCCGAGTTCAATGAAAACCAGATGTCCCCCGCAGCCGTAGACATGTACAAGATGTTTGGAGCATTTCCTATTGGAGATACTGCAAGAGACGGTGGATGGTGGTATCATTCGGATCTAGAGACTAAGAAAAGATGGTATGGTCCGTTAGGTGGATTTGACTCTGAAGCAGGATGGAACCGATACCTAGACCGCCTGGGGAAACGTATGGATGATATGTTTCGGGTGGCTAGAGATCCCTCAGCTTCTGTGACTGAACAGTTTCCACCCATTAAAAGTAGAGAGCAGCACATTCCCCTCATCGACTCCTTAGTCAACGATAAGGAGAGGAGTTTTCAAGTGAATGTGCCTAACAACGGTGCAATTCATGATATACCTGACAATGTGGTTGTAGAGATTCCTGGCATTGCTAGCGGACGGGGGATCCAGGGGGTACATGTTGGCAGCCTACCTAAACGTCTAATGCTCCACATGATGATCCCTCGGATGTTGAGAATGGAGTGGATCTTGGAGGGGTTCTCAACCAGAGATAAGAAAGTCCTACTACATATGCTTCTGGAGGATCATAGGACGCATTCTCTTGAGCAGGCTAAGATACTGTTAGAGGACATTCTGTCATTACCAATCAACCGTGGTATAGCAGAATACTTCGAATAGCATATTAAAGAGGGTCAATTGAGGGAGTTATCTCCCTGTAGGATTGACTCTTCATTACGCGATATTGCTTCGTAGACTTGGTAAACGCTGATTGAGGGCTGCCTTTGTTATCTTTCCATGAATTCTTGAGCTCTGGGGGGGTTAGGTGAAAGCCCTTTTCGCTTTCGTATTTCAGTGATTATCTGTCCTTGAAGTGAGGCGGGTACCTGATCCCACCTGCTGAATTCTAGACCCCAGAACGCTCTTCCACCGGTAGCGCTTCGAATAACTTCGGAGAGATCGAAAGTCTCTGAGGCTGGAAGCTCGCCGGTCACGATTGTCACATACTCCTTCTGATCAACGGAGAGTATTTTTCCTCTCTTCGAGGAGACGATACGGGTTATCTGACCGACCTGTTCGACTGGACACTTCACTGTAATCTTCTGGAGTGGCTCAAGTAGGCCTGGATTGGCTGAGAGAAATCCGGCGAAGAAGGTGCGTCTGGTGGCTGGGATGATCTGGGCTGCCCCTCGATGTATTGGGTCTTCGTGGAGGTCCACATCGACAAGCTTCACCTTGACTCCTCTCATTGTCTCACGTGCGAGGGGTCCTTCTTCAATACACCAAGTGAATCCTGATCTGATGCTGTCTCGTACCTCGTTGAGGTATTGTGCTCCTCTTGTTATATCGAGGAGTATGTTGAAGTGGGGTTCTATCTCCCATACTCCTCGAGCTTCGTTAGTAGGCCATCCATGTTCACGGAGAGTCTCTGCGACTTTCTTCCGATCTGTATATTCATGGATCTCCCCCTTTCGCATTAGATTGACAGTTTCTTCATCCAATGGTTCTACAGAAAAGAAGACCCGATTGTGTTTGTTAGGCGATTTTCCTTCGAATGGTCCCCCACTACCTCTAATGGATTCTCGGTATATGACTATCGGCTTTCCTGTAATAATCTCAAGTCCTGTCTTTTCTATCCATGTTGTTGCGATCTCTAGGTGAAGTTGTCCCATTCCGCTGATGAGGTATTCTCCTGACTCTTGATCGATCTTGGTCAGGAGTGTAGGGTCTTCTATCGTGAGTTTGTTCATGAAGTCCACAAGTTTTGGCAGGTCTCGAGGATGTTTTGGCTCAACAGCTACTGTCATGACGGGTTCGCTGACATAGTGAACCTCCTCGAAGGGGATCAAGTCTTTGGTCGCGGATATGGTCTCTCCTGCTCGAACTGAGTTAAGCCCTAGTAATGCGGGAATGTTTCCACACGGTAAGGAACCGACTATCTCTCTGAATTGAGCCATATAGATACAGACTTCTTGGATGCGTTCCATTTTTCTGGCGTTGAGAAGGTGAACTTCATTCCCGGCTTGAATAGTTCCACTGAAAAGTCTCCCTGTTCCAACCACGCCAGCTTGTGGGTCGACCTTGACATCACTTATGCACATGACGTTTGGTCCGTTTTCGTCACAGTTGATCATCGCCTGTCCTATTTCACTCTCAATATCGCCCTTCCATATCTTGGGAATCCGGTACTTCTGAGCGACGTGAGGAGGGGGCAGGTGGTCTACAAACATATTGAGAATGCCTTCGTGAAGGGGACACAGATCGACGTAGGGCGAGATGTCTTCAGCTTGATAGGCTTTCACGATATCTGCAAATCCAACTCCTTTCTTCTGGGCAATCTCCACGGTGAAACCCCAGCGATCCTTCGCCGATCCAAAGGCTACGGTTCCTGTTGCAGGGTTGACCTTCCATTTTTCCTT
>CP070773.1:808593-814792 GCA_020345945.1 Candidatus Bathyarchaeota archaeon | reverse complement strand
GGTTAATGATGTGATAAATTCGACACTAGTTGCAGACCCACTGCGATTGCTAGACTGCTCTCCAATAACAGACGGAGCGGCCACAGCAGTCCTAGTTCCAGCGGAAAAAGCTCGGCAATACACAGATACACCGATAATAATATCAGGCATCGCCCAAGCATCAGATACTCTAACCCTATTCAACCGAAGAAGCTTGTGCAGCGTGGACGCCACAATTGAAGCAGGAAAACAAGCTTTCAAACAAGCAAAAATCACCCATGAAGATGTCGATCTGGCGGAGGTACACGACTGCTTCACAATCGCCGAGCTTATTACATTAGAGGATCTAGGCTTCTGCAATAAGGGAGAGGCAGCAAAACTCTATGAAGAAGGAGAAGTATGGGTAGGAGGATCTCTACCAGTCAACACAGACGGTGGACTAAAGTCTGCTGGACATCCTGTTGGCGCAACAGGCATCAAACAAGTGATTGAGATCGTCCACCAACTCAGAGGGGAAGCTCCAGAAGCGGTCCAAGTCAAGGGAGCCGATATCGGAATAGCCCACAACATGGGAGGATCAGGGGCGACAGTCGTCGTGACCGTTCTAAAGCGAGGTGACTGACATGCCTAGAACAGCCGTATCGGCGCACTGGAGAAAGTATAAAGAGAGATACCTCCTTCTGGGAATGAAATGTGATACCTGTGGAAATATCCGCTTCCCTTTGGGAAACGTATGTCCCAACTGTAGAAGAGCAGGGAAGATCAAACCCATACAACTATCTGGGAAAGGAAAAGTCTACAGCTACACTGTGATTCGGTCAGCGCCTGAGGGATTCGAAGTCTTTACCCCGTATGTGATTGCAGTCGTAGAACTCGAGGAGGGAGTTAGAATAACTTCTCAAGTAGTAGACTGCAAACCTGAAGATGTGCAGATAGGAATGCCTGTTGAAGTATGTTTCAGAAAGATACGTGAAGAAGGCAAAGAAGGCGTGATATGCTACGGATTCAAGTTCAGACCAACTGACGACACATGGAAACCCTAATCATAATCCTACCTTTCCCACTGTCACCTGCGCACATCCAAAAGCCTATTCTACTTTCAGAATCGATCATATCGAGAGGATTGAGTTCTCATGCGTCGCCTGCTTGGAAAGATATGTGGAATTGTGCTCTCAAGAGAAGAAGAAGGGGCTTTACAGGAAATCGATATAGCTGTAGATCAAGGTGCGGACCTTGTAGAGTTACGATTAGACTCAATCTTGAAAGCAGATCTCTCAAGACTGATCCAGTACCAGACCATACCCAAGATTGTGACGGATCTTGCCGGTATAAGAAGTGACGAAGAACGGACAACGAACCTGAAGAGAGCCATCTCACTCTCTCCAGATTATATAGATATCAACTTTGATTTCCAACTTGGAGAGAACGTCAGAGACGAGTTGATATCTTTGGCTAAGGATCAACAGATAAAAGTGATCTGTTCATTTCACGATTACGATAGAACACCTTCAGAGTCAACAATGCTCTCCATAATCTCTCAGATGAAAGCAATCGGTGCCGATATTGGCAAGATCGCCGTCGAAGCAAACTCTTTGAACGACTGCAGAACAGTCCTGAACCTGATTCATAAGTCGGTTGAAAAAGAGTTTCCAATAATTGCATTCGCAACTGGAGAGCTGGGATCATTTACCAGGCTTGTCGGTCCAATACTCGGATCCTTCTTAACCTACGCACCAATATCATCGGAGAAGATTGCTCTTGGACAGATTCCTCTAGAAAAGTTGGTGTCAATCTATAAGACCTTGAACCTTCTCTGATCTCTACTCAAACGATCTGAGTTCAGTTACAGATGTCTTAGTTGACCGATTCATCACTGAGAACAATAACTCGTCATCTTTCTTGAAGGATCGACTAATCTTTACGAACTGTGGTAACTCCCCCCAAGTTCCTATCCAAGCACCTCGAATGATTACTGCACCTCGCAGGTCTGGGAACTTGCTTACTTTCTTCAGTGCTCTGCTGATGGACTTGTGTAGATCTGGACCGCAGACTTGGTTTCCTATGGCTGTTGCAGCCGCATCGGCTAGACAGGCATTGTCACATATAGCTACTGCAGCGTCAGCTTCTCCAAGACTTTTTGCATGACCAACCGTTGCTGAGGAAGTCCCTATCCCGATAGGCAAATCTCGACTAGTAAGTTGTAGACCAAGTCTATTTGAGAGAGGAGAGTCACCTGCGAAGATAGAGACCAAAAGCCTATCCATCCCATTCACAGCGATCTCTCCACCATTCTCAACCATACCGAATTCAGCTCCTCTCGAAAGAATTTCCTCAAGGCAAAGGTCAGCGAGAGCGCCGGCAACAGATGCCATAGGTCCCACTCCAAACTTCTTTGCCGCGACCGACATTCTTGAGACGATATCAGGAGAGCCTTTACCAACATCGACAGGTCCCATCGCTTCTATGAAGTTCTTGTTTTGAAGTAAGAAGTGTTCAAGTTGCTTACGGTTCTTCAACAGAGAAGCAAAACCAATGTCGACGTATCTCATAGAACTTGTCTTGATCGTCGCCTTTGTCTCTTTTATTCTGACGCTTCTTTCGAAGATCCAACGCTTTCCAATCCCTTTTGATATGACGGGCTCTTTGAAGCCCGAAGGTGAAGAGGATTTCAAAGGACATTCACACTCTATGAGGAAGTATAGGCAGGATACTGCAGTAGTGATTCATAAGCAAGGATTTGAAAACAATATACTCAAACAAAGGAGAATGGATGTACATTTGGCTTTCGGGAAGGAAATGTGGGTAGAACGGCTAGTTTTAGACCTGTTCTACACGTTCGACAACAATCTTCAAGCGGGCGACAAGTGCTGCGATAGCACCAATAGCCGCCAAGACCGGAGCCACTAGGACACCGGCAACACCTGCAGCTACGCCAATTGTAAGAGGCACCTCAATCAGAGTCTTCCCATCCTTGTCTTGTAGGCTGATACGCCGAACGTTTCCTTCATGCACCAATTCCCTAATCTTGGCGATCACTTCATCGCCACTAACCTCAAACTCCTCAACACGGATGTGTTCTTCATCAGAACCTATTTCTTCGTCAGAACTCATTTCTTCACCTCCCTATTCAAGATCTTCCCAGATTATTTAGAGAAACAACGTATTATGATATTATCACCCATCTTCTTATACCATTCGTGTCTAAATTGGACACACCTTAGGTTGCTATGATCATAGCGTTGGTCTATCTACAAGCTTACTATATGCTAATCCTGTCACGACTCTTCCTCCTGTCGCTATAAGAAAACCAATAGACAGTGCATTGATCTGTTCGAATCCTCGGATTATCAATTCATTCACGAGGTATCCACTTACAAGCGATCCGAGAAAAGTCGAGATGCCGAGAAATAGACCATAAGAAGCAAGAGAAGCTCCTATTGCATCTGGCTGGGCATTATCCAGTATGTAGGCTTGAGTTATGCTCTCAGCTACCATGAATATTCCCCAGAAGATATGCGCAACGATTAGATGCCAGGACTCGGTGGCAAATGCATAGGTGAGAGGTACTAATGCGATTCCTATTCTTCCCAACATAATGATCGGCTTTTTACCAAATCTATCGGCTAACTTTCCGAAATATGGATATGTCAAAGAGGAAATTGCGGTATGTGTAACAGTTAACATCGCGATAATGAACATATTGTTCTCGGTAACGATAACGTCTGCAATTGGAAAGAGAGGCCAAGCGAAGGACATGAAGAACCCTTGGAACAAGCTAATCATATACAATATCCTGAGACTTTTGTTCTCAAGTATGATTCCCAAGTCGTGTGAGAAGCTCTTGTCAACTTTCTTGATCCTCCATTTCTCACGCCTCATCATTGGCCAGATAAGCAACGATGACCCTCCACGGAATATCGCTGCCAAGATGATCGGCAGAAAGTACATTGTTTTCAGACTGCCTGTAATCACAGACATCAAGTATCCGGCCAGTAGTAAAGCAGGGATACTCCCTAACATCCAAGCTGAATGAAGTTCAGCAACTCCTTGACTCCTTTTTGATTTCGGCACAAGGGAATCATTCACAGCAACAGTTGAGGGACCAAGCATAGATCCGAACAGCCCCTGGATAACTACGATGACGATGATCTGTTGAGGTGTCGATACAAACAACAATGGAAGCCAGAGAATACCCCCAGCCAGATTGCCTACGAACACAAAAAGAGTAGGTCTTCCTATTCGATCCATCGCCATCCCCCATGCAAGCTGTAAAGTATTTGCCGAAAGGTTTCCCAGTGATCGAAGCCACCCCATCTGAGCAGGATTCGCCCCCATCTGAACCGCATAAACTCCAACATAAGGAGCAATCATGCTCTCCCCAAAAGCAGAGAGACTTGAACGGACAAGGAAGATCCAATGATCATGACTCCGCCGATAAGATCCTCTATTCATGGTTGCTCTCTGCCTCAAATTGCGTCTATTCTTCTCGTCTCACCGATTCAAATGTCTTCTCTAGATGGAGTAGGACAAGATACGACAGCCTAACTCTAATCTAAACACACTTTCAACTGCTAAATTGATGAAAAACTTGAGTTTTTCTGCCGTCTTATATCTGAGAAAGCTTTTTAGTCGTCTCGTGTTGATTTCGTACCGTTCTGCGGTAGGTGTTGGAGGGAGAATAGATGCCCAAGACAATGGAAGAGATTAATCAGAAGATCAAGGAAGGAAGCGTTTGTGTTGTCACGGCAGATGAGATGGTTGAAGTAGTACGAGAACTGGGGCCTGAGAAAGCTGCCCAAGAAGTCGATGTGGTTACAACTGGAACGATGGGAGCCATGTGTTCTTCAGGAGCCATAGTAAACGTGGGTCACGCAGACCCTCCTATCAAGTTTCAGAGAGCTTGGATGAATGGAGTCGAGGTATGTCATCCAGGTGCCGCAGTTGATTTCTATATTGGAGCATCAATCATGTCTTCGACTAGTCCTTTTGAGTATGGAGGAGGACATGTCATCGAGGATCTAATACGCGGAAGAGAGGTAGAACTCTCAGGAACGGCATACGGGACAGACTGTTACCCAAGGACAAGAATAGAGACCTCGATAACGAAGAATGATTTAAACCAGTTCTATCTTCTCAACTTTCGGAATGGGTATCAAAAATATTCTTGTGCCACGAATAGCAGAGAGGAGACCATATACACCTATATGGGGAAATTACTTCCCAATTTTGGAAATGCAACCTTCTCTGGTTCAGGTTGTCTCAATCCCCTTACAAATGATCCGGAATATCGAACGATAGGCATAGGAACAAGAATCTTCCTCGGCGGAACCAAAGGCTACGTAATAGGAGAGGGTACACAACACAATCCCACAACTGGATATGGAAACCTGATGGTCCGAGGAGACTGTAAATCGATGTCAGCAGACTTCATCAAAGGAGCATCATTCACCAATTATGGGACGACCCTCTACGTTGGGTTAGGAATACCGATCCCTATTCTAGACAAAGAACTCGCCAAGACGACAGGCACTCCCGATGAAGAGATATTCACAGAGACCGTAGACTACGGCATTCCAAGAGCCCCACATATTCGGCCTGTCTTAAGAGAGGTAAGCTATGATGAGTTAAAGTCAGGAAGAATGACGATAGGAGAAAAAGAAGTAAAAGTTAGTCCTCTAAGCAGCTTGAGAAATGCGCGAAGGATCGCAGATATTCTGAAGGACTGGATTGAGAAAGGTCAATTCTTCTTGAGCTTACCAGTTGAACGTCTCCCACGGGACTCGAAGTTTAAACCGATGAGACAGACAAGAGAGATGAAGTTTGTTAGAGAACTGTTGCATCCAGCAGTGACTTGTAGAGAAGATGAAAGCGTGCAATCTGTAGCAGAGAGAATTATAGATGAATCGGTCAATCACATAGTAGTCATTAACTCTGAAGGATATCTGAGGGGAATTGTCACTTCATGGGATATCACAAACGCGGTAGCCAAGGGAAAGAACGAATTGAACGAGATTATTGTCAGAGAGGTGGTGTGCGCTTCACCCGATGATCCTGCAGAGCTTGCTTCAAGAAAGATGGCACAACACCACATCTCGGCACTTCCTGTTGTGGATGGACAGGATATAGTTCTAGGAATAGTGACCACTGAAGATCTATCCCGTCTCCTTAGGAGGTGACATAATGGTCCGAGCATTACTACGATTTTCAGCAGACCAAGTTC
>CP070773.1:805014-808493 GCA_020345945.1 Candidatus Bathyarchaeota archaeon | reverse complement strand
CCAGATTAGAGAGTTCATTCACAGATTCGGTCATCTGTACATAGGAGTCGTGCTCCTGAATGATAGAGAAGTATGGGGGAAGGGGGTATCCCAGAAGTGTCGAGAGGCCTGTGAAGCGGTTGGTATTCCGTTAATAACCGAAGTAGAAGAGAAAGATAATCTTGACAAGGATCGATTGAAACGACTATCGAATATATTTGTCAAGATACTCTTAGAGTCATCCTGACGAATGATCTAGCAGTTGACTGTGTGCTCAGGGTTCTAGACGTACATCCCATCGTATGATTGTGTGGTTCTCATTCTTCTCTCTTCAAGTTCTCTCTCGATCGTTTCAGCATCTCGTACTAGGTCAGATATATCGATTCCTAGACGGTATGCGTCACAGATTCTCTTGATAGCTACTGCTGCTGCTCTGGGATCGGCTCTTGTCCTCACAGCGTAGGGGAGGATAGCAATTGCGGGGAATTCTTGTACTTCAAATGATGCTAACATTATCGCCAGAGGACCTGTGACATAGAGTCCCTTCTCCAGGAGTATGTCTTTGATTTCACGATTCTGCTTTAGGTATGTCTTCGTTGGGACTATTCTCAGTTCTTCAGGACCATTTCGAAATGTTTCATCCAGTCCCCCAATCAGGATAGCTTCTTTGAATTCTTCTTCAATCGTCCAATTCACGATTGTCGTGGCAAAAGCGTTCTCTTCATTTCTGTGCGGTGGAAACTCTGACCGGATGAAGACGAATCTATCCCACTTATATATCTCAAATGGCGTTAGAAGTCTATCTCCACTAACAGAAACGAAGGGTGGGAGGAGATCGCTCTGGATATAACCTATTCTCTCTGCTTCAAGCGAATTAAGCAGATGACTGATTGCGATATATCCTGTCATCCCTATACCGTGAAATCCTGTGATCAGAATGTTGTCCTTAAACTCGCCTTTTGGAATGATAAGGCGTATATTACTCTCTGAGAGGTTCATCTCGAAATCATTATCGATAGAAAGAAGCCCAAAGAAAAGCGTTTTCATATTTACTTGGTGAGTTTGATGTCTTTTCAAATAAAATGTCTTGGTGCAACTCAGGAGATAGGTAGGTCAGCTTTTCTTGTTGGCACAAATCAGACAAAACTACTGCTCGATTATGGCACCTTGATGGGTAGACCGCCTGGGTTTCCTATGCATGTTCCTCCGAAAGAAGTTGATGCAATTATCCCTTCTCATGCTCATCTGGACCACACAGGAGGAATTCCAATCTTCCACATACGTGGAGAGAAACCAGTATTCTGTACAGGTACAACGCTAGAGCTTGTCCGATTACTCATTTCTGACTTCATTCATCTCTCCGGATATTATCTTCCTTTTGAGTACCTAGATCTTGAGAACATGGTTCGGAATACGGTCTCTTTGAATTATGGGAAGGAAGTAAGAATTGGCGGGTTACGTTTCTCACTGATCGATGCTGGACACATTCCGGGAAGTTCACAAGTCTTAATCAAGAGCCGTAAAAAGAGGGTCCTATATACTGGGGACATCAACACAACTGACACCCAACTTCTGAAAGGAGCACCAAGCAAGTTTGAGGAGGAGTTTGATGCGGTAATCATAGAGAGTACCTACGCGTCAAGCGATCATCCGAATAGAGGTCAGCTAGAGTCCCAGTTCGTAGAAGAGACGAAGAGGATTGCTGATGATGGGGGTACAGTGCTAATTCCTGCCTTTGGAGTCGGTCGGTCTCAAGAGATCCTATGCATGCTAGCGAATAATGGATTTCCATATCCTATCTCGGTTGATGGGATGGCACGGAAAACAAATGAGTTGCTGCTTCACAATCCAGATTCTCTTAGAGACCCAAAATCTTTCAGAGAAGCAGTACATAAAGCAAATACAATCCGGGGTTGGAGAGATAGACGAAATGCGGCAAAGAGACCTGGTGCCATAGTGGCTCCTGCTGGAATGCTCTCAGGAGGGACGGCAGTCTTCTATCTTGAAAGATTGTTCTCAAGTCCTAAGAACGCTATCTACCTAGTCAGTTTCCAAGGTCCTGAAACGCCTGGTAGAGAACTGCTTGAGACAGGACGGGTTCTTGTCAAGGGAAAGACTAGGAAAGCGGAGGCAGAAGTCAAGCAGTACGATTTTTCTTCTCACTCTGGACGTAAAGAACTCCATGACTTTGTCAAGTCTCTGAGAGGAGACCCTACGATTATTACTGTTCACGGAGATGAAGATGGCTGTAAGACGCTTGCCGACGATATCCGGGACGATATCGGCTTCTCTGCAACAGCTCCTAAAGCAGGCGATATCTTCAAGATATAAGCAATCGTCGACTTCACGCACTCGTATGCTATCAGACTTCTACAAGTGTACAGGAGATTCGCGGAAGTATCTCTTCTGCTTCTTCCGGTGATGTCTTCAGCGTATAGAGTCTCTTAGGTAGTTTCAGCTTCAGTTTGACGACATCCTCTCTTCTCCTTATCCTACACTCTACTGCTCTTTCTGAGAGTTCAACGAACTGTTCCACATCGAAGATCTCGGTGGGCAAAGCAAGTCATCCCGCCGTAATTCTAGGAACTAGGATATCAGCCTTTCTAGTATCCCTCGTCAAGTCGATCCAATTGCCTGATGATCCACATTAGCCCCAGCAGATTTCTTGAGAATATGGTGGGCCCGCCAGGAATTGAACCAGGGCTTCCACCATGTGAGGGTGATGTCCTACCACTAGACTACGGGCCCTCGGCATCGTTTTAACTAGCAGAAATAAAAAGTGTTCTGAGAATGGAAAAACTCAGACGTATTTCTCAAATCCAAAGCGGTCTTTGTCTAGTGGTCTACTTTGTACCAATCTCTCTCTTCTTCCATCTTAGGTTGCTACCGCGACATTTCCTGCATTTCCGGGCTGAGCTGGCATTTTTTGCCCCACATTTTCGGCATATCTTTGCATACAGTCTATGTTCCTGAGCTATCCTCTTCTTAACTGGGTCAGTTATAGGCAAGCTTATCCATTTCCTGATGACCGAATTGATAAGGTTTGATCTTTCGTAGTCACGATGATTATCTTGATTTAAACCTGTTGGCTTTAGAGATCTGGGTTATTTTAAGGCTTCTATGGTGACGTAGGACTTTGTTTCTTCGATGCCGTCGATAGAAGAGATCGCTTTTAACACGTCGTCGAGTCTCTCTCGATCAACAATAATTACTAAGTCCATGTCGCCGGTCACCCTGTGAATGCTTCTCGTAGGCAATTTCGCTATCTCTTTGTACGCGTTCTTTCTCTTCTGGGGAGATACTCTTGTGAAAACAAATTGAGGTTGACTTAGTCTTCCTAGGAATGATAGTCCTGCTTCCATTATGTCGATGAATCCTCTGCCAGTCCTAATGTAGCCCCTCTCTCTCAGTTTCTTGAGATGAATGTTTAGAGCCTGTCTAGTTATACCGAGTTCTTGCGCCAGTTCTTCTTGTTTGAGTCGTATTGTGAATACTTCTGC
>CP070773.1:803369-804914 GCA_020345945.1 Candidatus Bathyarchaeota archaeon | reverse complement strand
GAATTCTGGGTTTAGGAGCCTCTGGCAGCAAGTATTTTGACATAGTCTGCAGTGTCAGCGCATGTATCAGCCGCCGTTTCAATGAAGTCAGCTAGGTCCTTAAGGATCATAAGCGTGGCAGGATCGACCTCCCGAGAAAATTTCATGAATAGATGTCTCACGTTCTGGTACTCTTGGTCCAGTCTATCTTCTGCAATTTCTACTTGTTCAGCCGCCTTTCCAGCACTAGGTATGTCCTCATCGAGGAGGTCTATGCTTTCCCTGAGGGCGCCTGCACACTCAACAAGGTCTCTTGCCATTTTCACGTATGAGTCCCAGATCTCTTGAGGAACTTCTGCTTCTTCTAGGAGTCTTATGCTTCTAGCAGAATCCTTTACATTGTCGGCCATGCTGTCAAGCCTCTCTACGATATGCATTATGTCTTCTCTATCTCTGTGTGCCAAGTTTACCTCGGCAAGTTCTTTGAAGAGGGCTCTGCGAAGCTGGTCGACCTCAGATTCGCGAGAAAAAAGTCGCTCTATTGACCTCTCGGCTCCTGTTTTGTCTCCGCGAGAGGCGTTTTCGACGGCTCCTTGAAGCTCGGTGACCGTATCGAAGGCTTTGCTTATCTGCTTATGGGTGATCCCTAGGGTCTTGGATTTTAGCCGTTTTTCAAACCATCCTAGCAATCGGTCTTGCGTAGACATTAAGGCACCTCCAGATCTGGTCAGTCATGTTCTATTTAGAACTACATATTATATATTATGAGGATGGGCGGATCGATAGGCTTTTCAGTTGTTCATAAAGAGAGTGATAGAGTTTCCAAGCAGGTAGCGAATTGATTATGCAAAAGCCTCACCAGTTGGGACTTCGAGATTTGCAGAGGCGGAGAAATGTAAGATCCGCCTTCACGTTGGTTCTGCTGTTGTTGGGAGTTTTTCTGCTCTCTACCTATCAGATGGGAGTCGGAGGAGAGGGAGAGATCAGGCTCACAATGGTCTATGGATCAGAGAAGAGGGGATGGATTGAGGAGGCTACCCCACTATTCTTGGAATGGTGGAGAGAAACCTATCCCGATATTCAGTTGGACCTGAATGTGTCTCCTCTTGGATCAAGGGAATCGATGATACAGATAATCACGGGAGAGATCAAACCTATCGTGTGGAGCCCTGCATCATCGGTATGGGTGCCTTTGGCGAACTGGATGTGGGCACGAGAGTACGAAGAGACTACTCTTGTAGAGGAGTATGATCCTCTCGTATTCTCTCCTGTAGTCATCGCCTCATGGAAGAGTTACGTCTCTAGACAGGGGATAGATGGCTTCAATTCTCTCCATCAACTCGCAACCATAGAGAACAGCGACCTGCGTTTCGCCCATACCGACCCTCAACTCTCAAATTCTGGATTTATGGCCGTAATTATGGAGATCGCAGTTGCAGCTGGCAAGAAACCGATAGAACTCACGACAGATGACCTGCTATCGGAGGACGTGAAGTCTTGGCTCAAGGAGCTAGAATCCGCTGCAGTCTATTATGGGCAGAGCACCGGATTTCTAGTGGACGAGGC
>CP070773.1:800308-803269 GCA_020345945.1 Candidatus Bathyarchaeota archaeon | reverse complement strand
CAAAGTAATCCATATTCTATTAATCTAAAATCAAAGTAATCCACATTTCAAATATCGGTTGACAGAAAGTCTTTTAGGGGCAGAAGTTTTCATATAGATTCGGTTGAAAAAAATGTATGGAGGAAATTCCATGAGAATTAGAAGAAGCGATAGCACTATTGCCTTCTTGATATCATTGATGTTCTTGGCTCAGATACTGACTACAGCCTATGCTATCCAACACGAAAGCACCGTCGAAGACAAGATTGCAGCACTCGAAGCTCGAATCGACGAACTGGAAGCCGAAATTACTACCGTAAGAGTCATCGGATTCAGTGTCGCCTTTTTGGCGTTAGCCATTGCAGTGATGATACCTATCTATCCCAAGTTCAAACAACCAGCAAAGAAGTAATGGGCATACAGGAGGAAAGACCTAGAGAATGGTTCTTCCTAGAATGGGCAGTCTGAAAATATCAGCAACAGGCCTATTATTTCTAGTAATTCTTACTTTATCCATAATTCCTGCAGCAGCTCAGACAGCTGGAGACACATCATGGCTTACCATGGACAAGCTAGAATGGGGAACAACAAACAAAAGGTTCGCAAGCACAGAGACAGCGATAACCAGAGTACAACCAACACTTACATTCACTAACAAAAAAGCTGAACCAGCAACAATCACAAAAGTAGAACTATATTTCAATCCAGAGCTAAGTGGAAAATTCTCCTGGGAGGGATCAGAAACAGTAGCCTCAGGAGAATCGACTGATATAATGATCAGAGTAGAGATCGATAAAAACCAAGATACAGGGTCCCGTGATGTCATGGTTCGAGTCATGGTCACATACGGCGGCAAAGAATATGAGATAGACTATGGCAAGATCGATGGGATCACAATCTATAGACCAGCAGGAGGAATACCAGGCTTCCCATGGGAATCAATAGCATTAGGCTTAGCTATCGCAGTTGTCGTTGTCATCTCTCGCAGGAAAACTATCAACATACCCAATGTTCCCTGACCTTCGGCAGGAACCCAACACTTTTTTTTCCTTCAATCCTTCTCAGAAAAAAATAACATGTCTATAACTACCTTTTAAGACCATCTTCGATCTTCAGATTTCACTTCTTGAAAAATAGATAAATAGCTCGGTAGTCACCTCCTCCTTGAGTTTTATTGAGCTTTATCAGCTACTTGAGCGAATTGAAACGTAGAATCCAACATCCCTTCAGGAACTACGATATCTTAGGTTTCGATATCACCAAGATGATAACCCCAGGAGGCATCCCGCGCGTCGCATATACTTTCATAATCGTATTTTCTGCATCAGCGTTCTTTCTATTCTTTCCACATTCCCTGTTCGCAATATTCTGGATACCCTTTTTAGCCACATTTGGGCTTCTCGTCTATTTCTTTGACTATCCAGGCGCTCTTCCTCCTATACGGGGAAATGTACGTGCAAGAGAGAGATTCGAAAGAAACTCAAAGAAAATCTTCTACTCCCTAGTCGTTGTGACTGGATATTGGATTGGCATTGCTAACTTCGGAACATTGGCGTCGACGATACTCATTGCTGCTGTCTCTTTACTTGCATGTGGTAATGTCTTCTTCTATGCTCTTGAAGGATTTGAGGAACGTAATGAATTATCTCAAGGATATTCTCCAAAAAACGGAATGTGGCGTGTCGAAGTTCAAAAGAAGAACGGCATCACTTTCTATTACCTCAATTTAGATGAGACACCGGTTCCCATTTCGAAGAGGGAAGCAAAGCTCCTAATTCATTTATCGAAGTACTCCGAGAAGAAGAAACTGCTGAACTTCAAGTTCTTGGTAAGACGTCTTCATTCTCTGAAAACAGGTTTTCAACGAGGAGATTGGACTGTAGATCCCTCGGCTGAACCGGGAACCTATACGCTCTACAAGAAGAACCTAGAGAATATTATAACGATCTCGAAGAGAGACGCCTTCTGGCTACTCCTTTCTCCACGCAACACCCCAGAGATACTCATTCAAAAGATCAGGAATATGATGCCTAGAAGAAAGCCTCTTCAAGACATAACCTGCCATCTCAAGAATGTCACCTTTGCCGGGACAAACGCGGTAATCCACACTTCCCGTGGCGAGATCTACGTAGAGATCGATAACGGACGAGTATTTCGAGACACAGATTGGGATATATGGGATTGGGAGATGAAAGAGGGAGGATTCGTATGCATCATCCCAAAATTCCCAAGAGAAAAAGATTTCTATTATTACTCAAGAGACAGTCCTATAAGAAGAAAGATTTCCATAGATCAGCCTGACGCTATTGTCCTCTCAAAGATACTCAATATAGCCAATGAAACTACAGCTATTAAGAACCTCCTCGACAAATAACCCTCCCAGTTTTATCAAAGACCCCCAGCATGATGCGGCTTCACCCATGCAAACTCTTATTAATGTGTTCAGAAATCAAGCAGGACTCAGAAATAGAGAGAGGCGAAGAAAATGGATATACCTCTACCGATTGTCACCTTAACGATTCTAAGCATCGTCGGCGTTAGCGCATATTTCTATTGGGATCGAATACACAAACCCAGGAAAGCAGCAGAAGATGCTGAACGAAGAGCAAGAAGAGAAGCAAGAAGAAAAGCAAAAAACGAGAACGCAAGTTAGCCTCTATCTCAAGACTTGTTCTTGAATAACTCAGCTATCGTAGATTACTTGTCCCCGGAGAGAGCCTAGGTTATTACCACGTCATCTATCTGGAAGTATCTCTTCGCGAAGAGTCTGGTCTTCTCAGCGTTTTTGCCGTTCTTCCCGATCGCAACCCCCTTATCTCGAGGATCGATATTTGCTATCGCGATCTTGCGTCCATCAGATCTCTCAATTATCCTCAGCTCTCTGACCTTCGCAGGGGAGAACGCGTTACGAATGAAGACGTCAGGTGCATCAGCGTATTCGACTACCTCTACATCCCTTGTGACCATCTTGTGAAGAAGCTT
>CP070773.1:794079-800208 GCA_020345945.1 Candidatus Bathyarchaeota archaeon | reverse complement strand
GGACATCTATCTCTTTAAGAATAGTAGCCCCGTCATTCGTAATAGTAACATCACCAAGACTACTAACCAGCATCTTATCCATACCTCTAGGACCAAGTGTGCTCTTTACTACCTCAGCGATTATCATAGCCGCCATAATGTTATTCCTTTGAGCATCTCTACCTCGACTACGACTAGATCCCTCCTTCAAGATTAGAACAGGCTGTCCAGCCAATTCACCGGGTACTGCAACTGACATTTAAGAACCACCATTTTTCGAATGTTGATGTAGATGAAAAAATATCGATCATATAAGGATTTCAGTTTACACCTGCCTAAGCAACTATAAAAATCTAGAAGTTGAAGACAATAGTCGCCTTCTCGATGGTGAGGACCAGAACGAGTTGGAATAGCAATGAAAGAAACCTATAAAAGACGGGGTGGAGAGCATCTTGCATCACACGGATAAACGAAAGATAGATCTGTGACTATTGGAGGAGCATAATTGGGTAAGATCCGACCTGAACTCGTCAAACGGTTTGCAGCACAGGTGGTTGGGAATTATCCAAACAATTTCTCTACAGATTTTCAAGAGAATAAGAAGAGACTTGTAGAGATAGCATCTATACCTTCAAACAAGCTCAGGAATCAGATCGCGGGATACATAACAAGAATCAAGAAAATAGAAGCACGAACCGCCACATAGGATAGCAAGAGTCCAATTGGACAATAGATCTTTCCCCTTATGACGGATTCCACTAAAGAAAAGAAGAAGCGTCATGAGTTTAACTCCTGACCCTGAAAAACAAGATTCGGTAGGTCTGCTACAATTGAGCAGGAAAAAGGATGTAAAAGTCAAGCTTTTCGGGGCACTCGCGAGATACAGCGAGGAAAAAACAGTTACAATCAGCCTGGTCGAGACACTACCTTTTACAGAATTTCTAGAAAAACTCAACTCAAAGCTGTCTCAGAATCTTGACACAGCGATCTTGAACTTGAATGATGTCCTCCTACTCTTAAATGGGAGGGAGATAAGCGTCCTAGAGGGGAATGACGCCAAGATCTCTCCTGGAGATGAGATAGTACTTCTACCAGTCTCCCACGGAGGAAGCGAGTAAACATCGTTCGATGAAGAACGCACAACCCAGTGCAAAGTCCAAGATTCTCTTTGGAAGGCAGAGTTGATTCTGTCTCTGCAAAACAAACTTATGGCTTTGCGAATACTAGAGGTTCTATTATTGGAAGAGGAAGTCGCCTATGTCAGAGGAGATCACATATGAAATCCCAACATGGGATGAACTCTATAAGATAACATTAGAATTGGCAGATAAAGTGAAGAAGAACGGATTCAAACCTGATATAATCGTTGGGGTATCCAGAGGAGGATGGCCCCCTGCGAGAATTATGTCTGATCTACTGGACAACCCAAATCTTGCCAATGTCAAAGTCGAGTTCTACGAAGATATTTATCAGACAGCAGAGGAGCCACGAATCACTCAACCTGTTTCTGTCCCTGTCAAAGGTAAGGATATACTCATAGTAGATGACATCGCCGACACTGGAAAATCCCTCAAACTGGTGAGAGAGAAACTCCTAGAAGATGAAGCATCCGAAGTAAGAATAGCCACTCTATACCTGAAACCTTGGAGCATTACTATACCAGACTTCCATGTGAGGACCACAAACGCATGGGTATGCTTCCCATGGGAATTGTACGAGTCTGTGAAGAAGATAGGAGGAAAATTAAAGACCGAGGGAAGACGACTCTCTGAGATCGAAGAATATCTAATATCTATCGGTCTAGAACCATTTATCGTCAGAAAATTCACTAGTGAGATCTTTGGAGAAGAATAGAAGCGATTCGTCTTCTCCTAAACCCTATAATCCTATCTCAGCATCTCTATCAAGAACCCCAAGGATTAGAGCTTCCTAGAGAAAGATGCCTACTACTGTCCTACAACGAGATCTGCAATATCTACAGCTGATTGACAGATCTTGCTGATCTCAGAGATTACGATCGAGAAGGTAGAAATCCCTGTCTTCATCGATTGAGTAGCCTCTTCTTCAAAAACCTTCAAAAGGTGAAGAGCCTCCTCGTGTTTCTGAGTAGCTTGTTCAGCGAGATCGACGTCCCTTAGGAACAACCCTCTCATAGCTGTATCGAAAGCTTCTTCGACCTTTCGACTCAAAACCTTGAGAGTTGCAGTTTGCTCGGAATTGAGATCAACGGGTTGAGAAGAGAGTACTTGGTCTGCAATCTCTACAGCGGAGTCTCCCACAGACTCGACTAAATTGGCGGTTATTCTATAGTCCAAACAGTCTATTGGAGTGATTTCGAGAGCCCCCCCGAGTGAAGGATTCTGAACCGCAGATCTCAACAATCGAACGAGAAGAAAATACAACCGATCCACCTCGTCGTCGCGATCCAATACAACATTAGCCAGCTGTTGGTTCTTCCCAAGAAATGCAGTGATAGCATCCTTGTACATGCTAAGTGCGATCGCACACTCTCGTCTTAGAACCATATCGGGAATAAGACTTGAAGGTTCGAGAAGACATTGAATAACGATGCGATAAGAATTCTCTTCCATTATCTCAAGCCCAATCAATCGTGAGACGATTGATTTGACCTGCTCTCGGTCTGAGAGGCCTATCATCTCCTTCGAAGTTATCCTGATTACATCGTAACCAAGAAGATATTTTCCGATTAGATCTCTCCGCAGATGGGGGGAAGGAAGTCCGACAATAGTCTCTAGGTGGACTTGATCTTGAACTTGAGAGTATAAGATCAGACCACCGTCATGTCGTTCATCTATCCTAATCAGATTTCCCTTCTTTATTCCATTGGCTCTAGCCCACTTCTTTGGAAGAGAGACCAGAAAAGTACCTCCAGTCTCTTGCACCCTACGTATATCCATGCCAGTTCACATGAAGATTATAGATTCATAACATAAAGATAGCTTTGGTTCTAGTTTGAGGAGTTGAGAAGAGACGACTATATTCTAGAGACTTTCACTTCTCAAAAGGCTCAATGCTGCAGCCCTAACAGCTAATTCGGCAATGGTAAGGTTATCTGCGGCAATAATGAGTAAAACATCTCCTTCACCCGGCTGAAAGCGATCTAGCAAGTAGGATGTCATTTCAGGAAAATCCTTCTCCGAGTCATCACTCAATCCTGGTACCGATAGTATCTTGTTTCTGTAAACGAGGGTCATGGCTCCTAAGGCTCCAGCTCGGATAGAAGCATCTCTCTCCTCGATCCCAGATCGGACAAGGTGAGAAGCCTTCCGTACTAGGATAACCACGTTAGATCTCCCTAGACCGATTGGACTCTCAGTTAGTGGCACAGATCTTGATAGATGACGATGGATCCCCTCCAAGACATTTTTCCCACGATCAGTAAGTGAACAACCAGATCTTGAAACCTGGATTAGCCCTTCATCTCTCAGTCGTTCAACTATCGTTCTTCCGACACCCTCACCTAGACCTAAACTCTTCGATAATCTACTTCGACCAATCGATTCCTCCAGATCGATTATATCCATCGCCCAGAGGATATGGTAATCGCTGAACGACGGTAAGGGTCCGGGAACTCGAGGTCCGGAAAGACGTGTAAGGAGGGATAACTCTTCCATTGCAGACCACAACTATCTTTATCCTGCCCAAAGATCAGAGTTTCGGGTCTAGTTGAAGAGACGAGATCTCGTCTAGAAGAGAAAAGGCTTTTGTGGTAGTTGAGGAATAGTTGGTTGGATTATCCGTCCATAAATATCGAGGTTGTAGAGCCTAAAAATGAGCCACAAATCCAGAACAGCATTGACCATATTCATAATACTCTTCGTTGCGATAGCCGGCGTCTATTGGACCATCAGATCAGCGAAGATACCAGAATCGATCTATCCGTTAACTGTCAGAGACGATATTGGCAGAACTGTCGAGTTAGGCACCGAACCCGAGAGGGTAGTCTCTTTGTCACCAGGCAACACAGAGATCTTATTCGCTCTTGGTCTAGACGATCAAATCGTTGGAGTAAGTGATTACTGCGACCATCCTGCCCAAGCGAAAGAGAAACAGAAAGTCGGAGGATTTGCTACAATCAGCATAGAGAGAGTGGTGTCACTCGAACCAGACCTCGTTCTAGCAACAGGAGGTGTCCAGCTCCGGACAGTAAATCGTCTCGAAGAGCTTGGAATCAAAACATTAGTACTGTCTCCAAAGACCGTCGAAGACATCTTGAATGACATAGAACTCGTCGGAAAGATTACAAACAAAAATAGTGAAGCAGTCATCCTAGTAGAAGAATTGAAGAACAGAATTAGATTTATCGAATCAGCAACTTTTCAACTGAAGTCAACTCCAAGGGTCTACTACGAGATCTGGCATAGCCCTTTGATGAGTGCAGGCCAAGACACCTGGATAAACGAGTTGATAGACCTCGCCGGAGGAATAAACATATTCTCTGATTCCTCCGATCCGTATCCAATAATCAGCTCCGAGTTGGTAATCTATAGAGACCCTGAGATAATAATAATCAAGAGAGGATACATGGGAGGAATTGCAAAAGAGGATATCGAAGTAAGACCAGGATGGAACAGAATAACCGCAGTAAAGATGGGAAGAATCTACGAGATCGATGAAGACATACTGATAAGGCCAGGACCTAGGATAATCGATGGCTTGGAGGCTCTGGCAGCGATTATCCACCCTCAATTATTCGCATAGAAGGTCGATAACAACACTTGAAAACAGCAAAGAGATCAAACGACGAAATACATGCCCCAAAACCACTGAGAAGAGAAGCAAAGATAGGACTTCTCATCATCCTACTTCTAACGATTCTCATCTCCCTTTCTATGGGATCAGTAAATCTTAGCGTCGAGAAAATTATTGGGATCGTCACCAGGAAGACTGGACAGATCATATCAGGACATCACGCAGAGCAAAGATCAGTTGAAGAGATTATCATCTTCCACATCAGACTCCCGAGAGTTCTGGTCGGAGTATTGGTCGGCGCATCCTTGGCCGTCTCAGGAGTAATTTTTCAGGCAATCTTCAAGAACCCGATGGCAAGCCCATTCGTAACAGGAGTCTCCTCCGGAGCAGCACTCGGAGCCACTATCGGTATCGTGGCTGGTGTCAGCAGAACAGCTCTAGGACTAGGTGTTGTCTCCATCAGCGCGTTGCTTGGTGCCCTTGGAGCTATGCTACTTGTCTCTATAATCTCAAGAGCTGGAACCGGGAGTCAGACACTGAGACTTCTCCTCTCCGGGCTAGCAGTCAGCTATCTTCTCTCAGCAATAACTTCACTGATCATGATTGTATCAGGACAAGAACTACACGCAGTTGTCTCATGGCTTATGGGCGGACTCACAAATAGCAATTGGATACAAGTTGAGGTCGGGATACCGACCGCCCTACTCGGAATCATAAGTGCATACATATTCTCAAGAGAGATGAACGTAATGCTACTCAGCGACGAAGAAGCCAGAAACCTAGGAGTCGAGGTAGAAAAGACACGGAAGAGACTAATGATCCTAGCTTCCGCCACCACCGCTCTCGCCGTATCTTTGACCGGGACAATTGGATTCGTCGGATTGATGACCCCACATCTGGCAAGAACAATATTCAGTTCAGACCACCGAACCTTGATTCCAACCTCCGCGATACTAGGATCGATAATGCTCGTTATCTCAGATGCAATCGCAAGAACAGTTCTGACCTCATCAGAGATTCCGGTTGGGATTATGACATCATTGCTAGGCGGACCATTCTTCATCTATCTTCTTGCCACGAGAAAAGGTAACGAACCATTCGGAGGGTAGAAGATGACCGAGGAGATACTCAATATCAGAGACATAACCTGCCATTATGGCAAAGTAAATATCCTCAAAGACATTAGTCTTCAATTGAAATCCGGAGATTTCATTGGAATCCTCGGTCCAAACGCGTCAGGAAAGACCTCCTTAATTAGATCATCCAGCGGACTCTTAGAACCAAGTTCCGGCAACATAGATCTTCACGGCCGAGATCTCTACACAATGAGCAGAAAAGAAATCGCAAAGAGAATCGCCAGCGTCCCCCAAACCTCACACTTCGATCCCAACTTTTCGGTATTCGACGCTGTACTAATGGGCAGGACACCCCACCTTG
>CP070773.1:789301-793979 GCA_020345945.1 Candidatus Bathyarchaeota archaeon | reverse complement strand
TAAAGCCCCAATATCAGACGGATCCAACCCACTCTTAGCGACGCTCTCGTTGACGGCGTTAACTATTGTTTCCCAGACTTCTGGTGGGTCAAGCTCCGATAGTTCAGGAGTGTCATGATATAGAGTATACGTCCCACGACCTGATGAAACCTCTTTCCCATCTTGAGAATAGATGAAAGCCTTACACATTGTAGTACCGATGTCCAAACCAAGGAAGAACATAAACTTGATACCTCTCTGCAACTTTCAAGGTATAGCTTGAATCATATAGAGATGTGTTATCTCTATTTCGATTCCCTTCTGAACATCTAGAATCATAGACAGGGATATGTTGGACCAGACTTCAAAGTTAGGCTGGACGTAAAGATCCGCCTACTTACAAGCTGTGGCTAACCTGAGAATTAACGACTTAAGATAGATTAGAAGTATTGACTCTACACTTTATCCCGTTTTTACATTTCAGGGAGAAGATCCAGATTGTATCATTGATAATCGCATGGCGTTCAGTATCACCGCTAAAGACAAGCCCATGTCGCCGATTGCAACAGCCAGCCACAGCGTGGCAATACCCGGGAAGACGAGAAGGACCAAGCTCCCCTTTATCAAGATAGATGCCAATACGTTCTCTTTGACTACTTCTAAAGTTTTCTTGCTCAATTCGATCAGATACGGTAGTTTGGTAAGATCGTCTTGCATCAACGCTATGTCTGCGGTTTCTAGAGAAACATCGCTGCCGATAGCACCCATGGCTATACCTATGTTTGCTGCAGCCAAGGCTGGGGCATCATTTACACCATCCCCTACCATAGCGACATTCCCAAAGTCTGTTGCCAGATGTTCCCTGATCATAGCTACTTTTTCATCTGGCAATAATTCCGCGTGGTACTCATCAACACCTATCTTTTCGGATATTGCTCTAGCTGTTCTCTCGTTATCGCCAGTGATCATCTCTGTTCTTATTCCCCTCTTTTTGAGTTCCGCGATGGTTTCGACAGTAGTATCTCTGACTCGATCCATAATTGCAATCAGTCCGATTGCTTCCTTTTGATTTCCAACTATGACAACTGTCTTTCCTTCATTCTCAAGTTTCTCGATCTGATCTTCTGGAACCTCGATGGCCAGTTCCTTGAACAGTCTTCGGTTCCCCACACAGTATCCTTCCTCTCCGATCTCGCATATTGCACCTTTACCAGCAACAGCTCTGAAGTTGTTGATAGACTTCAACTTCAGTCCTTCTCTTTCAGCCTTCTCGACTATCGCTGTAGCGATCGGATGTTCTGACAGAGCCTCTAGAGAAGCGGTTTTCATCAGAACCTCTTCTCTGGGATGACCAAGAGATATGACATCGGTCACTTCTGGTTTACCCTCAGTCAGTGTACCAGTTTTGTCAAAGGCAAAGACCCCTATCTTGCTCATTTCTTCGATGCAGTCACTCCCTTTTATCAAAACCCCATTCCTTGCAGCACTAGTAATAGCCGAGACCATAGCAACAGGAGTTGAGATGGCCAATGCACAAGGACAAGATACTACCAAAAGAACAAGTGCTCTGTAAAGCCACTCGTTGAAGGGCATACCGAATAGAACCGGCGGGATTACAGCCACACCCATCGCAAGAACTATGACACTAGGTGTGTAATACTTGGAGAATCTGTCTACAAATCTTTCAGTTGACGACTTCTGATTCTGAGCTTCCTCAACAAATTCAACGATCCTGCTTAGCATACTTTGGTTAGATGGCGTGGAGACCCTTATCTCAAGAAAACCTTCGTTGTTGATGGTTCCCGCATAAACCTTGTCATCTATCTGCTTCATTATCGGCATCGATTCACCTGTAATTGAAGCTTGATTAATACTTGAAATTCCCCCTTTCACAACGCCATCCAGAGGGATCTTTTCTCCTGGACGGACCAGAATTATTTCGTCTACATGAACATCGTGGACGTGTACTCTCTCTTCCCGTCCATCCCGCTTGACAACAGCGGTTTCGGGGGCGAGCCTAATCAAGGAATGAATAGATCTTCTCGCTCTTTCAGCGGCGTAGTCTTCTAGAAACTCTGCTAGATAGAAGAGAAAGACCACCGAAGCACCCTCTTCCCCGTGTCCGATCAAGAATGCCCCAACTGCAGCAATAGTCATGAGAAAGCCTATGCTAACACGATTTCGCAGCAACGACGAGACTCCTTCCTTCGCTATTGGGTATCCAGAAATCCCGGCAGTAGCCAAGAAGAGAAGAAGAGCAATTGACTGTTTCTCTAGAACAAATTCAAGAACTAGTCCTGTAAGAAGGAGCACAGCTGAGAGAACAATTAGAGGTATTCTCTTGTCCTTTTCGTTAACCTCTTCTTCCAAGATGCTGGAATCACACACTGGACAAAGATCGTCCTTGAAATCTTCTTCATGCATATTCAGGCTTCCTCTCCGGTTCCAGCAGCTGAATCAAGTCTCTTCGAACTAGTTAACGTATATTTATTAACCTAATGCTAAGAAAATGTAATTTTTTAATAAATTTTAATAATATTGTCCCAATATCTTAATAATATGACCGTCATCAGTGTCTCCATTACAAAGGATCTCTTAAGAAAGTTAGACGAATTTGTAGGAAAGAGGGGTTATTCAAGTCGCTCGGAGGCATTAAGAGACTCAGTAAGAGAAGCCTTATCTGAATATGAGTTAAGTAGATTCGAGAAGGGGAAAGTAACAGCAACGGTAACCGTCATCTCGGAACACGAAAGACACGACATAGATGAACGACTGATGCGACTCAGACATGAATATGATGAGATAGTCTCCGGAAATATGCATATCCATCTGGGGAAGGCTTACTGCTTGGAGATCTTCATAACAGAGGGAGAAGTGGAAGAGATACTGGACTTCATAGCAAGAATCAGAGCTATGAGAGGGACTCAACAAGTCAAGTATACTATGATGCCGTTGGCAGAAGAATAACTCGAGACAGCAGCAATCGAAGATTTTACGTAACTGTAGATATCACTTATTCCTTGATTAATCTAGGAAAGGAAGAATTAGGATGAACAAGATCTGCATATCTCTGAGTTCCACTTCCGATTGGGAGACGATAAAGAGACTCTCCTCTAAAGCCGAGAAACTCGACTATCATTCAGTATGGTTCGGCGACCATCTAACAGGCGGAGGAGGGCTACCTGCCCACTCTCACAACTCTCGTTTTGAGTGTTGGACTCTAATGTCTGCCTTGGCACCCCAATTGACGACGCTAAGAGTCGGACCACTAGTCTTGTCAAATTCTTTCAGAAACCCTGCGCTCTTGGCAAAGATGGCTGCAACACTTGATTCCATAACCAACGGACGTCTCGAGATAGGTATTGGGGCTGGATGGATGCAGAGAGAATATGAAGCATATGGGTATGAGTATCCACCTCCAGCTGTTCGGATTGGACAGATGGAGGAGGGAATCAAGATAATGAAGCTCCTATGGACAGAGAAGAATCCTAACTTCAAAGGAAAATATTACTCGATAAAGGATTCCGTCTGCGAACCTAAGCCAGTCCAGAAACCATACCCACCGCTTATGATCGGCGGATCAGGAGAAAAGCTCACCCTGAGAATCGTCGCTAAAGAAGCAGACCGATGCAACTTCGGACTACGCGGAGGACTTGAACAGTACAAACATCTCCTCAACGTATTACGCAGTCATTGCGAGAAGGTTGGAAGAAGCTATGATGAAATCGAAAAATCGTTGTTCACAGGGGTATGCCTCTTCAGGAACGAACGAGAAATGGAGACTGGATTGAAACCAATCCATAAAAAACAAGGATCAGGAAAGCCCTTTGATGATTGGTTGAATACATACAAGAATAGAGTAATCTTCGGGACTGTCGATGACTGCGTTGAGAAGATCAAGGCATACTCCTTACTCGGAGTAACATGCTATATCTTGCGGTTTGAGGGGGGAGAACACAGCATACACCATGAAGAGGGATTTAACCTCTTCAATGAACACGTTCTTAACGAGATACGTTAGTCGTCCCCTCTTTTCTCTCTCCGCTAATCCTTCATTCGGCCTTGAAGTAAAGGGATTCGTAGGCTCGAACCGAGTAAGTCATGGCCTCTACCCTCTCTCCTCTCTGGATAAGGGATTTGGCCTTCTCGTAGTCCTTTCTTGCATCCTCAATCCGATCGCTCTTTGAGACTCTCAAGAGTTGAGTTGTAAGGAGCATGAACTCGTCTAAGATGTCACAGTCAAGGAAAGGTAGTGACTGGTAGTATCTGCTTACTTCATTGAGGTTCTGAAATGGTTTCTTCTCTCTTGAGAGAAGAACTAGCTTACGACCAGAATCTACCAATTCCCTTGTGGCTTCTTCGAGGTTAAACCTTGAGACAGGGGTTGGGTTGATAGCTCTCATCCGTTTATGGAAGAAGAAATGGTATATACTCTGGATGCCTGAGAGAAGACCCTTCCCTGTTCCCCCCGCAATAGAGATACCGAGAGCAGGTTTTCCATCCGCGCTTGGGATACTGACAGTCTCCATAAAAGACTTGGTCAGACCACTGATATCCCCCCAATAGACCGGCGACCCTAGGACTATAGCATCAGCCTCTTCGCAGAGACGGTTCAGATTTTTTGGACAGCTCTCTCGAACCCCAGTATAGGGTTTGACATCGAAGTCTATCAAATAGACCTTCTCGATATCAGCATTCT
>CP070773.1:782514-789201 GCA_020345945.1 Candidatus Bathyarchaeota archaeon | reverse complement strand
GATTGAGGCTGACTACTCTGCGATTCCTCATGCAGTCTACGGTCACCCGCAGATCGCATCTGTCGGATTAACAGAGAACCAAGCGAAAGAGAAAGTAATGGATATTCTCGTCGGTAAATACTATTATAGAGATACAGCTAAGGGATCTGCCATCGGTGAGGAGGACGGGTTCTTTAAAGTCATCGTCGAGAAGGAAACGAACAGACTCCTTGGGGGACACATCATAGGACCCTACGCACCTATCCTAATTCAAGAGGTTATCAACGCACTGAGCTCAGGGGACAAGACTTTCTACCCGATTGTTAGAGGATTGCATATACACCCAGCGCTAACCGAGGTCGTCCAGTGGTCCTTCGGAACTCTCAAGGAACCCTGACAGAGCGAAACCGATTCAATATCAAACCAAACCCAAGGTTAGACACAGGGAGATTCTTCTCTGTCGAATAGAAATAGCAGAAGACCGAGAACACCCAAGAAGAAAGGCAATACGTCCAAAACTGTCTTCCATATTGGTGGCGGATACACTGCTATCCATACTAGGTTCCTGCTCAGATACCACAGGAGATTGGCGAGAAGTATAGATACTAGACCGACTATTCGAACCTCCATGCTACTCTAGACTTCCTGCCTTACATTGTGAACCTATTATGTTGTTGGTGAATCTTATATTCACTTAGACTTTAAAATCGAAGATATTTGGTTAGGGAGGGTAGAACTTGAGGATACAGAACGCCGAGACATTGGTCTCCCACGGCAATATTAGTGGGAGAAAAGCGATGGTAGAAATCCTTGAAGCTGGATTGGAGGCTGCTGATCCCTATAACAATACTAGAAGGTTGATTCGACTAGAGAAGGGAAAACTGATTGTTGGGGATAGAGACTTCGAACCGCTTGGTACACCTAAGATCGGTGACGAGGTCTACGACCTTTCCAAGTTGGGAAATATCTACGTTTTCGGGGCTGGGAAAGGTTGTCAAAGGGTAGCCAAAGCCATCGAGGATTCTCTAGGCGATAGACTGACGGGGGGACATGTCATCGACAAGAAAGGGCATGGAGTCATATTGAAGAGGATTGGCGTTACCATAGGCGGTCATCCAGTCCCGGATGACGATAATCCCCGAGGGTGTCAGAAAATCCTGGAGATGACTAAGGACCTCAAAGAGGAGGACCTGGTCTTCACAATTGCAGCCAACGGCGTCTCATCACTCTTAACTATGCCCGTACCTGGGGTGAGTATAGAGGATATGAGAGAGACGGTCTACTTGATGCAGATAGATCGGGGTGCCCCGACCGGAGATCTCAATCCGATTAGGAACCATCTCGACATGATGAAGAGCGGAAGGATCTCCAGATACATCCATCCGGCAGAGATGATTCATATCATCGCGATCGATCCAGGCGAATATGACCAGCTAATTAATCGTAATCTCTGGCTTCATAATCTTCCTGATTTTACCACCTTCGCGGACGCAGTACGCATGCTCAAGAAGTGGAGGGCTTGGGACTATGTCCCTGACTCAGTGAGAAAACATATTGAAACCGCAGATCCCCGACACGAGACCGTCAAGGCGAAGGAGTTCGAGAAGATGACCTTCCGTATCTTCGGGGTGATGCCTCACGGTATAGGACTTGTGCCTACTGCAATGAAAAAGGCTGAAGAGCTCGGATTCAGACCAATATCCTTTGTCGGACGAGCGCGTTCCAAGTCACGTATGCCTGGGCTACATGCTGAGGCAAGTCAAGCAGGCCTAGTCGTAGCAGCAATAGCAGTTAACAGCGAGATAACAGGTCAACCGTTCGAACCACCCTGCGCGTTATTCACAACCGGGGAACTACTTGTGACAGTGGGTGAGGAGAAGGGGGTAGGTGGCCGAAACCAAGAATTCGCCCTCTCTGCAGCTCGAAGAATAGCAGGAAGCAAGAACGTCGTTATTGGGGCAGTGGACTCAGATGCAACAGATGGACCTGGAACTCAATTCTTCAAGACAACTGAAGACATCCCCTGCCTAACCGGAGGAATCGTCGACGGCGAAACAGTTGACGAGGCAGACAAGCTTGGTGTAAATATAGTTGAAGAGTTAAGAAGACACAACACAACACCCGCATTGTGGAAGCTGAGAAGTGGAGTAGTGGCGACCCCCAACATAAGTGTGGGCGACCTAGGCGTAACACTAATAATAGGTCGCAGCAAGGACTGAGAGGAGGAACAGATCAAAATGGGATCTAAGATACAGTCTGTATTCGCCCGAGAAATCTTCTCTATGCGGGGACACCCTGGTGTAGAAGCAACAGTGACCACTGAAGACGGGGCCTCTGGAGTTGCAATAGCGACCGCAGGAGTCTCCATCGGAAAACATGAAGTTCAATTTGCTTATGACGGGGAGAAACGTTATCAGGGAAAAGGCGTCCTCAAAGCAGTTGAGAACGTCAACAAGACCATTGGACCCGCACTAAAAGGGATGGACGCTACTAGACAACGAGAAATCGATGAGACGATGATCAAGCTCGATGGGACACCCAACAAGTCCAAGCTTGGTGGAAACGCCACGGCAAGCGTCTCAGCTGCAGTACTGAAAGCAGGAGCTGCTAGCCTAGGAATACCCCTCTACCAGCACATAGGGGGAGTAAACGCCTGTACACTCCCAGTTCCAGGGGTCGGTGCGGTAGTAGGCAGTGACAGGTATGGTGGCGGCGAGAGGGCAGGAGGTAAACCAAGTTACTCTCTCATGGCTTATGGCTTCAAGACATACTCAGACGCCTCCTATGCATGCTGGGAAGTTGCTACAGCGTTTGATAGGCTCATGCAGGAGAGACATGGTTTGAGAACTCTTAGCCGTGCAATCAGACACGCCCCTATTCCCCGAGGAATAGTGAAGCATGATAGAGAGCTTTGGGACCTTATGACAGACGCGATCGCAGAAGCAGGATACTCTTCCAGGATTGGAATCCAAGTCGATGTCGCCGCTGGATGCTACTACGATAGCAAGAAAGATGTGTTTGTGGGGTTGTTCTCTGAGGAGGATAAGACGAAAGAGGATCTGATAGAACTCTACAAGGACATGGCCGCGAACTATCCTTTCGTGATTATGGAAGATCCCCTTGACGAGGTTGACTATGAGGGACACGCTATCTTAACGAAAGAGATTGATATCGAGGTGGTGGGAGACGATCTCTTCACAACAAACGTTGAGCGACTTCAACGCGGTATCGATGTGGGTGCTTGCGACGCGGTACTCCTCAAGGTGAATCAGATAGGAACCATCAGTGAGGCTTTCGACCTAGTTCAATTGGCATACAGGAACGGCTATGGAGTTATGCCATGCAGCAGCAGAGGAGAAGGCCCCGATATTGGAGACTATTCAGTAGGACTCAATACAGGTCATATCAGGGAGAGTGGAACCGGTCCATCAGCAAACAGGCTTCTGAAGATAGAATCAGAACTTGGTAGCAACGCAGTCTTTCCAGGAAAGGCAGGTCTAAAGACTAGGTGATTGATTAGAGAATCTCACTTTCGGATAGGCTCATAGTTCGCTTCTAAAGAAGACTCTAGGAACTCTAGTTGGGAATAGAAAGATGGGAGTCTAAATGAATCGCCGAATGGAAATGATTTGCATTGGCAATGAGTTACTGATCGGCAAGACGCTAAATACAAACGCAAACTGGCTGGCTGGACGCGTCACCGCTTTGGGTGGGGTATTAAAGAGAATAACCACTGTAGGCGATGAGATTGATGAGATCAAAATGGCTGTAAACCATGCTTTACAGCGAAGGACGCGGTTTATCATAATAACTGGAGGACTGGGTCCAACTCACGACGATATGACATTGAAAGGCGTAGCCGAAGCTTTAGACCTTGAATTGGTGGTCGATGAGAAGGCTTTGGAGATGGTTAAAGCAAAATATGAAGCTTATTTTAAAGAGGGGAGAATGGATAGGTTTGAGTTAACTCCTTCTAGAATTAAGATGGCAACGATTCCAGAGGGAGCAGAGCCACTTCCCAATCCTGTCGGTACCGCTCCAGGAGTGATTATTGACGTGAAAGGGAGTCTCTTGATAGCTCTACCTGGAGTTCCATCAGAGATGAAGGCTATCTTCGAGGAGTCAGTAAAACCTTTGATACTGGAGAATGCAGGGGAGGGGTTGTTCTTCGAGAAGAGTATTTTTGTTGATGGCATTATGGAATCAGCTCTAGCGCCTTTGATTGATGAGGTGATACGTGAAAACCCGTATGTTTACGTTAAGTCCCATCCTAAAGGCGAGGAACGAATACCGCACATAGAAATCCATTTCTCGACACTGACAGAAGATTCCGAAGTTGCCGAAAGACGTCTTGAGAAAGCGGTAAATAGAATGCTTGAATTAACAGCACACAATAGATGACATGATAAGCTGAAAGGAGACGCAACTCTGGGGTTGTATCGGAAGAGGCTATGATTCATACGTCCGCGCTTCTGTTATTCTCTGGGTCAGCCGATCGGAATCCCAGAACCCATATAGACGTAAGTCGCACAAAGGTGAATCGGTATGACTAGGAACATTACGATATCTGGTTTTTCCAAGCCAGGATTCGAGCACGTACGTGAAGCGTTCGCCGAGAACTTCGAACGCCGCAACGAGCTGGGAGCAGCCTGTTGTATCTTCTACCGTGGCGAAAGAGTCGTCGATCTGTGGGGCGGTGTTCGGAACAAGAAGACAGGTGAACCATGGAAAAAAGACACGATGGTTGTAGTCTTCTCGACGACCAAAGGAATGTCGGGTCTGGCTATGGCTCTCGCTCATTCACAAGGCTTGATTGATTACGACGAGTGTGTAAGCAAATACTGGCCAATGTTTGCGCAACAAGGTAAGGAACGAATCACAGTACGGCAGCTCTTTGCTCACCAGGCGGGGTTATTTGCCCTCGATGAACCAGTGGACAAGACTGTCATCGCAGATCTCGACAAGCTGGCTGTAATCCTCGCAAAGCAGAAGCCAGCCTGGGAGCCCGGGACTCGGCAGGCCTATCATGCGCTTACTCTCGGTTTCTACCAGAGCGAGATCTTGCGAAGAGTCGATCCAAGACATCGTAGCCTAGGACAGTACTTTCAGGACGAAATTGCAGATCCTCTCGGACTCGATTTCTATATTCGACTTCCCGAAGAGATTCCCAACTCTCGGCTTGCACCTATCAAGCCTGTCAACATGGCTACGGCGATCTTTAAGGTGCCCCTCTCTCTGACTCTCGCAGCAATGAACCCTCGGTCTCACATTCGCCGTGCACTGTGGGCTTCCCTCTATCCTTTGGACGAAGAACGCATCTACGCCCGGAATCTCGAAATTCCTTCAGGTGGGGGGGTGGGAACGGCCCGTGCAATCGCTCGGGCGTATGGCGAGTTTGCTACTGGCGGTCAAAGGCTGGGTTTGAAGGAGAAGACTATCAAAGAGTTGATGGCGCCCGCAGTCCCACCACTGCATGGTTTTCACGATGAGGTATTGAAGGTGGAGGCGCAGTTCTCACTTGGATTCGCGAAGCCAACTGCAGAAAACCCCTTCGGTCATCCAAGCTCCTTTGGAGCTCCGGGATCAGGAGGATCATTTGGATTTGCCGACCCTGAAGCTCAGATAGGATACGGATACGTCCCGAACAGGATGGATAGCTACTTGATGGACCCCAGGGACCAGGCGCTACGCAGGGCTATGTACCGCTCGATCGGCGAACCAGACCCATACCATTGAAGAGTACAGACGAAGAATCCAAGGTTAGCTGAAAGAGAATGAAAACTCGGTTTATAGCTTCGCAATAGCGAAAACAAGTCTAAAATAGGCATAAATCGGTTTTTTGATGGAGCCTCGGGCGGGTCTTGAACCCGCGACTTGCGACTAGCCCGTGAAGGGAATACGAGGTCGCCGCTCTACCGTCTGAGCCACCGAGGCAACCTTGGTATCTGGAATCTTAAGGGTGTTTTTAAGAAATTCGGATCCCTATTATAGTCATGTAGGGACGGTGAGAAACGGAAATGTCAAGAGCATCTGATCTTGGTGAGAGGAAGATCATAGAAATCCTGAAGGAAAATTTTGAGATACCGATGGATATGATCCTTCCTTTTGGGGATGATGTCTCAGCGATTAGTATTCCAGGCGGTCTGGCTGGAGTCTTGAAGACAGACATGCTTGTCGCAAGAACAGATGTCCCCCCAATGATGACGATCCAACAGGCTGGCAGGAAGGCAGTCGTCATGAACGTGAGTGATTTCGCAGCTAAAGGGGTTAAACCTCTAGCGGTAATGGTGTCTTTAGGTATTCCCGCAGGGTTCACGAGAGAGGACATCGTTCAGCTTGGAAAAGGTCTGAATCAGGGAGCTGCAGAGTATGGAACATTTGTTGTAGGCGGAGACACAAACGAAGCTGATGATTTGATTATTAGTTGCTTTTTGTTCGGAATCTCTGATCCTGACCTTTTAGTGGGAAGGAGTGGCGCCAAAATTGGGGATGTCGTTGCTGTGACAGGCCTTTTTGGAAATACAGGAGCAGGACTTAAGATATTACTTGAAAGAATGAAGTCGCCCTCAGAAGTTCGAGAGAGGATTCTGGAATCTATATACATGCCTCGAGCTCAGCTGGAACTCGGATTGGCGCTGGCAGAGATGAGACTTCTCTCATCCTCAATCGACTCGAGTGACGGTTTAGCTTGGTGTTTGCATGAGCTTT
>CP070773.1:779111-782414 GCA_020345945.1 Candidatus Bathyarchaeota archaeon | reverse complement strand
TCAATATCTGTGTCTTTCTGTTCGAAGTCTATGGCATCCGTTGTACATATCTTCTTGCAAATCCCGCATACTCCCCGCGTTAATTGTAGGCAGTGGTCTTTATCGATAGCCATCACTGCGGGGACTCCCTGCAGAAAGTATTGGTATATGGCCTCTCTTCTTCTCAACTGCATATCAAACTCGTCTGGAACTTTGACGGGGCATTTCGCAGCACATTCACCACAGTTTACGCATTCCTCTTCTTTCACAAATCTCGCATGTTTCTGCACGGTTACTGTGAAGTTACCGGCAGATCCTTTCACTTCTTTAACTTCGGAAAGAGTATGGACCTCTATGTTTGGGTGTCTAGAGCAATCAGCCATCTTAGGCGCAAGAATGCAGATGGAGCAGTCCAGTGTCGGAAAAGTCTTGTCTAGCTGAGCCATTCTGCCTCCTATACTCGGTGTCTTTTCCACTAGATGCACCTCGAATCCCATATCGCCTAGATCCAAGGCTGTCTGTATTCCTGCTATTCCTCCCCCAATAACGAGGACAGCTATGTCATTCTCTACCAACTTCTCCTACCTCGGAATCTCTCTAAGCTTGTTCTCGGCTCTAAGCCGTTTTCTTCTCGTAAACGAGACTATTTTGGCCAGCATCTTCGTCTTCTCGAGTCTTGCCTCTTCAGAGTCCTTGAAGACCCGTTCTTTGATGTATCCCTCTTCGACTGCTTCAGAAAAGATAGTCTGACCCGCCTCTGTTCTGATAAGGACACTGGTATACCTGTCTGGCGACCCTAATCCTCCCACAGAGATATCTGAATACTCATTGCTGAAGTCCATACAAGCAAAACATGCTGGTCGAGCTACTTCGTCTACTTCCTCAAGCGGGACATTGACAGTTATCCCGCTATTGAAGGTGAGAATAAGGTCTTCCTTAATATTTAGCCGGTTGATCTCTGCCATATTTAATGAGAGTCTTTCTTCAAGTCTTTCTCTCGCTAGATCGTCAAAAGAAAAGTTCTCTATGCAAAAGAGGCCGATTGCATACTTAATCAAGTGGGCAGGGAGTATTCCTAGGACCTGCATCTTCCTAATCGTATTGAGTTGACAGGGGGTTCCAACTATAGCCACATCTCTAAGATACTTCTTCTCAAGGGCTTTCACAGTAGAGAGTACTGGGGCATATGTTGTATATTTTCCACCCAACTCCTCTAAGTGAAATGATTCTGAGAACTGTGAGCCTGCAGCGGAGATAAGGTCTTCACGGGTAGTAGCGATGAAAGGTTCTCGAGAGAATAGACCTTTCTTCTTCGAGACGACTGCAGCGTTAACTAGATCGTTCTCTAGTAGATATGCTAAGAGGGAAGTTACAACCCCTCCATCGGTACAGACTTCCATAATACGACTGTCTGTGGTCTGTGCCGAGGAAACATACTTGTAATCTCCAATGGGTGGCTTCCACCCGAATTTGGCCTGAAGATCCGGATCTAGTGTTTTTATTTGAGGGCATATTAAATAGCAAATACCGCATTTCAGACAGTTGTCCTCGTTGGCATATTCAGGTAGACCATTTGACCCGATCTCTAATGCGTTGAGATCTCCGGCTGAACAGAACGAGATACACCCTCCACACTTGCCGCACAATCCTTGATCGATAACTTCTCTCGTCAGATCTTTGAAGGTCTTGATCTCTTCAGTCATATTCTGCTCTCTCTCCACGCAGATTCACGAGATTATATCTTACTCAGTAACTCTGAGACTTTTACTCGGTTGAGATTCAAACCAAGCTCTTCTTCATCAAATCCCATTGCCAGCCCTAGAAGTTGCGGATAAAAGAGAACAGGCAACCCATAACTAGTATCTAGTTTCCGTTCAATTGCTCTCTGGTTTCTGTCATACATCACATTACAGAGTGGACAGACCAAGCAGATAGCATCGGCACCTGCCTTCTTTATGTTCTCCAGTTTCTTACCCGTCATAGTATAGGAAATATTATCGTCTATTCCGAATGCTATCCCACCGCAACAATCCATCTTGTCTTGATAATCAACAGGTCTAGCGCCTGCCGCAGATATCAATTCATCAAGAGAATGTGGGAACTCAGGGTCTTCGTATTGGTTGAAGAGGTGAGATGGTTTCAGATAGTGGCAACCATAGTGGGGGGCTATCCTTAAAACCTCCAGATTTCTCTTCACACTACTCTTCACTTTATCTGTGCCAATATCTTCGTTGAGGACTTTGATGAAATGCTTGACCTTGACTCCACCTTCATAGCTTCTACCTATCTTTCCCAGTTTCTTGTTGACTTCTTCTCTTAACTCTCTACTCTCTTTCAGTTCTCTGTTTGCCTCAAGAAGTGTAGAGGCGCATCCAGGACAGATTGTGAGAATATCTAGACCAAGATCTTTCGCAATACTCAGGTTTCTGGCTGCCATGAGGATTGTTGTCTTATGATCTATGGATTCTATCGGAAAGCCACAGCATGCAAACTCATCCACATCCACCAAGCCTATTCCAAGCCTTTTTGCGACTGCTCTTGTTGAGAGTTCATAGTTTCCTGTGAGTACGGGAGCAGCACAACCTAGGAAAAAAGCATATTTCACTTTATTCACTCCCATCCGAATCGACCAGTCTGGAGAGCCCAGTCATCTTAAAGATCTCTTGTATCTCTGGATACTCTGGGCAGGCGTTTGGAAGACCCATACTTGCACGACGTTTATTGATGAAATCAGTAACGCTGTGTAGTCTGCCGGAACTCCCAATAGCTTTGACTTGCTGGACCAATACAGGATGTATGTGTCCTTCTTTTACGGCCAAGTTTGTTATAGCACTTATCAAATCGGTTATTCGCACATCTTGTGGACAACGTTCCTGGCAAGTATAGCAAGCAGTACATAGCCAAATGAAGTCACTCGCAAGGACTCTCTCCTTCATACCTAGCAATGCCATACGGATGATCTTCCGGGGATTATATCTCTCATCGATTTCTCCTACAGGGCAACCTGCACTGCAAGTCCCACATTGGAAACAGCGCCTGATATTCTGACCGCCAGGAGTCTTCGAGATCTCATACTTGAAGCTTGGATCGAGTTTCGTGATCGTGATCAAACAACCTCCTCTGATTTCAATGATGCTAAATATTTCCTACCTGGTGGATTTAACCAACAGTAGTAAATCTCAAATAAAAGAATTCTCATTCGGCGAAAAAACTCCACTTGTATGCGTAAGAGTACGTAGACATATTAAAAAAGTCGCTGTTTTTTGACTCATTTAGTTTCAGAATGTAACTATGACTAGCGCAGGAAGCCGACTATACTAAACA
>CP070773.1:769873-779011 GCA_020345945.1 Candidatus Bathyarchaeota archaeon | reverse complement strand
GTCCTCCTCTATCAGGCGATCTCGGTGTGCCTTGTCTATGTGAATCTTCCTCTTCCCTCTATTCTCCACGTTGATTCAACTTTTCCATCTCGAACCCCGTATGCTACGTCATGGAGGTTGACTGTTGTGCAGCAGTGGCTTGGATAGAGTTCTATCTTATCACCTATCTTCGGTCTCTGCTCTAGGGTCGTCGATCTCAGGGTCCCATGCTCCTCCGATAGCTTCTGCAGTTCAAGACCATCAATTCCCTTGACTTCGGGCATCCCGAATTCTCTTGTTATCGCTTTCATTCCAGCATCTACTACTACACGCTCCTCTGTAGGTCTGCTGGTGACTGTGGTCAGAAGGCTCAAGGCTAGATTGAAATTCACACCCTCCAGTTTCCTGTATGTTGTGTCCATAAACACATAGGAACCTGCTTCGACCTCTGTTACGCCTGGATAGGCTCCAGTTATATTATAGGTCCCTGTGGCTCCCGCGCTGACGATGTCAAGATCGATTCCAGAACCTTTGAGAAGCTCGCTTGTCTCGACGAGAAGTCTTAATCTCTTGATGGCAGCTTTCTTCCTTTCTTCCCAGTTTGGGAGGCTCATGAAAGGACCTTCATAACCCATAATTCCCTTGAAATTTAGGCCTGGAAGTCTGATTATCTGTCGGGTGAACTTCAATGTCGGTTCACCGGGCTCTACGCCGCACCTATCGATACCTACGTTTATCTCTACAATGACGTTGACCTTGGTTTCTTTCTTGACGGCAGCTTTAGAGATCATCTCTGCGTTTTCAAGGCTATCGACTGCTACAGTGACTCCGCTATTTCTCGATAGGTTAGCCAGTCTCCATAATTTCCGGGGACCGACGATCTGGTTGGTTATGAGGATGTCTTCGATACCTGCGGCAGCCATGACTTCTGCCTCCCCAAGCTTCTGACAGCATATGCCTTTGGCCCCCGCGGCTATCTGCTTATGTGCTATCACAGGTATTTTATGGGTTTTTGAGTGGGGTCTAAGATCCGCGTCAGCCCCTTCAAAGAACTTCGCCATACTCGCTATGTTGTTCTCCATCAGTTCGAGATCGATGATCAAGGCAGGTGTATCTATCTGATCGATCTCAATATCCAGTGTCTCTTCGGTCATCTTCTCATCCTCAAGGAAATGTTGTCTATGACTGCTTCCCTCTTGACCGTTCGATATTTATCGGTTATTCTTCTCTTTCACCAAGAGGATTAATAATCCGCCTAGAAGAGAGATCCCTGCCAGTATTATGAAAGACGCTTTTAATCCGATTATGTCCGCGATTAATCCCATGAATAGTGGTGCAAAAGCACCCATCCCCCTTCCTACAGCGTAGAACAAGCCGTAGACCTTGCCCAAGGTATAGCTGGGAGTGACGTCTGCTACATAAGCGAAGATTACCGCGCCGATAGAGCCTGAAACGTATCCGAGGGGAACGAGTAGTAGTGTTGCCAGGAAAAGATCTCTAACGCTGATTAGTGCAAGGATGCAGACCGTCGTCAACGTCAGGTTTATTGCGATTACCTTCTTTCTCCCAAGATAGTCTGAAAGCCAACCACTGATGGGTTGAGATATTATTGACATACCTGATAAGATGGATAAGAGGGTGGCAGCATGGACGATATCAAGGCTCATCTCGTCTACGAGGAATATAGTGGTGAACGCGGTGATGCCGTTGTTGCCGAAACTGCTTGCTGCAAAGACGATAGATATTATTGCTATAGCTGATCCTAGCGAGATCTTCCCCTCGGCTCTTGTCCCCGTGGTTCTCGTAGGTTGATCTATCTTTTCTCCAGGTTCATCCGGAATGAGCTTCCAGAATAGGAAGGAGATCACGAATCCTGGAAGGGTGAGTAAGAGAAACACCCATCTCCATCCGAGTGCCGCTCCCACTACACCTGCGATTAGTGGGCCTATGAATCCGCTTGACAGCCCTAGTGACCCGTGTATACCCATTGCTCTCCCCCTCTTCTCGACAAAGAGATCTGATATCATCGCCAGCCCGGAAGGATGGTATAGCGATCCTCCTATGCCCGCTAATACCTGCAACAAGAAGATCTGCCAATACTCTGTTGAGAATCCGGTGAGAAACATTCCTGTGGTGAACCAGACGATGTTTGCCGTTATGAGCATCTTCCTATTCAGCCTGTCTGCAGCGTATCCTGCTGGTAAAGCGAAGAGGGAGTAGCTTAGATTGAGTCCGGTCACAACGAGACCTGACAGGGTATATGTTAGGTCGAATTCGGATCTGATTGTAGGAAGAATGGCTGGAATCAGGAGTAGATATAGATGGTTCAGGAAGTGTACCAGCGAGAAGAGGACGAGAATTAAAGTCCTCTGTTTTGTCTGTATAGCGTTCAATTTTACTCTCTTCTATTCCAGGAAAAGTATGTGTTGATTATTGAAGTCGAAGTCTGAATAAGACTCTTTTAAGCCCTTTCCATTTGTTTGTTAGGGCTCTTTGGGGTTGTTGACGGGGAGAAGGATCTTCTCTCCCGCGATGGTTCCGTCACGCATGTAGATGACTCTATCTGAAAATTCTCCGACTATTGGGTCGTGAGTAACGACGATGGCGGTGACGTCCTCCTCTTTGCAGATTCTTCGTAGTTCTCCGATTACTTCTTTTCCGGTTTTTGAGTCTAGGTCTCCTGTAGGCTCGTCTGCAAGTATGATGCTAGGTCTGTTTGCTAGTGCCCTGGCTATGGCAACTCTTTGTTGTTCTCCTCCGCTGAGTTCGTCGGGACGGTGATCCGCGCGGTCTGCAAGTCCTACTGTTTTGAGTAGTTGGTTGACTCTTTCTCGGCTTTTTCTTCTATCGGTGCCTGCTATGTCCATTGGAAGTTCAATATTTTCTCTAGCAGAAAGCACTGGGATTAGATTGTAAAATTGGTATACGAATCCGATCTTGTGTCTTCTTATTCTGTCTTTATCTGATTCTTTGAGTTTTGAAAGGTCTTCTCCATCGAGTAGGATAGTGCCAGTTGTAGGTGTATCTAACGTACCTATCAAGTTCAGTAGAGTTGTTTTTCCCGAACCTGAGGGACCCATGATAGCGACGAATTCTGCTCTCTTGATCTGGAGGTCTACTTTGTCGAGTGCTTGGACTTCTGTTTTTCCCAGCTTGTAGGTCTTACTTAGGTTACTTGTTTCAACTATCGGGTCACTTGATTTGCTTTCGGTCATTTCTCTTCTCACTCTCCTCTTAATGCTTCTACTATATTCATCTTGTTTGCCTTGTAGACCGGGTAGAGTACACTTACGATGGATACGCCTATAGCAAGGAATGTTGATGTCCTTATCGAATCATATGGGATGGTGAACGGTACCGAGAAACCCGTCTGGGTCATTGCAAATACGACTCCTTGGTAGAATACCAGTCCCGATATGATTCCTAGTACGAGTCCTATAACTCCGAGGATTGTTGCTTCTCCGATGATCATTGTCCCAACTTGGAGTTTGCTCATTCCTTGAGATCTCATGATTCCGATCTCCCTTCTCCGCTCTGAGATGTTCATGATCATGATGCTGGACATTCCGATAGCAGCGATTGCGACTGAGAAGAGTATTATTGCATAGAACAGTCCCCAGATCTGCTGGATATTTCCCTTGATCGCATCCAAGACATCAACTCTAGTGATTACTCCTATCCCATATCTCCTGCCGAATTTCTCTAAGATCTTATCTCTAACATATCCGATGTCATTTTGATACTCAGGTTTTACCTTTACATAGAACATTGATGCCTCATCTTCGTAGTAACCCCACTGTCCGTTCAGTGTATGGTAGGAGATGTAGCACATCCTACTCAACGGCATGTTTTGTGTGGCTTGGGCTCCTTCAGCGACGATGCCTATCACTGTGAAGATCCTCCAAACGGGCTTCCAGATGACAACACCAGGAACAATCTCGACGGCTAGGAGTGAAAGGACATTTATTCGCGAGCCGACCTTAGCGTCCAACGTCTTGGCTACGTCGTTTGAAAGTACTATTGTATTGAGATCGTGCAGTCTCTGGTAGACGTCGGGGGGTGTATCTGTTGTGAAGGTCATCTTCATTACGTCAGAGTATCCACAATATTCGTCTGAATAGGCTCCGTTCTTGGTATGGATCGCCATCACTGTAGCTGATACATTCTGTGTTCTTGTTAGGGCTCGAAGCTGGGTTCCTATGATTCTGGTTGGCGCTGCCTTCTCGATTAGGGTCTCGTTTTCAAGCCTGACTAGCTTCTTCCAGAACTCTCTATCCAAGGCGTCTCCGCCTGAGGTGATTATTATATCGGATTCAAAGAAGCTGGTCACTGCCTCCTCTATACCATCGTTCACGCTGATCTGGGTTCCACCCATGAATATTATGAAAGCGAGGGTCATTGCGATCAGCGTGTAACTTACTGTGGTTCGAACCAGATTTCTACCGAAGTTCCTAGAGGCAAGTCTACTATTCCTTCTCAGGAAAGGATAGAGAATGTACTCGAATATCTTCTCGGTGCTTCTGATGATCCCTGCTGTTACCAGAACAAGTCCGCCTATAATCAAAGGAAGCGAGATGAATCCAAGGCGTTGCAGGGTTGTAGGATCTGGGACGTATACTTGTGTCCTTATATATGTTCCAATAGCAAGAAGTGGGATTCCCGCTATAAGTAGGATCCAGTGGAGCCTCTTGTGGCCTGTTGACCTCATAGAGGGTCTTAAAGCCTGGAGTATGCCGGTTCTTCCGGCTATGATAGATGGGATTAGTCCTCCTACTACTGTGGTCAGGACTCCAGCAAGCAGTCCTACAGCCACGATCTCCGGTCCTATGATTATCTGAACTTCCTCTGTGCGGAAGGTTGCAGCTAGAAGGCTTGAGAAGAATTCGGCAAGTCCTATTCCACCTACTAGTCCGATGGCTGATCCGAGGAGTCCCATTAGTCCGCTTTCTAAGAGGAACATCCAAAAGACCTGTCTCTTTGAGGCGCCGATAGATCTCAGCACTCCTATCTCGTACATTCTCTCCTTTACGTTCATGTAAACAGTGTTGAAGACGATGACCATTGCAACCGCGTTGGCAACAGCTGACATAAAGAAGAGACCGTTTCTGAACCCTGCGATGTTCTGTTCCATCCTATCGAGAATTCTTTGTTTGTCTGCTGTTACAGTGTATTCTCCTCCAAGTCTATCACTTAATGCCTTGACTACCTTGTCTGTTTCAGTGATGTTCTCAACACGGACTATGATCCTGTTCAGTCTTCCCCATATGCCGAAGATTTCTTGGGCTTTTGGAATATCGACATAGGCAGTATACCTGCTGGCAAAGAAGGTGCCTCTCATCTCCGCTGGGAGATGGTATAGACCAACTACTTCAAACCAGTAATAACGTGACCTGACGCGTAACTTAATTTGCTGTCCAATCGTGTAGTTCAGCCTAGCATCTATCACAATACTGTTCTCTTTCAGCAGTTTAGACCCGGTTACGTTAGTGTACTCAGCATCCAAGTAATCAAAGTCGTTTCCTGAATCTACCCCATAGATGGTGAGAGAGGCTGAGTTCTCTTCGGTGACATCCCAGTATATTGCTCTTCCTGATCCAGATACCCTGCCTGATGCTTCTGATATACCTTCAAACCCTCGGATACCTGTGAGAACCGAGTACTGGAATGATGCCCCAGTAGCAGAACGGATGCTAATGTCAACCGAACCGGATGACCGGTTGATGGTGCTGATGAACTGTGCCAAAGCACTCTCGAATGCAATGTTTACTCCTAGGAGGAGTGAAACTCCCAATACAACTCCGAGTACGGTTAACGTATTCCTGAGTTTTCTTCTGGGTATGTTCCTCAGTGCAATTCTAACAAAGGACATCTCTTCAATCTCTCTGTATTGCTGTGGGTATTGCTATTCTCGCCTGTTTCTCCGGAGAGAGCTGATTTAAGTCCTCTCTTTAACTGTAGTTCTACTATTTGAATTTGAGTTTCTGAGTTTTCCAAAAACTTACGGCGAGTAGGTTTTTGGATGTCAGCAATTCTTTGGAGATATTTTTTGGATGGTGAGAAGGCTTTTCTAGAGATTTTCCAGTTGCATTGTTGGACTTGACGATTACTCGAATAAGGTGTCCAGTTCTTCTTGGATCGTAGTTTAAAAGGAGAAAGAGTTCGGAAGGTATTACCTAAGGGATCATTTCGGTATTGATTACGTGTTTTCGTGTTGTTTTTTCAGATCAATTTGGCACATTATGCAGGTTACTTTGACTTGTATACTACAAATCCTTTGAATAGCATCGTTGTGAATCTGGAATCGCACAAAGGAATAGTTGGGCTTGGACTACGCTACATATTTGTGGCGTTGTACAGGAAAGGTGGAAAGGTGATTCTTCCCTTCTTCCTGCTTGCCACAGCCATTCTATTCCAGTGAGAAAATGTAGATGGTGAAAAAAGCGTGGTGTCCACAAGTTCGATAGATGGATGGACAGGCTCAAAGAAGACTTCAATCGTTAAGAGCATTGAGAAGAGGCTTTTAGGTGCCCCTCCGAAACCGCTCAAGTCTAGAATTACTGAGGCTATCACAAGGCTGAGGTTACAGTCCCAAAAACTCGGGCAGAGCATAGGACGAATGGAAGGCAGAGACAAACTGATGTTTGACAAGGTCGTCAAGGCGATTGTGAGCAAGGACAAGGGTAGGGCAACTCTATATGCGAATGAGTGTGCAGAGATCAGAAAGGTAGCAAAGCTGATAATTGGCAGCCAATTGGCCTTGGAACGTGCACTTGTAAGATTGGAGACTGTCAGCGATCTCGGTGATATCTTGGTTAGCGTAGCCCCAGCAGTCGGAGTGATACAAGGGATCAAGGATACGATAAGGGTAGTGGTGCCAGAAGTGTCACTAGAGCTTGATCAGATACATGGCATGTTAAGTGAGACAGTGGTCGAAGCTGGGCAGATGTATGACCGGTCCTACTCCTTAGACGCAACTGAGGAAGCGGAGAAGATATTGAGCGAGGCGAATGCTATCGCTGAACAACGTGTAAGGGAGCGGTTCCCCGAGTTTCCACAGTCCTCAATTCCTACACCAAATGAGCCGATTCTACCTTCCTTCGGACAAGATCTCTAAGGAGAGCATAATCCAGGCTGATAAAGAAGAGAGCCTTCTTTTATCAGTCTGGATGATGGCTGTTTCTCTACTCCAATATGGTTTAAGAGATCCTCTTCTCTACCAGTTCTGCCTTTTTTATATAGAGTATTCCAGAGTCTTGAGACCATGACTTCGTGGTTCTGGTGATCTTGATTCTCTTTTTAAAAAGTGGTGAGTCGCAGACGAAGGTCTCATATTCTCCTCCCTCTCCAGCCAAATGAAATCCGTATTTCCGGGAGAGTAGAGCCAGTTCTGTAAAGGCTTCTCTGTCAAGCTTTCTTCCCAGCCATTCTTCTCCTAGTCCCATGGCGGAGACTTTGACGAATCTGATATCAAAGTTCAGACGAAGCATTTCCGATATCAACTCTGTCGAGTCCTTCTTCCAGAGGGGTGTGATAAGCTCCAATCCATATCTTTCGCATATCTGTGCCAGTCTACTCTTCTGGTAACTGCTCTCAACCACGCCTGAGATCAAAGCGTCGATATCGAGGGAACGTTGTAGATTCGATATTGCTGTGTCTAGCTCCTTCATTTCTCTCTCTCCAAGACTTGAGACTGTTACCTGAACTGAGGGTATCTCCATCCCCTTCGCTTGGAGGGCTGTCCATTCAGCGTTTGGAAAATGGAACATCCATGACTCTTCCATCTCTGGAATTATGGAAAGCAGGCATTCTACCTTGATTCCTATTCGGGTAGCCTGCCAGAGAGCTAGGTTTGAATCTTTTCCACCGGAATAGAGAGCTGCAGCTCTTTTCTGGACTATATTTTTGCGGGACAATTCGTCTCTCTTTCTTTGCTGCTTTTCCACGAGTCTACGATAGGCTATCCAATGTCGTCTCGATCGACTGTTTGAGTCTAGAGTATTTTAGGTACCAGACTGTCACAAGAGTCACACCTGGGATAAGTGCAAGCAGAAGCGTGACCACTATTGCGGCAATGCATTTCGCGGTTATCGAGATTTCATAGATCGCCTCTACAGCGTCGCCTCTGTTTTTCGTTGAGATGCTGGCTTCGTTGAAGAAATCTTGGTACTTGATCTGTTCGTCCTCGAGGGAGAATTTGAATCCTTCTTTCTCCAACCTCGCAATCATCTTAGCCTGCGCATCTTCCCTGTTTTCTAGAGGCTTTGGTAGTTGAACTGATTCTGAGAGTATAGGAAGGGACAAAGATACTCCCTAAAAGGCGCTACCGATCGGTGCTTTTAACAGTTGTCCTGATCTGCTTTCCGTAGCAGATTTGATTAGTTCTTCTGGTTCCGACGGAGAGAGGGGTGTCAGACGAAATCTTTTCAGTTTGAGTAGAAGAATAAGGTTGAAGAGTCAGAGTCAGAACTCTATTTCGACAAGATTGAACGAGTAGGTTTCGAGAGATGCTTGAAGAGTTCTTCAATCCTTCCTCTGTCGCAGTAATTGGGGCATCTCGTAATCCAGCAAAGGTAGGACATCAGATCCTGAAGAACTTGATCGACTCTGGTTACCCCGGTCAGCTTTATCCAGTCAATCTAGAAGCGAAGAAGATTCTCAGTCTGGACTGTTATCCTAGTGTTACCGAGATCCCCGGGAAAGTAGATCTGACCATCATTGCTGTTCCGGCTGAATTTGTTCTGGAGGTAGCGGAGGAGTGTGGGGAGAAACAAGTCAAGGGAATGATTGTCATATCTGCTGGTTTCAAAGAGACTGGGAGGGAAGGCACAGAACTCGAAAGGCGGCTTGTAGCAGTATGTAAAAAGCATGGGATTGGGTTGCTTGGACCCAATTGCTTGGGGGTTATTGATACTTTTTCACCTATGAATGCCTCCTTTTCTTCTAAGATGCCTCTGAGGGGGAATATCGCATTTCTTTCCCAGAGTGGTGCGATTTGTACTGCTGTCTTGGATTGGTCTCTCAGCGAGGGTATAGGTTTCAGCAGATTCGTTAGTCTGGGAAACAAGGCTGATCTAGATGAGACTGACCTGATGCTCTCATTGGTGGGGCATGACGATACGCGGGTCATCCTGATCTATCTTGAAGGGGTTAATGATGGGG
>CP070773.1:765151-769773 GCA_020345945.1 Candidatus Bathyarchaeota archaeon | reverse complement strand
AATCTTTGAAACGAGAGAAAGTCGAGATAATGTTCGGGATCTCTGGCGGAGCTGTCATTCCGTTCTTCGACGAGTTGTATCATGAGACAGAGATAAGAAACATACTCGTTAGACATGAACAATGTGCCGCACACATGGCGGACGGATTTGCCAGAGCTAGCGGAAGACCAGGTGTATGTGTTGCAACCTCAGGTCCTGGAGCGACCAACCTTACAACAGGTATCGCCAATGCGTACATGGACTCTATACCTGTGGTCGCCTTGACTGGACAAGTCTCATGTAGACCTGTACCAGGATCATCATACCTAGTAGGTACAGACGCATTTCAAGAAGCAGACACCGTAGGGATAATGACACCTGTCACAAAGTATTGCACCCAAGTCAGATCAGCCGAAGAGATACCTCCGACTATCAAAGAAGCATTTCACATCGCTAGCACGGGAAGAACTGGACCTGTCCTAATAGATATTCCTGTAGATACCCAGAGAGACGAGCTGGACTTCAACTATCCTAGAAATCTCGACTTGAGAGGATACAAACCCCCACAGAAGACCCCCCACCCTCTACAAATAAAGAAAGCAGCTGAAATGCTAAAGGAAGCTGAGAGGCCTATGATCCTATCCGGTGGGGGAACCATCATTTCAGGAGCAGCCAAAGAATTGACTGAGCTTGCCGAATTTCTCATGACACCAGTCACAACCTCACTTATGGGAAAAGGATCAATTCCAGAGGATCACCCACTCTCCTTAGGGGTCATAGGTATGCATGGAACCACTGAGGGTATGCGGACGACACTTGAAACCGACCTAATCATGGCCGTCGGACTTAGATTCTCCGACCGAACTACTTGTAAGATCCCTCTATTCAAGAGAGATGCGAAGATCATCCATATCGACATCGACTCTGCAGAGATAGGAAAGAACATCGAGACGGACATCCCGATAGTCGCCGATGCCAAGATGGCACTCAAAGCAATCTACAAGGAATTATCCAAGACTACATCGAAAAGGAAGAAGTCGGCCTGGTACGATAGAATTGAGGAACTGAGACAGTCTGTAGCTGAAGAAAAGGAAGAGGAGGAGGGATTGAAGGTCCCAAGAATGCTGAAAGAACTAAGGAAGATCGTACCTAGAGACGCGATCATCTGCACTGAGGTTGGACAGAACCAATCTTGGACAGCCATTTACTTCGATATCTACAAGCCTAGAACATTCATAACCTCAGGAGGACTTGGTACCATGGGATTCGGGTTTCCTGCTGCGTTAGGAGCCAAGGTAGCTAGACCAGATACCCCAGTTCTAGATATTGCTGGCGACGGGAGTTTCAACATGACTAATCAAGAACTGGCAACCTCAAACTTTCATGACATACCTGTCGTCGTAATTATTCTAAACAACAGAATGTTAGGCATGGTGGCTCAGTGGCAACGACTATTCTACGGAAGAAGATACTCAGGAGTCGACCTCGGTACTGTACCCGACTTCGTCAAGCTTGCGGAGTCCTACGGAGCCCATGGGACACGTGTCGGATCCTACAAAGAGGTGGGAAAAGCGGTGAAAGAAGCCCTGAAGAGTGATACTACCACAGTTATAGATGTCCCAATATCTATGGAAGATAACGTCTATCCGATGGTACCTGCTGGAAAAGGGTTTGACGAGATAGTCACAGGATGAGAAGAATATGAATGAAACACAGATTATCAGTGCTATTGTCGAGCACAAACCAGGAGTACTGTACAAAGTTTCTAACTTATTCAGACGGAGAAACTACAATATCGAGAGTATATCTGTAGGCGCTGCCGAGATAGAGGGGACCGCAAGAGTCACTATCACCGTCAATGAGAACGAACAGAAGACAGAACAGGTGATAAAACAATTAAATAAACTTGTAGAAGTGATAAAAGTCAGCAGGCTTGACGCCTCCAACATGGTCGCGAGAGAGATGGCTCTAGTGAAGGTTCATATCGCAAACCCATCTGCCAGATCAGACATTGTCCAGTACGCCAACATCTTTCGAAGCAGAATCGTCGATGTTTCTCCAGACTCCATGACCATCGAGGTCACAGGGGACTCTAGTAAAATCGACGCTCTCATCGAACTCATGAAAGGATTCGGTCTAAAAGAGATAGCTAGGACAGGGATTACAGCTCTCGCTAGAGGTGCAAGATCAACTAAACTAGAAGAGTGAAAAAAATGGTAAAGATCTATTATGATAGTGACGCTGATCTCAGCGTACTCTCGGGAAAGACAGTAGCGATCGTAGGATACGGGATACAAGGTTCTGCACAGGCAAAGAACCTGCGTGACTCCGGAGTAAAAGTGATCCTGGGTCTAAGACCTGAAGGGAAATCCTGGAAACTTGCAAAAGATGCAGGCTTCGATGTCTTTCCGATATCAGAAGCAACGAAAGCCGGCGATCTAATAATAATGCTGATTCCAGATATGGCTCAACCTGAGGTCTATCAGACACATATCAAGGAAAATCTAACAGAAGGCAAAGCTCTTGGATTCTCCCATGGATTCAATATCCATTTCAAGACAATAGTTCCACCGAAGAACGTAGATGTCATAATGATCGCACCGAAGAGCCCTGGCAAGAGACTAAGACAGATGTACGTGGACGGTTCCGGCGTCCCAGCGCTCCTCGCAGTAGAACAAGACTACACTAGAAATGCCAAAGACATTGCCCTGGCATGGGCGAAGGGAATAGGTTCAACTGTAGCAGGGGTTCTTGAGACCTCCTTCAAAGAAGAGACAGAAAGCGACCTCATCGGAGAACAGACAGTCTTAGTAGGCGGACTCATCGAGCTAATAAAGACAGGCTTTGAAGTCCTCGTGGAAGAGGGTTACCAGCCAGAACTAGCATACTTCGAAGCGTGCAACGAAGCGAAACTGATTATGGATCTCATATTTACCAGCGGAATAACAGGTATGCTGAAGGGAGTCTCAACCACAGCGAATTACGGCGGTGTCTCGGTAGGACCAAAAGTCATCGACAAACAGGTAAAAGAGAGGATGAAGCAAGCAGCAAAGAGAGTGAAAAGCGGGGAATTCGCCGAGGAATGGATCGCTGAGAGTAAAAGTGGCGGAAAGAAGCTTAAACAACTTCTCAAAGAGAATGAGGAGCATCAGATCGAGAAAGTCGGGAAGATTATCAGAAAGATGGCAGGGATAGAAGCATAGCTAGACCCTCTAGTTCCCGACTTCTATCTTTCTTTGAAAAGATTTGGTTTAATCTCAGACCCAGATCTCACGAATATCTCAGCCCAAATCCTATTCCTTGGTTACAGGGGAAACAACCGTATAATAAGATCCTATGTCGTAGAGAATAATGGAATAAATCAATAGTTTAGGGAGCGTTTGTGAGAGATCATCATGAGAAAGATCTATTTCGACCACGCATCAGCCTATCCGGTAGACTCCAGGGTATTAGAGGCGATGTCGGAGTATTACTCCACGTGGATTGGGAATCCTTCCTCTGTTCACAGTTTTGGGGTTGAAGCAAGGAAATCGATAGGGAAGGCCAGAGAAAGCCTGATCAGACTCATCGGCGCCAGTGATCCTGAAGAGATCATATTTACTTCTGTAGCCACAGAAGCAAACAATCTAGCGTTGATAGGGTATTCTACTCGTAATAGACGTAAAGGGACGAAGATCATCACAAGCAGCATCGAACATATGTCCGTCATGAATCCCTGCAAGTACCTACAGAAGTTAGGATTCAAGGTCACGTACTTGCCTGTTGATAGAGAAGGTTTCATCGATATAGGGAGGCTAGAAGAAGAAATCACCCAGGACACGATACTCGTATCGATAGCGTATGCCAACGGTGAGATTGGGACAATTCAGCCTATGAGAGAGATAGGAAAGATTACTCGTGAGAAAGAGGTGGTCTTGCACGCTGATGCAACCGCGGCGTGCGGAAAGATTCCATTAGACGTACAGGACGATAACATCGATATGATGACGGTATCCTCGAACGATATATACGGTCCAAAAGGTGTTGGGGCCTTATATATGAGGCGAGGAGTCACCGTAGCTCCCTTAGTGCTGGGCGGAGGACAAGAGAGAGGATATCGGTCAGGATCAGAGAATGTTCCGGGAATAGTCGGGATGGGAAGAGCGGCGGAGATAGCTGTGGAAGAGATGGAAGACGAGGGAAAGAAGCTCAAAGCTTTTCGCGACAAGTTGATCTCGACTGTTTTGAGTGAGATTGGTGGTTCGTATCTCAACGGGCATCCCAAGAAGCGTCTCCCAAACAACGCAAATCTCAGATTCGATTACATAGAGGGTGAAGCACTTATCTTGAGTTTGGATATGGTTGGGGTTGCTGCTTCATCAAGTTCAGCGTGCACCTCAAAGACGCTGGAGCCTTCTCACGTCTTGATTGCAATAGGGATTCCTCCTGCTGAGGCACAAGGTTCACTTCTTCTTACGCTAGGCAAGTCTAATACGGAGGAAGAGGTAGATTATGTTCTGAGAGAGCTGCCAGGAATTGTAAAGCGGCTCAGAGAGATGTCCCCTCTGACTCCTGGGGGAGTATAGTAATGTATAGTGAAAAGGTGATGGATCACTTCAGAAATCCTCGAAACGTAGGAGAGATACAAGACGCGGACGGTGTCG
>CP070773.1:759919-765051 GCA_020345945.1 Candidatus Bathyarchaeota archaeon | reverse complement strand
TTCACCCTTCAAGGATATCAGAGGGATGCCTATTCAACCGACAGGCGCTAAGGGAGTCAAAGGCTCCGTAATATTAGATCAGAATTATGTTGATGGCCTTAAAGATCTTGAAGGCTTCTCCCATATCTTCTTAATCTATCATTTTCATCTCTCCAAAGGCTACTCACTAGAGGTCATGCCATTCTTGGATGATAATACTCATGGGATATTTGCTACAAGGGCGCCCAAACGACCGAATCCCATAGGGATCTCAGTAGTCCGACTTTTAGAAGTAGCAGGCTGTACACTGAAAATTGAAGATGTGGATATTGTAGACGGCACGCCTTTACTTGATCTGAAACCTTACGTCACGGATTTTGATGTCCGAAGAGTAGAACGTACAGGATGGCTTTCACGAAAAACCGACAGAATACGCGAAGCGAAGGCAGACGAGAGATTCAGATAATTAGAAGACTTCCAGCAAAAAAGGATAGCCCCCTATCCCAAGCATACGCGAACCGACCTTACCGACCACTTCTCATCAAAGTGCGAAATAATAATAGAGAGCATCTTAAGGCTCTTCTTTGTGGTGAGGGGAATGGATTTAGGATTAAAGAATCGTACTGCTGTCGTCACTGGATCTAGCCGAGGAATTGGGAAAGCTATCGCCCGTGGTCTGGCTGGAGAGGGTGTGAAGACTGTTGTCTGTGCTAGGGATAAGGAGACTCTGAAGGAAACCGCGAAGGAGATCGAAACGTCCACCAAGACTCAAGTTCTCCCTATTCAAACAGACCTCCAAAATAGACGTGAGATAAGATCCTTGGTGAAGATAACGGTCGAGAGTTTTGGGGGTATAGATATCTTGGTTAATAATACTGGGGGACCTCCTTCCTCCCTATTCTTAGAAACGTCTGAAGAAGATTGGCGAGATGCTGTCGATCAATTGTTGATGAGCGTCGTTAACTGTTGCCTCGAGGTTGTCCCTTATATGCAGAGAGCGGGTTGGGGACGGATCGTCAATATGACTTCTTTCGCGGCCAAACAGCCAATTAAGAGTCTGATACTCTCCAACTCGATCAGATCTGGCATATTAGGTCTGACCAAGAGTCTGTCAAACGAGCTGGCTGAATATGGAATTCTTGTAAATGCAGTTTGTCCAGGCTGGACACTAACAGGAAGGATAGTGGAATTGGCGAAGAGCAGAGCTGAGAAGACTGGAGAGTCCTATGCGGATGTAGTCGAAGAGTGGGCCAAGAGTATTCCTCTGAAACGGTTGGCAAGACCTGAGGAGATTGCTAACCTCGTCGTATTCTTAACTTCCGAGAAAGCCAGCTATGTAACAGGGACAACAATACAGGTGGACGGTGGTTTCATTAAATCACTGATATAGATTACTGTTCTACACCCTATGAGCTCTATCTAGAGTAGAGGAGAAGCCGGTGTTCAGCCATCCAAGTATATCGGGAAGATCCACATTCGGGGCAGGAATCAAGCCATTCCCCCCTTGTCAATCTCTTCTCATACTTGCATCTGAGACACCGCCAAACCGCATTACTAGGCATCATGTGTATGGTCTTCCTTGACATCATGTGCATAGCCAAGGTTTGCACCTCTCCCGTATCGTCCTCTCTCGTGGCGTTGACGAAGAGATGAAAGAACTCAAACTCACTTAAGCTCTTCGAGTAGAAGAGCACTCACCTCGATATATACGCAAAAAACCTTGTGTAAGGCATACACGATGGTGATCATAGAAAAATCACCCTACTCTCTTACCTTGACGTTCAAGGTCTCGGCGAGTTTCCTATGTTTTTCACTACTTATCCACTCGGTCTTAAGATATTGGAATATTTCCTCATCGTTCATTCCAATGTTTCTTGCCTCATCTACAGCATACTGGTACGCTTCTATCTCTGTGACCCTTTCTGTATATCCATATCTTCGATCGAAGAGTTTCTTTCCCTCCCTGAATTGCTTCACGTGGACAAGTTCGTGAATTATATCGAGATAGATATGTCTCAGATCTCCATGCTTAAGGTAGTCAGCGCTTACTATGATGTGACCATCGATATCACTGACTCCCATATAGCCCATTCTTGATACGAATTCAATCTTTGTCTCGTTGAGTATCTTCTCAGTTTCATTTCCGAAAATTTTTCTGACTACCTCGACTTGGTCAAATCCCTCAAAGTATTCAGAAAACCGATAGGTCTGCGCATTCACCTTCCTTCCTAATCTCCCCAGTAGATACTGGACTAAGAATACAATGAGAGGAGTCTTGTTCTCCGCATCCCTCTTTATCTTCACCTTCCCTAATGAGCCTGAATTTGTTCTTTCTCCTTTCCGGTGATTCTCGACCAGCGACTTCTCCAACACGATCTCCCTTCTACACGGTCTCCTAAAAGACTGCCTTATGTGAGACTCACTAGATATTCATCCTGAGTGAAAGATTCCTACATATTACATTATAGATTATTAGCCCTAAGTTTAAATGACGCCGTCATATATTCATAGTTGGAAACGAGTTTTCACATGTTTCAAGGATTGCTACTATACAGGGAATACAATACTCCCCTTGTAGCCAGTTATCCATCGGTCAACCGAAGGTTGATACCAACCGACATTTCCTTTCTACATATTCTCGAGGAAATAGTAAGCCTTTCGTAAAGAAACACAGAGAGAAAGACTAAAAACCTCTGCAAAAGTTTGATGATACGACTGGAAGCAATAAAAGAGAGATCTGTCGACTCTCCCAGACCCTGGATCAGGAGATGATTGAGAGCTGGAATGGGAGCACGACGCGATGAAGCAAAGCCTGAAAATGGTGAGAGAATGGTTATAGAGTTGATAATCGGAGTTGCTCTAGCTATCATAACTCTCGTTATCCTTTCCCGTTCGTTGCGCATAAATTCTGAATGGAATCAGGCAATGGTCTTCAGACTTGGCAAGTACAACAGGACAGTAGGACCCGGAATGTACTTCACCTATCCGTTTGTTGAGAATGCGATTGTCCGTGACATGAGGACGACACCTATGGATATCCGAGAACAAGCGACGATAACAAAGGATAACGTACCGGTACGTGTGGATGCAGTAGCATTCATTAGAATCATCGACATAAACAAGAGCGTTCTGAACATCAGAGACTTACACCAAGCATTGAACAGTTTCTCACAGGTCACCCTACGGAACATTGTCGGCGAGATGGACCTAGACGACGTCCTTTCAAGAAGAGAGGTCATTGCTACCCGGATGAGGGAGGCAGTCGATGAGGTCGCCGAGAAGTGGGGAGTCGACATAGAGAGGGTGGAACTACAGAACATCGGAATCCCTGAGAGTATGCAGAGAGCAATGGCGCAACAGGCAGAAGCAGAACGTGAGGCAAGAGGCGTACTGATCAAGTCACAAGCCGAAGAGAAAGCATCAGAGAACTATCAGAAAGCATCAGCGCACCTAGAGAAGTCGAAGTACGGGTTCGCATTAAGACAACTGCAGACGATCTCTGACATAAGCCATGACCAAAGCAACACAATAATACTATTCCCGACGGAAGGATTCAACCCCTCACTGCTAGGAACTTTGGGTGCTAAAGTACCTGAACCAAGGCGTTAACCCTTCCCCCTTTCCCTCCTTTAATTGGACTTTGATAGCTTCGCTTTCCTAGGATAAACAGAAACTAGAGGATAAACAGAAACTAGTAGAGATCTCTTCAGATCTATCGTTTCTTTAGCTTTCTACAGGCTGTTCATCAACTATCCCATAGGATATCAGATTCCAATAGGAGACAATATTTCTTCTTCCATTCGTCGGGAGAAGAGGAGGTCACGTTGAAGGAAATCGGCTTTCGAAGCTTGTCCTATATGCCTTCCCCATAAAGTTGCCTTAATACTCTCCGCACACTTCGACCTCCTACAGATCTCGCACGGAAATAGATTCTTCTTCCCTTCCGGTACTTCTCGACTAAACCCATTCTCTGAAGCTGGTTCAAGTAGACACTCTCAATATTTCTGACTCTTCCCGTCTTCTCGGCAACTTCTCCCGCCGAGGCTTCACGCATCTCGCTAAGTCCGATCAGCGTTCCCCGGAGATGATCAGGAAGCTGAAGCAGATCGGTTATCTCTATCCTCTTTCCCAATTCCTGCTCCACACCAGGTGGATATGCCTCTTTTAGACCTGCTACCTCTTTCTCAAGATCTTGGATTCTTCCAGTAACCTGGATCAAAGCCTCTTTGGCCTTGGTGCTTTCAGTAATATCGGTAATTATGAGAATCGCACGTGGTAGCATCGCTTCACTGTTTGGGTCTACAAGGGATATTGAGATCAAAGTATCTATTGTCGAACCGTCCTTCCTGACAAGCCTTCTTGTATACATACCTCCTTTTCTGGACGCAATATCGGTTTCTATATTCCGTAAGGATTCTTCCTTCTCGTCTGGATGGACTAGGTCTATGTATTTCCTACCTGTGAGTTCTTCCACTCCGTATCCCAGCATCTCCCCCATCTTCCTATTTGAGAAACTGATAATTCGCTCCGGTCCCTCCGTCATCATTATTCCGTCGTGAGCCAACTCTACAAGAGTACGATATCTCTCCTCACTCAATAGGAGTGCCTTTTCCATCTTCTTACGTTCCGTCAGGTCGATTATGAGACCATATGATCCAGCATATTGGCCTTGTTCATCAAGGATAGGTGTACCTATCGCGAGGACAGGTACTATCTTTCCGTCCTTTGATACTAGGTTCGTCTCGTAGCTTGAGGACTCCCCTCTCTTCCTCTTCTCAATCTCAGTGTCCCTACTCTCTAGACTGTCTTCGTGGACGAAGGAACGTTGTGGTTTTCCTAACATCTCTTCAGGAGTGTATCCTAGCAGTCTTGCACGCTCAGGATTGACATAAGTGAAGATGCCTTCTTTGTCTGCAATCCCCAACCCCGCTCCTAGGTTCTCGATGACTATAAGGAGTCTTCTCTCAGTCTCTCTCAACGCTTCCTCTATCGTCCTATACCTCTCCTCCTCTTCCTTCCTCCTTCCAACAACTTGACTTATAGAGTGTGCAAGCTCAGCGTGACGAGACTTCTTATCTCCTTTCCTTACTACGTAGTCGTCGACTCCACTCCTGAAAGCCTCAACCGCAACTTCCTCTCCTCCCTCACTTGTA
>CP070773.1:757014-759819 GCA_020345945.1 Candidatus Bathyarchaeota archaeon | reverse complement strand
TTGTGCACGTGGCACTAATCTTGAAGTCGCATGGTACGATTCTTCCGTCAACAGCTGTGCCCAGTATCTTTAGAGTTTCCCTCTCAACTGCTTCTTCTTCCTTTGAGATGTAGGGGATCACGTTGTCCAGTATATCTAGTGCAAGTACTCCTCCTATTCTACCGGCTCCTGAGACTGCTTGTAAGGATGTCATTACGACTCGGGCTATCCCAAACCGGTCGAGGATCGGCTTTAGCGATGTTACTAGTCCGACGGTTGTACAGTTTGGTTGAGGTGCAATGAATCCTTTCCATCCTCTATTCTTTTGTTGAGTTTCGATCAAGGCAGTATGCTCAAAGTTTATTCCTGGTAACATTACTGGCACGTCTTCCTCGTATCTGTGAGCACTGGCAGTACTAAGTACCGGTACTTCTGCAGCGAACCTTGGTTCCAGCTCTTTGGCAACTGAAGACCCGACTGCAGAGAATATAAGATCAATCTTCTTGGGATCTAGTTTAGCTGCGTCTTCCACTTCAATTTCCAGTACTTCGTCAGAGGGCATTTCCTGACAGTACCATCTAAGACTGGACGTAGCAGGATCTCTCAAGGCCTCTTTGTACGGTTTCCCTGCAGATCTTGGGGAAGCAGCAAGTCTGGCAATTTCAAACCATGGATGGTCCTGCAGTGCGACAATAAACTGTTCCCCAACTATTCCTGTGGCACCTACAATCGCGACTTTCAACTTATCCAATTCTTTCCACCAACTCCCTACTCATCTTTTGTTATTGTTTTCATTTCTACTTATCTCCAAGAACATTCACCGCGTAGACTCCAAACATAGCTGATCCACGCGGGATTCAGCCAAAATATGTGTAGAAGTAGCCATAGCCAAACATAGTCTTTAGAACAGAGAAAGAGTCTATCTTCGACTTTACCATGGCGTTCTCCACATCCAGCTTTTCCAAGCTGTCATTAGTGACAGGAAAAAGTGTATAAAAACTTTCCCATACCTGCCACGTTCTTGATGAATAGTATCCGTGACCTGGACTCAGCGAAAGATCTGAAGAGGTAGTGGCGGTTCGTGAGGAAGTCACCTTTTTTCTCTCATCTTTGAGTTAAGTGCAGCAACAGCACCACCAGATCTAATTATGTCTATCAAGAAAGCAGGAAGTTTCGTTCCTTTCATTATTTCTCCAGTATTCAGGTTCTCTATTCTCCCCTCCTCGAGTAGTATCCGCAGTTGTTCCCCGTTCTCTACTGCACCCGAGATTCCAGGACACTCTACAACGGGCAGTCCTAGGTTGATAGAGTTACGGAAGAATATTCGGGCAAAGGACTCTGCGACAACCGCACCTATTCCCAGCGTCTTCAATACCATAGGAGCCTGTTCTCTGCTACTGCCACATCCAAAGTTCTTTCCTCCTACTACTATATCACCCTCACCCATTTTCTTAGAGAGGTCGGGATCAAGGTCTTGAAATGTGTACTCGACCAACTTCTCAGGATCTGTGATGGTCAAATATCTTCCCGGGATTATTATGTCTGTATTTAAATCATCACCGAACTTCCAAACTTTCCCTTCGACAACTAAGGCTTCACGCATGTCTTCCATCTCCTAATTTATTCTTGGATCCGATAATCGTCCAGCTAGAGCACTGGCTGTTACTGTCGCCGGCGAGGCCAAGTATACTTTTGATTGTCCGCTACCCATTCGTCCTAGGAAATTTCGATTCGACGAGGATACACAGACCTCTTCTGAACCTAGTAGACCCAAGTGTCCACCGATACAAGGTCCACAGGTTGGATAATAGACTTGGGCTCCTGACTCTATGAATATCTCGAGTAGACCTTCTTTCAACGCAGTCAGATAAATTTCTCTTGAAGCAGGGATGACGATCATTCTGACCCTCAACGGTATCTTCTTTCCCCTAAGTATGTCAGCTGCGGTTCGAAGATCCTCTAATCTTCCATTGGTGCAGGATCCGAGGAAAGCCTGGTCTATCTCTATTCCTTCCACTTCTGATACTGGAACCGCATTAGCTGGACTGAAAGGCTTAGCCACTTGAGGGGCAAGCTTGCTAACATCATATTCTATCTTTTCAGAGTAGTCTGCATCACTATCAGAGTAAAGGGGAGAATACTCTCTCTCAACTCTGTTCTTTAGAAAGTCGAAGGTTGTTTGATCCGGTTCGATGATTCCATTCTTCGCTCCTCCTTCTATTGACATATTGCATAGTGTCATCCTTCCGTCGATGCTCATTGTACGTATGGTATCACCGCAGAATTCCATAGCTTTGTATGTGGCCCCATCGGCACTGATATCCCCGAGAATTCTTAGTATGATATCCTTCGACATCACATTACTCTGCAACTTTCCCCTGATCTCGATCCTTATGGATTCGGGGATCTTCAGCCAGAGCTTTCCTGTAGCAAAGGCGATCGCCATATCTGTAGTTCCTACACCTGTACTGAATGCCCCAAAAGCTCCATAGGTTGTAGTATGACTGTCGGTACCGATGATTACATCTCCTGGTAGGACGTGTCCCTTCTCTGGCATGATCTGGTGACAGATGCCATCACGCATGTCGTACCAGTTCTTGATGTCATACTGATCAACGAGTTCTCTACATATCTTGTGGATCTCCGCAGCCTCGACTGAAGGAGCTGGAGCCCAATGATCGAGTAGAGCAACAATCCGATCAGGGTGAAGTGGTTTCTCCATCTCGATGTTTCGGAAGACGGTCTCTACCTGCTGCAAGAACTCATGGACCATAAACGTATCGATCTTCGCTTCAACTATCTCTCCGGGAGAGACTTCTTCTCTTT
>CP070773.1:749847-756914 GCA_020345945.1 Candidatus Bathyarchaeota archaeon | reverse complement strand
AGAGAGTTCTTCATGAAGCGTAGGTTGTGTCTGTACTGAAAGTCTTCTTTCTAGCCTTGGATGCCTTGGAGTACGATTTCATCTGTTCTAGAAATTTTCCTAACTTGAAACAGAGACAGTTCGTGAAGGTCCATATTCCTAGGGGATGTATGACTATGTGGCCTGATGGGGTTGTGGAACCTTTCACCCCTGTTATCTGGAAGATCATTCTCACTGGAAAAAATGATCAGAGTGAACCGGCCCCTCCTCCTGTATGGCCTCCGCCTTGGAAGAATCGCTTTTTGAATCTTCTTAGGGACATCAGAATCGTCCAAGAAATATACGCCTACTGCATTAGGCACAGTTTGATAAGGCGAGGATTTCCGGAGAAGATAGGATTCAAACGTCAAGAAGAGCTGGACTTGAAGGATAGTTTCATTGGGTATGCGGAAACCCCGATCCTCATCCACAATCCTCTTGATGTCTCTGTAAAATGGGAACTGGAGCCTTTCCATGGGGAGTTTGACCCTGTGAAGGTTGTGCGGGTCTACCGGGCTGATTTTGAACGAGAACGAGAAGAAACTCTCCGCAGGATCGATGAGGAGTGGGACCTATTCCTAATATATTCGAAATTCCTGGATGTGGTCGGACATCTCCTGTGGCAGAGAGACGACGTCATCGAGCAATACTACACTATGGTTGATCAATTCGCTGGTGAGATCCGAAGTAGAATAGGGGATGCTTTCATGATGATAGTCTCTGATCACGGGATGATGCCTTTGACAGGGACTCGGCACCAAGGGGGAGATCATTCTCACCACGCTTTTGCCTCCTTCAACCGTGAAATAAATATCAACTCTCCGCTGAAGATCACCGACATACATGACATAGTACGTGAGAAACTTCAAGAACGAGCTTGAAAATCTAGAAGGCTGTATGAGAAATAATGTTTAGACTTTGATCGGAGTGATATCAGATTAGTTCGTCATTCGTTCTATGGGTGGAGAAGTGCTATTGGTTAAGTTGAGTAAAAAAGAAAAGAAACGCCTACGTCCAGTACTCTTCTCGTTCTCATACTTAATGTGGTTCCTTGGAATTTTCCTCTCTTGGAGATCTGAACAGCCTATCGGAGTCTTATCATTGACCGTTGCTTTCTGGTCAAGCTACTTCTTCTACCTCGTTTATCCTCCTAAGGATCAGAGCTCGGGTCCCGAATGTTCTCCCTCCTAGCGAGGATTGCGAGACCTGACAAGAAGAATACCGCAAAAAGGAGTAGGTAGACTTCGGTGTAGACACCTAACACGCTTCTCGAAGCGAGAATCAACTGGTATAGGACTTGAATGAAGACCATAACTAAGTACGTTTTCAGCAAAGACGCGATCGGTCTTTCGCTCTGGAATACATGGCTCAGGGAGTAAGAGAGAATTCCTGCAGCTCCTGAATGTACCGTTGCGAATGATGCAAATTGCATTAACTCTGGAACAAACCGTTTCGCAAGCTCTCCCTTGGTAAACAGGACCGTTGCCCTTACCATGTTCATCGATGAGGAGAATCCAGCCCCAGAGATGACTCCTAGTGCTGCCGTCTCTCTTCTGCCCTTCGATTTCCCGCTAGTAACCAGTCTTGCGATCCCAAGAACCTTTAACGCCTCTTCTAAGAAAGGAAACAAGAATACTGAAGGAGTAAATAGGAGTATGTTCTCCCCGAGGAGTCCCACTTGGAAGTAGCCGCTTCTCGTTACCTCGAATAAGACTCTCACGTAATTTTCGACCAGCAATACTGGCAGGGTGCAGCCGAGGACCCCATATAGGGTCGAATATATCGCTGGACCTAGAGGAACCTTCTCATAACCCCTTCTCAAGGCGAACCACACAAGACCGATAAAGATAGGTCCTAGACTGCAAACTGTTAGGAACTGTAAGAGTTCTAGACTCGTTTTCTACTCCCTCTATTCGAAGCGATTATTGATTCCCTTGAATTATATTGGATGTCCAGCAAAGCTTGATTCAAAGTCTGGGAAACTGACTATCTGAGTGAGCGAATAAAAAAGATGTCTATCTATCCTGTCTGGTTTGTCGTAGACCTATTATATCTCTGCATCTTACCATTTTCTTGAGAGAACCGTTGGGGACTATGCAATGAAAGTTGATTTATCTGAGGTCTTCCCGGTGAAGACGGCGATCATCGGTGGTTCTGGTCTGTACGAGCTCCTGGCGAATCCGGATCACCTATTCGTTGAAACTCCGTTCGGCGTTACGCCGAGGATAGAGGTTGGTGAGATCTCTGGGATAAAGACTGCTTTTCTTCCAAGACACTCTGCTCCAGGATCCGAGGAGGTCGGGCATGCTGTTCCACCTTACTTGGTGAACTATCGTGCCAACATCTATGGATTGAGGATGCTGGGGGTTGAACGGATCTTCACCAGTCAAGCCTGTGGCTCAGTAAACTCTGCGATTAGACCGGGGACTCTGGTGATCCTAGACCAGTTCCTTGATGCCACAAAGAGCCGCCCGCTCACATTCTACGATGGCAAGACTCCGATTACCGTCTGGCCGAATAGACCTCCGATCCAGAAGGTTGTTCATATCGATGTGACTGAACCTTACTGTTCAGAGATAAGAGAAGCGTTGATCTCTGCATGCGAAGAGTTCAAGATACCCTACTTCGGTGCTGGGACCTACATATGCACCGAAGGCTCAAGGTTTGAGACTGCGGCGGAGATCCGGACATTCAAGATCTGGGGAGCTGATGTAGTGGGAATGACAAATGTCCCCGAATGTGTCCTTGCTCGAGAACTAGCTATGTGTTATGGGTCTGTTGCTATGTCAACAAACTATGCTGCAGGGACAGGACCTGAAAAGATTACCCATGAAGAAGTGGCTCAGATCTTCGGGCAGAACGTAGAGAAAGTGAGGAAGGTTCTATCCCGTGCGATATCGGATGTTGGAGAAACCCGTAAGTGTCCATGCAAGGATGCCTTATCGGGTGCAGTAGCCTAGTCTTTCTCTAGCTTCTGAAACCTAGGTTCACCACTCTCCTTCCCCTGCTCTACCTCTCTGACTAGGATGCCGATGCCCGACAGCACCAGGAGTAATCCCAGAGAGGATAGAGTAGGAGTTGAAGCCTGCTCTAGGAAAAGTCCTACCAACATCGTAAAGAATCCTGTAATGATCATCAACCAGCCGAGATTCCGCAGAGTTCTTCCTCCTCCTCCTTGAGCTATCTCGGTCATCGTCTTGCATTCCTTACATCTATGATTTGTGAGAATTCTCGAAGTTGTGCGTTTCTCTCTTCACCTTTTTCTTAAGATGTTTTTGAGATCTTGTCCATTTCTCTATCTCGTCAATTCTCACTGGATGTGTTTCAAGATAGAATGGGCTCTCCTCAAGACGTCTCTCTTAATCCCAAAGTGAGTGGGTCCAATTCCTTCGACCACAAAGGAAGCTGCAGCTGTTCCCATCACGACAGAGTCCTTTAGGCGGTTCCTATGTGCCAGTTCGGAGACAAGAATCCCCATGAAAGCGTCTCCTGCGCCTGTTGGATCCTGGACTTTTCTCGTCGGGTAGGATGGTATCTCAACGACCTCATTCCCTTTTAGGATGGTGGACCCTGATCTTCCGCGGGTCACTACTAATATCTGATCTTCCCTGAGATTCATTCCCTCTTTTACCTGTCTCGCAGTATTGCTTGATAAGGTCAAGTTAAGCTCATCCTCTGAGGCTTTTATCACGTCGGCAAGCTCTATGAGTCTGGGATCTATTCCCTTTGCTATTGTTGTTTCTCCTCTGGGACCGAACCTTCGCACGTATCCCTGCAAATCAATGGAGAACGTACTACAAATTTCTCTGGCACGTTTTGCTGTTTCTAGAGGGACTTCTCCCACTACTGGTCCTAGATGAACAGCTCTTGCGTTCAATCCTGGGGGAATGTCTTTGGGCAAAATCTCACTGCAGCGAGTAACCAGCCTCAGAGACCGTTTTTCCATCCCTTCATTATATTTGATCTTGAATCTCGTTGTCTTTAAGAGTGAGTCTCGATGTAGCCCGTCTAGATTGACTCCCCGATGTGCAAGCCAATAGACATAATCGTCTGGGAAGTCCTCTCCTACCCTAGAGATGATGGCTGTTCTCCTATTCATTCTGGTTGCTGCCAAGGATGCGAATGTGACTGGTCCACCAGGACTTTTCCTAACAGGTTTTCCTGGTAATCTGATCTCGTCTATAGTTAGGTGTCCGACTACGATCAAGTCAAATGAATAACTCATGATCCTGTAACTCTGTCTAGTAAGTCGGAACTTTTAAGTTGCCCCTCTGTGCAGTTGGAGACGATCATCAATGCCAAAGAAGCGAAGAAGCGGCGGACGCTCAAAGGGAGGAAAAGGCAAATCCAATCTTGTTCAATGCTCTTCCTGTGGTGGCTTAATCCCCCGCGACAAGGCCAAACGGTCGACAAGATGGGTCTCGCTTGTGGATAGGCAGCTGGGAAGGGAACTTCGATCTCAAGGAGCCATTCTCCCTCGCAAGAGAGTGACAAGATACTACTGTGTCTCTTGTGCTGTCCATCGGAGAGTTGTGAAAGTACGCTCTAGGGACCTGAGAAAAGGTCGAAACTAGCATCCCAGCCAACCTTGAAGACCCTATCAAGGATTGTTTCGTTCCTGTAGCATTCTATTGGTAACGGAAATCTTTTCTCGTTCAATCGTCAAAGGTTGAGAGACATAATTTTCCTCAATTTCCGATCTGGGATGGAATCCAGGATGGCATATGACCGTCTTGTCCGAAAACTCACGAAAGAGAACCTATGGCTCTATATCCTCAAAATGCTAGTTGAGGAGTCTATGTACGCCTACGAGATTAAGAAGGCACTTGTCGACCGGTTCAATATATCCGCAGCAACCGTGACGGTATACGTCGTGTTGCACAAGATGGAAAGAGAGGGTCTCATAAAGACGGGAAAGAGGATGTCGGTTCTTGGGAGACCTGACAGAATATACTACGATATAACCGATGAGGGGATTCAGACCCTACAGAGAGGCAGAGATTTCATCAACGCTTCACTGAAAAGGTTGATCTAACTACCGCACACCTTGACCGCATGGGCTAGTCTCTGGAAGACAGTAATCGTTGAGACTATTGCAAGTACTGCAACTCCAATATCGACTATTTGAAGGAGACTTGCAGCTGCAAGAACTAATACTCTCTCCGCTCTCTCCGCAATCCCGATGTTGATCATCTTGACCCCCTCTACTTCGGCTCTTGACCTGATGTAGCTTACAGAGAACGACGAGATTAAAGCTAGCAAACCCCATACTGGATTGCAGAGTCCGGCTAGAATGATTGAAGAGATGACAACTGACTCTTCAAGTCGATCAATGGTGGAGTCCAGAATCCCTCCGAGAACAGTTGTCTCCCCGTATTCTTCTGCCAGAGCCCCGTCAAGAGCATCAGAGAGACCTGAAAGTAAGAGCAAAAGTCCTGCCACGGGGACCCGATATACTTCCCCCCTCCCAGTATAGTAGAAAATAGAGGATAGGACTGCAAAGAAAAGACCGAGTAGAGTAACATGATTCGGTGATAATCCCAATGAATGGAGTGCTGATACCAAGAATCGAGTTCTCTTTCGGAACTCCTCTTTAAAGACAGTAAGCATATCTTTTCCTCAATAGGATCTTTCCACATTTCTGGTTAGGAAGTAGATCGAAGTATTAGCTTCTCGGTTTGACCTTTCTGTCTTTTCACCTCTAACACTTTCGGTATCAATCCTTGATTCTTGAATGCCTTAACAACTATCGGAACAATCTCTCCATCTCCAAGGAATAGGAGGTGGGATTCGCAACCAGACCTGCAGTCTGAAGACCCGAAACCAGGCACAGGGACCCTAGATTGTGCAATCTCAGCGATAGACTGGTTCACCTTACACTCTTCCCTCTGAGAGGTCCTGGAAAAGACAACAAAGGGCACTGTAGCATGCTTAGAATTTGTGATCTGGTCAATATGCCAGTGAACCTTCTTCTCGACTGAAAGATGCCTCAAGATCCTGGCACGGAGATTATTGCTTCTGCCTAAGGCAGATCCCGTATAGGAATAGGTCCCAACTTCCAGTGTGTGGGGAATCGTTCGAATATTAACCTCGATAGGGGTATTAAGTTGGATGCCTATCGAGTAGACCCCACTCTCTCTAGGCACAAGGGATAGACCTTGATGTTGGTGGAGTCTAGCTCTTTCTGAGTCCTCCTTGCTTACAGTATGGGAGTTGCTCCGCATCTTTTATCTCCTAGTAGGAGTAACAAAATCTAGATTCTAATGAGCATTTGGGCGATGAAATGGGTCGAATAAAGAAGGGACAGACTTGTACCGTAGAAGGCTGCAGTAAAGAGGCTGTTAGGTCTGTCTCAGCACTCAAGGTAAGTGGGGCAGGCTTGAAGATATCGGGGTCTCGAAGAGGATATCTCTGTTCGGAACACTACAAAGAGTATAAGAAGAAGTCTAGGAAGACGGATAGACTCGAGAAGTGGCGGTTCAATACTTTCAGATGAACGAACCCTGCGAACCGGTTTTTAGGAGAAATCAGGCTTAACTATTGCTTTATTTAGTACACTCCTATCTTTTAGAAGATTGATTTCAAGGGGCGAATAGGGAATATGCAGATCCTACTGATACACTCCGACCTATTCGAGTATAGAGTTGAATCCAAAGCCATTGATGCTGCTGAAGAGATCGAGGATGAGAAGAAAGTCTCACAGATGGAGGAGGTCCTTGTTGCGTTCTGCACAGTCGAGAAGGACGACGAGTCGGCAGTGGATGAGATTGCCAGACGTTCTGTGGAAGACATCATCGAGGTCAGCGAGAGGGTAAAAGCTGAACGGATAATGGTCTATCCCTACGCTCATCTCTCATCATCACTTGCATCCCCCAATATCGCCATACCTATGCTAGCAAAGATCGAATCCATTTTGAAAGACCGGGGATACACGGTTGAACGGAGTCCATTTGGCTGGTACAAGTCCTTCACCATAAAGTGTAAGGGGCATCCTCTGTCGGAGCTCTCACGCAGCATAACTGTGGAGACCCTTGAGGAGGCTGAGCTTG
>CP070773.1:740651-749747 GCA_020345945.1 Candidatus Bathyarchaeota archaeon | reverse complement strand
GCTGCCGAATGCTATCCCTGCAATTGCCCCTGTAAAAGAAGCGAGAAGACTCACGGTAAAGGTCTCAAGAAAGAGAATCCAGAAGACCTGAAACGGAGAAGCACCGACGGCTCTGAGGACACCTATCTCGTGAGCTCTCTCTTCTGTGCCGATGAAGCCGGTGTTGAATGTTACCGCAGCGATGAGGATCAGCGAGAGGTTCTGGATTAGGTTAAGACCATCTCTAAGCCCAGTGAGTGTGTCCTTGTATCGGTTTAGTAGCGGTTCTTTCAGCGGGACTGCAGTGAACCCAGGACCTAGAATCCTTCTTATCTCTTCAGCGATCCTGGGGCCTTCTTGGATGATGGCGACCTTCACGATAGCGTAATCGATATGGTAGTCCCTGTAGGTGTACGGGAGGTCTCGTTCAGCTTTATTGAAGATGAACCGGGCATCGTCGATATCGAGATAGACAGAGTAGAGGTCGCGAGTTGAGATCGAGATATCTCGGGGGCTAATGATTCCTGTAATGGTGTAGGTGTAGTCGGTTCTCTTAGTACCGTGTTTTGTGTCGTTATAGGTGTAAATATGGAGGAACCGACCTATCTCAGGGTCTCCAATCCGTTCGTCGACGACGCAGACCTTCTTTCCAGTGAGGTCTCGGCTACCTTCGATGTTGGCGTATATGGGATCTTGGAATTCGTAGTCGTTCGGGGTCACACCGACGATATACGCGTCGCCATCATATCCGTGTGTGTAGATGGGCATGGTCTGTACGACGCGTGGTGAGACGGCTAGAACTCCAGGGATGTCTCTGATAGGTTGGAGTTCGAAGACCTTGAAGGGAGGCCTCGAGCGCCTTACCACGATATCGATGCTACCGGCCGCCTCTACCATGATCTCGTCGAGTTGACCGTAGACACTCTTGAAGGAGAGGTCGATTCCAACGGTCAACATCACTCCTAGGACGACCGCCACTGCCAGCATAAGGTTTCTTGTCCTTCTCCTTCGAATGCCGCGGAAAGCCATGGTCGCCAGATTGAACATTTCGCTACCCTACTGAGATCTGCCTAATTGTGTATAGTTCAAGTCCTGAACTCGGAACATCATCTTCCCGTAAATATCTTCAATATATTGCTTTTATTGACTGATGGTCTTCAGTCTTCAGTGCAGAGTTGTTTTCACATCCTATCTTCACGAGTTCCAAGATTCATTTTATTGATTGCAGGGTTTCTTTAAGTTTCAAGAACTCATTCTGTTTACAGCGTAATCGATGAATAAAGTGATCTTGCTATCTCGGACTGGACGCATGTTGTGATTCCCGATGTTTGACTGGTGAAGACTTTCGGTAGGGTCCTCGGGTTCTCTTCTTCGCTTTCTTCTTTTTGGCGTTCTTCTCGACCAGCTGGTCACCCTCCTCCTCGGTTATCATTTTCCACCTTACCTCTGCAGATTTGAGGTCTCCTCTATCATCATAGAGGTCTACACTAACTTATAATCTTGAGAATGTAGATTGATGGGCTAAGGGGTTCGTTATGATTAGCTTGCTTGAGGTTGCTGAGAGGGTTCAGAATGGTCCTAAGATGGAGGAGAAGGAGTGGGATATGGGTATGTTCCAGAAGATGCAGGAGCTTTCGGACCGGCATGGACTGAAGGTGGAGGAGTGTGAGAGGTTCTATGATGTGGATAACGCTTATGCAGATCAGCTCTTCGATGCGGCTCTGGATTACCTCTGCGAGATGGGAGTGTACTGTCTTAACACGAATAGGGTGATCCAGTTTACAGAGGAGGAGGTAAAGGAGGCTTGTAAAGAAGCTCCTAGCCAGATTACTGTGGGAAGGGACAAGGATGTCCGGACAATAAGGCAGAGAGAGATAGAGGACAATCGGCCTCCGAATGTTGTGGCTGGAGGTCATAGTGCTTGGAACGAGATGCTTATGCCCCTTGAGAACATGATAAAGGAACTCGTCAGTATACCTAGGGTTGATTACCTTGAGACCTTCAATTACAACAGGGTTATGGGTCGTGAGGTTCATGGTGCCCCTATGGTTGTCTACGCGGCTCGGAAGGCTGTTGAACGGGCGAGGTTGGGCATAAGGCTTGCAGGGAGAGCTGGTCTTGCCCTCTGTAACTATCCAATTCTCACGTCCACAGAGGCCTTGATTGCTCCTAAGGATGAAGAGAGAGGGTTACGATCGAGTGATGGGCTTCTCCTCTCCGTCCTGCCTGACTTGAAAGTTGAGACCACCCTCTTAGCTGCAGCCGTATACTATCATGAATACGGTTGTTTCGGAATGAATGGTGGTGCTGGTGGTTCGGTAGGTGGCTTCGCTGGCGGTTGGGAAGGAGCAATGATCGAGGGTGTGGTCAGGGATATCGTTGCTTGGATTGTCTATCGTGACTCTATCCAGTATTCTGGGGTTGTGAGAAGGATGCAGCATGATGCCTTTCATGCTAAAGAGAAGAGTGAGCGATGGGACTTATTGGAGAGGATGGATAGGATTGGTGCTTGGTGTAGCTTCGCGATGAGGAAGGCTCTCCGTAGACATAAAAATACAATAGTGATTGGGGGAGGAGGGAGCGGGGGCCAGACGGAGGATCAGGTTTCGGTGGAAAACTTACTGAATACAGCTGTAAGCACCATACGTGGGACAGTGACGGGCGGCAATCTAGCCTTTTTGTGGACCCCCCCTCCAACGACAGTGAGGTGGGGGATCGAGGTCTCCGACGCAGCCTTGAGGTCTGGCATTAAGTTAAAGGACTTGGACGAGATGCTGGGGCGGATTCGAAGAGAGAAGCTTCAATCGGCTGACTTCAGTAGAGATAGACGGATACTGATATACTCGGAACCCGAGGTCTTCTTCAAGTCTCACCAAGCTTGCTACGATTATATAGAGCAGAGACCTACAGACCGCTTTCTGAAAAGTAGAAAAGAAGCTGTGAAGTATCTAGAAGATATCGGCCTAGAATTTGCTTGACAGGCTACTCATTAAGCCAGTCTATAGCTAGGTTACTCTGGATACGTTACAGAAAAGGAGGGATATTGTGAAAACTGCGCCCTATCTGATTCTAGGACACATGCCTTTTGTCGGAGTCTCCTATCAGACCCGAGAGAGAGACGAAGAGTATCGGAGACGTTTCTCTAAAGTTGAAGCGGTAAGAGTTGTAGTTGACGCCGCTATCCGGAAAGGTGTCAAAATATTCGCAGCAGCCACTCCTGGGTCATCTTCTCTTGCACCTTTACACCTTCAAGTTTTAAGGCAGGTTATTGACGAAGAGGGTGATATCGAACTGATTCCGTGCGTTGGGATTCCAATAAGGATTGGAGACCAAGATGTCGATCCTTTCAGACGTTGGGCAACGTATCTCAAGATTGAGGCAGAGATCTACCATGAAGTGACGGAGCGTATCTTGGGAGATCCCATCCTTAACTTTCGACCAGACTGGAGGCGTAGGCTCCTTGAGAGTAGACCCTATAGGGATGGAGATTTCCAGCGGTTAAGAATAGATTGGGGACAGATGGAGGTAGACCTTGAACAGTTTGTAGACCTGGGGGGTTCTTATATAGAGCCAGGTTCCGAGACTGATTTTATCGCTTTAGCCAACCGTCTCGACCTTCTAGGTGAACTAATTGACAGGTTAAGGGAAAAAGGGTTCCCGAAGATTCTCTTCGGCGTCCATCATGCTGGGGTAACGATTCCAAGGCTGGATCTTGAACTTGATGACTTCGAAGGCTATCTCACGCCCCTCAACCCTTTAGGTGTGATGATGTTCCCTACGAAGATCTCGGCTGAGACGGCTGTGAGGAGTACTGAGAAGCCAATCTACGCTATCAAGCCTTTAGCTGGGGGACGGGCGAAACCCAAGTCTGCTTTTCGTTATGTGTTCGACTTCGACCTTGAAGGCTGCATGATAGGGGTTGGGTCGGTCGCCGAGTTGGAGGAAGACTTTCAGATTGCTGTCAGGGTTCTTCAGGATATTGGCTGAGTAGAGTGAAAAGGTTAGTTTCTTGTCTAGTCGCAGTTTGAGTATATGCCTGGTCACTGCCTTATTTTCCTAATACCGTTGTTACTTGCCAGCGAGGTAAATTGATGAGAGAACCACGATTCCTCCCACCAATTGTAGTAGCGTGAGTGTCTCATGCAGTATAAGATTAGCCGCACAGACAGTAATCACTGGCGAGAGGTTGACGTAGATCGCTACTTCGCTAGCCTCTAACTGGCTTACCGCAAAGTTGTACAATAGAAAAGCTAAGGCGGAAGCTACCAATCCTAGAAAGAGTAGGGCAATTACTGTAGGTTCGGAGATCTGCATTGGACCATAGGTGAGATACTCGTATACTGATAAGGGTCCTAGGAATAGTGTGCCGAAAGTCGTGCTTGAGAGCGTTATGGCAAGATATGGGAAGTGACCTCCCAGGCTTCTTCCTATCACCGTGTAGCAGGCCCAAAGGAAGGCGCAGAGAAGGAGTAATAGGTCTCCCAGCATTCCGCTGCTTAGGGATTGGGTACTCTCCGGTCCTCCTAGAATGACTAAAGCGACGCCTAAAATGGAGATTCCGATACTTGCAGTTCTTTCTCTAGAGATAGTCTCATTGAGTATAAGAGAGGAGACTATCGCTGTGATTGCCGGTATCGAGGATAGTATCAAGGATGCGCTTGAGGCAGTTGTATAGGTGAGCGCTAGGTTCTGGAGAGCAAAGAAGAGGGTTATGCCTAGGAGACCCATCAGAGCTAATCTTCCCCAGGGGAGCTTTTTCATGTCTACTCTTGTCCCTTTCAAGGCTCCTGCCAACGATAGTGTTATGGTAGCGATCACGAATCGACTGAAGGCAAGGGTGTACGGACCAAGATCTTGGAGAGCGACTTTGATGGCGATGAAGGTCAGACCGAATATTGTCATAACGGTGACTAATGCGAGAGACGGAACTAGTCTGCCTCTACTTGTCTTCATGTTATCTCGTCGCCAAGTCTCTCTTCTTCCTCTAGGAAGGTCTTTCCCGTCCTGAAGACTTCGCTGGGTCCCCAGAGGAACTTTTTCAACAAAGTGCTTCTATCTGCTGACTCTCAGTAGTTCTTCTAGTACATTTATGAGCCTTGGGCCTGCTCTCATCAAGTCCATAGTAGTTACAATCCCCACGAGTCTCTCATCCTCCATGACTGGGAGTTTCTTTATCCCATTCTTCGCCATCAGGGTTGCCGCCTCTTCTATACTGGTGTCAGGGGGGATGGTTACTACTGGGCTTGACATTATCTCCTTCACTCCTATTGTTCTAGGATCTATGAAGGGCTCCACTATCCTCTCTAGAATGTCTCTCTCGGTGACTATCCCCACAGGCTTTCCTCTACCGATGACAACTATGGATCCTATCCTATACTTGTTCATCTTCAGGACCGCTTCTCTAACACTCGCGCTAACACCTACGGTCTGGACAGACCTCGTCATTATATCTCGAACTAGAATTGTACCTGACATCTAAGACCCCTTTGATTTCTTTATCGGAGTTCTCTTGAGCCGTATGGCTTCTTATTAATTTCTCCAGTATACGCTTGCTGCGATGTCCAGATCAGACGAAAGGTTACGTCCCTTCTTCTCCCAGTTCTACTCCTTGGTCTATTAGTTCTTTCTGAAGCCTTGAGATATCCAGACCACGTATCTCTACGTTGTCTTTTGCAGCTAGCGCGGCGGCGGTCCCTGCTGCTTGTCCGCAGACCATTACAATCATGATGCCACGTGTCCATGTGTCTCCTAGATGACTGACCGACATACTCCGCCCCGCCACTAATATTCCGTCGAGTTTCTGAGGGATTAGGCTGCGGTATGGGAAGTAGAAGTCTTTTTCCGGGGGTGGAGGTATCTTGTCTGGATCATACGTCTTCATCCTTTGGTTGAAAGCTTCGTCGCGTAGTCCCTCCCCTGCGTCTGGGCTATGCATCTCTACACCAGGCATCCCTGCAAGCCATTTATGTCCTGCTCGTCGCCACAACCGTGCAACGGTATCGTTGAACCGTACTTTATTCCCGGCGTCTTCGTGAGTGAAGACATATTCGCCTATTATTCGCCGGGTCTCTCGGACTCCGAGATTAGTGGCGGAGTTGATAAGGAAGGCATCCTCGCATCCAGGAACCCATTTCCTAATGACTTGGAGTATCTGCATCATCTGTCTGCGTGCTTCTATTTCTCCTATGCTGAGTTGTTGGGCATCTGTTCCGTCTAGATCGTAGACTCTTGATGTGTTGACGATTATAGTCCCGTTCTCTGTATCGACCCCTTCGAAGCGGAGGTAATGAATATTCGAGTCAAGCTCTCCTCTCTTCCGTGCTGCTTCCATGATATCGTAGAACCCCTCGATACGAAGTACCTTCTTCTCCTTCTGGAGGACATTCCAGTAGGGGCTTGGAATGAACTGGTCGGGGTGCTCTCTGCAGTACTCTATTATCTCGTCTATGCCCACGTTTCCTAGACGGAAGAGCAAGGTCATAGGTCGGGTCTTATGGTCTTCTTCACGGCCAACAGTGCAAGGAGCACCAGCACGATAGGCTAAGTCTGCGTCGCCTGTACAGTCGACCACCGCCTTCGAGAGTATGGCTTGACGTCCTGACTTATTCTCAACAATAACGCCCTTGACAGTGTTATCCTCTACAATTGGCTGGGAGATCATCGTATAGAATAATGGTTTCACTCCTTCTTCCTCCAGCATCTCCAGCATCACCTGTTTCATAAGCTCGGGAGAGAAGGTTACGACACGCCCAAACCAGGCTCTATCGATATCGGCTAACCGGCAGAGGAGTTCGTGGGCAACTCCTATCAAGTGCGGTCCTGTCACGTTCAGGTTCGCCATCATGCCTGCCGTAGCAGTTCCTCCAAGACAGTTGTTGCGTTCTACAACCATCGTCCTAGCACCTGTCCGTGCAGCGCCGATAGCCGCCCCGAATCCGGCTGCGCCACCCCCTGCAACCAGTACGTCAACCTTGGCGGTGACGGGTATACTCCTCTCAGGTTCGATTACGACTCTCTTACTGGTAATTTTCTTTCCACTCATCTCAGTGACCTCAGTCTACCCAGACAGACCTTTATTGTCCTGTTCTTCAAGTCTGCCTCAGTTTTTATGGATACTGTCTGGGATTCGAAGGAATAATCTTTAGCTTGAAGCAGAGAACAGATTAGTTTTGAATGGTTTTCTATGTTCGGGTTGAGGTGATGGAATGATCGTGGGGATACCGAGGGAGATCAAGAAGAGCGAGAGTAGGGTGGCGATGACTCCCGAAGGAGTCAAGTCTCTCTCTCGGAAGGGACATTCTGTTCTGGTTGAGAGCGGTGCCGGTGTTGACTCGGGGATTGCTGATGACGATTATGAGAAGGCAGGTGCAGAGATCGTGTCTATTAGAGACGTCTTCTCAAGGTCGGAGATGATTGTGAAGGTGAAGGAGCCTCTCCCTCAAGAATATGGGCTCATCAGACCTGATCAGATCATCTTTTCATACTTCCATTTTGCTTCTAGCAAGGAGCTTACTATGGCGATGATCGAGAGCAGGGCTGTATGCGTCGCTTATGAGACTGTAACAGTTGATGGGAGGCTGCCTCTACTAGCTCCTATGTCAGAGATTGCTGGGAAGATGGCTGTTCAGATCGCTGCTCACTACCTGTGTAAGCCGTGTGGGGGTTCTGGTATATTGATGAGCGGTATTTCTGGGGTAGATCCGGCAAGGGTTTTGATTATCGGTGGAGGGACAGTTGGTCAAAATGCTGCTAGACTGGCGAAGAATATGGGCGCAGATGTTACAATTATTCAACTGAAGGGGAGATCATTCGAGTTCTTGAAGAAAAATTATCCTGACATTAGGCTGGTTGAGTCGAATCCTCTCAATATCTTGAGGGAGTTGAAAGAAGCGGACGTAGTGATCGGTGCAGCATACATAAAGGGTGCAAAGACTCCGAGACTCATAACTCGCAAGATGGTCAGAGAGATGCAGCCCGGCTCGGTCATAGTTGATGTCTCGATAGATCAAGGGGGGATCGCCGAGACTTCTAGACCAACCACCCACAACAACCCAATCTTCTTCGAGGAAGGAGTGCTCCACTACTGTGTCGCCAATATGCCTGGTGCGTATCCGAGAGCCTCTACATATGCGTTAACGAATGCCATCCTTCCCTTCGTGCTAGAACTTGCAGATAAAGGATTGAGAGCTTTCAAGGAGAATCCAGCTTTACTGTCAGGTCTGAATATCTTCGGTGGAAAAGTGACAAACAAAGCTGTCGCGGGGGTCTTCAACCTTGATTATTCTGATCCATTGAAGATCATTGGTTGAAATCCCTCATAGATATTTGTGAGGACCCTCGACAGACTTTTTTCCTTTTTGTTGTACCTTTTTTACCCAGCTTGTAAGTAATAGTTGTGTCCAGACTGGGGGAAGATGCTTGTCGATTCAGGTACTGCACTGTGCGGATCTCCATCTGGACCGTACCTTCGGGATCTCCAGTTACGAACGGGCGTTTGCCCGCAGGAGAGACCTGACCAACAACCTTGAGGAGATCGTCCAATACGCCCTCAAGAATCGTCCTGACCTCTTCTTGATATGTGGGGACATCTACGATCGAGTCCTTCCTACAAATCCTGTTCGAGTCTTCTTGACAGGAAAGATCAGAGAGCTCAAAGAGGCTGGGATCGAGGTCTTCGCAATCGGAGGAAACCATGATGTTCCCAAGACATATAGACACGCTGAGCTAGCGATAGACACGTTGGGTCGGGCAGGACTCGCCACAGTCTTTTCCGCATCTGACAGGTTACAGAGCAGGACCTTGAAGATTGACGGAGAGGATATCTGCATCTCTGGAAAGTCGTATAATCCCCTCAATGAGACAGTCAACCCTATCAAAGGGGTCAAGGTTCCAACCCAAGGAAGATACAATATTCTCATGTTGCACGCAGCCTTCCTAGGGCTAGGGGTGACCCCGTCTGTTCCCAGTTTTGTCAGCCAGAACCCTGTGACTGCTCGTAGTATCCCAAGAAAGCTAGACTATCTCGCCTTGGGGCACTTTCATAACTTCTTCGAGAGGAGAACGCGGGGTACCTTCATCTGCAACCCGGGCTCGATTGAGCGGCTTTCCTGGCTGGAA
>CP070773.1:737020-740551 GCA_020345945.1 Candidatus Bathyarchaeota archaeon | reverse complement strand
CCTACTCCTCAAGAACTTGTTGAGAAGCATGAGAGGATAAGACCGCTCATAGAAGAGATGAAGAAAAAGGGTTACATCCTAGTCTAGATTCGGGGAAGATGCGATAGAGTGAGCAAACGAAGTGTATCGCTCAAGCCTTCTTGAAGCTTCGTTTCAGAAATAACTTGCGGGAGTAACAAGATTCCTGTATCCACCGTCAGTCTCAGTTGTGAGACGTGAGAAAGTCTGTTAGATTGAGCTACCATCGTCTATGCCTAAGTCTACCTCTCCAATAGTTTTCTTGCCGACGCGACTTCTCTAGGGAAGTTCTTGATGAGCCTATTCTTTTTCAGATTCTGTTTTACTATCCATAGCACGTCTGGGTCTTGCGATTCGATGATTTGATGGAGATGCCTGAAGCCTTCTTTGGGGATCGCCTGGATTACTACGCTCAGCGTGTACGCTAATCCTTTTCTTAGGGTTTTAAACTCAACGGATCTTCTTTCGGTTGTTTTGAGTACTTGTCTAAGGATCTTCTTGTGCAGTTCTAGAGCCGATCTTGCGGTTTCTTCATCTCTTAAGAGGGTGGGTTCGGCTACTCCGGCTGCTACGGCTCTCATCTCAAGCCAATTGTTCTTCTTGATCCAGCTCTCCAGTTCTCTTAGTGTCTCTTGGCGTCGTTCTTCCAGTAGTGTTTGAAGGCCCCAGGCCACGGATTCTCTTACCCTCCATCTCGGATCGTTTGCCAGCATCTGTAGAGTAGCGACTATCTCTTGGAATGCAGGGGTGATTGTGCCTAGGGAGCCTAGTCCAACGGTTCCACAGAAGGATATGAACTCCTTTGGATCGTTCACCGGGGCTTCCTTGGCTGAGATCGCGGTTAGGCCCTTACAGAGGCTGTATAGTTTTTCTGGTTCTCTCTCGGCATTCTGCCTGACTAGATCTGCGAAGGCTCTTGCTAGCTCTAGGTTTCCTCTCGGACCAGGCAGGCTGCTGTTCAAGACCATGTATTTTGTTATCTTCTCTGTGTTTCCGGACTCAAAGAATTCTTCCAGTAAGCTAGCTAGAGTTTGTTCATGCCTCTCTTTTTTACTCATTTATTTCCACTTCTTCAAGAGAACAAACGTAAGACCATTGTTGACGCTGTCAGCCTTCTTTTCAACCAATCAAGGTGGATCTCGTTCTGGGATGGATCTTCGTCTCAACTCAGTGTAGAGTAGAACGAGTGCTGAGAGGAGGGCGGTGAATGTGAGAAGTATGTCGGCTCTGAGCATCGGTGGTTCGAGATCAAAACCGCTGTTGGTTGTGAGTATATTGAATATGCCAATCGACTCAACCATCACGCCTAGTGTCAGAACGATTATGTAAAGTCTGGTAGGCCGCCGAATGTCTCCCTTGCCCTTAGAGGACTCTGCGACTCTTCCTGGAGGGAAATCTTTGATTGGTTTTTGGAAGACTAGAGACAACTTGATTGTGTCTAATATTCATCTGGCATACAAAAGATATTGCTAGAGAGTGTCTTCGAGCCTCATTCAGAACCGTCAGCCTTTCGGGGGTACCTGGTTTATGAGGATATGTTCGAGAAGAATTTGGGGTGTGTAGCATTGTTCTTGGTTTGCCTATGTTGGTATCCATTGTATCGGCAGGGTTTTACCTTTCACCTTGTTCCTGAAGGTGATTGACGCGTATCCTAGTGTAAGGGCTCCGAGGATATGTTCGTGTCTTTGTAGGCCTAGAAGTCTTCTCGCGGTCTTGTCTCGGTCGAGGAAGATCTCTGCTGCTCCCCAGAGTCTGGTTCCCACGCCTTTTGTCTGGGCGTAGAGGATCATGTTGTATAGGGTGTATTGTGCGCTGGCGCTAGAGAGTGCGATCCGTTTGTCGCCGATGATGAAGACGATGGCTACCGGCGGGCTGAGGAATATGCGCCCGTGTTTGAGGGAGTTTTCCATCTTAACCTTGTCTTTCGGGTCGAGTGCAGGGGTGACTTTTCTGATGAGGTTGAATATGGTCTTCGATTTGCAGATGAGGTTGTATGTCTTAGAGACGTATTGTAGGATGATCCGGTCCAGCTCTTCTATGGTCTCTTCGTTGTCGACCAGGACTGCTCTAAGGTTGAAGTTGTTAGTCGGCGCGTAGATCCCGTAGCTTACGATCTCTTCTAGAAGTGCCCGGGGTATCTTGTCTTTCTTCATGAATCGGATGGTTCGTCTTTCTTTGAGGAGCTCGTCGAGCTGCTCTGGAGAAGGGAGACGAGCCTTATCGAAGGCAGTAGGACTTGCGCCGTTCCAGGTGAGGGCTTGTTCTGGGCAGACTGCGATGCACTGGGTGCATGTACTGCAGAGTCCGTAGTCGATGTTCAACGTTTCGTCGGTGAGGGCTATGCAGTGTTCGTGGCAGATCTTCGCGCATAGACTGCATCTTGTGCACTTGTCGTTATCGACTGTGATCATATCTATTCCCCATGATGTTTGAGGGTATGATACGGGAATTTTCTGGCTTGTGGTGGATAGGTGTTGCTGTTTCTCGGTGTATATTTGTAGCTTGGGATAGTGCCATATTCTCTTTCCGCGTATATTGTGTGTTGGAGAGGTGTTGTTGTGATGAAGGATAGACCTGTTATTACTAGAGTAGAGGTTCATGAGATTGAGTGGGGGTTAAAGGATATTGGAGTGGACCCGACGGGGGCTATACCGACGTATAGGCCGGGGAGCGTGCTTCCGCGTAGGATTGGGGCGCTAAGGATCCATACTGATGTGGGGATTGTAGGAGAGTTTGCCGGGTGGCCAAGGAAGGAAGGGTTGGTGTTACCGGTCTTTGCGAGTTATCTCATTGGCAAGGATGCTTTGGAGAGGGAGAAGATCTACAGGGATCTGAAGCTCTCAGTCCGGCAGTTGGGCAGGGTAGGGATCGGGATCGTGGATGTGGCCCTCTGGGATATTGCTGGGAAGTTCTATGAGGCGCCGATCTACGAGTTGCTGGGCGGTTATCGGATGAAGCTGCCTTGCTATGCCAGTACGATGAACGGCGGTGAAGCGGGGGGTTTGTCTACGCCTGAGTCTTATGCCGACTTCGCGGAGGAGTGCCTCGATCTGGGATATCCTGGCTATAAGATTCATCCGTGGCCTGGAGGCCCTATTGAGAGGCATGTGGAGGTGGTCCATAGGGTTGGGGAGCGGGTCGGCGGTAGGATGGATCTGATGCTTGATCCTTTCTGTTATTATCAGACCTTCGGCGATGCTTTGAAGGTTGGGTGGGCTTGTGATCAGGAGCGGTTCTTCTGGTGGGAGGACCCTTATGCTGACGGTGGCATTTCTCAGTTCGGACACCGTAAGCTACGTCAGCTTGTGAAGACCCCTCTTCTGCAGTGTGAACATGTACGCAGCCTCGAGCCTCACGTCGACTTCCTTCTAGCTGATGCCACGGACTTCGTGCGAGGGGATGTGACCTACGACGGGATTACAGGGACTATGAAGATTGCTCATGCGGCTGAGGGGCTTGGGGTGGATATTGAGTACCATGGATGCGGTCCTGCTCAACGCCACTGTATGGCAG
>CP070773.1:731795-736920 GCA_020345945.1 Candidatus Bathyarchaeota archaeon | reverse complement strand
TCGCTTACTCCAATGAGCCTTTGGCTGATACTCTCAAATCAACGATAGATAGAGCTTTGCGAGTCGCAAAAGTGAAACCACCAGACCCTGATTTTCACCGACTTCAAGAATCTAGTCCTATCAGATCGAGGAAGATACTGATAGATTCTTTGATAGTGGAGAAAGATCCTCTGGACCTGCTTGAACTCGTGCAATGCATGATAGATACCGCAGACACTTCGAAGAAGATCAAGACAGTCAGCGGTTCTCTTTCCCTCTCGAAAAGTGAGACATCTGTCTCCAATTCTCATGGGGTGTCGGGAGATTACCAGTCTTCAAATGCAATTGTTGGAGTCTCCGCGACTTCTCAGGAGAATGAATCTGTGGGAGTTGGATGGGACCGATTTTCGGGCTACACAATCGACGAGACCGCCATACTCGGATGTGCCCGAGAAGCCAGTAGACTTTCGATCCTTCAGCTACATCCTAAGAAGATTTCCCAAGGAAAATTCCCCTTGCTAATTTTCCCTGAGGGTTTTGCTCAACTCCTCTCTAACACTCTAGTCCCAGAGGTGAACGCAGAGAACGTCTACAACGGAGATTCTCCGTTCCGTGGTAGGATAGGAGAGACAGTCGGTTCGCCGGTTCTCTCGATTTATGACCATGGTATACTCCAAGATGGAGTTGGCTCTAAACCTTTTGATGATGAAGGTTATCCAACTCAAAGAACCGAACTAATCAGCAAAGGGGTTCTCAAGAATTTTCTACATAATAGTTACACCTCAAACCGAATAAAGGTCAATAATACTGGGAACTCCTACCGATCTGGAGGACGTCAAGGTGCTGCAAGATACGCTTCAGAACCATCGATAGCCCCAACAAACCTTGTGGTGCACCCGGGCAAACTAAGTCAAGACGAACTGATTCTTCAGATAGATGATGGTATCGCTGTGAAAGGGTTCATTGGTGCTCATACTGCAAACTCAAGAACAGGTGAGTTCTCACTTGTCCTATATTGCGCTTTCAAGATCGAGAAAGGCGAGTTTGTCTACCCAATCCGCGAAGCTCTCGTTGGAGGAAGTATTCTTGATATTCTATCCAATACAAGTGAAGTTGGTATTGACTCAAAACAACTCTCTTCAAGTTCTCGAGTAGGGATAATATCTCCATCGTTGATCGTTGAAGACCTTATAGTTGCGGGGTAAGACAAAGATTCTAGCCGAGATTTGGGACGACAAATTCCTTGACAGCGAATAACATCGGAGGAATCTGATTGAAGAAGAGAGTTGGAATTAGTTGCAGCGGAGTCGTCCAAGGAATAGGATTCAGACCCTTCGTTTATCGAATCGCTGTCGAGAACGGATTAGTAGGATTCATTCAGAATCTAGGCGACGCAGGAGTCAATATCGTTGTCGAGGGAGAGGAGACGCAGATAGAGTCCTTTATTAACAGTTTGAAAAGAGATAAACCTTCCCTTGCCTTCTATAGAGATCTCTCGGTTACCCCCAGTCCTGCCCAAGAAGACTTCTCTTCTTTTAGAATTCTAGAGAGTGATAGTACTCTGATCTCTAAAGGGGTTTCCAATATCACTCCAGATATTGCCACGTGTAGTGACTGTATTCGAGACCTGCGTAACCCACGTAATGAGAGATACAGGTACCCTTTTGTGGTCTGTAGTTCATGCGGACCCAGGTTCACAGTGATCGAGGAACTTCCCTACGACCGCAAGCATACCACCATGACCGACTTTCCCATGTGTAAGTCTTGTCGTGTAGAGTATGGCAACCCTCTTGATCGCCGGTTTCATGCAGAACCGGTCTGCTGCGATGTCTGTGGACCAGTTCTATCGTTCTCGGACTTGAAAAAGAGCATCTCAAGTGGAGATGAGGCTGTTAGAGATGCTGCCGAAGCAATCAGGTCAGGTAAGATTGTTGCAGTGAAAGGTATTGGGGGAGTCCATCTCGCTTCCCAGACAACCTCCGACGCTGTAGTTCTCAGACTTAGAGAGCGGAGAAAACGTCCTTTTCAGCCTCTGGCTGTGATGTCTCTAGATATAGAGACTGTCAAGACATTTGCCAAGATCGATGAGGAAGAGCGGAGTCTTCTTATCTCATATAGAAGACCCATCGTTGTTCTGGAGAAGTCTAGTGGATACTTCTTAAGTGAGTGGGTAAGCCCAGGACTCCACACAATCGGTGTGATGCTTCCGTATAGTGGGATACACCATCTCCTTCTTCAAGAGTCTATGGAGCCTGCGATAGTCCTGACAAGCGGTAACTATCCAGGTCTTCCGATGGCGATAACAAATAATGAGATCAAGGAAGAACTCGCTGAAGTAGCTGACTTTTTTCTCCTCCATAATCGGAGAATTGTGAATCGTTGCGATGACTCGGTTGTACGTGATGTCGCTGGAGCTATGATCCCTATCCGTAGATCAAGAGGATATGTGCCCGAACCAGTGAAACTTCCAATTGAGATGGGAGACGAGGTTGTGTTTGCATGTGGTGTCGAGGAGAGATCGACTTCATGTGTTCTCAAGAATGATCACTGCTTCATGTCCCAGCATATAGGAGACGTCGATAATCTTGAAACGCTGAGTTTCCTGAAAGATGCCTCGAAGAAGTTATGGCAACTTTGTAGTGTCACGGAGATCGACAAAGTTGCCTGCGATCTCCACCCGCTCTTTCTCTCTACTAGATGGGCACGTGAACTCTCTGAAGAATACAGGATTCCGCTTCAATCCGTCCAACACCATCACGCTCACATTGTGTCTCTGATGGCTGAGTACGGTATTGGTGTCGATGAACAGATATTGGGGATCGCTTTGGATGGGGTGGGATACGGCTATGACTCCACCGCTTGGGGAGGAGAATTATTGCTCTCAAGCTATGAAAGCTGTGAGCGAATTGGACATCTCGAGACACATGGAATGCCTGGGGGAGATCTCTGCGTGAGATACCCTATACGGATGGCTGCCTCTATTCTCAGTAAGACGTTCTCGCTTGAGGAGATCTCTGAACTTCTACGCATTGAGTATCCTCTAGCCTTCCGACATGGCTTAAAAGAGGTGGATGTCGTCATCAAACAGTTAGCGTCCTACGACCATCTTCCAACAACATCTAGTGCTGGCAGAGTCTTAGATGCGGCAGCTGCATTATTAGGGATATGCTACGAGAGGACCTATAATGGCGAACCAGCGATAAAGCTTGAATCCGCAGCAGCAGTGTCAAGTTCTTCTCATCAACTGTCCACCTGTATATCTGATGAAAGAAGGGTTCTCACTTTAAATACTTCTCAGGTCATCGCAGGTCTTCTTGAGGGAAAGAAACGGCTTGAAGAGATTGGTGACCTCGCTTTTGGGGTACAGTTCACACTGGCCAAAGGCATCGGCGAAATGGCGGTGGACCTGGCTGAAAGGGAGAACCTTCGGATTGTGGGGCTTTCTGGCGGAGTCGCATATAACGACCATGTTGTCCGAACAATCGAGAAGACAGTGAGCGATTCGGGTCTTAGATTCCTGAAACACCGAGTATTTCCACCTGGTGATGCAGGAGTTTCGCCTGGACAAGCGTTGGTAGCCTGGGCTAAAGGAGAATGATCTGTGATTATTCCCGTAAGGCTTATTCTGTGACTAGACGAGCCCAAAGCAAGAGGATTATTCCTATCAATGCTAGGACCAATCCTACCAAGGCCCATGAGACTGCTGGATGCAGTACCATCGAGAATGCTCGAACGAGTGATATGGATACGAATACAACTGAGATAATAACGAAGGATAATCCAACCAAAGCGAGAGCAACTTTTCCCGCAGCTTTCCTGGCTTTCGATCGCAGCCTCTTCTCCACTTCATCCAGGACTTTCATGACAGAGAGTTGGTTGATTATTCCCTTAATTGTCTCATAGAGCCCTGGATCTTGTTCTTTATCTGTCATTCTTCTTGCCTGCCATGATTCCGATAATTAGTCCTATGACTATGCCGGTGAGTAGAAATGTCCCGGCTGCTTCCATGGGGTGTTCTCGTGTAGAGCTTTCGACATCTTTAGCACGAGACTTGAGTTCCTCCTTGACTTCTTCAAGCTTCTCCTCAACTTCAGCGTCCTTCGAAAGAGTCTTGAGTTCTTCCCTAATTCTCTCAACGGAATCCTTGATTTTTCTACGTACTCTCCTTCGACGTGCCTCTCGTGTGTCTTCTATCTTCACTTCTATTTTCTCTGTGCCTTCATCCTTTGTGTCTTCTTTCTCTGTTACTGTTTCAGCCTTTTCCTTTTTTTTGGCCATAGTTCTCCCTGAAGCCAAATTGAATACGTTGGCTCATTAAGTCTTTCGAATTTTAATTCATCTTCTTGGACTGATTTTTTTATAATCTCTATCGCTATATAATATTAAATAGAAGACAATGGTATTGCTGTTTGTCTCTTAAGAAGAATTATCTACTGCTTTGAGAGTTTTAGTTTGCTGCTTGTAATGTAGTTGAGAGTTGAGATGTCTCGAAGAATCAAGGACGTGGAGGCTATTGTCTTTGATCTTGATGGAACTCTGATATCATATCCCATCGGTCCCTTTGGTATTGATGAACGTCGTCGTATTCAAGAACTGACCATTCTACTTAAAGATCGAATAGGGAAAGGAGGCGTTATGACATACTGGCGGGTCCGATCAAAACTGAAAGACTTGAAAGATATGGGAGTACTGAGATTGGTGCAGAGAGGGAATACCGAGTTCCTGGAGACCTTGAGTTATCTTGAGTCTTCAGATCTAGGAGCTGATGTCAAGAAATATGGAGATGCTTTTCGTCAGACTCTTCTCGACACTTATCTAAGTAGAGTCACCCTGTATCCTGATGTTATACCCTGTCTCTCTGCTCTTCAGTCAGACGACTTTCGTTTAGGTCTTCTATCGAACACTCCCTCTTTTATTTGCGAGGCGGCAATAGAGAGATTTGAGCTTCGAGAATTTTTTGATGATATCAGCTCTACGTGGACACTTGAATCGTTCAAACCCGATCCTGATATATTCTCCCATATGTCCCAGAAACTCGATGTTGAACCAGAACGAACTCTCTTTGTAGGTGACAGTCTGGACTGTGATGTGCAAGGGGCGAAAAACGTCGGAGCATTCTCAGCATATCTCATTCGAGAGCATAATT
>CP070773.1:721591-731695 GCA_020345945.1 Candidatus Bathyarchaeota archaeon | reverse complement strand
AGTTATCACTGGAATATGCTGGTCTGTCATGATGCCAGCGATCGGGGCGATAGCAACCGAGTTAGGGAGAGATTATGGTATGGCCTCCATGATGAGCATATTCAATGTCGCAATGGGTATTGGAATGATGATGGGTCCCCTTATCGCTGGAAGTATGATGGAGACTTTAGGTATCGGCTCAGTATTTCTGTTCGGAGGAACAGTCGGGGTAGCCGGCGTGATCCTTTTCCACTTCTTGTTAAAATAGATTCCATCCAGGATTCATAATGTCCCGGACTCTTGAAGCCTCTGAAGGCGGGAACCATACTTCTCCTTATATCTGGCGAGGCATGTTTTGCAACAGAAGTAGCGTGTACCCTCGCCTACCTTCATGATATCTGGTTCACCCAATATCTCCTTTCCGCACTCATCACAGGTCAAACGAATTCCTAAACCTGGACGCAACGGTACTCCTGGATCATCCTTGGCAATTCTTGTGACTACACGATACGAAAGCGAGGAGATCCCAGGAATCGTAGAAATCCTATCCGTCAAAAAGTCCTGTAATGCTCTAATACTATCGGAGACCACCGAAAACAGCACATTATACTCGCCGGTAGTAGCGTAGACGTTTCTTACCTCCTCAAGATCTGCAAGCTTGTCGAGTACATCGGAGAGACTGGATGCCTCAACTTTCACCTCCACTACTGCCAATACGTGTTCCTCAATCTTCTCCAAGTCCAAGATAGGGGCAATCTTCTTTATTACGCCTGTATTGATCAAACGTCGCACTCGGCTTTGCACTGTAGGTGTGCTCACCGATGCTGACTTCGCGATTTGTTGAAAAGACATTCTACCATCCCCCATGAGTGCCCTTAAAATCCTGATATCAGTCTCGTCTATTCTACGATGTGACAGAAGCAGACCCTCCTCTTTCTGTGGACTGTAATGGGACTATCTCAATCATTTAAGAGTTTATAGATGGGGAGAAGGGGATCCAACTAAATACTCTCATAATCCAATCCAATACACCAGATAACTTGAGGAAAACAGTGAACCAAGTGTTCTAAATCACAGAACAATAAAGAAAACTCAAACACAGGTTAAATTCTCTAGTAAACCAGAGCAGTGTGGGCATGTAAAGCATTACAGCCCCTTTTTCTATCGAGAAAAGGCTTCAAATTTCTCTTTTCCGTAATTCCATATGTCAAAGACTTCTCAATCTTTAGGAATTCCGCCAGCAGACATGCAGAATCTTAACAACCAGACTTTAGTGCTCAGATATTATTATGTTCAGTGTCGAGAAACCTCTCTCAATACTGAGATGGTAAGATCAAACTATCGAAAGAAGTAACATCTATCTTTGAAGAGAGACTTCCAATTATGGTCGACAGGAACAGATTTCCTTAAAACTAGGGTAAGAAACACTGAGAGAAAGGAGATGGATTGAGATAACCAAGAGGAAGAGTGGCAAGCAGATTGTAGTAAAACAGAGCAAAGAAGGAAAAGCTACCCTCAACATAAAGGGTATGACTTGTGCCAGTTGTGCCCAGACAATAGAGGGAGCCCTGAAAAAACACTCTGGAGTCAAGGAGGCAACTGTCAATCTTGCCTCGGAGAAAGCTTATGTGACATACAATTCAGAAGCCACAAACAAGAATGAACTGATCAGGACTGTTCAAAATTCTGGTTACGATGCAGATCTAGAGACAAGGAAGACAATAGTAAGAATAGGGGGAATGACCTGCGCGTCCTGCTCTCAGACTATAGAAAACGCCCTAAGGAAGACTGAAGGAGTTGTGGAAGCCAACGTCAATCTTGCGTCCGAGAAGGCTGTCATAACATACGAGCTCCAAGAGACTGACTATGAAACCATACGCGACACTATAGAAAGCACTGGCTACAAGGTACTTGGTCGAGAAGAAGGTGAAGCCAGGTACGAGAGAGAGGTTGAAGAAGAACAACGAAAGTTCCAGGAAGCAAGACGCAAGATGCTTGTAGCATGGGGTTTTACAATACCAATCATACTCTGGATGATTCCTGAGATGCTCCTTGGGATATCATGGCCGAACCGTTCTCTCAACACTCTTGGAATAATACTTCTAGCGGTCCCTGTGATGTTCTGGTCAGGCAAGGAGACCCTCCTCTCAGCAGTAAGAGCCGCTTCTCATGGCACACCAAATATGGACGTCCTTATTGCACTAGGCACCTCCACAGCCTTCGTCACAGGTCCTGCAGTCTTCTTCAGCCCCATCGAAAACTACGCAGGAGTCGCCGCCATGATCATGTCCTTTCACCTTACAGGAAGATATATAGAAGCTCAAGCTAAGGGCAGAGCCTCCCAGGCTATAAGAAAACTACTCGAATTGGAGGCCAAGACTGCACGACTTCTAGTCGATGGAAAAGAAAGAGAGGTTCCAATCGACGAAGTCCAAGTTGGCGATATCATGGTCATCAGACCTGGCGAGAAGATACCCACCGACGGTGTGGTGGTAGAAGGACAGAGCGCTGTCGACGAGTCTATGGCTACAGGAGAGTCAATGCCAGTGCAGAAAGGAGTTGATGACGAGGTCATCGGAGCAACTATCAATCAACGAGGAATGTTAAAGGTCAAGGCTACCAAGATAGGACAAGATACATTCCTATCCCAAGTTATCAAGATGGTAGAAGAGGTCCAAGGTTCCAAGGTTCCGATCCAAGAGTTTGCCGACAAGGTAACCAGCTACTTCGTCCCTGCAGTTCTATTACTTGCCGCAGTTTCCTTTGCTCTCTGGATGTTACTTCCTGACCAAATGAGACTTGTAGGCATCTGGGCGCAGCAGTTCCTCCCATGGGTTGACCCAAACCTAGGAGATTTCACTCTAGCAATCTTTGCATTAGTGGCGACTCTCGTGATAGCCTGCCCTTGCGCTTTAGGACTCGCAACCCCCACAGTCCTCATGGTCGCGAGCGGAATGGGAGCCGAGAACGGAGTACTAATACGTCGTGGAGAAGCCATCCAGACCCTTAGAGAAGTTGACACCATCGTCTTTGATAAGACAGGAACTATCACAAAAGGCAAACCCGAGGTGACCGATATTGTTTCGGCAAATAGACATACAAAGGAGGAGGTCCTTCGTATTGCGGCTAGCATTGAAGTCGGATCGGAGCATCCGTTGGGAGAAGCCATCCTGAGAAAAGCGAGGGATCAGAATCTTGAACTCTACAAGGCTGAAGGGTTTGAGGCGATAACGGGACGAGGTGTAAAGGCGAAGATCAAATTATCTCCTCCAAAGACGGCCTTCGTTGGAAATAGGAAACTGATGAAGGAGGAAGGAGTAGACTACGAACCCTTGGAGAGGGACTTGACCAAACTTGAAGACGAGGCAAAAACAGCTATGATTGTCTCCTTGGGAGGAGAGATATTGGGTATCGTGGCTGTTGCTGATACCCTGAAGGACGACTCAGTACATGCGATAAAGGAACTCGAGGGGATGGGATTCAAGACTACAATGTTGACAGGAGACAATTGGCGAACCGCAGAAGCCATCGCCAAGAAGATAGGCATCTCAAGAGTACTAGCTGAAGTATTACCTGACCAAAAAGTCAATGAGATTCAGAAGCTGCAGAAGAGTGGAGAGACTGTGGCCATGGTAGGCGATGGTATCAACGACGCCCCAGCTCTAACCGCAGCGAACGTAGGTATCGCCATAGGGACAGGGACAGATATCGCTATCGAATCGTCTGACGTAACTCTCGTAAGAGGAGACCTATCAAGTGTAGTGACCGCGATAAAACTCTCACAAGCAACCTTCCGAAAGATCAGACAGAACCTATTCTGGGCCTTCTCCTACAATATCCTTGCCCTCCCAGCAGCGATGCTTGGATTGGCCCATCCGGTTATTGCAGAGATAGCGATGGCCACCAGTTCAGTGACAGTCGTGACAAACGCGAACCTACTAAGGAAAGTCAATATACGCCCCAGTTACACGAATGAAGAGAGGAGGTGAAAATATGGCTAAAGATCTCGTATGTAATATGGAGGTAGACGAAGAGACAGCGAAATACAAGAGCGAATATAAAGGCACAACTTACTACTTCTGTGCTCCTGGATGTAAGAAAGCATTTGACAACAACCCTGAGAAATATGTAGAGGAATGAAGCTGAGAATGGAGAACCCTCAAATAGTTTTTCAGGACCCTGAAGAAGACCTGAAGTCACTCGAATTAGGGACCTGACAAAAAACTAAGAATTGACGAGAGTTCTTCTCCTCCTCCCATAGTTCAAAGCGAAGATAATCGGGGTTACTACAGGTAGAATGAAGGAGATAGTAAACAAGGCCATACCGACCATGACATAAGAACCCACCAAGGAACCGGTAGGTAACGTAGAGGAGAAATATCCATAGATGGATCCACCAAGACTTCCGATCAATCTACTCCGAATCCTAGCTCCTGTTCTGTGCAACTCGGATCAACATCTCATTGATATCTCTCGAAGGTTTGTTGAACCCTTCTCATCAAAGGATCTCAGATATGAGCCTTTTGGTATCGAAACGTACGTTGGTCATTAAGATTATATACACTCGTTTATAAGCCGATCCATCTCTGTTCAAATCGAGTATAGATAGTCCTACAATACGTCTACCAGTTCATAGACTCCATTGACCATATTCACAAGGATCTCTACTCTTTGCCCTATCCTCATATCCTCTATCTTGTGTATGATCTCGTCGGTAAGAGATTCAGCTCTCGCCAATATGTCCACTCGTCCCTCACTAGTCTCTACTGTCAACCAATAATGGGTGTTCCCGTTCACTACATACTCATCTTTGTCAACCAATTTTCCTTCAAGGATGTTTTCTCCTACAGCCCGCCCGCCAGCCATAGAATAAGCCTTCATCACAGCTCCCTGCACCCCACCATGCGTAGATGTATCGACGCGAATTCTCTCACGATCAGTAGTCCTGACTAGAGCGAAATACGTCAAAATGTTCCCGACATAGATCGGTATATGATAGTACAATGACTCACCGATCCTATAGATGATAGCGATAGGCGTGTTGTATTCTCTGTCCTCCGCTAAGGCTGGGAGACCAGCCGTAGCCACATTCTTCGCCTCTTGAGGAGATATCAATCTCAAATGCTGAAGATTATAAACTGTGATCCCCGACTCACGAGTTAGAATTGCGAGTTCTAGCAACTCAGGATTCCGCTTGTTGGCGAAGAGGTACACCCCATAGAGTCTGTGATCCCACATCTGATAACGTAGACCCTCAGGCTCGGCAGGATTACAACCCCTGTCTGTCTGATATGGGATACCAACGAAGAAGTTAAGATCATTCTCATCACTCCATCTGAAATCCCCGAAATCGTCACCCATCGCCTCCACAAACGTCTCATCCCATCTCTGTACGATCCAGGGGGGCGTACTCCAAGGATCATACTCTGCCATAAACCTACCATTTAAGTCCCAGACATGAACCTTCGGATCCACCCAAGTCCAGATCGAGAAGAAACTGGTCGTAACAACCATTATTTTGCCAGATGGTTCCTGGGTAAGATAGGCTCGGGTAAAAGTTCTCAGAGGAAAAACGTCGTTTGCATGAGTCAGCATGTCTCGATCGAGCCAAAGCCCCTCATCATACTCTAGGGACAGATCTATCACCTTGGCAAACTTTCCTGTAGCATCATTGAGAGGAACAATTATCACCTCCTTGATCCGGTTAGAACCGAAGATGAGCATACCAAATATCGGGGTCTCCGAGACAGCACAGAACCAAGCCAGGTTTCCTTGGTACATACCAAGGTTAACCGAGGTTATGAAAGACGCACCACTATGCTTCTTGGTCTGGGCAATGCTAGCTGCAATCCCCTGAGTATTCAATCGAAGGTTCTGCGGATCTATCTCAGGAAAGGTATCTACAGACCCAGACTCAAAACCACAAAGAGAATGAAAAGTTGTAGCGCGAACATAACTGATCACACGGAAATATGGAAGAGCCAAAATTAGTAGCACGATAAAGAGAGGGATGATGATTCTCCTATTCAGATCAATTCCCCTACCCACAGCTCGAGTTCTACGGGGATCATGCTCGTGCTCCAGGAAAGAATGACGATTTACATCCTCGTAGCTATCGAAGACCCGCCCACAAATCTCGCATGAATAAGTACTCCTAACCAAATGGATCCTGTCCCACACTAAAGTCAAAAGTCGGATCGAGATAAGATAGAAGAGTATCTGATGGAGAGGCATCCTTGTTATCCCTATTCCGAGGACGATCCCTGTTAACGCAAGGACAGAACCAGCCACCCACGTAAAGACCCGCATATTGAAAGGTACAATTCTTCCCTGAATTCGGATCCCTGAGAAATAGAGCCTCCTCAGTGCAGGAAGATAGCTAAGAAAGAATAATGCCATCAAGCCAGTATTAGCAAGCATATCGTACTACATCTCACTGGTAAGATACTTCATTAACTTTTTGTGTTCATTAAAGCCCCAAACACCGTTCTCATCATCCCAAGCCCGAATAGAAAGATTTTCCCTTTTTCCTCCTGTGAATACTTCAGACAGTCCTTCGCAAATACCTACAATCTACGTGGACCGTCGATGTTAGTATTCATCAGGATAATCTCTCGATACCTTTTCCACTACGCAATATAAGGAAAAGACGCCCCACCTATTGGGAGCACGGCAACGTCAGCCTGCTTCCTACGTCGAGATTCCTCTTCGATCGCCTCTGAAAGATCTCTAGCGGGTACCATTTCCATATCCCTAATCTTTTCTTCTGCAATTCCTTGGGTGACGACCACAAGCCTCTTGTTCTTGAGAAGGGACCTCAACCTAGAAGCCATAGGTCCACCTGTAGGAGAAGCCTTCCCTTCACCTATCCATCGTATGACTTCACCTGGATCAGGCTTCTGGCATAGAGTCTCATAGAACATTGGTCCAGGCCCATCATAACAGGCTGAAGAGAGAATGATAGACCCCCCCTTCTTTGTTATGGAGTTAGCTGACATAATCGCTTTAGAGGACTGGATGAGGTTCGCCTCCAAAGGATAACCAGAGGTTATCGCTACATCAACCATCTTCGGAATCGATACACCATAGACTTTAGTAAAGGTCTCAACCGCACGGTCTTGAGAGAGCTCAACATCACCGAAGAACATCCTATAGACCTTCTTGTCAGGAGTAAGGACAAAATCGAGTTTCGCGTCTAAGCCTACTATTCTCGCAGCCTCAAGCATATCTTCCCAAATAGGATTGCTCTTCCGAATTCCCTGTACCGACTTAGGATCCGCGGCCATCACATGATTCTTGATTATCGTTTCCCGACCACAGACCCCAGGAAGAATGATCTTCGGTCCCCCACTATAACCCGCAAAGTAGTGGGGTGCAACCGTGCCAAACCCTACAACAAAGTCAGCCTTAGCAACTAATTTATTCACCCACAAAGGGGTTCCCCTAGAGGTCTCCCCCATAAAAGCCAAACCAGCGTCGTCGTCAGCGTCGTGAACCGATACCCTAACCCTATCAAGAACCTCTTTCCCTAACTTCCTCTCAAGATCTACACGGTCCGGCAGCCTATGAGTCCCCCTCCCCACAACCAGATCCACGTCTTGATCCCCGACTCCAAGCTTATTGAATTGGTCAAGCAAAGGAGGGAGTATATCCTCCGCGGGAGTGGGACGTGTCTGATCATCGCTTATTATTGCGATCTTCTTGTCAATCAACGACTGCTCAGGAAAGCTAGGCATACCTATCGGACTCTTGAAGGCCTCCCTGATACTTCCATCGATGTCGTCGAGACCCAAAACACCTTGAGGTTCTGCCTGAACCAAGAGATTCCATTGTTGAGGTAACTCGAAATGTATCTCCTTTCCTTCATAGTACGCTTTTCCAAGCATAAGATTCCACCACAAACATTGGTCCAGAGAAAATAGCATGGACTTCTTTATCAGTCTGCTCCTAGAATTAGGATATCTCAAAAGAAAGATCTTCTCTTCACAGAAAAAGAAGATATCAAGACTATTCAGAATAAGCGGTCAGAGACATCCTCTGTTAATTAAACTCCCTTCGCTACTCATTCTCCCTAAGAGAACTGGACTTTACAAAGATTCTTCGAGAATCTAATCCACTCTCACCGATCTTCAATCTCTTTACAGCTTCCACGGCTTCTCTAGCTGAGTCTGATGAGAATAGAACCTTAATCACTGACCAATTCAGTTTCACGATAGCGCTACACTTGAAACATTTCCTGGTCTTCCTGTCACAGCGTGACATCTGGATGAGATGACATTTTGGACACGCATAAACCACGTAACTCTTCAACTCACGCATAGAACAAACACTACCAAGACCACGATACCTTCAAAGGTCTAAACTTTTCGCCCAAGCAATAACAATACAGAAAACCAAGCTAAATCTAACGTTAAAAACCAGAGAGCAGGAGGAAAAACAGCATCAAGGGATCCAAAGAGGAGACGAAATAATGAGAGAGGACAGAATGAGAAGAGAAGACAGACTGATCAGCGAGATAGAAACTAGAAGCATCCTAGAAAAGACAAAGATCGGTAGAATTGGGATGTGTATAGAGAACCAACCATATGTCATCCCAGTTCTCTACCTATATTCATCGGAAGACAACAGCATCTACATTCATTCGGCAACAAAAGGCAGAAAGATGGAAACCTTAGGAAAGAACCCAAATGTATGCTTTGAGGTTGACGAATTAAAGAGGATTGTCGTCGAGACCGATATCTGCAACTGTACAGCAGAATATGAGAGTGCTATCGTCTTCGGCAAGGCAAGCCTCGTAAACCACGAGAAGAGAACAGAGATACTTCACAGACTAAGCCAGAAATATGGAGTGGAGACCGATCCTAATACTCCAATAGAGCAAGGAACCCTGGAGAGAACGGCAGTAATCAAGATAACCATCGATCGGATGACCGGTAAAGCCAACTCACCGAAGCGAATAAGCTGAGAACCAGGTGAGAGAGAAGGTCATACAAGCTGAAGTGGGATCTACATGGGTACAAGAGTCAAGCTTGCACGTCACTCTTCGTAGTAATATGGTCTCTTAATATGCCCAAAGGCCTCAGTAGCCGCAACAATGGCTTGTCCAATAGCAGTACCGATCTGTTTTACTGGAGATATGGTAACATCACCCGCGGCATATACACCCCGGATGCTAGTTCTCTGCCGATCGTCAATAATGATGTAGCCATCTTCCGTTATCTTAATCCCTGCCTCTTCTGCGACCTGACTGTTTGGAACTTCACCCACTTGGACGAATACCCCATCAACATAAAGTTCATCGGTCTCTCCCATTTTGTTGTCGAGAAGAACTACTCGCTCCACTTTTGATTCCCCCTCAATTCTCTCAACCTCCTTGTTCAAGAGAATCTCCACCTTGCTCTCCAGAAGATCCTTCACCAAAGCCTCCTCCGCCCTCAATTTGTGTCGTCGATGAACCAGTATAACCCTAGAGGCGAGATTGGCAAGATATATCGCCGATATGGAAGCACAGTTCCCACCACCAACAACAACCACCCGCCTCCCCTTGAAGAAGGCTCCATCACATACTGCACAGTAGCTTACTCCCCTGCCATGGAACTCTCTTTCACCGGGGACACCTAGCTTTCGATAGCGACGACCAGAAGCAATGATCAGTGCGGGAGAAGTATAGACTGCCTTGTCCGTCTTCGTCATCTTCTCCTTCATCTTGAGATCTAGCCCGGTCACCTCTTCCAACTCGTGAATCTCTACCCCTTCCTCTCTTGCCTGCTTCACCAGTCTTTCGGTCAGATCTATCCCACTGATACCTTCGGGAAACCCAGGAAAGTTCTCGATTAACGGTGCCTCTGCCGCCAGCCCCCCAGGAACTCCACGTTCAAGAACTAGAGTTCGAAGCCCTGATCGAGCAGTATAGATCCCTGCAGTCAAACCTGCGGGACCTGCTCCAACAACGATAACATCATAATCAGAGCGCATTAGGGAACCCTAAGGGGATACCATTAGATGTACACTAAAGAATTTCGGACTGCCAGTTAGCTCAACCTTTCTACTATCACAATTTGGGTTGGTACAACGATTTCAGTTTCCTGTTAAAAGCAAGATCTAACTTCCTCCATCTCTCGAATC
>CP070773.1:711289-721491 GCA_020345945.1 Candidatus Bathyarchaeota archaeon | reverse complement strand
TAGGGTTAAGGCGCTTGGTATTTGGAACGGTGGAGGAACTTTTGGGGTTTCGCTAGGGCCTCTCTCTATCAGTATCCTCATGGGCATCTTCGTATTTCAATGGCGTCAGGTATACTTGTTCTGGACGTTGCCAATTCTCTTTGGGCTTGTAGCCTTGTTTTTCTTGAAGGATTCCACAAGAGTGGAGAAGAGAGAGATGACAGAGGAAGGTGTAGAAACTGGTACAGCGAACAAGTTATTCTCTATGAGTATGGTTCTTTTTGTCGCATCAAGTGGGATGAGGAGATTCGGAGGAGGTTTGACATCTGTTTTTCTCAGTATATGGTTAGCTGAGAGCCAAGGTTGGAATCTTTCAAGTATAGGATTTATGTTTGGAGTCGGTTCGATGATGGGTATCCTCGCTTCTCCTCTGGGAGGGGTGCTGGCTTCTCGGTTCGGTGAGAAGAGATTGCTGGTATTTTCATTATTTGCCTCCCATACATGTTTCTTACTCGCTATTGCTCTGAAAGGATTCTGGCCTTTCATGGTCTTTTATCTAGCCCAGCGGTTCTTTGGCATAGTAGCGATGCCAGCTAGTGCTTGGATGACAGCCAGACTCTCACCTCCCCAAAAAAGGGGGATGGGGTTCGCACTTTCCTCCCTTCCAGGAAATCTGGTTGGTTTCATAGCACCAATGATAGCCGCATTCATAGCTGATGCACACGGCATATACACAATATTTGTAGTTGCTGCTGTTGTCTACTATGTTGGATTGGCTGTTCTCCAGTTTGGTGTGAAAATCGAATAGGAGTCGCTTGAGAAAGAATACCTATAGCTAGCTGCGTTATCCGTCTCGATAGTTTGATTAAATATTCTGTGAGGACGATGGTTGGGGAAACTGGGCTATCTCAAAGGTTCTTCTCTATTCTATATCTGATTTCCAAGTGATTTCTGTCTTGTAGTTTTCGTGGCGTTTACAGTTCTTCCTGATCTCTTGTATGTTCGGTCCTAGGACTTCGATCTTGGAAAGTTGGGCGGTTCCTAAGCCTTCTCTATCGGCGTAGTATAGGTAGCCGATGTCTAATGGGTTGAAGCCCATAAGGCTTGCTGCCACCGCGTCTGTTGCCACGTGGTCTGTTCCAGTGACTGCTGCACCTAGCTTTAGTGGTGTTCCTCTGCAAGGTCCGTTTCCCTCCATGGCTACAAACTCGTCGATTATGCTTAGGTCCGGCTTTAGGATTGGGGCAAGCCTGACGAGATTCTTATGCATAAGTTTGACTGCGCGGGTGTAGTATTGATCCCATTTGGCTCGTTCTGGGAAGCCGTGGATCTTTATTTTGTCATCTGTCTCATCTCGAAGTGCGGATCCCATTATGAAGTTCTTCATGGCTCCGGTGAAGATCACCGTCTCATGGGTCTTGGGTACTGTAATTGAGATCTTGTAGTCAGTTTCTATGGATGTTTTGGCTATTCGTACTTTGATCTCCTCGCCTTCGATCTGGTAGATGGGTGTGGTGATGTATGAGTCTTTGTTTAAGTCCATGAACTCTATAGGATACTCTTCTGCTAGCTTGAGATATCCGTAATTGTTGAATCCTTCTTGGGCTGAAGAGCCGGCTGGCCCCTCGCCAATGATGATCTTCTCGATATTATCGAACTTCTGGAGGTATTCTAGAAGTGCTTGCAGAGCGTCTGCGTGGGTCGCTGCAAGTTGTGTGTTTGTGACGACCATGTTCGGTTTGATTAGGACTGTTGCAGAGTCTTTGGCACGAATTCCTTGTTCAATTTCTTTGTCGATCATATTCAGTGCCTTGATGATCGTTTCCAGTCGAGAACTTCCTTTAGCCAATGCTACTTTGGGCATATTGCTGCCTTCTTTACTTTCTTCTTGATAGTCTTGGGAGGTGTTTATAGGTCATTAAGGAGGTCGATGTTGATCTCCCTTGTCTTCAGTCTCCAAACCTTCTCTGGGGCACCTCCGCCTGTTTCTCGATACTTGGATAGTTCTATGATATCGGATTTCTCTAGCTCTGAAAGATGATAATAGAGGCTTGATCTCGCCAGTTCCTCTCCCTCGCCTCTAAGTTCGTCAAGGATCTCACCGCTGCTTTTTTCTCCCTCTCCAATTATGCGGATTATCGCCCATCTGATGGGGCAGTGTAATGCCCTGAAGTACTTTTGGAACAAGCCTGTCTTTTCCAGATCCACAGGATCGTCTCTCACATGACACATCTTATTACAACCCAGTATATTATATTATCAAAATATTTATAATATGGTCTGTGGCATCTATAAGTCAGAGGCGAAAACAGATATGAATGACTCAAAATGTGCCCGCTTGCATTCAGGCTGCCCATGCAGCGAAGATGTAAGGAGAAATCCAGAAGAGTGTACACCTGAACAGATAGCGGAATGCCACCCGGAAGCAAAAGGACACCCCTGTATAGAGAACGAATGACTGTAAAGAACTGATTTCTACTCCACTCTTTTTCCTTTTATGTCGGTTTGATAGACTTTGACTTTACAATACCGATATCGGGATTTAAGATTCTATCTTGGTGTCGATTGAGTTTCCATTTTTTCTATTAACCTTCTAAGTCTGCGGATCATATGGAGTTTATTATTCTCCCCAAGTTTGGATTGTTTTATCGCGTTCTCTAGGACTGTTGTCGCTTCGTCCATTGCATTTCTCTTTACTGGAAAAGGAATGCCGTCTTTGCCGCCGAATGCAAAAGTATACTTGACTGGGTCTCTCCAAGATGGTTCACTTCCGTAGATGAGGTTTGATATCATTGCCAGTCCTCGCACAGTTGATGGACCCATCCCTCGTATGCTTAGGAGTTCCTCATAGTCCCTTGGACGAATTTCGTAAGCTCTTTCGAGGGCTTTCCAGTTTGGTCTAGACGTGTATACATTCATTGTCTTTATATTCTCTTCCTTGAGGTCTGGGATCCAAGGCTTGAGGGAACTCTGTTCTTTCGTGCGAAACGAGTTGAATATCCTCGCAAGTTTTTTTGGATTGTCGTTGGCAAGGTCTGTCGAAGTTTTCCTGCAATTCTCACTGCTTGTGGCAGTCATATCTAGTACTGGGTTCTTCGATTTCGATCCCACTATTGCCTCATGCGGTTCCACTGTGAATCTTTTAACGGAGTCGGAGAGCCAGTGGTATCTTCTGGCCATCTTGGTGTTCTCGTTCATCCCTTGTTGTACTACTGCCCATTTACCGTTCTCTGACACTATGAATGCGTGGTGATAAAGTTGGTAGCCGTCTTGTATTGCGGTGTTGTCTACTTTTGCAGTCATCTTGCTGGAGTATCTCAACATTTCTATCCTGTTTGTGGAGAAGCCGAACCTCTCCCCTATCTTTAGGAGTTCTTCGGGAGTTTTTCGGGAGGTTCTTCCTTTTCCTCCAGCTATGGCTATTCCGAAGTCACCTTTGTTGAGGGTGTTCTTTAATACCCCACAGACTACTGTTGTGGTTCCGCTGCTGTCCCAATCGTATGCTAGTGTGTTCGCGAGTGCCTGGAACCAGAAAGGGTCTGCTAGTCTCTTTAGAACTTCGTCTTTGCCAAGGTCGTCTACCATTGCCTCAAGGATGCCTTTGGAGAGTTTGATCATTTTCGAAGTGAGCCAGGATGGTGCCCTGCCTGGGTGAAGCCCTAGCTCAGCTGTTCCTGTCCTCCTCAAGTTTGGTCGCCCCGAACTATTGGAACTCTCTGATTAATCGTTTCTGTTGTGCATTTTTCTCTCGGTCTGTCTCGTTTCTTGCAAAAATCTAAGGCCTTCGATCCATCTCTAGTTAATTGGTATTTAAAATTCCCGTCGACATACTTTGTCGCAACCAGCTGTCTGTCTCTCAGTCGTCGGATCGAGTCTCTAAGAGACTTGACTCTTATGCCTGTCTTTGTTCTTATCTGCCATCTCGTTAGGGATTCGCCGCTTGAGAGGAGTTCGAGTACGGCAATCTGAATGGAGGAGAGGTTCTGATAGGACATTTTTCTCCATCTCTTCTGTTCAGAAGGCGTTATATTCTCCAACTTTCTGGTCAGAGTGCCTTTATTCGAGTCTTGTGGAGATCTGTTGGTTTCGAGATACGGGTACTTCTCTCCGAAGGAAGCATTCCTAGAACAGTATTAGTTTCTCTTGGAGGGAATTCTGGCTTTTCTGGTGTCAGGCTCCTTTCAGATCTCTGATCTTCTCTGGGATGTAGTTTTCTGAGACGTAGTCGAAACCTAGAGAGGAGAGGGCTTCAAGCTCCCACTTTCTTCCATCCTTCTTGAAGAACTCGAGTTCCCTTCTATACGGATCTTCGCGGCATCGAGGGTCCAATTCAAGCATGTTGTCCACAGCGTCTCGGTCAATCTTAGAGAGTTGCATTTCTCCTCCGAGTTTGAGTCGTGCAGCGTCTGAGGGGAAGAGCCCGATCCATACGGCGTTTGGGGTGGCAAGACCAGTTAGATGTGCTGCACTTGCACTGCCGCATATCACCGTCAAGGCTATCCTTATCCCCCAGGGATCAGCGTCGCAGAATATGTAGACTGGAAGTCCTAGTTCTTCGTTGAGGCGTCTGATTAAGATCCTCGTGGAGCGTGGGGGTTGTCCTGCGGTATGTACTATTATGGCTTTGTTCTTCTCCCAGACCCTATCTTCAACGACTCTATGGAAGGTCGCGCCTTTCTCGATGACTAGTACCTGTTCTGCAGATGTCTTTATGAATTGGGCTGTTGAGAGGGCTGGTCCAATACTGGCTCCGTCTGGAAAGCTGGAGAGATTTACTTGACTGCCTCTGTATTGTGGTATGGTGTATTCGACGGTAATGTCTCCGAAGATGCTGCTGCGTTGCTCGGGTACAATGTGTAACTGTTCTCGGGCAAATCCTGACCAGGCTTCCAGATTCTCGATGATCGTGTTGCTTTCTTCTTGGTTCTCGTATTCCATACCTTCGTTTGTTGAGAGGTAGTAGACGTCTCTCAGGGTAGTGGTTCTCCCTTCTTCTAGGAGTTCTTTCTTGACTACTGATGATGTCCAGACCATTCTTGCGAAGGGTTTGACTTGTCTAATGTTTCCTGAGCTTTGTACCTTCATTCTTCCAGCTGTTGTCCATTGCCCGAGTTCTGGATCGTAGACTATGTTAGATGTACTCCGAATAGGCATTTTGATCTTCGGGAACTTGTTATTCTTCACGCTTGTGATTACGTTCTCTCCCAATGATTCGAGTTTCTTTTGGATATCTTCCTCTAGCTTATCAAGACTCTGTTTACCCTTTTTTCCCTTCTTCTGTTTCTTCATTCCTCTTCACTCTTCTTCTGGTGTTTGTGTTTCACTCTCTTTCGGGGCTTTTACTAAGAGAGAAACTGGTGGCGGATTCTGTTCATCTATCAGTTTGGCTGCGTCCCGGATAATCATGGACAGCCATCTCTCTAGGATCGCAGTCCTTCTCTCTTCTTCAAGGAGCTTCTGTTTTCTTCTCAGGTATTGCCTTAGGTCTCTGCCACAGTTTCTTAAGGCGTTGAGTATCTCTCTCCTTATCTCAGGTTTGTCTCCGAAGGCTTGTTTTCCCGTACTCTTCCATGGGGTTTTGGTGGTAGCAAGGCTGATGTAGACTGCTATAGGGTCCTCTCTCTTAACCCCATATACTGACCAGTTGATCTCGTTCTCGGCAACATCTGCACAGAGTCCTCCTCTTGCATCGTATACTAAAGGTATCTTGTTGGAGAAACGGAAGAGGTGGACTTTTCCGTCGAGAGAGAAAGGGATGTCTCCCCCAAAGGCAATACCGCATGTGACCATGAATGGGTGTCCCTCGTAGGATGCGGGTTTTCCCATATGTGTTGTAACGAATTCAGGGCTGAAGTTCTCTCGTATTCCTCTCTCGAGAAGTTCTTCGTCGACTGGACTGAGGCAACTTGCATCAGGTGCTCGGAATTTACCGTACTGTTTGGTTGCTGACAGGATCTGATGTATCTGTCTATCAGTCAATTCTTGGACCTTGGTTTCTGGAAGGATCTCGTCGCCAAATCTCTTCGTGAGGTAGAGGATGTTCGTTGCAGTCTTCTTTCCTATCCTTTGAAATCCTTTAGTAAGTAGTTCTCGAGCTGTACCATATTCTCCGGATTCGCGCATCCTTCTGACTCTCTCGAGGTCTACGCCTTCTGGGTGAGGGCGCATCGGCTTCGGAATTGGCGGCAGCTTGGTAGAGACCCGCTTCCAAACGTGTTCTTCTCCATTCGGCTCGATGAACCTCATTTTGGCATAAGGGCAGATGACGGCTGTCTGTCTGAGGTATTCAAGGATCTTCGGTCTAGCGTAAGAGTAGTTTCCTTCGAAGCTGAACCTGATGAGGGTTCCTCTCCAGCCGTTGTTTTTCTTTGTTCCCTCAGATAGGATAATTGGACGGTTCTTCTCTATGTCTATCCTCAGTTCTACCCAATGGGTGGGGCCCTTAGAGGATGTGCTTGATTCAACATAGCAAGGTGTGTTTGAGGTTATCTGACCGTACATTACTGCCATTTTTCCACCGAGTCCAAATACCCCCCTAGTCTGTTTTTCTTCGTCGAAGTGGGAGCCATAGAGTACCTGTCCGAAAGCGCGGGCGATATGTTCGTTGGGTATTCCAAGTCCTTGATCTTTAACCTCGATTTGGAGTCCCCTTGTCTCTTCGATTATTTTTCCCTCTAGTTCTGGTAGTATGCCATGAAGGTCGCAGGCGTCTAGAGCATTCTCGATTAGTTCACGGGTAATCGTGAACGTAGCTTTGGCTGGATTGTCAAAACCTGCTATATCCTTGTTTCTGTAGAAGAAATCGGCTGCGCTGATTCTCCTAAACCTTACTTCCGACATGAGGTTGTTACCTATAAACACATAGAGGTTAGTGAGTGGAGTCTTATCATGCTTCTTGGAATGCTTCTCTTATCTTTATATGATATCCCTCTTCCAGTCCAAGTTTTGGGCCTAGTTCAGACAAGACAAACTCTATGTCTGTTTGGCTGATGGTCTTTCTGCCTGAGTGTCTTGTTACGGTTGCAGCGTTGCTGGAGAGTCGTCTTATAAACTCTTTAAGGATGGCTTCTGATGCTGTGACGATATCCTTCTTTGCTCCTGCAGAGATATTGAATTCGGGGACTATCTCATCCTTTGCGTAGGTCAATATTGGACTTTGAGGTATCAATCTTCCCAAAATATCTCACTACCCTTAGCTGTTTGTATGAATGGGGCGAGTTAGTACTTTTGCTTGTTAGCGACTATTATTTCTTTCCGAAATTGATTTTATTAGTTGTCTATCCTTCTGGCAGCCGGTTTTAAGGCAGTCTTGAGTAGAGGATTAGCCCTTCCTCTTCTAATATGGAGTGCAGTCTAGTAACTGAGATGTATATCTGTTCTTCAGCCGTTGCTCCACTGCAGACTAGTTTACCGCTTGAGAAGATGAGCATTACGACTCTAGGGTTCTCCATTCTGTAAATCAGTGCGGGGAATTGTTCCGGCTCATACATCACTCTTCCCAGTGTGAATGCTGCTCTTTCGAGATCTATCCATCCGAAGAGATTGACGGATGCTACAATATTTCTTATTCCTATGTTAGGATTCTTGCAGGAGACGATGCCTCCTTCTCTTAGCGTCGTGACGACTTTCCTGATCGCGCGTTTTGCGCGTGCTTCCGAGTTGGCTCCTGTACAAACCATCTTTCCGGTGCTGAAGATCAGTGTTGCTGCTTCTGGGTTTCTAAGCCTATAGATCAGCCCCGGGAATCTCTCTGGATTGTACTCCGAGGCTCTAAGAGCCTTTTTGACCCGTTTCAGGTCAATCTTTTCTTTCAGATCAGTTGTGGCAACGATGTTCTCGATCTTTATCTGGGCTTTCGTCTGAGGCACTTCTTAGAGCTTCCTTTTCAGCCAAGAGGGATTCTAGAATCAGAGGTGTCGTAGACAGTACATAGAGGATTGGCTAATAAAAGTATTGAGCTATCTCTGTCAGTTCTGCGATGCAATCTTCTGAGACCTTGCTTTTAGTGGATTCTTTCCACTTTAAAACAGTGAAATGAGAGGTTCTTGGAGGGAGGAGGTTAGGAGTCTGGTCTTCGATGTGATGATTCTAGTTCTGTCTGAGTTCGATAATTTGGGAGAGTTTGCATGTCTTTTAGATATTTACGGTTATAGGTTTGAGAGGAGCTTATTTTATCTTTGATTGAGCTTTTCGTTTCAAGAACAGGACTGAGTCAACCAGTGCGGTCTCTTCGCCAAATGAACCTGCTTTTGTGACTATTCTTAGCCCTTCCTGTTCTCCTCCGATAATGACGCCACTTGGTATACCTGGTGAAACTTCATTATCGATCTTGACGACTTCTGCGTTTATCACTCTGCATACTCCTCTTGCTGTATCTCCTCCGGTTAATACAAGACCTGAGACTTCTGATCTTTCCAGTATCTCATTCGTTATCCTTCCCAGTAGAAGAATTATCTTTGATGCCGAGGAGGCTATGTCTTCCCCTAGACTCGACGTACCTCCTTGCAACACTCTACGTACGGTCTTCGGGTCTTGCGGTCGAATGACCAGATCGTAGCCTTCTGATAGGATTTCAGTTGCGTTGTCTATAATCTCATCTATCTCTTGTTCCAGGTTTTCTCCTGCTTTCAGGCTTCTTATTATATCCAGTTCTATGATTCTTGTTTTTAATTGTGATCTAAGTGTTTCAACTTGATCTGCTGTAACTTGGCTTAGGCTACCTGCCACGGTTAGAGTCGGCATCTCTGTTTCTATTCCGGTTCTCTTTGCCAGTTCCTCGGCGAAACCAGCGGGTCCACATACCACTTCAAAGTGGTATTGGCTAGGATAGAGGGAAGCGATCTTCCTAAGATCTTTTTGAGTCTCGGCGTCAAAGACGATTATCTCATATCCGTTGGTGTTTAACTTGGCTATCTTCTTCGAAAGATCAGTTAGACTTCTTCTTATTTCATCTAGTCTCACTTGTCCTACTTTTCTATTCGTTTGTCTACCGATTATGGTCGGGACGTGGGAGATCTTCATCGGTGTGAGGGGATCGTGTGCGATTTCTGTCTTCTCCAATAATCTTCCGTGAACAAGCTGGTATCCGTCAATGGTGATTCTTCCTGTTGCAGGGAAAGCAGGAATTACGAACGAGAGATTATTGTTTAGTTCATCCATAACTGCGTCAAGCTCGGAACCTATATTGCCTCTCAGTGTTGAATCTATCTTCTTGTAGTATACCTGTGCTCCTTCTTGCTTCAGGAACTTAGTTGCCATCCTGACTTTCCTATACGCTGAGTCAGGGTTATCCAGTCTGCTGTTTGTGTCTACGACCAAAACGTCCCATTTCTCTATCATATGGAAGTCTGACTCAAAATCGAGGAGTACCAGACTTCTCAACCCCAACTTAGCAAATTGGATCGCGGTATCGTTGGCTCCGGTCAAGTCGTCTGCTATTACTCCTATCTTCAAGTGATCTCATCCTCCTTTCATGTTTCTTCTAGATCCAAGATCTATCAGTCTTGTTCAGATGCGTCAAGATCTCTTCATTTAGATCATAGAAAGCTTTGTTGAGATCCTTTTTCTCTCGGAAACTAGTAAATATGATGAACTCTCTCGTTGCTATGGATTCTAGATGCAGACTTCCTAAGGTTTGGTGATAGGTGTGAAGAGTGATGCGGAGATCCTGATTCTTGGAGGAGGTGTCGCTGGGTCAACGTTGTCTCGCCTTCTTGCTGAGAAAGGATATGAAGTATTGTTAGCTGAGTGTCTCCCTAAGGAAAAGATTGGGCAGAAGGTATGTGGCAATGCTGTTCCTGAGAAATATTTTGATCGAGCCGGGATTCCAAAACCTGAGAAAGGAGAATTCGAGAGTAAGGTAGTTGGATTGAGAATCCATTCTCCTGATTTAGAGACGGTCTTCACGATTCATGATCGAGGTTACGTTGTGAACCGTCACCGTTTTGGTCAGAGACTTATTGACGAATCGTTGGATGCTGGAGTTAGACTTATCGATCGGACTCTCGCAATCTCCCCGTTAGTGGAGGACAACCGAGTACTCGGTGCACATGTGAAAAACATGGAGCGTCATGAGGAGATTGATCTGTTTGGAAAGATTACTGTGGATGCAACAGGGTCTGTTTCTAGGCTTCGAAGTCTGTTGCCCTCGCATTGGTGGGTCTCAGAACATGTCGGTCGTGACGAGGGTTACTCCCTTTACAGAGAGATCCGAGTTCTCAGGG
>CP070773.1:707454-711189 GCA_020345945.1 Candidatus Bathyarchaeota archaeon | reverse complement strand
ACATAGATGAGGCGACAACAAGCTTCCTCACATTGTGCTTTTCGGTGACCAAGACATCCAACAGATTGGCGGTACCTTTGGTGTTCGCTGTCACATACTGCTCTATCTGGTACATACTCTGACCGACACCCACCTTCGATGCCAGATGGACTATAGCGTCGATATCAGAGACAACACTCCAAACCGTGTCCCGATCTACCATATCTCCCTTCACGAACTCCACCCTATCCAGATCAAGATACTGAGGACTCTCAACCTCTCCATGGACTTGAGGATCAAGATTGTCTAGGACCCTTACCTCGTATCCTCTTTCCAGAAGTAGATCCACTGTGTGGCTTCCAACGAATCCTGCTCCACCAGTGACCAAGACCCTCTCATATTGTGCCATACTGTTTCAGCTCATTGTCAATCTAGTGTAAACAGCTCCCCCGTCTCCACTATGAGTCTCTTAAGTTGTGTGATTTTCAACAGGGAATAGCTATAACCTTGTTATTGAAGACGCTAACAGTCTATGACCTATTGATAACAAGAGTTTTCGCAGTTAGATGTTCGTATACGGAAACTCACCCCCATGTTTTTGTCTTTGAAAATGCTAATACCCTTAATCCAATCCAAGCTTCTGAACTGATATTAGACTATCATGTTGGATTTTACTAGAGTGGCGTTCCGAAGCTTAACGAGAAGAAAGCTCAGAAATACGCTTACAGCTCTCGCCATAGTCGTCGGCGTCACCCTCGTAGTTGGTGTTAACATCGCCTTCCAAAGTGCCTTCACACAATTTCACGGTCTTCTCTATGAGGCAGCGGGAAGCATTGACATAGTGATAAGAAGTGCAAGACACCCCTTCAAGAGTACAATACTTGATCCCATTCGAAGAGTCCCAGGAGTGGAACAAGTTTCCCATCGAGTAATACAGAAGATGAACGTATCTTCCCGTGGATACAAGGAGAGATTAGCATACGTGGTAGGCATCTCACCTGACGACTTCGATTTCTACGATACGACCTTCACTGAGATCAGAGGAACAAGAGACCTTAAGCAACATAAGGTCTGTGTTGTCGAGGAGGATATGGGAAACCTAGACTTTGGGAACTGGATACACATCTACACCTTCAGAGACTCCAAGCGGAAAGGAGTATTGGTTGATAGAATCGATCATACCTTCTCAGTAGTAGGCATCCTCTCAAAGAGAGAGATCTCGGTCTCCACACAAGACCTATCCAGCGTGTATCTTGACATAGATGTCGCCAGAGATATCTTCAATCAAGGATTCAGAGACCTTCCTTACCAGTACGGGAAAGATGACGTCGATTTCACGATCGTTAAGGTTAGAAATATTGAGGATGGCCCGAGAATAGCGAGAGAGATAAAATCAATTTTAGGACGAGACTTCGCTGTCACAGCTCTCAAAGAGCCCCTACTCCTCAAATATACTGCCTCAATCAAGGGATTTAAAGAAGGACTGAGATTCACCCAACTCATCTCTCTGATCCTCATCGCAGTCATAACCTTCAACACTTCATACATGAATATCAAAGAGAGGAGTTTTGAGATAGGGGTACTACGCTCTCTGGGGGCTTCTAGCCTCCAGATCTTCTGGAACTTCTTTAGCGAGACATTCATAATCGGTCTTATAGGCTCCATCGGTGGTGCCTTAGCAGGAATCCTGGTGGGCAGAATCTTTCTCGAACAATACATAGCACCTATCCTCCACTTCACCGTAACTTATTCAGTTAATTTTGGAACATTGTTTACAGGTCTTCAGATCGGTCTTGCAGCATCAGGAATAGGGGGACTTATTCCATCAGCGAACGCTTGCCGCGTCGATCCGGTCAAAGTACTGTACTCGCACCACTCTCCCAGACGATGGGGAGGCCCTCACCTTTTTCTCTTCGGCTCTATCTTGATCGGAATCAGCCAGTACAAGAACTACCCATTCTCAATCCCGATTATCGACTCTCTAATCCAAGAACAGACTTTGGGACTCGGCCTAGTCACACTCCTTATAATCGGTCTAGTATGCGTCTTCCTTAGCATAATCCGGAAGTTTGAGAAACCACTGAGTTTCATAGCTAAGATACTTCTGGGACATTCTGGCGCGATCTCAAGCAAGAATGTTGGTAGAAACGCACCAAGAACCGTGATATGTCTACTACTAATCTCCATGTGTCTATGCTTTCTGGTTGCCATTTCAGGCATTAGAGCAGGAGTGGCAAGAGGAACCTCGACAGCTCTCGGCAGCTTCCTTGGAGCCGACGTCATTATCGTCTCAGAGGGAGGATTCGACAAAAGGTTCGCCCAAGAGATCCGCAACTTCAAAGGCGACATCGAATCGGTTGCCCCAATCTACACGGAACCGGAGACCTTCTACAACTCCGGAGACCTTAGACGATACAACGATGAAGGCACTCTGATGCTTGTAGAACCGAACTTCTCTGACATCGCCAACCTACAATTTACAGAGGATACCCCTGAAGACATAATGGTCAAGCTCTTCGAGAAGCCGAGACGATGTATTATTACTCAGTCCCTGGCAAGTGTACTTCGACTGGAAATTGGGAAGAATATCGCAATAATGGTCAAAGAGACGATGTACGATGATATGGCCCGACCATATACTGAGATGGTACCGGAGAAACTCGAGGTCACCGGTATACTTGAGACACTGCCCTTCAGCTACTTTAGTTTCGCAGGCTCTCCCTTCGATAAGATCTGCATGACATCCTATGAGAGCTGGGGTCCCCTACACCCTGTCTATAACGAAGACAACGGCTTCGTCACAGAGGACACTAGTGCTGAACAGAGCTTCTCCACAATCATTCTAATCAAAACCAAGCTTGGAGCTATCCTCGAACCCATAAGAGACGGTATTCTAAACGAGTACGAGGATGAGTATGACATCGAGAAGGTACTGACAAGAGACGACCTTGCCAAGGAGTATAGTAATGACATTCAAGCCATCTTCGATGTCTTCGAGACAACCCTCTCTTTCTCTCTTTTGATCACTGTAATCGGCATGAGTGAGATCCTTGTTATGAACGTCTCTGAGCGGAAGAGAGAAACCGGAATATTCCAATCATTAGGCATGTCCAAACTACACGTTGTTGCTATCGTCCTCGAAGAAGCGATCTTTCTTGGTCTGTCAGGTTTCCTTATCGGATATATCGGCGGATACCTCTGCTGGAAGGAGATCGTAGCCTCGATGAATATGCAAGGATTCCCTATGCCTCTAATCATGGATCCAGAAGTCTTGAAACACATTCTCATCGTCTCGGTCTCCGTATCTGCGGTCAGCGCGGTCTACCCAAGTATAATGATCCTCCGTTCACCACCAGCAGCCTCCATAGGAAGCCAGAAGTAGAAGACACCAAATCCTAAAACCACTATATCCTCAGTCCTTTTGCAGACACTCCACGAATTCACCCGCAAACCATATTTCTAGAGCATATCACATCGATCCATAAGGTGTCGAGGCTGAAACGAAAACAATACGTAACAACTCTTTTGATCACGATAGGATTTTCAGCCGTCCTCAGTTACCTGACCATCAGGTACAGGTTGACTGCCTCCGTCCATAAGCCTCTTGCACCACTCGTCTATGCAGTCTTCTCAACCCTATTACTTTGGACCATTATTCTTTCTACAATTAGCTTCCATCAACCTCAGAAGACGAGTATGCCTCGAAGAGAAGGGCTCCTACTTATCGGATCTGGATGCGCCGTTACTTTGGCGATA
>CP070773.1:699906-707354 GCA_020345945.1 Candidatus Bathyarchaeota archaeon | reverse complement strand
ATACCTGCTCAAGAAGGTAGACGATCAAGTAGATGCTGATGATATTATCGCCTACAAGAAGGGCTTCATAAGTTTCTTTGATAAGACATGTCGCTCCTCCGTAAAGGGCGTCATTGAGTATTACTCCGACGTCACTGGTCAGATCATGATTAGAGAGCCCCCTATTCCTATCTTCTTAGATGCATACATACCAGGTACGGTAACCAAGATTCTCCCGAGAGAAGGAGTAGGTATAACCACGACCGCAGCTCTGATCCAAGGTATTTTCGGGATAGGAGGTGAGACTCACGGAGAGCTTATGATGTTGTCGGAGACTCCAGACGACGTTTTAAGTCCGGATAAGATCACAGCAGAATGCTCAGGGAAGATTATTGTAGGCGGATCCTTCGTAGAAAAGGATGCCATACAGAAAGCCGTTGAGACAGACGTCAGGGCGATAATCGTAGGCGGTATTAGAGACGAGGATCTGAGCAATTTTTTGGGCTACGAAATAGGGGTTGCTATCACCGGAAAGGAACAACTAGGCCTCACGATCATACTCACTGAAGGTTTTGGTAGAATGAGGATGGCAAGAAAGACCTTCGAGTTATTGGACAAGTTGGAGGGCAGGCTTGCCTGCATAAATGGTGCCACTCAAATTCGTGCAGGTGTAATCCGCCCGGAGATTATCATCCCTTATGAGAGTGATCTTACGATTGGTGATCAAGTGGCTGATGAAGATGCGAAAAGGCTTCTAGAAGGGCTGAGACCTGGTCTCCCTGTCAGGGTTATTGGACCGCCATACTTCGGGGCTCTAGGAAAGGTCACTGAACTACCAATCGAGCTACATAAGGTTGAGACAGAATCTTACGTGAGAGTCTTGGACGTCGAGCTGGAAGATGGCAGGAAGGTTTCAGTTCCAAGAGCCAACGTTGAGCTAATAGAGGAATAGAAGCCATCTCCCACCTACCGCGAAGGACGCTATCTTCATCCTTCTTTTGATGCGAAGAAAAAGGAGGAGATAGCTTAAGACCCTCGAATTGTGGAATAAGCAAAAACTGTATTCCACGGGTATTACTCTTAAAGATATCACCTAAATACTAGTAGCTTCTACGAGTTACTTGTATCGTGTGGTAACACGCGAATACAACTCCAATAGGAGGAAAAACTAGAAAATGACAATGAATCAACTAGTCTTACAAGCGCTAGTCAGAGTAGACGTTCTCGGTGTCTTCATCGCCTTCTTCCTTGTGCTACTTGGCGCATCATTTACATTGCGTGGTGTCAGCCTTCGTTCAATCCCAACAGTTGAGGCATCACTCGAAGCGGTTAGAGCATGTTCTGAAAAGGGAAATCCTCTACTCTTCGACACAGGTTGGACAGGTGCCAATTTCTGGGGTCACTCCAGCGGTCTGACGACGCTATGCTTTGTCCCTGCAACGCTTGAGCTACTCAGAGCCATATCTCGTGAGTCTGGTAAGCTTGGTGTAAGGGTGATCACGGGGACAACCAACGCTGTCTATGCTTTGATGTCCCATGATTTCATGCAGCGCGGATTCGCTGAGAGCGGGCATCCAGAGAGATTCATTCCAACGGACATCAGGTTCTATCCTGACAATACCGCACTCAACCTATCTGACGTTGAGATGGCACACAGACTTCCATTCGGTGCAGCTGTCATGGTCGGTGGACACAATCAGACCTCTAACGTAGTCATCTACGAAGCTTTAGCAACGGAGGGAGCAATGATCGTGGCGGGTGAAATCTGGCCCAACGACAATTCTATGGCTGCTCTCGCTGCAGATTACATGAGTTTCTCAGAAGAGAACATAGCCATCGGGTCGTACCTATCGGATGACCCAGTGCCTAAAGCCATTCTTGCCGGTGAGGATATTATCAAGGTCTTCCTGATCGCTATCGTGATCATAGGAGGCATCTTGGCTGGAGCAGGAGTGTGGTAGAATGGGACAACAGTCTCAGACCAATATTGTACAAGAGCTGCCTACTATCCTAGGCGTTATCGGCTTGTTCATCATCGCTTCTCTGTACTGGACAGAGCCAGGATGGGAAGGTGCCCTAGTCATAAGGAACGCAACCACTCTCTCATTGCCCTTCGCGACCATCATTACTGTGGGTCTGCTGATCAGGAGACACGCTCGCAACATCATAAGAAGAGAAGAAACTACGCCCTACGACGCCATTACCATAGGTTCTGCTGTGCTGATAGTATTGCTTGGCTTGGTGGGTGGAATGGCTGATCCCACCATGGCCGCGCTATATGCAAATGTCAACGTCATCGGAACCATGGCGGTCATATCAGCTATTTCCATATCTGTCTTCTCACCTATGATCAGAATCTATAGGGCGAAGACTCCAATCATGGGGTTCCTAATACTTCTCAGCATCCTAGCACTATTCACCTACACGCCCATAGGCGAGATGATACACCCAGCAATCCCGCGACTAGGCGACTTCGTTCAGATCTGGATCAGCGGTGCCTCAGACTCAGCGTTCTGGATCAGCACGTACATCGGTGCCGTCGCACTGATTACGAGGATGATCCTTCTGAAGGAGAGACTGAGACCATAGGGAGGTAATGAAAGATTGAACATCAAATGGAAAGATACCCGGCTAATCTATCTAGTGATATTCCTAGTGATATTCGGGACATCCCTAACCCCGATTACCCTGCCTTTACCAGTCGTCCAATGGAGCAAAGAATTCTACAAGGTAATAGATGAAGGTGTCACAGTAAGTGTTAATCCCGATAATCCAAGGCATTTCGCAGGAGTCAAGGAGGGCACTAGAGTCATGATTCTCAACAGTGGCGAAACAGCGAAGTTGTGGGGAGACATGAGCGAAGCAGTCAAAGCTGTTTGGACAGACCTCAGACGTAGAGGGGCTCACATACTCTTATGGTCTTCATCCGTTGACAACCAAGCTATTCTTGACAAATACCTGATCCCTTACTTCTATGGACTTGATCCGCAAAGCCATTCAGACTACGGTGTTAGTTTCGTTGACCTAGGGTTCGTCGCTGGAGGGAACGCTCTCCTAGAGCAGTGGAGGACAAGCCTAAGGGCCATAACGCCTGTTGACCGCTATGGAAACAGTTTGGCAGATATACCAATGATGCAGAACTTTGACGCCATGAGGATAGATTGTGACCTCATCATAGGTCTCGACGCACGAGGACTTGAAAGCATCTATGTCATCAGATACAATACTCCTGTACTAGAGATGGGAGGAACAGACTCTGCTGGTTACTTGGCGCTGAGCTACACTGCAGGCTACTTCCAAGGAATGATCATGGGACAAAGAGGAGGGGCTGAGTACGAGTTTCTATCCGGGATTCCTGGAAGAGCATCAGCCTACATGTTGAACTCGATGGCCATCGCACTCATCGTGACAGTAGCTATAGTGGTCGGTAACATCCAGTACCTAATGTCTAGGAGAGAAACATGATTCAAGGAGGTAATGAGAGATGTCATCCCCAATAGAACCACTGATGCCTTACCTGAACACCTTTGTCTTCTTCGCCGCGTACAGCGTACTCTACAAGGACAACCCGATGTACCGTTTCGTTCAGAGCCTAGTCGTAGGTATAGGTGCCGGCTTTCTCTTCATGGCACAGATTGACCAGATAGTGAGGATTCTCGTGCCATCGCTTCCTCAACCTCACGCAGTCATTGCTCTGGTGATGGGAGTAGCGTTCTTCTGTATCTTCATACCAGGACTGATAAATATCTACAGAGCCGCCTCGATCCTAGTGATGACGGTCGGAATCGGCATTGTTCTACCATACGGTGTGGCAATCACTTGGACAGCAACACTTGGGTACTCTCAGAGACTATTCACTGGGCTAGGCCCATTTGTGGCTGGCATCTGCTACGCCTTGGGAATGAGTTACTTCCTGTTTACAGGAAGGCTCGAGAAGCCTACAGCTCCCCTTAGAACACTCGGGCGTGTCGTCCTCTTGGTCTACACGGCCATGTGCATTTCAATGACTGCTCTGGGAAAGCTGAATCTGATTCAGTGGAAAGTACTGGATGCGCTCTGGGGTATTCCGTCGACATGGTTCATCCCAGTAGGAATCTTCGTACTGATACTGATCGATGCGTTCGTCTACCCGTTCCTTGGCGTGAAGAAGGCAAAAGAAGTAGAGTCGGAAGCATAGTCTCAGTAGGGATTTCCAAATCCCCCTCTTTTTTTTAGGATAATCTTGGCTAGGATGGTAACTCTTAATAGTTCTCACACGTGTTCACTCTTGGGATGTCTGAGGAGATTCTTCCTGAGAGAGTAGAGTATCTTATTGAACTCGTAGCTAGACGGATAGTGGATCTCGAACTGGAAGATTTCGCAGAGGTCATACTAGAAGGGACAAAACCGTTCGGTCCTTTCATTGGCGAAACAGGATTCCTGATGACCTATCCATCAATGGTCGCCTTCTTCGGCCAAGGTGGACACGATTTTGCAAACATGATGGGATTTAACTATACAGAGAACGCGGACCGTATCCTAGAGAGAGTCAAGGAATTGACGAAGGAGAGGGAAGAAGCAAGGCGGAGAGAAAGAGAACTCAGAGGGGAATCCGAAGGCTCTTGGCTGTCAAGATTGAAGTCATTTCTAAGCTAGACACGTGTAGCCGAGTTGAATGATTTGCCTTCGACAGAGGAAGATGCAAAGGCTCAAGTACACAAGTTCTGTATGACTTTGATGAGGAACGATTCAGCGGGTCTTCTCAACCTTTTCGGCAAAGACGCCTTACTCTTCTGGGGTCCTTACAGTTTCCGGGGAGAGGATATCAAGCGATGGGCCTCAGAGCTAAGAGAGATGTTTCCAGTACTATTCATCAAAGAGAAATCATTGGAAGTGAAGGGTAACCAAGTAAGGCATGAATTCCTCATTGAGTCTGTAACAAAAGATGGGCAACGTGCTTGGCTTCCCTGTATAGGCACCTACGTGCTGAGTGAGGGACGTATTCAATCCTTGACCATCGAACTTCTACATGGATGGCTGGCTGTGAAGAAGGAGGATCTTGAGAGAGTCAGGCCTCCCCCCTCAACTTCATGATACCTTTTTCCAGATCATGTTTTGTTACTGCCTTCAATACATCTCCCGCAGGAATAACGATCTCTATATCACCGATATCTGTGAGCTTCTTCAAGTCATTTTGTTGAGGTTCCGTATATCGAAAGGCTACATTACCTCCTAGGAAGAACTCAGCTCCCAACGTCTCTTGTTTAAGCCTAAATGTACTTCTCAAGCAGGAGCGTGAGCATCTTGCTGGATTAAGTTCCTGAAGAAATCGAGCTGTATGACATCTTCTAGTAACAGTCACCGGGATCAGATAGGAATGGACAGAGAGCTGTACTCCATGCTTCACTAGTTCTTTGTAGTGTTTGAAGGATTGGGGGATCCAGTCGACGTCTGCGGCTTGGACGCCCATCTCCCGGTAGAACCGGATGGTAGGATTATAGTTCAACGCTGTCCTATAGAAGATCTGCTTCACCTTATATCTCACGAAAATACTCGCGGGGTGTTCAGTAATCTGCGGCCAGGGACATCTTGCTGGGATGTATACAAGTTGTCTCCCGAGATAGGGGTTGAGGTTAGGGAACTTTTTCAGAGTATCCAGAACACCAAGATCGTTAACAACTACCTCCATCTCACCCAGACCATTGAGAACAGAAAAGTGTCGAACTAACGTATCTAAAGCACTGTCTGACACTCTAGGTGTAATATATGTGAAATCCTTCCCCGCATCACTGGCAATATTGAATGCCTTGATTAGAGTCTTTTCTGTCGGAAGATCATACATGCAGAACTCGGATCCAAAACGAACTCTCTGACAGATACTCTTTGAGGCTTCCTTGAACGTCCGGAGGTTACTGGCTTGAACGGTGAACGGAATCATACTTTAACCCAACTGTAGTGTTGCTTTGTCCAGGTCTGCCAAGACAGTGGAATCTTATAGGGTGTATTGGACAGCCCACTGTAATAGCAACGGTTCTGGAGGCACCAGATCTCCTTCAATTTGTAGAAATTTGTTGGGACAGGAAGGAAGTATACGCCGTTCTTCAGTTCTTCCAGCCGTCGCTCATACTCTTCCATCTTCCTTTCAAAGATGAGGTCGATGAGTTCTCGATAGACCCTTGTGGTACTCTCTTGATACCAGATTGAGCCAGTCCTTCCTTCTATCTTAAAGCCGGTAATCCCAGTCCGTATAAGCTCGGGAAGCTTGCAGATGGAACAGTACTCGAAAGCATCCATCACAGTAGTATCCTCAAATTTGTCTGATGAGTCTGTGATGTTTTGCAGGTTAAAGGGCAGGGCACAAGGGGTTGATTTATGGGAAGTCCTTTGGGCCTCGGTCAGTTCAGGAAAGGTGTAGTGAAAGAGATAACAACTGCCATTAATATTGGAGCAGCCTCCTCCATGGATGAGAATTTCAATTCCAGCTTTACTGCTTCCCGCTATCTTCGTTATCTCCTCGATGGTCATATGCCTCTCGAGGATCACTCTATCGAAACCTAGCTTCTCAAGAAATCGTACAGCAGCTGTATTCATGGACATGAAGTATGTGCTTGCGTATAGAGGGATGTCAATACCCATCTCGCGGATTATTGAGAGAATCCCAACGTCTCCGACTATTAGAGCGTCTACCCCAGAATCAATGCACTTGCGGATATGATCCCTAATTGGCTTCTCGATAATATCTGCGATGAAGGGCCAGTTCACCACTAAAGGAATCTCTATGTCTCGGTCATGGGCATATTTCACAAGTTTGGATAGGTCTCCGTAGCTCGGTATCTCTGACGAAGGACCTCTGTATAGGACGAAGTCTTTGATCGGGGGGATTTGTACTGCACAGTAGACCTCATCAGCACCTGCATCGATAACCCTCTTCCCACCCTCCAAGGAGTTTATTGGTGAGAGAATCTTGGGCTTCATGATGTCGTCTTGGTCTAGGCTTTTGCCCATCCTGATCAGGAAGAGACAAGAAAGACCGCTACATAAGAGTTTTTCATAAGGTTACTCTCCATAATTCTTAACTTGAATTCGTGCAACCCACACCTTGAAGTGCAGTAATTAATGACAGGATTAGAGACCTACAAGGACGGCATACCCAAACTCCTCTCCCCCATTAAATCCTTCAGTGGAGCTGTTAGGGTGATTGATGCTGGAGCTGACGAGATATACTGTGGCGTGAAGATTCCTGGGTTTGGAGACTTTGAACTCTATCGGGGCTCAGGAACGCAGGTAACCACCTACGACGAGTTCAACAGAATAGTAGAATATGCCCACACTCATGACGTAAGGGTGCTTGTGACTGTGAATCAACCATTCATGGTCAATAAACTGGAGGAACATTTGAAGAAACATATAGAATCCTGTCTTGATGCCGATGTTGACGCCTTAATCATCGGTGACCTAGGCATATTATCATTGGCCAAGGAGATTGACGG
>CP070773.1:691515-699806 GCA_020345945.1 Candidatus Bathyarchaeota archaeon | reverse complement strand
ACTACTCTTGATGCTGACAGTGAGTTTGGTATGTCGTAAGGTTGCCCCATTAGCCATGCTATCGTTGCAGCTGGTGACATTCCCAGATCGACTAAAGCCTTACCGAGTACTATCTCGATCAGCGTTGGAGTATATAGTGGCCCGCCTAGAAGAGCTGCTACTACAACTCCGAAGGGTCCAGTGAGCCAAGTTGCTACTATCTTCTCAGGAAAGAACGCATGAAAGTAGCTTACCAGCACTAGGCCCGCAAGTAAGGCAGGTAAAGTCTGTTTAGCTATGTATCCGCCGAATTCAAAGGAACTCCACAACCTATCATCTAGAGTCTGATCCTCGAGTTCCAAAGAGACTACTGCCGTGCCGTTGTTCTTGACTTGTTTTTCGAACAGTTTACCCCAAGGGGTCTTTGACACTAGGTATCCGATTGCTATTGCACTGACTCCTGCTGCTACCATATCTGCTAAAGCTATCTGCCAGCCCAACATCTGGATTGTTATGATATCCGATAGGAGGTTGTTCGCTGGGGCAACGAGTAAGAATGTGAGTGCAGGACCTATTCCGGAGCCTGTATACACCAATCCAGCGAAGATGGGAACCATCGTGCATGAACATACACATAATAGCGGCGCAGCCAGTGTAGCCACCAGATATGAAATAGGTCTACCACTGCTCATATACCGTATCATCAGATTCTGAGGAATAAACTCGTGGAATAGGCCAGACACGATGAATGCAAAAGCAAGGCATAGCCATGCGTGTTGGATATAATCCCAAATGTATCGGAACGGTATCTGCCATAACGGAAATGCTCTTAATACGGTGGCTGTGGATTTAGGGGTCAGATTGTAGGCGTTGAAAATCGCCTGTCCCATTAATGCTATAACAAGAAGAATGAATAAGAGCATTGAAGCAGTTTTGAGAGTCATCGCAGTCTTCAACTAGTCTGCCTCAACCTCTTTTCGCAAGATCCGTTCTATGATGCTGACGTCTGGAACTTTGCCCATAATTCTAACTACACCGTTAACTGCTACTGCAGGGGTCATAATCACTCCATATCTTTCAGCTACTTCCCTTGATGAGATGTCCAGCTTGTTGATATTCGCTATTGCGCCGGTCTTCTCATACAGTCTTGATGCCGCGTTCATCGTATTCTCCATAGTCTTTTTGCATCTTGGGCACGGAGGTTCAACTCCGATTACTTCCACTTCTATCACAGTCATAGCTATCCCAGCAGAGAGATTCATATTAAAATACTTTAATATATCTATGCGTCATCTCTTTCGCGAGAATTCAAAGGAACGCGTCCAGAATATCGAGGAAGTGAGTTGGGCTTTGAGTCAGAGTTCAAATGATGAGAGACGGCTTGTTCGTGTTAGAACTTGGAGGGAATTCAAGGCTCGGGCAATCTCTTCAAGAGTAAACAAATTGGTCTACAATATAGAGCAGGGTCTCAAGCCTAGAAACCTGACTTCGTTGAGGTTGATCTTGACATGTGAGGGGGTTCAGTATATCTTCCTCGATTTTGCTAAAGATGGTCGACTGAAACAGACTGGGATTCCCTTGCAGGTTCACCGGACAGGGGTTCAATACATATCTGAAGAGGACGTTGTTCGGTTCCTGAAGCGAGAGTTAAGAAATCTGGATCTAAAAGTCTCCTCTTTCTGGACGATGTAAATGTCCATAGGCAAGATTTCGGTTTTCAAACATATATTTAAATCCGTAAATGCGAAGATTGAAGCTGGTGTCAGATATGGGAGATCCAATAAATGAGGAGGTACGAGACCGCATGACTCGTATGCTTCAATGTGGAGTTTCATCGTCTCAGGATGTTGACAGTCACCTTCAAGAATTACATGACTTGGTGAAGAAGACGGAAAACAAGAAAGTGATGAAACGTCTTAGCAGGATCTTTAAAGCCATTGGGGATGAAAAACGCCTTAGCATTCTCAGACTCATCAACAACCGAGAGATGTGTGTTTGCGAGATCATGGCTGCGTTGGACCTGACACAGCCGACAGCATCCCACCATCTCGGCATTCTAGAAAGATCCGGTCTAGCACAGGAAAGGAGAGAAGGGCGTTGGGTCTTCTACTCAGTGGCCTCCCCGCTGATTATTAATCTCCTTGAAGCGGCGGAAGAGATCTCTTCATCAGCTATTTAATCCGCCTCGAAGATAGGGCTTAGTGGTTGCATCTCTGCTATATTATTGTGTCAGGACTCTTTCCCCTTCGATTGTTCCATCTCTCATCTGGACAATTCTGTCTGCGTGTTCGGCTGCGATAGGATCGTGTGTAACCATGATTATCGTTACGCCTTCCTCTTTACAGAGGTCCTTCAGTTTGCCTATGACTTCTTGCCCTGTCTTGGTGTCTAGGTCTCCTGTTGGTTCGTCGGCGAGGATCAAGGAAGGTCGATTAGCGAGTGCTCTTGCTATTGCGACTCTCTGTTGTTCTCCCCCGCTAAGTTCGTCTGGTCGGTGGTCTGCTCGATCCGAGAGTCCAACCATTTCTAGTAGTTGTGTCGCTCTCTTCTCTTTCTCTCTTTTTTCTACTTTCGCGAATTCCATGGGTAGTTCTATGTTCTCTCTGGCTGAAAGGACTGGGATTAGATTGTAGAACTGGTAGATGAATCCAATTTTGTATCTCCTTATCCTGTCTTTGTCTGATTCACTCAGTTCTGGCAGCTCTTCTCCATCGAGTATGATGGTGCCTGCTGTCGGTGTGTCTAGGGTTCCTATGAGATTTAACAGGGTGGTCTTACCAGATCCTGATGCTCCCATCACTGCAACGAATTCCGCTTTTTTGACTTGAAGGTTGACTCTGTTCAGTGCTTGAATCTTGATCTCTCCAAGCGTGTAGGTCTTGTCTAGTTCTCTTATCTCTAAAAGTGGTATTTCTGTATCTTTCTTCTTCGTCATTCACTCGTTCCTCCTAACAGCATCAACTATATTGAGTTTGATCGCTTTGTACAAGGGATATAACACACTCAGAGCCGATACTCCTAAGGAGAGGATTGCCGCCGTTCTTATTGCTTCCCAGGGAGTTGTGAGGGCTCCTGAGAGACCGATTTCAGCCATTACGAAGACGACTGATCGGTAGAAGAACATTCCAGAGGTTGTTCCCAGCAGAAACCCTATCACTCCTAGTATCACTGCTTCTCCCACTACCATCTTGCCTACCTGGATCATACTCATGCCTTGGGATCGTAACACTCCAATCTCTCTTCTTCTCTCAGAGATATTCATGATCATTATGCTGGACATCCCGATGGCGGCTACAGCAACAGAGAAGAGGATGAGGTTGTTGAAGAGGTTCCACATTTCACTCATGTGCTCTTTTACCGCTTCTAAGATATCGATCCTTGTGATTACTCCAACTCCATACTTTTTTCCAAATCTCTGTAGGATTCTGTCTCTGACGTATGCAAGATTATCGCTGTGTTCAGGTTTGGCTTTCACGTAGAACAGGTTCGCTTCATCCTCAAAGTAACCCCATTGGCCGTTGAGTGTGTGGTATGAGATGTAGCACATCTTACTCCGCTGTCCTCCCATAGGCATTTGGTCCATTCCTACTTCGACTATCCCGACAACTTTGAAGTTTCTCCATACTGGTTTCCAGATTACAACACCTGGTGCGATCTCTACAGCGAGTAATGATAGAACATTGATTCTTGAGCCAACTTTTGCCTCTAGAGTCTGAGCGACATTGCTCGAGAGGACAATCGTGTTCAGATCGTGGAGTCTCTGGTAGACATCTTGTGGCGTGTCTGGTGTGAAAGTCATGTCCATGACTTCAGGATATGAACAGAACTCATCGGAGTAGGCTCCGTTCGGTGTATGGATCGCGGTCAAGGAGATGGAGACATTCTCACTTCTCGTCAATGTCCTCACCTTGGTTCCTATTATTCGCGCGGGGGATGCCATTTCGATGAGGGTTCCGTTCTCGAGGTTAACCAGATCTTTCCAGAATTCTCTATCTATGGAGGCGTCTCCTGTCACGACGATTATATCTGATTGAAATAGGGTAGTGATCGTCTCTCTCATTGCGTCATCTACGGTAAACTGTACTCCGGCTATTACGACTATGAAGGAGAGGCTCATTGCAATCAGTGTGAAGCAGACCGTGGTTCTCACTAGGTTTCTCGAGAAGTTTCTTGAGGTGAGTCTGCTGATCTTTCCGAAGATTGGGTAAAGTATGTACTCGAAGATCTTTTCTGCGCCCCTTATCAGACCTGCCGTAATCAGTATGAGTCCTCCTATCAAGGGGATTATTGAGGCTACGCCGATTCTTGGTATGTCTGTGGTGGTTGTTGCGTTGACGATTCTCCCTAGATATGTCCCTATCAAAAAGAATGGGATTCCTACGCCAAGTAGGATCCAATGGAGTCTTCTGTGGGTTGTAGCTCTCATTGAGGGTCTAAGTGCCTGAAGGATCTCTGTTCGCCCTGCCATGATCGACGGAATAAGACCACCAATAAGCGTAGTGAAGAGTCCAGTGGCGACTCCGAGGATCACTGTTCCAGGCTTGTAGATCATTCGAACTTCCTCAGAGGATGAGGGGAAACCAAACATTCCTGAGAGCTGACCTGCTAGCATGAATCCTATAGTTAGTCCTATGATTGTTCCTATTACACCAAGGAGCACGCTTTCAAAGAGGAAGATTCGGAAGACTTGGATCTTTGAAGCTCCGATGGATCTGATCACACCGATCTCATATATCCTCTCCTTCACGTTCATGTAGACCGTGTTAAAGACGATAACTAGTGCCACGACGCTTGTTAAAGCCGACATGATGAAAAGCCCACTTCTGAAACCTTCTAGAGCGTCTCGCATTCGGTCAAGGATTCTCTCTTTTTCAGCGATTATCTCGTATTCTCCTCCGAGAGTATTTTGGAGTCTGCTGACCACTTCCTTTGTGTTGGAGACATTGTTGACACGGGCGATGATCCTGCTGTACTTTCCCCAGTTCTTGAACATCTCTCGAGCCGTCGGGATGGTCACATACGATGTGTAAATATCAAGGAAAGACATTCCTTGGGTCTCAACCGGAAGATGATATAATCCTGCTACTTCCAGCCAATAGTAGGTTGATTTTATTCGGACTTTGATCTTTTGTCCAATTGTATAGTTTAGTCGAGAGTCTATCACGATCTGGCCCGCGCTCAGCATTTTTTTCCCAGTTATGTTTGTGTATTCTGGGTTCAGATAGTCAAAATCGTTGATCGGGTTCACTCCATTGATTGTGAGTAGTGCTGAACTCTCTTCTGTCGCGTTCCAGAATATTGCATGCCCTGATCCTGTAACCCTTCCTGACGCTTCAGCTATCCCTTTTACTTGTAGGATTTCTGGCAATATGTCATCGCTTAATGATGCGCCAGTCGCTGATCGTATGCTGATATCGACTGATCCGGAGGATCTGTTAATGGTATCAACGAACTGATTGTAGGCGCTGTCGAATGCCACGTTCACTCCTGTTAGAAGTGCGACACCTATGATTATGCTCAAAATAGTGAGAGCGTTTCTAAGCTTTCGTCTTGACAGGTTTCTGAAGGCAATCCTTGTGGCGGACATATACAATACCTCTACGGTCGGATTACTGTTCCGTCGGGTTTGCGAATTGGTTCCCATCCGCCACCGAGGGGATCCTTTGGGAAGGGGAATTTGGCGGCGAGTTTCTCGTCAATGTCTATTCCCAACCCAGGAGTATCGTTCGGCCAAAGGTATCCGTCTCTGATCTCGGGGCATCCTAGGAACACTCTGCGGGTCGCTTCTTTGAACTTATGTTGTTCTTGAATGCCGAAATTGTGGCAGGCGAGATCTAATGCTAGATTGGCTGCATGCCCTACTGGTGAAACGTCACCAGGTCCATGCCAAGCCGTCCGGACTCCGAAGAATTCACACATGGCAGCAAGCTTACGTCCCATACTCAATCCACCGATCTGCGATAGATGTACACGGATGAAGTCAATGAGACGGTCCTTGATTAAAGGTAGGTATTCGTTTGGGTTACTGAAGAGCTCACCCATAGCGATCGGTATGCTGGTCTGATGTCGAAGGATCCGGAAATATTCGATGTCTTCAGGTGCAAAGGGATCTTCTAGAAAGAAGAGTCGGTATTTCTCTAGTCCTTTAGCAAGCGTTATGGCTTGGATTGGTGGTATGCGTTCATGGACGTCATGGAGTAGTTCGATATCATATCCCAGTTCAGTTCGAAGATGATCGAAAAGTTGGAGGACGGTGTTTACATACGCCGTTGGTTCAAAAGTGTGCCGTTGTCCCGATGATATGGGTTGTTGAGTTCTTCGTCCACGGGATTTCCCTCTCACTCCGTAGGTTGAGTATCCAGAGATCGCGATCTGAGCGCGAACGTAGTGATATCCGTCTTCAATGTAATTTCGAACGTTGTTAGTGACTTCTTCAAAGTTATGTCCTGAGGCGTGGGCATAGAGTGCGGCTGCGTGACGACATTTCCCGCCTAGAAGTTGGTATACAGGCATATCTGCCCGTTTTCCTTTGATGTCCCAGAGTGCCATATCAACACCACTTAGGGCGTTGTTCAGCACGGGACCGTTCCGCCAATACGAACTTACAAGGGACGATTGGAAGATGTCTTCTATCTGGTCAGGGTCCTTACCGATTAGGAAAGGCTTTAGATATTCCTCTACCGCTGTAGCAACGGCTAAAGGTCTTTGGGTGAAGGTTGCACATCCAACACCATACAAATTCGGCTTATTCGTCACTACCTTTACTATAACTAGACGAATTCCATCCGGGGCTGTAAGTATGGTTCTTACATCGTTGATCTTCAACCTACGCATAATAGACACCTCATTTCCTCTATGGGTCAGAGTCTAGTCTCGATAGTTCAGACTTGATCAGGGCAATCTACATATGTTTCATTTCATTTCTGGATACAGATCTATTCTTCGTTTCTGTCGATCATAACCGATGTCGCTTTCATAGAGGCTTGAACTCTTGTTCCCTTCTTCAATGAAAGTTCTTCTGCGGCTTCTCTAGTAATTACAGCGGTAACCAAAGTAGGAGCGGAAATTCTGACCTTAACTATTGAGGTAACATCGCGGTTCTCCACGGAAATAACCTCGGCGTCAAGCTGGTTTCTAGTACTCAGTTTCCTAGACAAATCTTCCCACCTGAGATCGTCATCCCTTTTTATTTGTATGATCTCTTTCTCCACACAGTATTGCTGTAGTATTCGTCTTCCTAGAGGGGTGAGTGTAGATCTCCCTCCGCCGTAGGCTCCTCCCCTCTTGGTCTCCACGAGAGGTTCTCCTAGCCGCTTCTCAACTTTCTTGAGAATTCCCCAAGCCTGCCTATAGCTCATATTCATAGATGTGGCGGCTTTTGAGATAGTTCCATATTTCTCGATTTTACCAAGAAGTTCAAAAGCGCCCTCTCCAAAGACATAGCCTTTCTCTGTTTCGAGCCAGAGTTTTACTACAGGTTTAGTTATAATATCCTGCTCTTCAGCCAAGTCGTGTCCCTCTCTTAATGAATGTAGAATCGAGATATTTTTCTTCTAATCTTTTTTAGAATACCATTTCTCCTTTCACAAAGGATTCTGTTCTCGGGTCCTTAGGTCTCTCAAAGATTTTTGATGCGGTCCCTGTCTCTATTAGTCTGCCTGCTAGCATGAAACCAACCCTGTGGGCGATCCGCTTTGCTTGAAACATATTATGGGTGGCAATTAGGACGGTTGTCCCTTCTTTCCTGTTTGCGTCTATTATTGCGTCCTCAATTATGGTGACATTGATAGGGTCTAGATTTGCTGTCGGCTCGTCGAGTAGGAGAACTTCGGGATGACATACCAATGTACGGGCTAGGGCCACTCTCTGTGCTTCTCCTCCAGAGAGAAGTAACGCATTTCTGTCGGCAAAGTCGCTGAGACCGAGCATATTAAGATACAGTTGCACTTCAACCTCAATCTCAGCTTCAGGGATATCTCGTATCTCCAAGCCATATCTTATATTGTCGAGAACAGATCGGTTGAATACGATCGGCCTCTGAAAGACGATACCCATCCTCTTTATCGCAGCAAGTCTATCTACTCCTTTTAAGGAACAGATTGCCAAGCTGTCCATGTAGACTTCTCCGGAGGTTGGGGGTTCAAGGAGATCAATGATCCTGAGAAGAGTAGACTTACCAGTACCGCTTGGTCCTATCATTGCAAATATCTCGCCTTTCTTCACGTTGAGACTGACATTCTCGACTGAGGTGATCTCACCATATCTTTTTGTCAGCTTTTCTACTCGGATCTCTGCCATTATCTCCTCTCCCC
>CP070773.1:688105-691415 GCA_020345945.1 Candidatus Bathyarchaeota archaeon | reverse complement strand
CAAAAACAAGAAGCCGCACTATGTCCTCCTTATTTAGCCTCTTCATACTGCCCCACCACATAAGCCTCCTATCCACTTGTTTTTCAACATATCTTCACAGGTATAGGGGGAAGATCAAAGATGAGAATTTCTAGTTTCTTAGTATCGCAAGACTAGGAAATTCTTCAAGCAACCATTCTGTCTGTTCGTTCATCATCTCAACAATTGGCAGGTTATACGGGCATTTCCCCTCACACTCCCTGCATTCTATACAATCGTCAAGGCTCTTTATAGACCGAATTATCTCCTTTTTCTTCCCTCTCCATCCTATTCTCTTGATCCAACTCTGTAAGCGGACCAGACTCGCAATCTCTACCCCATGTGAGCAAGGGGAGCAATATCCACAGTTTCTACAGAACCTCTCCCCGATCTCCTCTCCAATGGCTTCAAGCTTTTCCGCCTCTTCATCTGTGGCAAACCATTCCATCTTCGAAACCCTGATGTTCTGTTTCAGTTCTCGAATAAGAGCCATGCCTGGAATTGCTGTTGATATTGGATATTTGAGAACGTAACCCAACACGCTCTTTGAGTCATCCAACATGCCACCGGCAAACGGTTTCATGCATACGAACCCTACACCTTTCTCCTTGCAGATTGGGATAATCTTCTTCCTCGCATCTGGGACAATATAGTTGAAGGGGAACATTACAACCTCGAAAAAGCCTGTCTCAATAGCTTTTAACATCGGTTCTTCAAGGTGTCCGCTTACTCCAAGAAATCTTATCACTCCCTCGTCCTTCATCCTTTGTAGAAAATCAAGGTTCTCGGGAGAAGTCGCCTTCCTTAGATCCTCGATAGTATTCACACCATGAAGATAATACAAGTCAACCGTCGAGACTTCCAGATTCGAGATACTCGTCTCCAGATCTAGGCTGAGCCCTTCGGGATCACGAGCGTGAGACTTCGTACAGACATACACCTCATTCCTCCTACCTTTGATCGCTCTCCCAATCTTCTTCTCACTGTCGCCGTAGTCCCTATGTGTATCGATGAAATTAATGCCCATATCAATCGATCGGTTAACCAACTCGAGAGCTCGTCTCTCCGATATCCGTTGGATGGGGATACCGCCAAAACCGATCTCCGAAACGACTACCCCTGTTCGGCCAAGTTCCCTCTTCATCAGCATGGATGTTCATACAAGACGATGAGCCTCCGATAAAAGGCTGTTGCGAGGCTCTAATTGATCTCGAGGGTTCTAAGGAGAGATCCAGCATTTATCTAACGTAATCTTCTCGGAAGGAACAAGGTCTTGTTCTGCGTTTAATAAATAGATCTCCGTCCGAGTTTCCCATATATGGTTCCGAATGTGATAACAGATTTATCCGATTTGTCTTGTGTAGATGATCTAGAGATAAGGAAGAGTTTGTATGGCAGATGAAGAATCTCTAATCAGTACTGCTCTTGCTGATTTAGATACCGCAGCCGAGATCCTAAATCTCGATCCCTCGTGCCATGCGGTGCTTAGACATCCTCAGAGAACACTTACTGTCTCGGTTCCAGTCAGGATGGATGACGAGACTATCCGGGTTTTTACAGGACACCGGGTGCATCATAGCTACGTCAGAGGACCGAGTAAAGGAGGCATTCGCTACCATCCCAGTGTAACCCTTGATGAGACTACCGCGCTTGCTATGATAATGACCTGGAAATGTGCTGTAGTCGATATTCCTCTTGGTGGCGCCAAAGGTGGGATAGTCTGTAATCCGAAATCTATGTCGCTTGGGGAACTGGAAAGGATGACAAGGCGTTACATCTTCATGATCATGCCTCTGATAGGGCCAGAACAAGACATCCCAGCCCCGGACATATACACCGATGCTCAAACAATGGCTTGGATCATGGATACCTATAGTATGTTCAAAGGCTACAGCGTACCTGGTGTCGTGACTGGCAAACCAGTAAACATAGGGGGAACTCTCGGGCGAAAAGCTGCCACAGGCAGAGGGTGCATGTTCGTCGTCCTTGAAGCCTTGAAACATCTAGGAATGAGGAGAAAAGGCTCTACCGTTGCGATCCAAGGATATGGAAATGTAGGGTCAAATGTCGCCTGCTTCCTCCAGGAAAAAGGTTTGAAGCTGATAGCTGCGAGTGACTCGAGGGGTGGAGTAATGAACCTCAAAGGCTTGGACGCTCGAAAGCTCGTCAGTCATAAAGAGAAGACTGGAACAGTCGTCGGATACAAAGCCTCTAAGGAAATATCTAACGAAGAACTCCTCGAACTGGACTGTGACGTTCTCATTCCTGCAGCAATCGAGAACGTAATCACCCGAAGAAATGCTGCGAACATTAAAGCCCGAATCTTGGCAGAAGCCGCCAACGGACCAGTGACGGCTCAAGCCAACCGGATTCTGGACGAGTCTGGAATATTCGTCCTTCCTGATATACTGGCCAATACTGGAGGTGTTACCGTCTCGTACTTCGAGTGGGTTCAAGACATCGCATCTCACTTCTGGACTGAAGAGGATGTAAACATCAAACTTGAGAATGTGATTATGAAAGCATTCAAAGAAGTGGTAGAGAACTCCAAGAAACACGAATTGAATATGAGGTTAGGAGCCTTGGTGCTGGCTGTCGATCGGGTTGCAGCGGCTTTTATTACCCGTGGTTTGTTCCCTTAGACGAAGAGAACAAGTTAAAGAAGAGAGAGGACCCTGGAGAGGTCGAGATAAGCAGACTCCAAGAACCACTGTTGAAGCATCGTATGAGCGTCGAGTGCCTAAGAGGTTTTCATCTCTATTCTTTTTCCACTACCGAAGACTCTTGAGATTGCCAGGTAGACATCAACTGATCTGTACAATTGATCCAGCGGGATATACTCGTCTGGTTGATGAGCCTGTTCGATAGAACCTGGTCCGCAAATGACATTCGTAATCCCGATTTTTGTCTGAAGAACTGAGCAGTCGGTTCCATAGGTTGCTACAGCTGGGACTGGACGTCGACCAACAACCATCTCAACTGCGTCAAGACTCACTCTAACAATCTCCGAGTCCAACGGAGTAGTCACCATAGGCTTTTCATGTATCTGTTCGATCTCAACGTAATCAGACAGTCCAGCTTCATCCAATCTCAAGTTCATCATTTCTGTTAGAGACTCAACAGTCTGTCCCTTCACAAAGCGCAGATCGAGATGTGCCTCGCAATAATCCGGAACAACATTAATCTTGGTTCCGCCTTTTATCAGACCGACACTGATTGTGTACTTACCTACCAATTCGTCGCTCTCATAGGGATACTCCTCTTGGATGAGAGCTGTCAAGGCTTGTGTACA
>CP070773.1:684498-688005 GCA_020345945.1 Candidatus Bathyarchaeota archaeon | reverse complement strand
ATCCATCTCAGATGAAGGCTTTCCTTGACGAAGAGGAGAAGATGTTGAGAGACCAGGTCGAACTAATCAAGAAGGTGGGCGCTAATGTCATATTCTGCCAGAAAGGGATCGACGACCTATCCCAGCACCTATTGGCCAAGGCACAGATCTTGGCGGTAAGGCGTGTCAAGAAGTCCGATATGGAGAAGCTCTCCCGGGCTACTGGTGCGAAACTTACCACTAACTTGGAAGACCTCAAGAAGAAGGACTTAGGGTTCGCTGGGTCAGTAGAAGAAAAGAAGATAGGTGAAGACAAGCTGGTCTTCGTCGAGGACTGCAAAGATCCTAAGTCGGTTTCGATACTGGTCAGAGCAGGTCTAGAGCGAATGGTCGACGAGGCAGAAAGGGCACTCCATGACTCTCTATGTGTAGTGGCAGACGTAGTAGAAGACAACAGGATCATTGCCGGAGGAGGTGCAATAGAGGTCGAATTGGCCAGGAATCTTAGAAGCTACGCAAAGGAGATTGGTGGTCGAGAGCAACTTGCGATCGAAGCTTATGCAGACTCGCTAGAGGGGATTCCTAAGATACTTGCCAATAACGCTGGTCTAGAGCCGATCGATATCATGGTTGCACTTAGAACGGCCCACGAGAAAGGCAATAAATGGGTTGGTGTAGACGCTCTCAGCGGTGAGGTCACAGATATGATGAAGAAGAACGTAGTTGAACCGGCAGTGATGAAGGAGCATCTAATCAGTGCAGCCTCCGAGACGGCTTCTATGATCCTTAGAATAGACGATGTAATCGCCTCTTCAAAACCCCCTCCGATGCCTCCAGGCGGACCAGGCGGAATGCCCCCTGGCGGAATGCCTCCAGGAATGATGTGATCTAACACGTTTTTTTAGACACATCTTACCTCTCTTCTTTTTTTATTGTGGTCTTTTGACGAAAAGAGTCTAGGTTCTTTGGAACAGCTCATGTCAGTCCTATTATGGAAAGTATTGCTGTAATACAGCCAACAGACCAGCAGTAGTATTTGAAGTAGTGGAACTGGTTCCGCTGCATAAATCTCCAAAGTAGCGAAATAGACGCATATCCGACAATAATCGCTGTAAGCAGTCCGACTAGGCTTACATTCCAATCGATCTGGGTCAAGGGTTGTCTTGCAGCCTCAAAGAAGGATGCTCCTAGAACCGCTGGTATTGAAAGAAGAAAGGAGTATCTGAAGGCTTCTTCCTTATCTAGACCGATTAGAATTGCTGTTGAGATTGTAAGTCCGCTTCTGGAAATCCCTGGAACTATAGATACGCCTTGTGCTATACCTAGAAGTACGGAATCTGAGAATTCGAGTCTTCGCTTTTCGTTTGTCCCTAGATTTTGAGACAAATGTAGGGCTAGTCCGGAAGTGGCAAATGCGGTTCCTATCACAAGTGGATTCTCGAAGCTAGCCCGAAAGGGTTCGTAGAAAGCAAATCCTATCAAGGCGGTTGGGATACAACCAGAGAGGACAAAGATTCCTCTTCGTGCTGCTTCATTATCGATGTTGCCTTTTACGATTTCATGGGTTGTCTGGAGTATATCGTCCCTAAACCTGACTATGATCACAGATAGTGTTCCAACATGCAGAAGTATATCGAAGAGCAAACCTGTTTTGATTCCTAGTAGTAACTGAATTATGGCAAGATGCCCTGAGCTGGATACAGGAAGCCATTCGGTTAGACCTTGGATTATCCCGAGAAGTATCGCCTCGATGAGAATGGGCATGGATAGATCTAATGGTCAGGGGATGATAACATTTCTGTTTGTGCAGTTCAAGAGCGAAAGAGACTTGAGAACACAGGGTCTCTTATTCGCGTAGTCTATTTTTTTGCCTCCCGGGCTACCTCTGCTTTCCACTTCTTAAGAGACCAGCCAGGTCCGAACTTCGCCTTTGTGGTCCCCTCTCTCGCAAGAATTTCTTCACATCGTCTAAGAACTTCAGGCAAATACCTCGCAGGAAACTTACAGGCCCCGTGGACATCCATGTGAATCATATCCCCAGGCATAACGGTCATCCCTGCTACAGTTACTGGTATTCCTACTTCTCTAGCAACGAAGTCCCCGTGTCCAGGCGTTAACCCTGTCACGAGATATTGAACACCTCCGACCTCCCGAATCTCCTCGAGATCTCTTGTTGGACCGTCGCTGATCACGCCGACTACACCCTGTGCCTTGAATCTGGTTGTCATGTTTCCGCCGAAGAGACCGACCCTATTCTTGAGTTCAGGGGGAAAATCCTGTTTAGCCACCAGTATAATAGGTTTCTTGGTAGCGTCTAAGTGGTCAGGAAGGGCCCAACGGTCTAGTCCCTCTTTTCTCGTAGTCTCTAGTGCATATACGACTGTCGCAACGTATCCAACTGTTGAGCCGTAATCAGGGTACATACATCTCACAGAGGTGTCTGTGTACCATTCTCCATACCATGCGTCGTAGAGCTGCAACGAGTTTTGATATGTGGCTACAACGTTTGTTACTGTTGGCGTGTCTATCTTCTTCAACTTCTCAATAATCTCTTTCTCAGATGGTCGCGCCAAATCCTTCACCCTCATTCTTGGTTACAAGTGTGTATTACCTAGATTAAACATCTTACTGCTTTCCTACCAAGATCGATCTGTTCTCATGTTCAAAAGCTCCTCAAGGCATCATTAGTACTCATTGATGGTCTTCACAATGAATCAAAGTCTAAGTATTAACAGACTTTTAATTAGAGAACGGGAACCAACAAGCAACTCCCAATATTGTTGTTGGATTACTCAGGAGGTTTAGGAAGATGAAGTATAATCGACTTGGGAAGAGTGGTATTAAGGTCTCTGAACTCTGCTTAGGCACGATGGATTTCGGGTCCAAGGTGGATGAGGCTACGGCGAAAAAACTTGTCAAGCGTGCCGTGGATGCAGGTATCAACTTCATTGACACGGCAAACGTGTATGTGAAAGGAAGGTCTGAGGAGATCGTAGGGAAGGCTATCAAAGGAATGAGAGAGGATCTCGTACTAGCCACAAAGGTTAGACACCGAATGGGGGAAGGCCCCAACGACGAGGGGCTGAATCGCAAACACATAATGCACGCTGTGGAAGAGAGCCTTCGTAGACTTAAGACCGATTACATCGACATCTACTATGTTCATAGACCTAGTAATGCAGACTTACGAAGAGGGTTTGTTGGAGAACCCGTGCCGATGAGGGAGACTTTGAGTACCCTCACAGACTTAGTTAGATCTGGCAAGGTTCGTTACATCGGATGCTCGAATTTCCCAGCTTGGCTTCTCTGTAAAGCCCTCTGGGTAAGCGACAAGAATGGGCTCGAGAGCTATGTTGTTTCCCAACCACGGTACAATCTCTTCCACCGTGAGACCGAGAGAGAGATCATACCCCTATGTGTAGACCAAGGGATTGGAATTGTTAACTACAGCCCCCTTGCTGGAGGAGTCTTAACTGGGAAATACGAGGCGGGGAGTCCTCCCCCAAAGGGAAGCCGGGGAGAGACCCG
>CP070773.1:681191-684398 GCA_020345945.1 Candidatus Bathyarchaeota archaeon | reverse complement strand
TCTTTGAAGACTCTTTGATCACCCTTCCCTCTTGAGCCAACCGAAGAGCTTTCTGTAGAAGAGAATCTATGCCCATCTCGAGTCACCGACATATTGGATAGGGAAGTCTGCACAGATTTGTCAGGGAATCTTCTAAAGACCAGCTGAAAAAGGTTATTCGACAAGATCCAACGACCGAGTATAGAGGATATCCACGATCAGCAAATGCTATGGAGCTTGCTCCTCAGGACAAGAAATAATAGATCGACAAGTTTCATCAATGGTTATATAAGCTTAACAGCAATCAAGTCAACGGCAAGTATCGTCGGAGTGAAAACGATGTCATCAGTAAGATCCATTCTCGACAACGTCTTCTTCTATGTGGTATTGTTGGCAATGAGCTTAGTTATGTTGGCATATGCACGTATTAAGAACTGGATTGAGACACAACGAATAATTAGAACATACGAGTTGATCGCCCCTCGAGATAAAGAGGGTATAGATCAGTGAAATTGACGGAATACCCCCCTTTATATAAGACGATGCGACAGGCAATTATCTCACTTTACCCCAGCGATTTCGGGCTGAACCATATCTTTTATGAAAGACTGATAAGACAAGAAAGCTTAAAATAAACGAGAAAAGCGATAAACCGTACAGTAGACTCAAGAGGGAAATATGAAATGTCTGCGGAGAAACCGCATCTAAACCTCGTGGTCTGTGGACACGTCGACCACGGGAAGAGCACAAGTGTTGGTCGACTACTTGTGGAGAAGGGATACATAACAGAACGAGAAGTAGAAGCCCACAAGGTCGAGGCAGAGAAGTATGGGATGAGAATAGCGGAAGTCAAATATGCTTGGGTCCTTGACAAGCTCAAAGAAGAGCGAGAAAGAGGAATGACCATAGACCTTGCTTTCTGGAAGTTCGAGACCGACAAGTATTTCTACACGATCATCGACGCACCGGGACACAGAGACTTCGTAAAGAACATGATAACGGGCACCAGCCAAGCTGACGCAGGTCTCCTAATAGTCTCCGCTAAGAAAGGAGACTATGAAGCCGGAATCGGACCTGGAGGACAGACACGAGAACACGTATTCCTAATGAGGACCCTGGGTGTGAACCAAATCGTTGTCGGTATCACCAAGATGGACGATCCAACAGTAAAATTCGACCAAGAAAGATTCGAAGAGGTAAAGAATGGAGCGCAAGACCTCCTTAAAATGGTAGGTTATGATATCAGCAAGATCCCAGTAATCCCGATATCGGGATGGACAGGGGACAATCTCACCCAAAAGACGACAAACATGCCTTGGTACAAAGGAAAAACTCTCATAGACTCCTTCGACGAAACCTTTACCGTTCCCGCCAAACCTCTAGACAAGCCGCTTAGACTACCGGTTCAAGACGTCTACACAATTACTGGAGTAGGGACAGTACCTGTTGGAAGAGTCGAGACTGGAGTCCTGAAAGTAGACGATAAAGTCGTATTCATGCCCGCGAACAAAACAGGAGAAATAAAATCCATAGAAACCCATCATACCCTGATAAAGAAAGCTGAGCCTGGCGATAACGTTGGCTTCAACATCAGAGGAATCGGCAGAGACGATATAACAAGAGGAGATGTCTGTGGTCCAGCAGATGCCCCACCTACTGTGGTTAAAGAGTTCATTGGGCAAATCGTAATCATCCATCACCCCACCGCGATAGCCCAAGGCTACACTCCAGTATTACACGCCCACACGGCAACAGTAGCATGCGAATTCGCGGAACTCCTGCAGAAACTGGATCCAAGGACTGGTCAAATCGTAGAGGAGAAACCCGCATATCTGAAAGAGGGAGACGGTGCAGTAGTGAGATTCCGACCTCTAAGACCTCTCTCTGTCGAAGCCTACTCAGAATTCCCACCCATGGGAAGATTTGCGATCAGAGACATGGGCACAACAATAGCAGCAGGAATCATAAAGGAGATAACGGAGAAGGCCTAATCCCTATCTTCCTTTATCCGACTTTTTTCTCAACATCACACTTGTCTTTAGGGGATAGAAAGGTTTAGACTATCCCAACATGGAAAACATGTCAACATAAAAGCTTTCAGCGGAGAAAATGAGACACCCATTGGATAGATCTGTGAACGATCCAGCACGGTTCGTGCCCAAATGAGAGAGAGCTCCAAGACAAATGACTCTGTGTATGAGCTACTTGCACACCCGATAAGAGAAGCATTAGTGCATCTTGGATTCAAATCTCCGTATCCACCTCAGACTGCAGCCATCCCCAAGATCCTTGACGGAGTGGATGTACTCATCATTGCTCCTGCGGGAACAGGGAAAACAGAAGCTGCAATACTGCCTGTTCTCCACAACTTATTGAGAGAACCACGTAGAGAAGGCATCGCAATCCTCTACATAACACCCATGAGAGCACTAAATCGCGACTTAGCAAAGAGACTCTCATTCTGGGGGAAACACCTAGACCTTAGAATAGAAGTCCGACACGGAGACACGCCCACAAAGATCCGTAGAAGACAAGCAAAGAGACCACCCGACCTACTTGTAACTACACCTGAGACCCTCCAGGCAATTCTACCAGGAAAACAGATGCAAAAGCACCTTAGAGATATACGATGGGTAATCATCGACGAGATACACGAACTCGCCGAAAGCAAGAGAGGAGTACAACTCGCACTAGGATTGGAACGATTACGAGAAATCACCGGAGAGAACTTTCAAAGAATCGGAATCTCAGCCACAATCTCCGAACCAAGTACGATTGCTAGATTCCTCAGTGGTACAAACAAGCAAGCGGAGATTATCCAATCTCCAGTAGAGAGGACGATGGAATACAAGGTGGAGTATCCTTTTCCTACCGAAGAAGACTATGAATTGGCGCCAAGCCTGTATACAACACCAGAGACAACTGCAAGAATCAACAGAATGAGAGAGTTGATGCAAAGTCATAGATCAACACTCATCTTCGTGAATAGCAGGACCAATGCGGAGATGCTTGGAAACAGACTTGGCATGATCGACAATACTGTGAGGGTCCACCATGGTTCCCTCTCCAAAGAAGAGAGAACCCAGGTAGAAGAGGAACTTAAAGCTGGAACCATCAAGGGAATCATCTGTACTTCCACATTAGAGCTGGGGATTGACATAGGCACTGTTGACCTAGTACTCCAGCATATGTCACCCAGACAAGTCTCGCCCTTCGTTCAGAGAGTAG
>CP070773.1:669554-681091 GCA_020345945.1 Candidatus Bathyarchaeota archaeon | reverse complement strand
TAGGAATGTTTAGAATATGCCGAGGTCAAGTAGTCCCAGAAAACAGAGGAAACATCTTTACCAAGTATCGAAACCTTATGCGCGAAGGTTTCCTTCCTCTTGTCTATCTCCTGAGCTAAGAGAGAAGTATGGAACTCGTTCTATCTCCATTCGAGTAGGTGACACCGTTAGAGTTTTAAGAGGGGATTACGCTGGGGCAGAAGGCAAAGTAACCAAGGTGAATCGTAAGGATGGATGGATACTCATTGAGGGGATTACCAGAGAGAAAGTTGATGGGACAACCATCCCCTTTCCAGTTCACACCTCCAAAGTGCAGGTCACCCGTTTAGATCTTGACGACAAATTGAGAAGAGAATCTCTTGAGGAAGGGGTTTAGGATATCGGAAATCAATTATGGAAGGGATAGTTGATGGGAAAAAAAGGCGGAGACAAGCGGCTGAAGAGAATGAAGGCTCCTGCCTTTTGGCCGATCCCCCGTAAGAGAGATCTTTGGACCGCAAAACCTTCTCCTGGACCTCATAGATCAAGTCGATGCTTGACGCTTCTTACTGTGATTAGAGACATCCTAAATCTAACGAAAACCTATAAGGAGACGAGGATGGTTCTCTCCGAAGAGAAGGTTAAGGTAGATGGGAAGTCTCGGAGAGATATGAAGTTCCCAATTGGGGTAATGGATGTTGTCGAGATACCTGATGCTGAAAGCTATTACCGTATACTGCCAAGTCGGAAGGGGCTTACTCTCCACTCCGTGGACCGAGAGGAAGCTGTATTCAAGCTCTGTCGAATCGAGAATAAGAGTTCTTTAGATGAGGCTCTATTTCAGCTGAACCTTCATGATGGGAGGAATATTATCGTAGGCGATAAGGAAGCTGAAGAACAGGATCATCTCGCTTCAAATATGAAAACCTTTGATGTGCTAAAGATAGGTATGCCAAGACAGGAGCTGTTAGATCATCTCTCTTTCGATGTAGGATCCTATGCGATAGTGACTGAAGGCAAGAACGCTGGACGTCATGGTAAGGTCGTAGCAATCGATCGAGAGCATGGTCTTCGACCAAAGATAGTCACTCTCGAAGATGTCTCGGGTAACAATTTCCAGACGATCTTGGAGTACGTATTCGCCATAGGAATAGAAGAGCCTTGGATATCGCTGCCTGAGGTGACATAATATGTCTGATGAAGAGGTTGAGGAGCTTCCCCGCTCTGCAAGAAATCCCATGTCTCAAGTTAAGGTGGGAAAGGTCACAGTCAATATCTCTGTTGGCAACTCTGGTGAGGAGTTAGAGAAGGCTGTTGAGGTTTTGGAGAGCCTGACTGGTCAGAAACCTCAGAGAAGAACGGCACGAAAATCAGTGAGAGACTTCGGTATCCGGAAGGGTGAACCCATTGCTTGCATTGTCACCTTAAGGAAGGATCGGGCCGTTTCGTTCTTGAAACAGGCATTGGAGGCGGTCAGCGGCAGAATTCCTGCATCCCATTTCGATGATTATGGAAACTTAGCTTTTGGAATCAAAGAGCATATAGAGATCCCTGGTACGAGATATTCCCCTGAACTCGGGATCTTCGGGATGGATGTATGTGTGACCTTAGAGAAACCAGGCAAAAGGATACAACGTCGACGCAGAAGACCAGCAACGGTCGGACGTCGACAGAGAGTCAGCAAGGAGGAAGCCCAATCGTTTATGGCGGAATCTTTTCAGGTATCGGTGGTTTAGGGAGGTTGTGAGTGGTGAAACATAAACCCAAGAAGGAGAGACATTTCGGAAAAGGCAGTAGGCCGTGTAGACGATGCGGGTCGTATGGTGCAGTCATTCGAAGGTATGGTCTTAATCTGTGCCGTCAGTGCTTCAGAGAGGTCGGCGAGGATATGGGCTTCAAGAAATACAACTAGTTGGAAGTGAGATTTGTTTGACTCTGATGGATCCTTTGGCAAATGCCCTCTCAACAATAATGAACAATGAGGTTAGAAACAAGGGCGAGTGCATTCTTCATCCTGCTTCTAAGCTGACCGGGCGTGTCCTACGAGTAATGCAACAGAACGGTTACATTGGGGAGTTCGAGTTCATAGATGATGGTAGGTCGGGGAAATTCAAGGTTCAACTTCTGGGAAGAATTAACAGGTGTGGTGTGGTGAAACCTCGCTACTCAGTGAAAGCACATAACTTTGAGTTCTGGGAGAAACGGTATCTCCCCTCGAGAGATATTGGGATGCTTGTAGTGACCACTCCTCTAGGCGTTCTCTCCCATAGGGAGGCGAATGAGAAAAACGCTGGCGGGTCCCTCCTCGCCTATGTATTTTAGGAGTCATGTCTATTATGCTCTCTATCGAGAAGACTGTTGAGATTCCTTCTGACGTTGAGATAATAATTGATGGGAGAAGGGTTACTGCTCGTGGACCCAAGGGAGAGTTGACGCGAGACTTCTCTCATTCGCTTGTGGAGATCTCCTTGGAAGAAGGCATAGTAAAGGTAAGAAAGGAGTGGCCCAGGAAGAAGGAGTCGGCTGTTGTAGGTACGGTTAGGTCTCTGATTGAAAACATGATTATTGGGGTGAAAGAGGGGTTCACCTATAGACTTAAGATGGTCTTCGCACATTTTCCTGTTTCCGTAAAGACCGACCAAGACCGTGTCATAATTGAGAACTTCGCAGGTCAGAGAAGGACAATAATTGTCAAGATTATCGGCTCCTCAAAAGTCTCGGTTGAGGGTGATGATGTCATTGTTCAAGGAATAAACCTCGAAGAGGTCAGTCAGACCGCTGCGAACATAGAACAGGCTGCAAGAGTCCGCCGGAAAGATCCTAGAGTCTTTCTCGATGGGATCTATGTCTACGAGAAATCGGTTGGAATGTAGTATAGTCAGAAGGTAGATGTCAGGGAGCGAAGATCAAACGATGTCTGATCCAGAACAGAAGAAGAGAAGGAAACCGCAGTTCAAGAGGCAGAACAGCCAGAGGTATGTAAGGGTCAAGGACAGTTGGAGACGTCCCAGGGGCAAGGGTAGCAAGATGCGTATTGGTGATAAGAGCCATCCTAGAGGTGTAAGCGTGGGCTACAAGTCGGCGAGGAAGTCTAGAGGTCTCCATCCTTCTGGACTAGAGGAGGTTTTGATCCATCGACCTGAGGATCTAGATTCGATTGACCCAGAGAGCCAGGCTGCTCGTATTGGGCATACGGTGGGTGCCCGTAAGAGAACTGAGATCGTCGAGAAAGCGAGAGAACAGAAGATAAGGATATTGAATCCGCAAGGAGTTGTCTCAATTGAATTTGAGGAGTCAGAAGAGACTAGCGTCTGAGATCTTTGGATCAGGGAGAGGTCGGGTGAGGATTGATCCTGACCGCTTGGAGGATGTCGATATAGCAATAACTAGAGATGAGGTTCGCAGACTTGCACACGAAGGTGCCATACAGCTAGTGCAGAAGAAAGGAGTGAGTAGGGGACGAAGTAGAGCAGTAAGGATGCAGAAGAAGAAAGGGCGGAGAAAAGGTGCTGGAACCCGACGAGGTAGTTCGGGTGCTAGATCTCCAAAGAAGACATTATGGATCAGAAAGATACGCGCCCTCCGCAGGAGGCTCATCGAGCTTAGAGATAAGAAAGAGCTTCCTCCTCACGCCTATCGTCGTCTTTACTTAATGGCTAAGGGTGGAGCTTTCAGGAACGTATCACATCTGGAGCAGTATCTAGAAACACATAGTCTAAGGATAAGGTAGATTGAGTTGACAAGAGCAAAGGGACCTAGACATAGGGTTCCGTTCAGACGAAGGCGGGAGAAGAAGACGGACTACTATTCGCGGAAGAGAACCGTTCTTTCACGTAGGAATAGACTTGTAATACGCCCATCTACAAGACATGTGACCGCCCAAGTAGTCGAGGCGCATCCGAAGTCTGATATCACCTTGGCTTCTTCTCATTCTAGTGAGCTAAGTTCTTTCGGATGGAAGGGTGGTACGGGGAATCTTCCTGCAGCATACTTAACTGGTCTAATTCTCGGTCTTAGGGCGAGATCGAAAGGTGTCGAGAGTGCCGTGCTGGATGTTGGTGTGAAGAAACCTGTCGCTGGATCACGTACATATGCTACCCTCAAAGGTGCATTGGACGCTGGACTAATTGTTCCTCATAGGGAAGATGTATTCGCGAAGGAAGATAGATTTGGGGGAAAACATATTGCGAGTTACGGGGCTTTGCTGGTAGATTCCGAGGAAGCTACCTATCAGAGACGCTTCTCGAGGCTTCTCTCTCAGGGAGTCAGCCCAGAGAAAATAACTGATCTCTTTGAGTCAACGAGATCAAGTATCTTGGAATCTTTTGAGGACGACTCTAAAACATGATTTGAGGTAGGAATATGGAAAGTAGAACCGAGATATGGGTTCCTCGAACGAGGCTTGGACGAATGGTTCAAGAGGGAAGGATCTCCTCTCTTGAGGAGATTTTCATACAAGGTATGAAGATACGGGAGTCGATGATAGTCGACATACTTGAACCGGATCTTGAGCAAGAGGTACTAAATATAGGTTTAATCCAGAAACAGACAGATGCTGGAGAACAGTCTCGTTTTAGGGCACTGGTTGTAGTAGGGAACTTGAATGGCTATGTTGGTTTGGGATCTGATAAGGCGAAACAGGTTCGAACTGCAATCCAAAAGGCAACTGTTGAGGCGAAGATGAACTTGTTCCCAGTCAAGAGGGGATGTGGCAGTTGGGAGTGTGGTTGTGGGCATTCTCACACTTTGCCCTTTAAGGTCTCGGGTAAGTGTGGCAGTGTCCGAGTTGAATTACTTCCTGCCCCAAGGGGTGTCGGACTTGTCGCTGGAGAGACTGCTAAGACTATCCTTGGGTTAGTGGGGATTCAGGACTGTTGGACTCGGACTTTCGGGTCTACTCGGACTATACCTTCTTTTGCTTATGCTACCTATTTTGCTTTGAGAGAGACCTATCGTGTTATGACCCCGCGTGACTGGGCAAGGTGAGTTCTTTGGAGAAACCGTCGAAGTGTGTGATCGTAGTCCGTATCGCGGGAAGAGTCGGGCTTTCCAAGGATGTCGTGGATACACTAAGGCTTCTTCACTTGACTAGGGCTAACCACGCGACAATCCTTACCTCTTCTCCTTCCCAGCTTGGTATGCTCCAGAAGATTAAGGACCATGTGACTTGGGGTGAAGGAACTCCAGAGACCGTCGCTCTCCTTATCAGGGGTAGGGGAGAATTTGTCGGAGGAATCAAATTGACTGATGAAGGGCTGACTGAGCGGTCTCCTTTCAAGTCAGTAGATGATCTCGCTGGAGCTTTATGTGCTGGAGATATCGCACTCAAGGATGTTGAGGGACTTAAGCCTCTCTTCAGGTTGCATCCTCCTCGTGGAGGATTTCGGGGTTCTCGTAAGAAGGCTTTTGTTACTGGGGGAGAGGTGGGTTATAGAGGAGAGGCCATCGGCGATCTGCTTTCAAGTATGGTGTAAACCGTTCTTGAATTTTCCTTGGTATCTCTGAGGTGGTCTTTCTGTCCTTCTACACGAAAAGGATTTATTATGCGTGTATTATCTCCAACGGGACAACATCTAGGAGGATTCAGACTTGCCGCATAGATTGAGAAAGATCCGAAAACAGAGGGGATCTAGGACCTGTGGCTGGGGACAGATTAGTCAACACCGGAAGTCTGGGTCTAGAGGGGGACATGGAAAAGCTGGTATTCATAAGGGACGTTGGAATCAGAATGAACCAAAATGGCAACCAAGGGTAGGATTCAACTGTCCAACCGGTAAATCCATTAGATCAATCAACTTGCGGGACCTATCCAGATATAGCTCTTCCACTTCTCTCGATAGAGATAGTGGCGATGGGATTGAGACGATCGATCTGACGATACTTGGGTACGACAAGCTTTTAGGGACTGGCAGTGTAAGTCGCCCCTTGAGGATCAAGGTGGATTCTGCCTCCGAGTCTGCTATCAGGAAAATCTCTGAGGCAGGTGGAGAGGTTGTGATATCAGAATAGGTCTTTGGTTGTTTCAAATGGCTCGTTTTCTAGATATATTCAGACCCATAGCTAGGTTCATGCCTGAGGTGACGCCGCCTGAGAGACGAGTAAGCTTCAACGAGAAGCTCTTTTGGACAGGTCTGGTTCTCATCCTCTACTTGATTATGTCTGAGATACCTCTCTACGGTATTCCTCTGTACAGTCAGGGGGTAGGATATGATCCCCTTCTCTATATGCGGGTAATTCTTGCAGCCAGGAGAGGTACCTTGATGGAGCTTGGGATAGGTCCGATTGTCACGGCAGGCTTGATTCTTCAGTTGCTTGCCGGGTCAGGGCTTCTGCAAATAGATTTCTCTATACCTGAGGATCGTGCACTCTTCACGGGGGCGAACAAGTTCTTTGCGATTATCATGGTTATCTTTCAAGCTCTCGCCTACATTCTTGGTGGAGCCTACGGCAGCATAAAACCTGACATTGCTTTTCTTATCTGTATCCAGTTGGTAGCTGCGGGCGTTGTCCTTATGTTGTTGGATGAGCTTGTCCAGAAAGGTTGGGGGATTGGCAGTGGGATAAGTCTCTTTATCGCCGCGGGTGTGGCTCAACAGATCTGGTGGCTCTCTCTCGGTCCTGTTGGACCTATGTCTGATGAGAAGTATTTTGGGGCGTTAGTTGCTTTCTCTCAGGCAATTATGGCCCGGGAGTACGAGAATGGATGGTGGGGTGTAATTCATAGACCTGATAATCTCCCGGATATGATAGGATTCCTTTCTATGCTTATTGTCTTCTTCGTAGCGATATACTTTCAAGGAGTAAGGATTGAGATCCCAATCTCTTTCGCTCGCTATCGGGGATACCGCAGTAAGTATCCAGTTCAGCTTCTCTATGTCTCCAATATCCCTGTGATATTGACCTCGGCCCTTTTCGCGGATATCTACTTTGTTGCCCAAATTCTTTGGAGTAGATTCAACCGTGATGGCTCTTCGGTATGGCTGAATCTTCTTGGCAGTTTCAGCCAGTCTGGAGCAGTCCCTACACCGACTGGAGGTCTTGCGTACTTTGTAACGCCTCCCAGGAGTCTTGAGCTTGTCGGTGAGGATCCTGTTCGTGCTTTGGTCTATGTTACGCTGCTTATCGCGTTTTGTGTTATCTTCTCTGTGACATGGCTTGAGGTCGGCGGTGTGGATGCAAAGACGGTGGCTGGACAACTCCTAAGCTCCGGGGTCCAGGTACCTGGGTTCAGGAGGTCTGAGCGTCCTATACGTAGAATATTGGATCGCTATATTCCCTCAGTAACGATTGTCGGGGGCGTTGTGGTCGGTTGTCTGGCTGCCTTCGGTGATATGCTAAACTCGTTCGGTACAGGGACAGGTATACTCTTGACTTCAGGGATATTCTTCCAGTACTATCAGCAGTTGGTTCAAGAACGTGTTGTTGAGATGTATCCTGCGTTTAGAGATTTTCTTGGGAAGTAGTCCTGAAATCGGATTTCATGATCGGATTATCGGAAGTAATAATTATGAGTACTGCCTTGAATCTCCAATCTAGTCTGGAGTCTGGTGAATCGTTTGTCATGGTGGAGTGACCTAACTCGTCCCTTGGTGGTCTTGTTGACTAGGGTATTAACCCCTTATACGACCATCCCTGCGTCTACGCTCTTTGTGCTAGTTCTATCTACTGTAATCTCTCTCATAGTCTCTACTGTCAATCGTAGGGTGATTGATGTTGAGAAGATGAAGGAGTATAGAAAGGAAGTAAGCGAGTTCATGAAAGATATGGATGCTGCAAAGGAAATGGATGAACGGAGGGCTGAGGCTCGGCTTAAGAGGAGGGAGAAGAAGATAACTCAACTCCAGTCCTGGATGATGAAACAACAGCTCAAGCTTATGGTTATCTTCACGATACCGTTCGGTATTCTCTTCCCGATACTCAACGAGGTCTTCGATGGTCTTGTGCTCGCATATTCTCCTGTGTCTCTTCCGTTTATTCCTCGAGAGTTGGGTTTCTTTCATTGGTATCTCATCTGTTCCTTCGGGGTGAACCTTCCCCTGTCTCGTATCTTTGGGCTTTCCATGGGAGGAGAGGACTGATTGTCTCTTAACACTTCCTTTGAAACCTTGTTCTTTATTGTGATATTACGGTGAGTCCCCCTCATGGTAGTTATCACTTTTAGCGGGCTTCATGGTGCTGGAAAGTCAACACACGCCAAGCAGATAGCGGAGGAATTTGGGTTACGCTATGTTTCAGCTGGTGATATCGCCCGTAAAGTAGCTCGTGAAAAGGGTCTTACCCTTACTGAATTGACTGACTTGGCGGCAAGAGACGCCTCGATCGATGAGGAGATGGATACTATGACTCGACGCGAAGCGGAGAAGGGTTCAGTGGTCCTTGACGGCCAATTGGTAGGCTGGATGGCTGGTGATTTTGCTGACATTAAGGTATACTTGAAGGCGCCATTGAGTGTTCGAGTCGCTAGATTGGCGTCGCGTGACAGTGTCTCTCTAGAGGAGGCTAGCAGAGAACTGCTGCACCGAGAGGCGGCGGAGAGAGAAAGGTATAAGTCGTTGTATGGCATTGATGTCGGTGATATCTCGATCTATGAGGTAATACTCGACACAGCCCTTCTAGGATTAGAGTCGACAAGAAAAGTCTTGAGGACCGTTGTGAGAGAATATATCTCAACCCATGATCGGTGAATGGTTATGCCAGCGATAGAGATCGGTAGAGTGTGTTCGAAGACCGCGGGTAGAGAGGCGGGGAGAAAATGTGTGATCGTAGACTTGGTGGATAGGAACTCTGTCCTTGTGACTGGTCCCTCATCCCTCACAGGTGTAAAGAGAAGACGCGCAAATTTAAAGCATCTCGAACTGACGGAGTTCAAGATAGAAATCGATCGGGGTTCCGGGGATAAAGAAGTCTTGAAGGCGATTAAGGACTCAAAACTTGAGGATCTCTTCACTACTCCCTAAGGGAAACTGTCGATCTTCTTCATGAGTAATCCTTTTGATCTTGTTTTTCCATCTCTGCTCAGAGTGATATCTATGCGTTCTACGCCTCCTTGGAGCATTGTTAGAGAGCTTCGGGTTAAGGCTGAGGAAGATACCGATTTCAGTTTCGGTTGTCCTCCCTCTGAGAGGCTTCTAGAGACTCGTTTCCGTTTCGGGATTGTCAATCTGGACAAGCCAAGGGGTCCTACAAGCCATGAGGTTGTCGCTTGGACCAAGAAGATCCTAGAGGTCGGTAGAGCGGGTCACGGCGGAACCTTAGAGGGTCATCCGAGGAGATCCCAAAGTGACCGGCATTCTCCCGGTAGCTCTTGATTATGCGACTAGAGTCTTACAAGCTCTTTTGCTAGAGGGCAAAGAGTATGTATGTGTAATGCAGCTCCATGGAGAGTTCTCCCCCCAAATTCTTGAGACGGTGGTCTCGGAGTTCGTTGGCGAGATTTTCCAGCGTCCCCCACTCCGTTCCTCTGTGAAGAGGCGGCTTAGAACACGTAGGATATATAGTTTGGATATTCTTGAGATCGATGGTAGATCTGTCCTTCTCAGGATTGCCTGCCAATCTGGTACATATATGAGAAAATTATGTCACGATCTGGGAGAAGCGATGGGTTGCGGGGCTCATATGAGAGAGTTGCGGAGAACGAGGACTGGGCCCTTCACCGAGGATGATGTATTCTCTCTTTATGACCTATTGGATGCCTTTAAATTCTGGAAGGAACGAGGCGATCCGGAATCTCTTCTTGGAATGCTCCGACCTATGGAGGATGCGTTGGCTTTTCTTCCGAAGATCTATATCCGTGACTCTGCCATCGACGCGATATGTCATGGCGCGGATTTGGCTGTTCCTGGAGTTTTGAGTCTTGATACCCCTATAGAACAAGGAGAGATGGTGGCTTTATTCAGCCAGAAGTCTGAGGCTGTGGCTTTAGGGAGGAGTCTGATGTCGGCAGAGGAAGTCCTAGTGAAGGATCATGGTCTAGTCTGTAAGACTCAGCGGGTGTTGATGCCTGAGGGAACTTATCCTAGATCTTGGAAGAGTAGACCTAGACAAGGTTGAGGAGCTTCTTGGCTGCTGAACACTACTTCTCTGAACTCCAATCTAGCAAGATGGATCTCGGTTTGATATCGGTCCACCTTAGGCGATGTTACTTCGAGTTTGTGACATCTCGGGGAGTCTTCTCAAAAAGACGTTTGGATCGGGGAACGCGTTTAATGATTGAATCTATGGTTCTCCCAGATAAAGGTGTATTGTTGGATCTAGGTTGTGGCTATGGACCGATAGGGATTGCTGCATCGGTATTCAATCCATCTCTTCACGTAGTTATGACTGATACAAACCTGAGGGCTGTTAAACTTGCCCGCATCAATGCGAAACGAAATCATGTCTCAAATATTCAGGTCTTTCATGGATCGCTTTATGACCCTGTTGATGAGATGTTCTTCGACTCTATTGTCTCCAATCCTCCTCTCGCAGCCGGGTTTAGGAAGGTGATAGTCCCCCTGGTGGAGGGGGCCTACAATCATTTGAATCCTGGAGGTTATATTCAACTTGTTGTTCGCAAGAGTTCGGGAGGAAAGAAGATCCACGATTTGATGTTTTCCGCATTTGGGAGTGTTGAGACTATTGCTCGAGGAGGAGGATACCGTATTCTTCTCTCTAAGAGAGATCGCACGTCAGCTGTCGGTTCTCATAGTCAAGCTTAAGTGCTGTGACCTGTTTCTCTTATCTCGCTGCCGGGGTCGCTTAGAGTCATCTTAAGACGAGGAGTCTGGTATGGCGCAGATACCTTCATTATCAGCGTAAGCCTGGAGACGACTATGTCGGTGAGCCTGTGATCCCTTTGGATCGCAGGGGTTCAAATCCCCTCCCCGGCGCCAATAGTCTGGTCACATCTGTCCTAGATGCGTGTTTCTTAAGGGGCTACCTCGGACATTCTGTAAAGGTATATGGTGTGTCCTCCGAACGATTCTACCTTTGTCGGTTTCCAGTCGGAGAAACTGAAGTCGTGGGAGACTATTCTTGCCTCTTGCTTTAGTTCTTTCTCAAGTTTAGGTCTTAGCTTGTTGTTTCCCGTTGTCGTCAAGTATAGTGTTATAATGTCTGCTTCGCTGACATCGACTTCGAATACATTCTTGTGAAAGATTTTGATTTTATTGTTTAATCTGTTCTCTTCAACTGCTTCTCGAGCCTTCTTCACTAGGTCTGATCTCATCTCTACTCCAACAGCTTGACTCACATTAAACTGTTGTACTGCTGTTATCAGTATCCTCCCATCTCCTGACCCTATGTCATAGAGGGTTTCGCCGTGTTTGGCTTCAACGATCTCGAGCATTCTCCTGACTACTTCTGGTGGCGATGAAACAAATGGGGCTAGGCTTGACATTATATTTTTTCACCTTCTATCTCATTATGCGTCTATGGCTAAAAAAGAGTAGGAATAACTATAAACAACTTCCTACCTTAGCGATGTAGTTTCATATGTGATGGTGCGATTGTGTCTTGACCTCCTCTCTGACAAATTTAGTCTCATCGTACTACTGCCAAATGGCGTTGGGTCTTTGCGC
>CP070773.1:665995-669454 GCA_020345945.1 Candidatus Bathyarchaeota archaeon | reverse complement strand
ATCTGTTTCAAGCCGTCCAGAAAGCTTGAGACCTTCCCCCTAGTTCTCCTCTTCTCGGGATTCCTGAACCATCTCAGAATCAACATCACGACAAAGCAGAGACCTAGAGATTGTAAGTAGTAGAGAGGTCTGACTCCATCTACACCTATTCCCCCAAACTCTGTGATAATGAAAGCAGCTAATATGGGTGAGAATAGACGGGGGATGGCTGATAGTGTATCGCATATCTGCATACCTGTAGCTCTTTCTTCATCTCTCAGACAGCTACCGCATACGACAGGGCATAAAGTCATAGCCATCCGCAAAGCAAGTGTGACAGCAAATATCGCTGGAATTATCAATATCCAGTCTGGAGCCAAGGCGAAGATCAGAGTTCCGATGGTTAGAAGAGATGTCGCGACAAGAAGTATTCTTCTTATCCCGTGTTTATCTGCAAGCCATCCAGTTGGAGCAGCTGCAGCTGCAGCTGCAACCCCTCCGATACCGTTCACTACTCCAAGTTGAAAGGGGGTTGCGCCTAATCCTACTATATATAGGGATTGATACTGTTGAGTCAGGGTGAGGAAGAAGTTCTGTGTGGATACTCTCAACAAGTTTACTTTGAATGTCTCCTCTTGTCTGGCGAAGAAATCCGCACCTCTCTTGATTGCTTCGCTAGCTTTCATGAGTTGTCTCCACCATTCATCTCAAGTACGGCAATATACTAGTTGAAACGAGTATGTCTCTAGCCAGGTTCAGGGACTCCTCCTGAAGACTCTAGGCTAATGGTACATCGAGATAATTCTCCTAGACCTTGAGTGGAGACTTAAGTATCTTTGCAACTTTCCGATCTCTAGATTACTTACAACGGTTCCCCTCTTGAGATAGGAATCCATATTCTGTATCCCCACTCTTTCGTCACTTCTAGAAGACTCTGGCTGGTGAAACATAGTTTCTTTATGCCATTCTTCTTTGATTCACTGCTTACCTACTTTCTCTTTGGCTCTTCGAGCCCTTCTCCTTCTTTCCCGGATGTCTGACCGGATCACTGGGTCCTTGATCCAGCATTTCCAACAGAGTAGTTCCGTCTTCCTTCCGCTCTTCAGTTGCATAAAGATATTTGGTGACTTGCAGCGAGAACATCTATCAGGCATACAATTGCGCCTTCTTGGATTCTACCATAAGTCGATAGAAATGGTTTGAAATATGTCTTATCCACCCTGCCTTAAGGATCTCTCATGAGGGATAGGAGTTCTAGCAACTCCTCAAGGTTTGTGAGAGTGAGGTCTTCTCTTCCTCTTCCTGATCTGTCTAAATAGACAGCCTGCATACCTGCTTCTCTGGGAGCTTTGAAATCGTTGTCTTTGTCATCACCTATATGGAGCACTTGTCTAGGTTCGATCCCCAGAGATACGCATATCTGGGCATACATATCAGAAGTTTTCCTGACCTTATTGAAGTCCGTTACCGATGAGAAGAAATATTTGAAATGGTGTTGCAGCTTCGCAATCTCAAAAAGCATCATATCCTTAGGGTGACCCGAGATTACAGTCAAGTCGTATTGTCTCTCAAGAATCTCCAGGACCGAGGGGACCTCCGGGTAGATTCTGATCTCACTTCTAAACAACTCAAACATTTCCCTCGGGGAGCCATCCAGATCAAAAAGATCAAACCAGTATTGGAGAGTGTACCATCTCAGGTCTTCTCTCCCCACAGCTTCGTATTCTGCGGCAATACGTACTCTTGCGTCTTCGAGATTGATGCCAGTCTTTTCTGCATAGAGTTTAGGAATACCATTGTTCCAGACCAGCTCAGTAAAGTTATGGTCAACGAGAGTTCCCCCTACATCAAAAGAGATCATTTTGGGACGATTCATCCAAGATTCACATTGGGAGAAACGAAGAGATAAACGGCTTTTAGGTTTTTCAGCGACTAGACTGATTCTTGGCGAAATAACCCACCTTAGGACTCTTCTTCATCTAGTATAGCCTCACGTCATGGACGATTGATCAAGGATATATATCACGAGTAGGATTGTGAAGGAAGGAGAAGGGGAGTCTATGGGTAAAGTATACAGACCGGAGGACTTGAATTCGGGTAGATCTCAGGGGGTCCCAGATATCACGACGGGACCTGTGCCAACCCCTCCAATGAGGGGAGAGGTAGAGGCGCTACGTCGAGAAGTTGAGTCAATAAGAGGGGAGATAGAGAAGATAAAATTGGCATTGAGGGCACACGGAATTACTGTCGATTAGGGAGGGAAGACGTGGAAGTCGTCCTATGTCCTAAGGACAAAGTCAAGTAGATGAAAAGTTGATTTCTGAGGCTATTATTCTCCCGCCAATACTTCTTTTGCTACGACATCGCCCATATTACTCGTAGTAGAGCTGCCTCCTAGATCTCGAGTTCTCACCTTTCCCTGTGCAAGAACCTTGTTGACGGCACTCTCAACTGTCTTAGCTGCCTTCGACTGGCCGAGAGTTTCCAATAGCATTGATCCTGCTAGAATGGTAGCAACTGGATTCGCAACGTTCTGTCCCTTGTATTTAGGTGCGGATCCATGGATTGGCTCAAACATCGATGTTCCATCAGGATTTATGTTTCCTCCTGCTGCTAGCCCTAATCCTCCTTGAATCATAGCTCCCAAGTCTGTGATGATGTCTCCAAACATATTGGGTGCCACCACAACTTGAAACCATTCAGGATTCTTGACGAACCACATAGTGACCGCGTCTACATAACTGAACTCTGTCTCGATGTTCGGAAAGTCTTCACTGACTTTCTTGAAGATCTCTCTCCAGAAGCCGTAGGCCTCGGGGAGTACATTCGCTTTATCAACACTAGTCACTCTATTTCTGCCGGTCTTAACTGCGTGTTCAAAAGAGTATCTTATCACCCGTTCTGCGCCAAGTTTACTTATTACCATTATCTGGTATGCAATCTCTTCATGATCGGTCTCTATGTCCAAACCGAATTTGACGCTGTATAGGCTTCTGAGCAGATCTAGTTCTTGTCTACTTCTTCCTTTCTTGGCTCTACCTCCAAGCCCGACGTACATGTCTTCCGTATTCTCTCTGACTACTGAGAAGTCGATGTCTTTGGTAGTCTTTCCTTTGAGAGGTGTCGGGACACCTTCCAACAAGCGAATGGGTCTCAAGTTTATGTACTGGTCTAGGTGAAATCTAATCTTGAGGATTATCCCCTGCTCAAGGAGACCCGGAGGACATCTGGGGTCTCCTACAGCTGCGAAGTAGATTGCTTTACTCTTACTCATCTCTTCAAGAGCCTGGTCGGGTAGGATTTCTCCAGTTGCTAAGTAGTGTTCTGCCCCGTATGGGTAGCTTACCCATTCGATCTCAAATCCGTGGACTTCAGAGGCAGCATCCAGCACCTTGATGCCTTCCGCCATCACTTCAGGGCCAATTCCGTCACCTGCGAGTACAGGAACCCGATAACTTACCATCTGAAACACCGTCACTC
>CP070773.1:662253-665895 GCA_020345945.1 Candidatus Bathyarchaeota archaeon | reverse complement strand
AAAGGTTTGGAGGAGTTGTCAAAGGATCTGGGCACGTCTATGGTGCAGATAGCTTTAGCTTGGCTCCTAGCAAATCCAGCCGTGACTTCACCCATAATCGCTGCTTCGAACATGAAACAACTGGAGGAGAACCTAACCTCGGCAGACGTCAGCCTGAGTAAAGCCGATCTAGAGAGAATCGACAGGATAGCACCGCCTAAAGGTCCATACTATACTTGATACTTGTCGTTGTAGACTGCTAAGATAGTAGCTAGACAACACTTGCCACAATACTGCTTAATCAGAGTCCTCTCAGGCAGCCTTCTTTCTTCTCTTCTAGTTCTTTTCTTTCCTTTCTAGGACTCTATGTCAGTTTTCGATAATAGTCAGGATATCCAAAATCAACCTCCAGCTTGCTGTACTAAAAAAAGAAATACTCTCTATTCATAGGGTATGTTATGGTAAGACTAAAAGAAGGACCTCTAAGAGAGCTGAGTGTCGCGATTTTCAAGGCTGCTGGTGCTTCTGAGGATGAAGCAAGAATCGTGTCAGATATCCTTGTCGATACAAGTATACATGGTGTCGATTCGCACGGGGTTCGGGCCATTCCGAAATATGTTGCAGATATCAAGAAAGGCACCTTGGTTCCTGGCACACAATCTGAGGTCCTCTTGGATACTCCCACTACGACGATGGTGGACGCTGGTTTAGGCTTCGGTTTCGTTGCAGGATACAGGGCAATGAGGACAGCGATAGGGAAGGCGAAGAGGTACAAGATGGGTAGCGTTGGAATAAAGGGGAAGGGGCATATTGGTGGTCTTTGGTGGTACTCCTATCAAGCGGCCAAGAGCGATATGATCGGGATAACCCTCTGTAGGGGTGGTGGTCATTCTGCTGTGCCTTACGGGGGAGTCGAGGGAAGACTGGGAATCAATCCACTCTGTGTCGCTATACCTGCAGGATCGAAGTACAAACCGATTATTCTCGATATGGCAACAACCGGTGTGGCTATGGGGCATCTTCAGGTTATGTCTATTAGAGGACAAGAGGCGCCTGAGGGCTGGCTTATTAGATCTGATGGTACATGGTCAACAGATCCGCTTGCAGTCAGAAAGAATGAGGCTAAACCGGTTGGTTTTGGTCATCCTTATAGTGAGTACAAAGGTTATGGATTGAGTGTAATCGTCGAGGCATTAGCTGGTGCTATTGGCTCGGGATGCTGCCTTGATGAGAAAGGCTTTGGGCACGTGTTTACAGCGATCGATCCGACTGGTTACTGCCCTCTAGATGAATTCACTCAAAGGATTGAGTCAATGATCGATCACCTCAAGTCGTCCAAAAAAAGACCTGGGTTCAAGATACCTTGGTTCTTGATACAACCATCAGAGGAGATCTTGTACCCTGGTGAGCCTGAGTGGTTGGAGGAGGAGAACAGGAGAAGACTGGGCGTATTTGTGGATGATCCTTGGTGGGACGATATCGTCAAGACAGCGAACGAGCTGGATGTCGATGTAGGTACAATCATGAAGGATGGGTTCGTCAAGTCCTAGAATAGGAGAGTATTCAATCCAATCTTTAGATCTACGGAAGAAGTCTCATAGATCTATGATTGCCGTCTTTTCCCTTCGCTTTGCCCAATCGCTTAAATTCCAACTATAATGATACGTTATGTGTCTTGAGGAAGGGAGTTTATGAAAGGATCAGAAGCTATAGCAAACATACTCAAACAGGAAGGTGTAAAATACGTACCTTGCTTCCCGGGAGGGGGAGCGATCGACATTATAAACGCCCTGGCGGATGTCCCTGAAGTTCAGACTGTACTTACCCGTCATGAAAGAGTCGCCTGTGACATTGCTGACGGTTATGCTCGCGCAACCAACGATGTCGGCGTTGTGCTACCGTCTCAAGGTCCAGGTGTTGCACATGCTTTCGCCGGGATAGCACAGTCGTATTCTGATGGTACACCTGTCCTATGCTTGGCTGGACAAGTCTCGCGACAATTAATCGGTACGCAAGCTGTTCAAGAAGTGCAGGATATGGATTTCTTCCGATCTGTCGCCAAGTGGGTGGGAAGGATAAATCTCATTGAACGTATCCCCGAGATGATGAGAAGAGCGTTCACCGTTCTTAGGTCTGGTCAACGGAGACCTGTAGTACTTAGTATACCTTCGGATATCTCGTCCGGTGAAGTGGAGGACGAGAAGCTAGCATACGACCTTGTGGCTAAAGGATGGACAGTAGGGGGAGACCCTAGAGATATTGAGCAGGCTGCTAAAGCATTGATATCTGCTAAGAACCCGCTCATCCACGCTGGTGCAGGAGTCCTATACTCGAAAGCGTGGGATGAACTGCAGGAACTCGCGGAGTTACTACAAGCACCAGTGACAAGCACTCTCAACGCAAAAGGAGTATTCCCAGAGAACCATCCTCTCTCCCTGGGTCTCGCAGGGAGGATAGGAACCAAACAAGCGGCGCACTTCCTAAGGAAGGCAGACATCCTCTTCGCTATTGGTAACAGCTTCAGGAATAGGAGAGGAGGAATGGGGATTCCTGTTCCGAGAGGTATCAAACTCATTCATAGTAACATCTCAGAGCTGGATATCAACAGAGTCTATAAGACTGATCTAGGAATCCTTGGAGATGCAAAGCTTGTCTTGAGACAGCTTACAGAAGCAGTGAAAAAGCTTACAGGCGGAAAGAGGAAGGAAGACGAGAATTTACAGAAGGAGATATCTAAGGTTAGAAAGGAATGGCTGAATGAGTGGATGCCGAGATTAACCTCGGACGAGGTTCCAATCAATCCTTACAGGTTTACTTGGGACTTAATGCAAACAGTAGACAAGGACAACACTATCGTGACTCATGATGCTGGTCTACCCCGCTGGCATGTAAGCCATTTCTATGAAGCCACTTTCCCCAGAAGCTACTTGGGGATGGGTGGACAGAGCGAGATGGCCTGGTCTCTAGGTGCAGCCATGGGAGCAAAGCTTGCGCATCCAGACAAGCTAGTTGTTTGTGTAATGGGTGACGGCGCATACGGCATGACTGGTATGGAAATGGAGACAGCAGTAAGGAACGATATACCTATTCTCGTAGTCGTTACCAATAACCAAGGTCTAGGGATGTATGAGGTTCTGACACCTAGCACTTCCAAGCTGTCTGGTGACTACTCGAAAGTGGCGGAGGGCTTGGGTGCGTACGCGGAGAGAGTGGAAAAACCAGATGATATCGTGCCAGCTATCAAGAGGGCTAGTAGACAGGTCAAGGATGGTACGCCAGCACTCTTGGACGTGGTTGTGAAACTTGAGTTGATTGGGGACATGAGGAAGAGTTGGGACGATCTTTACGCTGATGAGAAGTGGTGATCTCTGGTAAGGCTCTTTTTTGAAGCTTCACCTGGATACAACTCTCTATCCTTTTTCTTTTTCCAACTCTAGAACTGGTCTCCTTAAAGGTTAGGTTTTCTCGTTCATGTCTTGTCGGTCAGATCGCTTTCTTCCAACTTTATCTAAGGTATTTAGACTGGTAGATGCTATATTATGAGGTTGAGGGGATTATGATGCTAAGGAAGAATAGATTGAAGAAAATACTGAATGAAGGAGAATTGGCTGTTGGTAGTTGCGTGTATGGTAACAGCCCTGCGTTAGTAGAGCTTGCTGGGTT
>CP070773.1:658336-662153 GCA_020345945.1 Candidatus Bathyarchaeota archaeon | reverse complement strand
AATTCGGAGATTGTCTCACTGAGAGTTCTTCTCTTCTCTTTTTCAATAGCTCTGCATATCTTCTTCAGTCTATTGACCTCCTGTACTTATGCAGGATGGGGTAGATAACTTCTGCATCCTTAAATAATTCTGTTTAAGGTATCTCTAATGTTCTGACGCGGGGATGGCAGAGCCAGGCCAAATGCGATGGACTCAAGATCCATTGGTGTAGACCTTCGTGGGTTCGAGTCCCACTCCCCGCACCATTTTTCGTTTTTTAGATAGTAGTCTGAGGTCTTTTGGGTGCCCGAATATTTGTCATGAGCAAGTCTTTTCTTGAATTATGGTAGAAGTTGGCATGACAAAAGTCATATCAGATTTCGGTAGTGGTTCTTGTCGAGGAGTAAGGTTGACTTGAGTCACCTAGGGTGAGGTTTATGACTCGTTTGACGACTTTATTTGCTTCGAAAACACAGACAAGACTTCTAGAGTTTCTTCTTGAGAATAGAGGGAAGATCTTCAATCAAGCCAGTTTATCTCATTTCATTGATGCATCTCCGTCAAGTATAGCTCGGGTGATCAGACCTCTTATTCGAGAGGAGATTGTCCTGTTGGAGCAGATCAGTGGGATGAAAGTAATCGCTCTAAACGAGGAGGGTCAGAAGACGAAGATTTTGATCTCTTTTTTTGAACAGATGAAGATGTCATAAGATGTCTATTCTGATATGAGGGTTCCTATCTTCTCGTGTCTCAGCGCTTTTTCTAGGTTTTTTGGGTCTTTCCCATCGACGATTCTTGTTGGTATCTTGGATCTTTCGATGATCTTGATTGCTATTGGGTCTATCAGTTCGTATCCTCCGGCCCAGTATTTCTTCGATATGAGCATATCAAGCAACTTCTTTGTGGAGATGACTTCAATTTTCTTAGCACTTGGGTTGGTCTTGGGGTTATCTGTGTATACGCCATCTACGTCTGTTAGTCTTACCAAAAGTTCAGCCTTCATGATCTCTGAAACTATCGCCGCGACAGCATCTGTTGAATGTCCTGGAGTAAGTCCTCCGAGCACAACCAACTTCTCTGTTCGGAGAGCATTTTTCAGTTCAGCTATATCTCTTGGTGGTGTAGGATAGGCGTCTTCGCCGATACCTAAGATAAATAATTCTGCGTTCAGACGAGTAACCTCGATTCCAATCTGATCACAGGAAGCCTCATCAGCCCCTAAGCGTCGGGCAGCATTGACGTAGCTTCTGGCATTCTCTCCCCCTCCGATAACGACTGCTAGTCTATGACCCTTGTCATGGAGCTTCTTTAGGATCTTCAAGTAATCTGAGATTTCTGTAGCACCATGCTCGATATCTAGTAGATGTCCGCCGATTTTGTAGACAACTCTCATCTTTGGTCGCTCCCTATCTCATCAGAGTAAAGAACGTTTATATTACTAGCCCTATTAGGCTCTACGACATTCTCTGTTGGAGTTGGATGATATTGAGTGAGAGAGGCTCGCTCTCTAGGTTTAGGCTGAGACGTGCTTTGGATAACCTTTCCTCTAAGGAAGGAAGAGGAACGGAGCTGATCTCTCTCTATGTTCCCCCAGACCGCCAGATTAGTGATGTGACAAATAATCTCAGGCAAGAGTATGGTACTGCATCCAACATCAAGTCTACTACTACTAGGAAGCATGTCCAAGATGCCATCGTAAAGGTGATACAGCGGCTTAAACTCTTCAAACAGCCGCCTCCTAATGGTCTGATTATCTTTTGTGGTGCAGTTCCTAGAGGTCCTCCTGGATCGGAGGTCATGGAGATATACAGTATAATTCCTCCTGAACCCATCAGTACCTATCTGTATAGGTGCGATAGTCGTTTCCATACTGATATATTAGAGAATATGCTGAGGGAAGAGGAATCTTATGGAATAATCTTGGTTGATACTAGTGGTGCTACTCTCGGAGTACTCCGAGGCAGGCGGCTTGAGATCGTAAGGGAGATTACTTCTGGGATACCTGGAAAGCATAGGGCTGGTGGTCAGTCTGCACGTCGTTTTGAACGGCTTCGAGAGATGGGGGTGAATGCGTTCTTTGGACGCGTCTCAGAATACGCTGACGAGATATTCCTTCACCTTGACGACCTGAAAGGCATCCTACTGGGTGGACCAGGTCCGACTAAACACGAATTTCAAGATAAGAACAAGATGCATTATACTTTGAAGAAGCAGATTCTAGTGACTCTCGATACCGCCTATATAGGAGAGCAGGGGGTCAAAGAGATAGTTGAGAGGTCTTCAGAGACGATCCGTCGGGTTAGATATATCGAGGAGAAAGAACTTGTCCAAAGCTTTCTGTATGAGCTTGGTCATGATACTGGAATGTCTGTATACGGTTATGACGAGGTTTTGAATTCTCTAGATCAAGGTGTAGTTAAGATTCTACTTCTCTCCGAGGGGTTGGATGCTAAAGGAGTCGATCTCTCTTGTTCTGTTTGCGGGAAGCAGTCTACTCGTACATTGTTTGGTCCTGATCTACTAAAGTTTGAGGAGAACTTGAACAAAGAGATATGCACTGAATGTGGGAGCACTTCTCTCTCATTGACTCAGGAGAGGGATCTCCTCGATATCTTGGCTGATCTGGCTGAGGAGAAGGGGATAGATGTAGAGGTAATCTCTACTGAGACCGAGGAGGGATCCATGTTGCTGAGGTCTTTTGGTGGGATAGCTGCTGTTCTCCATTTTGCATCTAGGTAGCTAAGGAACCAGTCTCAGAGCGATGCCTTCATAGTTCTCAAGTTCTATACCTTCTTTTCCCACCCGTTTTTTGAAGAGAAGTCTTTCTATCTTGCAGGTTCCTTCAATGTCACTTCTCTCTTCTTTTATGCTCTCCAGTCTCTCCTCTTCATCGGCTAGGATGGTGACCTCTTTCACACTCATATTGAGTGGTACTTTTTCTCTCGCCTTCAGCCTTCTTATGTCGTTGATTATGGCTATTGTGAGTTCTCCTATACGTTCTGCATGATCGTCAATGAGTTCTTCTTGGTATTCTGGCCAGTTGCTGACGTGTATGCTCGCGTAGTCTTCATGTTTGAGGTAGAGCGCGTTATAGATCTCTTCGGTGATGAAAGGACATATCGGTGCCAGTAAGTGGAGAATATCGTATAATGCTTTATGCAAGGTGTATTGGACAGGTATACGTTCTTCAGGAGCCTCGTCTCTGTAGAGGCGATGTTTTACGGCTTCTATGTATTGGTCGCATAAGATATGCCACGTGAAGAGTCTAGTCTCTTCAATTGCCTTATTGAATTCATAGTTTTCCATGGCCTCTGTTACAGATTCAGTAAGTCTTTGTAGTCTTGTCAAGAGCCACTTGTCGATTGTCCTCAGTGTAACTGTGCTTCTTTTCTGTTTCTTGTAATCCCTAAGTTGTCTCTCTATGAATCTGGAGGCATTCCATAGCTTAATTAGGAATCTCCAGCCGTACTCTACATCGCTCCAGCGGAATGGGATATCTGCTCCCGTCTTCCCTCCGGCAGCAGCCCATTGACGAGCTGCGTCTGCACCATGTTTCTCCAGGACTTCTGGGGCTGTAATATAATTACCGAGAGACTTGCTCATTTTCCTTCCATCGTTTCCAAGGACCATTCCGTTTATTAGGACACTTTTGTAGGGTTTTTCGTCGAAGAGTGCAAGATGTCTCACCATCAAGTAGTATGCCCATGTTCTGATTATCTCGTGTCCAGATGGGTGAAGGTCTGCTGGGAAGAATCTTTTCCAGTCTGTTCGATCAGGCCAACCAGCGTGGACTGCACATGTAATTGAAGAGTCCATCCAGGTATCAAAGACATCTGTA
>CP070773.1:654914-658236 GCA_020345945.1 Candidatus Bathyarchaeota archaeon | reverse complement strand
AGGATCCTATTCCGTCGGGGAATGCCTTAGCGATGGCTAAGGTATCGGCTGCCTCTTCAACCCCAATATGTACTGGAGAACTGCTGAATACTCGTTACGAGTTTCGTGAACTGCTTGAGAATCAGGCGGCTGACATAATAATGCCTGATATAGCTAGAACCGGAGGTGTTCTTGAGATGAAGAAGATAGCGGCTCTAGCCGACACATACTACATTCCTATTGCTCCCCACAATATGGTAGGCCCGATAGCTACTATGGCCAGTGCCCATCTATGTGGTTGTGTCCCCAACTTCCTTATACTCGAATTTCAGTTGGGGGATGTCGAGTGGCGAGATAAGCTACTCGATAAACCTGTACCCATAGTTGATGGATGTATTGAGCTTCCAACCGAACCAGGAATCGGTTTTGAACTGAATAGAAAGGAACTGAAGAAACACCTAGTCGAGTAGATCAATCACCAGAGATAACTATCTTCAATACTTGAAAGATTCGAAATCGGACAATTCTGAGAATCAGCAATAAATACAGATTCGTCTAACTCATCTATGTTGATTGTCTTGAAAGCTCTAGTCGTTTTAACTTCGTCTGAATGTAAACGCCTCATCGGAAAAGGTGTAGCTGTACTTCCTGAAGTCCAGAAGGCTTTGAAGTCTGGATTAATAGTCATCATCAAGGGGACGACAAACAGCTATGTGGCTGAGGAGATTCTTGGAGAAGATATAAACAAAGCCGACTTTAGGCGAGGCGTAGTACTTCCTGGCCTTCTAGGTGGGGCTCCTTCACCGGAAAGGCAGATTCCGGACATTGTCATCGAGAAAGGCAAAGCTGTCAAGCTTACCCTTGAAGAGGCTGTTCCAAAGCTGAGGGGAGGAGATGTCTTGATGAAAGGTGCGAACGCTCTCGATCTCTTCGGTATTGCAGGAGTATATGTCGCCTCCGAAACCTCAGGAACCATCGGACTCTCGATAGGAACGTTGATGGCACGAGGTGTCCACTTCATAATACCTGTGGGATTGGAGAAACTCATCCCAACCCCGATCCATAATATTGTCCCAGAACTGGGAATTGACAAGATTGACATGTCGACTGGCCTGAAACTTGGAATGATGCCTGTTATGGGAAGAGTAGTTACTGAAATAGAGGCGTTTGAAATGCTGACGGGAGTATCAGCGATAAATGTTGGGGGTGGAGGAGTCAACGGTGCAGAAGGTTCAAGGACGTTTCTACTCAAGGGAGAAGAAAAGGACGTCAAGAAAGCCTTCGAGCTTGCGAAAGGGATAATCGGTGAACCTATCTTCCCAAAGACCTGATTCTCCCATACCCTGATTTTTCTTCTATCTATTCTATGGTTTTAAGTGAATCATTGTATACTATTTGCAGGACTAAAGTCAGATCTCAACAAAACCGGCGACTTGTATGAGAAAATAAAAAAAATCTAAGCAAGATTGGTTGATTGAGATGTTTGTACTAAAGGTTGATGGTGCGAGTGATAAGGATGAGTGGTGTTATTGAAGCGAGATGAGTTATCAAGACTTGAGAACCAACTGCTAGAGGAGGTTTCCATAGAGGAGCCTTGGAGGCTTGTTGAGGAGTTCTCCAAGCTTGTCAGAGTCTCGAGCAGTGAAGATGAACGGAAGGCGGCGACTTTCCTCGTTGAAAGACTTCACGAACTAGGTATTGACGTGAAGGTGTATGAGCCCGAACTCTACCTCAGCATACCTCTGTCCGCCGAGATCGGTGTCCTTTCACCTAGAGAAAGATCGATTCGTGCGAAGCCTCCGTCTTTCTCTGCGTCGGGGAGTGTAGAAGGTGAGGTTGTTTATGTTCCATCGAGAAGAGCGAAGGGTACTGCAGATCTCTTCGATATGAAGATTCAGAGTGACGTTGATGTAAGTGGAAGAATAGTCCTTACTGAAGGACTCTCGATAATGCCTCAAGCTATACGCCACTTTGAAGAGAAGGGGGCGATCGGTCAGATCGCCATCCACCCGGGGAAGCGAATTCACGAAGGCATAGCCACTTCTATATGGGGAACACCAACACCAGAAAATTTTAACACGAAACCCAGGACTCCTTTGGCAAGCGTGAATAGAATTGACGGTGAATACCTCAAGGAGCAAGCTAAGAAAGGAGATCTTCAGCTGAGGATAACCACTCGGCTTGATGAAGGTTGGAAGAAATGCCTTCTGCCAGTTGCTGAGATAAAGGGATCGAAAGAGCCTGAGAGTTTCATTCTCCTTCATGGGCACTATGACTCTTGGCATTATGGCGTCGGCGATAATGCTGTCGGTGACGGAGCTATGCTTGAGATCGCGAGAGTCTTCAATAGATACCGAGACAGCATTGAACGAAGCCTCCGCATAGCTTGGTGGCCGGGGCATTCCACAGGACGATATGCAGGTTCCACTTGGTACTGCGATCAGTTCGGTGTTGACCTTGCCGAGAACTGTATAGCTCAAGTAAACTGTGACTCTCCTGGATGCAGATGGGCGTTATCGTACCATGAAGTCATGATTATGGCTGAAGCTGAGGAACTCTGTAAGAATACAATAAAGGATGTCACGGGCCTTGAGGCGACAAGGGTGCGTCCTGTCAAGGCAGGAGACTATACATTCAACAATATTGGATTAACCTCATTCTACATGCTGCTCTCCAATATGCCGAAAGAGGCTGCTGCCGAGAAGGGATTCTACGCCGTTGGAGGTTGCGGTGGAAACATCGAGTGGCATACAGAAGCGGACACCATCGAGATAGCCGATAGAGAGTACTTGCTTAGAGATATCAAAGTATATCTAGCTACTCTCCTTCGAGTCTTGAACTCGGAGATTTATCCATTCGACTTCCGTCGGACTGTGACCGAGTCTCTACAGTACATTCAATGGTACTCCAAGGAATCTGGGAATAGATTTGATTTGGGACCTGTTCTCCGAGAACTCTCCTCGCTTAACGTTAACTTGGAAGCCTTCTACGAACTCCTTCTGGATGGAAGGATTCAGAGAGAGGAGGAGAGTGTCAAAGAGACTAATCGAGTATTGATTCGTTTAGGTCGTATTCTCATACCGTTGGCATATGCGCGGGAGGGAATCTTCGACCATGACCCTGCTGTTCCGACACCACATTTTCCTGATATGATCTTGGCTAGAGACCTTCGTGGGATCGAGGAGATGAACGGTGAAGAGAGGTTCATCTTGAATCAATTGACCAGAAAGAGGAATCGCGTGGTCTATGGTCTTAGACAGGCAGGGGAGATTGTTAGGGATTTCCTCGACACTCAATCATAGAAATATATTCTTGATCCCTGATCTATTCTTGAGCTAAGGTT
>CP070773.1:653243-654814 GCA_020345945.1 Candidatus Bathyarchaeota archaeon | reverse complement strand
TAGATCCGGTAGGTGCACGCATGAGCGATTACGTTTCCCCCTGTTGGCTTAGTCGGATCTCCAAAGAAGGTATCTGGTTTTGTCTGAACTTGGTTGGTGACGACTACTGCAATGTTGTATATTTCAGCGAAGCGAAGAAGTCGATGGATCAGACTGTTTAAACGCTGCTGTCTTTCAGCTAAGGTTCCCCTTCCCATAAACTCGGCTCTGTGCAGACTTATTACACTGTCTACTATTACCAACTTAGCTCCGCACCTCTCGATGTGTTTTCCGAGCACTCTAACCACCAACTCAAGGTGGCTGCTGTTGTAGACCTTACAGAACGTAACGTTATTGATGATTTTATCGGGATCTAACCCTCTTGCCTGTGCTATCTGGTAAAGCCTTTCAGGCCGGAATGTTGATTCTGTGTCAATATATATGGCTCCGCCACCTAACCCTCCTTCTCCTGGTTGGAGCTGACAAGTGCAACAAAGGGTGTGACAGAGTTGTGTCTTGCCGCTTCCAAAGTCACCATATACTTCTGTTATCGCTTGAGTCTCCACGCCTCCACTGAGGATCTTGTTTAAGTTGTTTGAACCCGTGGTACAGCGCATCATATTTCTACGCTTTTGCAACAACTCACCAGCCGGAATAAACTCCTTGTCAAGAAGACCACTCTGCTCAAGACTTCTCTTCGCCGAGATGATGAAGGAGAATGCTTTTTCCTCTTTGCCTCCAAGTATATCCTCAATCTCTCTGGGCAAGGCTACGGCGAGATCCATTATCGATTGTATTCCTCCATCGATCAATTTCTGCCTTGTCTTTGGACCTACGCCCTTTAAGTTGCTTAAATCGATGTCAAGTGAGACTTCAGTCATATAGTATTCCTCCTCATTTCACGAGTGTGTTTTAGTAGTGAGAAGGGTTTGGCGATTTGGAGTATTTATATCGCCATTGATGTTGAGGGGGAGGGGGACTAGCTCCCATAGACTAAAGGAATTACTGCTCAGATGTAACCTATGTCTCTGAAGAAACTTGAAAGATGTTGTACAATGTTATGATCTATGTTAATTGAGTATTTCTGAAGATGTCCATATTTGAGTTCTTTTAACCATCCGATCTCAAGGAGTGCTTGAATATTATTCTTGATGTCTCGTGGATTAATAGGGGTCTTTTTTCCAATTTCGTATCGGGTAAAAGCATGATCTGGATTCTTCATTAGTAGCCTTAGGATCTTCAGCTTACCTATACTACTGAGAGCAACCTCAACCTCGTCAATAACTCTTTTTTCAATTTCCTCTTTCATAAATGTCGTTCTCCAGCCTCTTGATGATGTTGTTTAAGTAACTCTCTAAGTCAGTGGTCGATACTCCACTTATTCCAATTTGTAGAAGAGACTTCAAATCAATGATGTTCCTATCACATAAATCTTGAACGCACTCATCCACGTCTTTGATCGGTTTCAAGTCATATTCTTCGCAGACTACCCCCACCATAGTTTTTATCTCTTTAAGTGAAGTGTATGATGATCGTTTACTCATCAAGGCTCTAACAATACCTAACAGCACAATCTTATCCTTTCTTGGAAG
>CP070773.1:640971-653143 GCA_020345945.1 Candidatus Bathyarchaeota archaeon | reverse complement strand
TGGGATTTGGGTATCTTTGCAGATTCCAGACAGCACTGTACCTTCTCCCTGTTCTACTTCTCTTGAGAGACGAGAGAGCCTCCTTGAGAGATTTTCTTGTCGGGTTCTTCGCATCTGCTCTAGTAATTGGTGGTCTTCTCGATTACTTAGCATATGGGTCTTTCTTTGTCTCGCCGATCAAGACTCTTCGATGGGCTCTCATCACTCGACAACCCGGTCATAAGACTGTCCCTGTAGAGCTACTCTGGATCCAGGTTCCCTTCGTATTCGGCCCAACGCTCTATCTCGCGCTGGAGAATATCAGGAAAGACCTGCGGATTCTGTCGTTGTGGTCTCCTATCTTAACAAATCTAGTATTCTTCACCTTCATAAGGGCAAAAGACCCGAGATACATATGTGACCTGATCCCGTTCCTATCGGTTCTCTGTGCTGAAGGAGCCCTTTCGAACAGAAAGCATTGGCGGGTTTTAGTCTTTCTCGCGTGGAGCTTCATCTGGTATTTAGTTCTCTGGATCTACTCTCCAGAGGTAAATCTTGTATGACAATCTTCAGGTCCAAACGAATGCTATAGAGGTATTGCTCTGAAAAATTTAGGATTGATATCCAGCCAATAGGCATCCAAATTTAAAGAAAAACCTAGCTAGGGTAAGACCTATGACAACTCCTTGGTATTCCTCAGGTCTGAAAGTTCCCTGACTTCAACCTTCTAGTTGTGTAAAACTGCTGATATCTGGAGCGGTTTTTACTCTCCTTTTGATATCCAACTGAATTACTGCCTCCTCGAATTGCATCTAGGAAGGAACTACTAAGTAAGCGTCGACATACGGGTTGCGAGGGGGACTGAGGTCTACCTATGATAGAGATCGCAGTCGATTCCTGTTTACGGTAGGTCTCTCTCGAAAGCATTCGCACCTGTGCATAAAGATAAGGAGTTACCTGACCGATGAAATTTCCAATAGACCTGTTCTGGCAGCGCGTTTCACGTTACCAGAATGAGAAAAAAATAGATCTCTGGCTAATAGGTGCTCTAGTTCTTGGACTCTCGATAAGACTGGTTGTTGCCCCCATCAGTGGCGATATGAATCATGATGTTCACATTTGGATAGAAACGGGAAAGGGGCTTTATGAAGGTTTGAATCCTTATACCTTCAGCTTCTTCTTCAAAACCTCTGCAGAAGACAACATTGGCTACATGTCGCCTTGGCCTCTCCTCAACTTTTTTTCTTACTGGCTATCCACATCACTATTTCCAGGAAACATTTACGCGCTAGTTGCCATGATCAAATTACCAATTATTCTTGCCGACCTAGCCGTTGGATTTGTCGTCTATCGTTTCATTCTCAATCGCACTGATGACCTCCCAAATGCCCGAAGAGGTCTATCCCTCTGGCTATTCAATCCTCTAGTAATTTTCGTCTCGAGTATCTACGGAATGTTCGATTCCCTGCCAACCCTCTTTACGCTGCTCTCTATTTGTTACTTCATTGAGAACCATTACGATCTAAGCGCAATTCATCTGGCTTTAGGGATTGCATTCAAGACCTATCCAATAATCACTGTCCCCCTGATATTCATGTTCTTGATGAATATGGGTTTGAAATCACAGGCTACTCGATACCTGAAGGTCATTATCTTTGTGCTCTCGTTCCTATCGATACCTTTCCTAATCTGGGATTGGAGAGCGTATATCTGCAATGTAATCTGTCATTTGTGGCGTCCTATTCATGGCTTCACGCTCATTGATGTCTTCCGGTTCTATTCTGGAGTCTATCTGGCAGATATTAGCCTCTCATGTTTTCTCATTAGCGTGTCCCTCACACTCGCTCTTTTCCATCGCTGCAATCCTCCCGAGAATGTCGCCTTCAACGGTTTCATGGCAGTACTCCTATCCTTCTTAGCTTCTTTCAAAGTTCTTCACGACAACTTCTTTGTCTGGGTGCTTCCATTCATGGTAATCGATGCAAAGGTCTGGCATCCGAGAAGAGAAACCTTCAGATGGCTATACCTTCCTTTCTTCATAGTAGGTTTTCTTCTCGGGCCTCCCTTCGCTTATTTTAAGCTCCTAGATGAGGCTGGACCACACCACATGAGAATGGGATTCGTATCGGAGTTGATTCGTCGAGATTTTCAATCCTACGGGATGGAATTGACAGTCTTCAAATGGATTCTGGGAGTGATCGTCACCCTCGGTTGCATGCTATATATAATCTTGATCTATCTTGAAGCTAGAAAACCTGCAGATAAACATGCGATTCTTCTCGCGTCATTGATTGGAGTAATATTGTCTGTTATCTACCTGTCATATTTACTGCCTGTCTTTCAAGGTGTGTTTGGGGGGCTACCGTTCGAACCTTATTGGCCGAATCTGTGAGTCATTAGTCCATATCGTCCGCTGGTGATCTATATTTCAGTAGAGAGTTCGATCCTTTCTTTTGGAGATAATGTCGGTAACAAATAGATCCCGTTCTCAATCTCAACAAGTCTAGTTTTTCCCCTCTTTACCTTAGGACATTTTTCGGATTGAATCGCTAGATCCGACATAGGTTCCATCGTCTCTATCTTCAGGGAATACTCTCTGCTCTGGATCCTTAAGGCTTGATACTTTCTTAACCACTCAGCCAGCTCATCAAGACCACATTTCCAGATATTAAAACCAGAGACGTACTGTAGAAACTTGTTGAAGTTATCAAAAATATGGGTCATCGATATCTCCTTCTGCCAGTCGAAAAAGAACTCCCAGTAATGATTGCACCAGATCGATGCATTCCAATTCTCATAATTCTTGAGAAATATCTCCCTGGAAGCCTTTCTGCTAGATTCAGCGTCGTAGAGCATGGAGAAGAAGTATCCGTTGTCCCTAAGGTCAAAGATCCCTGATTTAAAGGAGACCGAGTTAGAGCCTAGATCTTTAAGGAGGATTATCGGTCTACGCTTGAAGGGGATAGGATAATAACCTCTTGAGAAACTCTCCAAATATTCATCCAAGAACCGAGGATATCTTCGACAGAGATGAAATCCCATCTCTCTCAGCAGATCTCTCGCTTCTACCGAGAGTAGTTCCCAAGGTGGGACAAAGACTTTTGGCTTCCACCCAAAGGTTCCTTCAAAGATCCTGCTTGCTTCTAGCAACCTTCTCTTAGTCTGTTCCACCATTCTAGAGGAGAATTCAGGAGCTCCGTCTACTCTTTGGTGCTCAAGGCCATGCAGCAGAAGCTGTACTTGATCCCTCTTGACCTTTGAGATGAGATATTGAACCAGTTCTTTGTTCTCCAGGATGGATCTTACCCCATGTTTACCTCTGACGTTAGGCGGAACCATGGGAGTGTATCTCAGTCCTCTAGATGCCACATATTTTCCTGGAATAATATCGGTCGCTATCTTTGGGATGACTGCTAAGCTGATCTTGAACCCCATCTTCCATGCGTCTTGATAGAGCTTCTCTAACATGGCTGAGGATGTGTAATAACTGGTATCGTCGTCTCTCACTGCAAAAGCGCATCGATGAGCATTTGGCCACGGCAGTAATGAGATCTTGATGTTTCCTCACCTCAGTATTCCTACGAATCGGTTTCATCTCGGTGAGACGCAACATATCTATAGAGTCTAAGGTATTGACCTGCAATAATGTCCCATGTATATCTTCTCTCTATCTTCTGTAGGGCGTTCTCCCCGACTTCCCCTGCAAGTCTTCTGTTATGTATAAGCTTCAGGATTGCCTCAGCAGTCTCACTCGGAGCTTTAGGCTCAACTAGCAACCCGTCCTTTCCATGTTCTATTACTTCTAGAATCCCGCCTACTCTACTTGCCACAACAGGTTTGCCTGTTGCCATAGCTTCGTAGATTACATGGGGCATAGCCTCGTATGTTGGTATATGGACGAAAACATCGCAGGCTGCGTAGTATGAAGAGACCTCTCTGTATGGTATGATACCGAGGAAAGACACAGACTTCGACAATCCTAGTCTCTTGACCTTCTCCTCCAATCTTCTTCTTTCCGGACCCTCTCCGGCTATCATCAACTTGGCGTCGGGTTCTTCCCTGAGAACTTGAGCAAAAGCATCAACCAAGTAAGCTATGCCTTTTCTTTCGATCAGTCTTGCCGCAGCCATCACAATAGGATTGTCAAGCCAATCCAAGGTCTCTCTCACATTTCTTCCGGAAACGATTGGATTGAATTTCTTTGTATCAATACCTTGGGGGATAGCTACAGCATTCCTTGGAAATCCCTTCTCAATTGCTCTTCTCTTCAGATCTTCACTAGTAGTCACAAGTAGATCAGCCATCTCTACGAGATGCATATAGACGAATCCAGGTCTTCTATCAGGGTCCGCGGGTGTATAGACATCATCACCAGCAAGTCCTAGAATAACCGGTTTTCCCAATATCTTGGCGATTAGAACTGCAAGGAGACCGGTCTTCCACTTGCTCCAATGGACATGGACAACGTCAATTTTCTTGGCAAAGACAAACTGTAATAGTCTAGGTATCACGAACGGTCCAGTAAGGATAAACCTCTCGATCTCAATACCTTCAAGCCTCTCTTTTCGAGGGCTACTACCTCGACGAATCGTCATCAAGAATACTTCGTTATAGTGTTTAGTTAGCCACCTCGATATCTCATAGATCTTTACCTCCATCCCTCCAGTCAGAGGAAGGAAACTTGGAGTGAACATGAGTATCTTAATCTCTATCACCAACTTCTTCTTGCCTGAATCGTCATTATCGTTTCTCCCATGACCGGGGATAAGCGGTACATCTTTATCCTGTTATGGTTGACATGTCTCTCTCAGAATGTAAAATATAACTGTTGAGAGTGAGTAGAGTAGTGGGACCCTACCTGGATGATCTCCTTGTTTCTCTGCATGATTGCTGAACGTTATCCGCCTCACATTGGAGGGGCCCCTTTCTGTATCCATCAACTATCCACGGCTTTGGTGAGACTTGGGCACCACGTTCAGGTTGTTACCCGTAGGGAGCCGGACACTCTTTATGATGAGAAGATCGATGGCGTAGAGGTCTTTCGGGTTGACTGTTCAAGTCTCCCACGGTTGAAAGGTTTGAGTTTTGCCTTCCAAGCCTATCGTAAACTCTCTGCACTCTCAAAGGTACATGATTATGATCTGATTCATTGCCACAGTGGGATCTGTGGTCTCGTCGGCTACTGGTGGAGAAAGGAATTCAGGAAACCTTATGTGGTCACATCTCACGGTTCGATAGCTACCTCAATGAAGGCAGGGTACTTGGTTAGGTATCTCGCCAGACTTATCGAGGAGTTCTCTGTGAGGAACGCTGATGCGGCAACTTTCGATGGTAGTAATCTGCTCGAAGACTTCGTAGAGTCAACAGGAATAGATCGACGGAAGGCGTATTACATACCTAATGCAGTTGACCCTGAGCTGTTCTCCCCCCGTGAATCTGTGAAATCTCACAGTGGGATCAATCCTGATTCGATAAATGTCCTGTATGTCGGACGTTTGGTTCCTGGTAAGGGCCTTTCCACGCTTCTTGACGCGTTCTGCATAGCTAGGGACAGATTCCCTGAGCTATCCTTGATGGTTGTAGGTGAAGGTCCCTTCTTGAAGAGGATGAAGGAGAGTCTTAGGAACCGTGCTCAAAAAGCAGACGTTTCTTTCTTCGGCGCAGTCCCTCATAATGATCTTCCTGAAATCTATGCCGCAAGCAGCATGGTTGTACTGCCTTCTATATCTGAGGGGCTGAGCAGGGTACTTCTCGAGGCTATGGCCTGCGAAAAACCTGTGATAGCAACAGACATTCCAGCAAATCTCTCTCTAATTAGGAACGAGGTGAACGGTCTCGTTGTTCCTTTGGGGGATGTCAAACTCCTAGCTGAAGCTATCCTAAGGCTCGCTAAGGATAAGAATTTGAGGAGAGATTTGGGTAAAGAGGCTAGAGAGACGATTCTTCGAGATTATAAAGTTGAAAAGCGGGTAAAGAGAATGTTGGATGTCTACAAAGCGGTTCTCAAATCATTGCGACAAGATAAAATTGAAGGTTCGTTCTCTACTTGAATGTCTGAAAGGTGAGAAATGCGGTGAAGAGTCAGAAAATAACTGTTATGATTCCCGCATACAATGAGGAGGAGTCCCTCCCCATTCTAATCGAGAGGCTTAGAACACTCCGTGAAGAGGGGAAAATCGATGGGGATATCTTAATTGTAGATGACGGTAGTACTGATCGAACCGGTGATATTGCCGAGGAGTTGTCGAAGGAAACTAGTTATATTGGGGTAGTGAGACATCGCCGTAATCTCGGAAAATCTGCCGCAATCAGAACAGGCATCCCGAGATGTACAGGAGATTATATTGTTGTTATGGATGCTGATCTCCAGTACGCTCCCGAGGATATACCCAAGCTTATCTTGGCCTTAGACAACGGTCTTGACGTCGTCAATGGCTGGCGGAAGAATCGGCAAGACTCTTGGATCAGAAAGTTACCGTCAAGCATCTACAACTCGGTCTCTCGCTTTGTATTCGATTTGAAGGTCCACGACTACAACAGTGGGTTGAAGGCGTTTCGACGTGAGGTCTTGGAGAAGATAGGTCTGAGGAGTGATCTTCACCGGTATGTTCTTCCCCTTGTGCATCAGATGGGATTCAGAGTCGGAGAAGTAGAGGTTCGTCATTTCCCTCGGAAATATGGTGAAACAAAGTATGGTTCACCTGTCCGTTTCATCCTAGGAGTACTCGACCTTATCTCACTTCGACTTCAGTTCACCTTTCTGGAACGCCCCATGACCATGTTTGGGCTGACTGGGATATTTCTCTCGTTCCTTGGTGGACTTTTCGGGCTCTACGTAATCTCTCTCAAGGTTTTTTATGGGGAACCTTTCGGTCATCATATGGCACTGGTTCAGCTTTCCGCGTTGTTAATTCTGACTGGTATCCAGTCTTTCTTCTTTGGATTTTTAGCTGATATTCTGGCAACGACAAGAGTAGAGTTGTTGAATCTAGTAGAAAAGGGAAGGGAATCCGAAGAGTAATAGCCGGTTGATGCCTCTGGTCAGGTTACCTTAAACATAAGATCAAGATAGTCTCTTGAAAGCCTCTTCCAATCATATCGCTCCGCGGTCTTTCTCGCTTTTTTACTGATCTTTCTTCTTAGACTCTTGTTTTCAGTCATCTCCTCTATAGCATCTGCTAACATGATTGGGTCTTCAGGTTTCACTACTATTCCAAGCTGCTCATCTCGAATTATCTGGGCTATCTCAGAGTCTATGGGTACTGATGCTACTACAGGTAGAGATCCTGTTATATAATCGAAGAATTTGATCGGTATCATGCTGCGGCAGGCTATACTATCTCTTAGAGTAATGATCCCGATATCGCTTTCAGCTATCAGTTTGGCTACCCGTCTTCTGCTGATTGATCCAATGAACCTCACAGGCTCACCTAGATTGACGGAGAGTTCTCTGAGCTCGTTTAGAAGAGGGCCTCCCCCTGCGATAATAATTGAGGTGTCAACTCCTCTAGATCTAAGTTCTTTTGCCCCAATTACTATGTTCTTTGGAGCCTGATGGCTGCTGAGTGTTCCTGTGAATACAGCAAGTACTCCTTGAACTCCGTACTCTCTTCTTAGCACTCCTTTTCCTTCTCGGGTTTCTATAGGGAGTGTTTCTAGCTTGGTTCCGTTGGTTATCTTGTATACTCCTTTTGAGGACCCTCTTCGCAAGGAGATTCTTCTCCTTAGTGTCTCTGAGGTGCAGACAACCCTTTCAGCCGATCTGTAAAGGGCATTAAACATATAGTAGACAATCTTTGCCAGTACCCTTTCCAGTCCATGGCTTTCATCGATTAGGATAATCTCCCAGTCATCTCTGACATCAAATATGAATGGGCGTCCAGTGATCTTCGCTGCCAACCAGCCTGCCAGACCAGAGTCCTCGTTAGGTACTGTAGCCAAGACAAGGTCTACCTTTTTCATCAAGATCACTGTTAGAGTCTTGAGAAATAGACCCAAGGTTGATAAGATAGCATATATGATGTTAGGCAGTCCTTCCGGGATCCTAACTCTGTATACCTTCCTATTCTTCTCTAAGAACTCCTTTCTCTCATTGGTCTTTGGGAATGCGCGTGGGGGGACTGTAGTGACGACGTGGATCTCTTGTTTCATCCTTGCAAGGTTCTCCGATAGATCCTCAATGCGTGGTGCCCCACTCCCCATCATAGGGGGAAAATACCGTGAGACAAGGCAGAGCTTGAGTCTTCCTTGACTGGGTTCTTCCATCACTCTCTTCCCTACTATTCGTCCTTTAGGCTAATACAGTTCAAGCATATATGTATCAAATCTAACAGGTGAGACCGATATCTATAACACATGCTTATTGTATACCTAAGACCTTCTGTTTGATAGCTCGTTCAGGGAGCATTCATCTTGAAAAAGAGTGAGGTTACTAGAGGAACGGTCTTCATCGCAGTACAAAACGCGGTGCAATTCTCTATAAACCTACTCTTCATGATGGCTCTAGCTCGAATTCTACCTCAGGATGAGATTGGTTCTATCTCTGCTATTACCTTCTCTTTTGTGATCTTCGTCACCATATCGACCCTCTCCTTGCCGACAGCTGCAACGAAGTTTATCTCCGAGCATATAGGCGGCGGTGATCCGTCTCAAGCTTCTTCCGTTTTTGTGGCTGTGCGAAAATATGTCTTGCTCTCCTCAACTGCCTGTCTTGTGGTTGCCTGTATTCTTTCTGGGGAGTTCTCGTTTCTTGTCTGGGGAAATAAAGAGAGGGGGCTTGTCTTCGTGGCAGCGTTCCTTGCTGCCTATGTTTTTGTCTTGAGAAATGTTCATCTTGCTTGTCTACGCGGTCTTCACCTCTTTGATAAGTATGCTGCTACCGCAATTGCTGTAATCGCGTTTGGGAGAGCGATTGCTATCTCACTCGCTTGGTTGGGATTTGGTGTAATCGGGGTTCCAATCGGTTGGTTTTCAGGGGAGATTCTAGGTTTGGCTCTTAGTCTATACTTTTGTAGAGGAAGACTTCCCAAACCTGGGGACTCCTACCCTTGGAGAAAGCTCTTTGAGTTCAGTTGGCCTCTACAGACGGAGCGGGTGATCTCAACTCTAGCTGACTGGTCAGACCAGATGCTTCTTCTTGCAGCAACATCGGATCTCGTATTGTTGGGAACTTATTTTCTCTGTGTTCGGGGAGCTGCCTCCCTCTCCATCATCTGGCTGGCCTTTAATGTGACTGTTATGCCGACTCTCTCTGGAATCTACGGGGAATCCGGGAAGGAAAGACTTGCAGGTGCTCTTGGAACTTCTTTGAGATATCTCCTCTTCTTACTCCTGCCGGCTGCATTTGGTTTAGCCGTTCTTTCTCGGTCAGTCATGGTTCTGCTTGGAGGAGCCACGTATGAGGCTGGAGCTTTACCTCTTTCTGTCTTGGCTTTCGGTTCTATTCTTCAGGCAATCGCCTATATCCTTATGTCGGCTTTGAATGCTATTGCAGAGACTAAGGCTTTTGTCAAGATCGGGCTGGCAAATGTTGTGACAAATGTTTCTCTTGTTCTTCTCTTATCTCCACGTTTTGGTATTCTTGGGGCCTCTATGGCTAGGGTTGGTATGTGGACGGTCAGTTTTATCTTGATGCTGAATGAGTTAAGGGGGCATATTAGGATCAAGCTTGATTGGTCAGCAATCTTGAAGTGTAGCTTATCTTCTATTCTTATGGCGATATCGGTATCGCTGTTGGACAATCTTTTGAGTTCTATGCCTAACATCGTTCTTAGAATTGTGGTCGATATTGTTTTTGGGGTCTTCGTTTATGGTATCATCCTATTGTTGTTACGGACTTTGGGGTCAGAGGATTTCAGCCTTCTCAGGGCACTCTTTCCAGAACGATTGCATAGATTGCTTTCTTTCTTGGAGCAGATATCTAAATGGTAAAGAGTGGGTTGATCTTCAAGACGTCGATGCCAAGACTTCTTTGTAGACCTCGATGTATCGGCTTGTCATGGCTTCTAAGCTGTAGTTTTCTTCAGCTTCCCTTCTTGCGTTTTCTCCGAGTCTCTTTCTGTTTCTTCTGTCTGTTAGCAGTTCAATAACTTTCTCTGCAACACCAATAGGATTCTTGGGGTCACTTACTATTTTTCCACTCTCGTTCTCTTTTACGGGTTCTCTTGTCCCTTTGCTATCTGATACTATAGCTGGTAATCCAGCTGCTTTACTCTCAAGGAGTGAGATCGACAGCCCTTCTCTGGAAGAGAGCTGGATAAAAGCGTCTGAGGAGAGATAGATGCGAGTCTTCTCTTCCTCTGGTACGAAACCTGTGAATATCACGGCGCTCTCTATCTGTAGCTCTTGGGTTATACTTCTGAGCCTTCTGTATTCGGGACCTTCACCGACTATCAGAAACTTGAAATCTGGAAGTCTCTGAATTATATAGGGAACAGCTCTCAATACTAGGTCGATATTTTTTCTCTCAACGAGCCTTGAGATCGAGAGGAGAATTGGAGCTTTTCTGGTGATGCCTTGCTTTCTTCTTGTCTCGTCTCGTATCGTCCTATCCGGTCGATATTTTTCAACATCTACACCGTTAGGTATTACTCTGATATCGTAGTCTCCCAGTTCTTTGAGAAGATTTCTCTTGAGTTCATAACCGACTGCAACAAGCATATCTGCATTGTTTGCCGAGTATCTCAACATGGGGTACAATATCTTTGGAACCTCGTAGAAGTCGGCATTTCCGTGTATTGTGATTACCAGGGGGGTCCCGGTGAAGGATTTCACGATTGCCCCTGAAAATCCTGATGGTACAATGAATGACGCATGAACCAAGTCTAGCTTCTTCTCTCTAACTAAACTAGACAGGTATCTTACGGAGTATATCACATCCAAAGAAAGGACAGAATACTTACCATACCATGGTACATTCATCTTGGCGATGGGGTGGTACTTCCATGTCTCTGGTGCTGGGTTCTTATACCTCTCAATATAGAAGTCTTCAGTTCTCTCTTTCTCAGGAAGAGTTTCGAATCCGCGTGTAGTGACTATTACTTGGTGTCCCTTCCCTGCGAGCCTCCGGGATAGCTCGTAGACAAATAGTTCTCCTCCTCCATGAACTGCCGGAGGGAATGTGTGAATTAAGTGAGCAATCCTCATTCATTCAACCTACATTGGCTAGGGAGAGTAATAGTTCTATTACATGATTGTGGAGGAGGCTAAGATCGATTCTTTAACCTCTTTGTAATGACAGACTTTAACTCCCTCTACTAGTGTTATATTGTCACCGATTATCGCATAGTCTGCCACGATCGCCTTTTGCATTATTCTTGCCCATCGACCGATGATGGCACTCTCACCGATGATGGCTCCTTCTATCGAGGAGAAGTTGTCTATTTGTGCCCCCCTGAATACGACTGAATCTTCAATTCTTGCGCCTCTCCCGATGTTGACATCGTCTCCAATCGCAGTGTAAGGTCCAATATAGGAGTCGTCTCCGATCTTAACGTTTGAACCGATTACAGTCGGATGTACTATTGTTGCTGTCTTATCTATCTCGGTATCTTCTCCTGTTCTGTTCTTTCCTCCTGCTTTAAGGTCCAAGAGGTCTTTGTTTGCGACGAGATAGTCCTCTGGCGTCCCTATATCTACCCAAATTCCCTCATATTCCGATCCATAGAGTTTCCCTCTATTCACGAGTGTTGGGAAAATCTCTCTCTCGATGGAAACCTTCTTTCCAGGTTCTATCATCTCAATTATCTTGGGTTCAACGACATATATGCCCGCATTGACTAGTTTACTCACTTCTTCTTCAGGGCTCGGTTTCTCGATGAATCTGAGTATCCTCTTCTTTTCATCTAGTTCTGCCACACCAAAGCGACTTGGGTCTTCCTCCCTATGAAGAGCAATAGTCAAGTCACCCCCATTCTTCACATGTTCGTCATAGATAGAGTTGTAGTCGACCTCGGAGATGATATCTCCATTCAACACGAAGAACGGTTCCTTCCCGTCGAGTAGATCTTTTGCGTATCTCAATGGTCCTGCAGTACCAAGGGGTTTTGTTTCATGGGAGTACTTGATCTTCATTCCATACTTCGTTTCTCCTACATGTCGTTCAAGTATGTTAGCCATATAGTTGACCGCTAGGACTACCTCGTCTACGTCTCCTCTCGAAAGGTTTTCAAGTGTCCAGTCTATCACAGGTCGG
>CP070773.1:631802-640871 GCA_020345945.1 Candidatus Bathyarchaeota archaeon | reverse complement strand
CCTTCTCGAGGACGAGGAGTATGGGGTCCCAGTAGCCTGCTATATAGTCTGTTGAGATGAGGTCCACCAGACCTCTCTCCATCAGTCGGAAGGTCGCTTCAGGAGAGGTAGCCATCTGTCTTGCCCCGTAGTAGTCTCCTGCGTAGACGTCCAGCAAGGCGCCAGCTTTCTTCAAGCCCTGCGCCTGTTTAACTGCCTCGTCTGGCTGGAAGAGATGGTTGCAGTGTGCTGCTATCATGCATGAGCCGAACTTCTCTGCTAGCTTAAGCAAGTCTTTTTGGTTCTCGGGGTCGTTGTGAGCGATCACGGGTACGCCTAGTCTCTTGCCGGTTCTGACGGCTTCCTCAATACCTTTGATCCCCAGCTTCACCTGGCTCAGGATCTCGTCGACTAGACCCGGCATCTCCTCAACCTTCAAGACCCCGTCCAGACTGATCTTTTTAAGCGCTTCACCCACCCTCTTCGGTTCGAGTTTTTTGGGGGTATAGCCTTTGTCGTTTTGGAAGAGGGCTGCCTGTATCTTCCGGTAGTCCTGTATTGAGATGCGCCTACCAGCTCTCCTTTCGACCTCCGAGATGCCTAGGGGGAGACCGATGGCTCCTACTTCGCCTATGGCTACCGCGCCTAGGTTCAGCATCTCCTCAACCGTTGCTTTCATGTGTCTTTCTTTCAGTCCTGTGCCGTCTACGAGCTGGGCGAGTTTTTTAACCGAGGGTAGGTGGGCTGTGGCAGTCTTCATGTTGATGGGGTGCCTCGTGTTTACAATCTCGGTCTCCCAGACGGTGTTCAACCCGTCAACGACAAGTAGGGTTGTCTCACCCTGTTGGAGGTGTCTGTCTAGGTTCCGCATCAGTCTCCCCCAAGGTAGTTCTGGTGAGCCGAAGACATTGAAGGGACCCAGAGTAGCCCCGTGGGTGTGGGCGTTGATTATTCCTGGTATTATATAGCCGTCTTCAGCGTCTACCAGCCGATCAGCGTCATCATACGTGATGTATGGTGTTCTCTGTATTGCAGATATGAGTGCGCCTTCGACTGTGACGGACGACTTCTCGAGAACGGTCTCTCCGTCTCCTGTCACAACGTTTCCGTTATAGATGTTCAGTTTCAACCCTAGAACCCCTAGGAAGATTCTACCTGGATCTTTGATATTTAATGTACTCTTGGTCCGTACATGAGAGGGTGCAGAGCTTGGTGCTTTTCATAGCGAATACTCGATTGTTTCTAGGAACCAGTGATTGTCTCTTGTCGCCGTCTTGCTTTTGTGTATTCTTACCTTCTTCTTGAAGATTGGGCCGTATGTTACGAAGGTGTGGTATTCTCCGTGTTCTCCACAGGCGTCTATGTTGTTTTCTTTCAGGTAGCTTAGAAATTCTCTGTCTACCTTGTGTCCAATCCATTCCTTGTTGATTAGGTTGATTTTGGCGCTGACTACTATTGCTTCGAAGCCTGCGTCCATGAAGTCGAGGAGGATCTTCTCGGGGTCTCTACCCCAGAGAGGTTCGACTGCCTCGATTCCTAGTTCTCCGCATACTCTCTCCACCCAGTCCTTGTGTTCTTGGATGTAGATGTCGCCGAAGATCATGCCTTTTACTTGGCTTGGAATCAGGGTTTGCAACGCCTCTTTGAATGCTTCTTCGTATCCGTTCCGGGTGGTCGCTCTTTGCAGGAGGGGTATGCCGATGGCTTCGGCTTGGAGTTTGATTATCTCAGCGTCCATGCCGTGGGCTCTCACTCTTCTATCTTCTTCGGAGATGAAGTTTACTAGATGGGAAATATTGTACTCGTTGTTTATTGCCTCGTAGCAGGCGAAGCAGCTATCCTTGCCGCCGCTCCACGATGCTGCATAACTCATAGGGATTTCTCTCCTCTAATTTTATCCTGATTTATCCATTACTAGTCTTCATGTTTTGAGATGTTTGTTGGGTATGAGTCTGCTGGTCATTATCTGGGGTTACTGGGTCTCGTTGTTGGGGAATGTGTTAGAGGATGAATATTGATATGCCAATCTGTTGAAGGACGAAGAAGGCGTATACTCCGCAAAGAAAAAGTGCGTCTCTTCTGCTTATCCGTTCATTTGTTCCTATCATATACCAGATACTCAGCGAGGAGAGGAGGACGTAGAACATGATGCTTTCGACGGCTATTATGCTGACTTTGGAGGGGGAGAGTAATGAGGATACTCCTAGTATCAGGGTGATGTTGGTTACGCAACTTCCGAGGAGGTTTCCGAGTGCCATCCCGTAGAGTTTTTTCTTAAACGCTTGGATTGTGGTTGCTAACTCTGGGAGGGATGTTCCGAGACCAACGATGGTCGCGCCCACTATGGATGGGGGCAGGTCCATATAACCTGCGATCTCGAGTGAGCTGTCTACAACGAACTTTGATATGAGGATTATGAGTGCTACGCTGAGCCAGAACTTCGCGATAATGATGGTTCTATCTCTCTTTCTCATACGTTCAATCGGTTTTATTTCTGGAGCCTTTTGAGAGACGACTATGCCGAAGTAGACGAACAATATGAGGAGGACGAGGCCGAGTATCAGTCCTAGACTTCCTCTTTGGAGGATGAACAGGGGGATGATGGAGGAGAGGAAGAGGAATTGGATGAGCTCTTTCTGGAATTGTCTCTCGACCGTGATCGTCTTGTTGCTGATGAGTACCGCGAGTCCTATGATTACGGTCAGATTGGCGACGTTGGACCCTAGGACGTTCCCTACTGAGAGCCCAGCTTCTTCTCTGAAGGCAGCTAGGGCTGAGACTGAGAGTTCGGGGAGAGAGGTGGTTACTGACAGCAGTATGAAGCCTGCAGCCATCTCAGATAGACCAAGGATTGTTGATAAGGCTGAGACGTAACGTATGATTCTGTCGCTGAGCATCCCCATCAAAGTCAGGGAGGTTATTAGAACGACAATACTGTACAAAATCATCTAGACACCGCTGGGGATAGATTTTTGTCCTGCGACTGGATTTCAAGTCTGATGGAAAGAGATTATGATTAATGCCTTTTATTGTCAGAAATAAGGGTGCAATAATCTATAACTGGAAAATTTATAGAAAAAATGGAAAAAATTTCTGTTCGGTCTTAGAGTTTGTCTCAAAGGTTAGTTCTTCTTTCCTTTCTTGGGTTTATTCGCTTTCTTCGCTTTGCCTTTTGCCATATCTCTCACCTCTGAGCAGTCAGCAGTGCAAGACTTCTAGGTCCAGCCTGTCTCCTCGTACTCGTTTCTCCGTTGATACTCTTCCCATTCGTAGTATTTTCTTGGTCGTCTTCTCCTGGTTTTACCCATGTTTCTCATCCCTCTCTTTAGGAAGGTTGGTCCTCTGTCTTACCAGGTTTCGTCTTCTTTGTCCTCTTCCCAGTCTTCGTCTTCTTCGTCCTCTTCGTCTTCTTCCAAGTCTTCGTCTTCTTCATATTCTTCTCGTCTAAATATGCGAACCATCTTTGTCATCACTATGATGCAGTCGACTGCCTTCTATACTCAATTAAAAGTTTCTAGCGAGAAAATAGATCTTATTTAACGTATTTTCTTGAAAGGAAGATTAAAAAAGCGTTTTTTTGCGTTAATATTAAAAATTATTTTCAATATTTTATTAAAGACCTCTTTTTATTTTTTTTAGATTAAAATAAAACGGAAAGTTAGTTATAGACGGTTTTACTTGTGAATCTTATAAGATAGAGTTTGTAGAGGTTCTCTCTCACTCAAGAGGGTCCTGGTCTTTCTCATTTCTCGGTATGATCTCATCAAGCTTCTTGAGGTGTCGATCCGTAACCATTTCTCATAGAAGGCGGCTACCCTCCTTGCCCTGACGAATCTTCTCCTGTTCCTAAGGTATAGGTCTTTTAAAAGCCGCGTGTCGTCTCCTCTCAGGATTCTTTCGTAGAGTTCTTTCCAGCGACTTGTAGCATCGGCGAATTCGCTCTCTATGCGTTCTCTTGTTTCTTGAACGAGTTTTTCAATAGAATCTGTATCAACGACGACCACTCTGGGAATGACCCTGACGTCTTGGTGTATTTCTTTGATGAATTCCGAGAATTTTTGGGCGTCAACCAGCTTGTTGTCTTTGTCGAAGAGTGCATGCTTCTGGGGGAAGGCGTAGACAGATCGGCAGAGTCGGATGCAGGGTGCGGTTCTAAGATAGTTCCTTATCTTCTCCCTTTTAGGTTCCTTTGGAGTAGCGTACATGACTATGATTAGACTGCCGAGGTCAGAGATCTTCTTTTTATCCGCGAATCTAGGCTTCTTGATCTGTCTTATCCTCTTTAGGAGTATCGGCTGATTCTTCTCAAGTACCTTTATGACCCTGTTGGTTTTCTTCTCGTCGATTTTCCAGAATGATCGGTGTAGCCGTTTGCATCCTAATGCTGAGAGACGTTTGGGTATGAGGCTTCTGTCTTTGGATTCTCTGCTTGCCCTATACGCGACATACAGGACCATATTTCTCTGTCACTTCATCATAAGATAAAAGAACTACTGCTTCCAATGGGTTGAACCCGATTATACGTGTTGGTGGAGTTGCCTTGGCTGGTCAACCTCTTCAGATTCTCGAGGTAATCGATCTTGGGTTGATTCTCACTGTTCTCAAGCTAGTAGTCTCGTTGTTCGCCATCTGGCTAGGATACCGGATTGTTGGGAATTACCTCTCGCGGGTTGGGAAGAGACTACATCTAGAGGAGCATGTCTTGAATTTTATTCGACTTGTGACGAAGATATTCTCTGTCTGGTTGTCTTTGATGATCGTGGTGCAGATACTTGGTCTGCCGACAGACTGGTTTGTGGGCGCCTCCGCCCTCGTGGGAACCGCGATCGGCTTTGGCTCTACCCAGACTATTGGGAACTTTCTAGCCGGTTTGTATATTCTGATCAGCCGACCTTTTACGGTGAGAGACTTCGTTAAGATCGGCGACGTTGAGGGGCAGGTGGAGGAGATCACGATAAACTATACGATGATGTACGTCCAGACAAGGAATCTGGTAAAGATCCCGAATATGCAGATTCTTAACAGCAAGATCACCCACTTCACGAAGGAGGGAGTCATCGACTATAGTTTTCCACTCAACTACTTTGATCATAGTCTGAACAATGAGAGGATAATCAATAATGTCTTGGAACCTGTGATTGAGGAATTCTACAAGGAACACGGTGAGAAACTTGTAGACAAGCCAAAGTACTATCTTGTAGATGCCGACCAAGCGAAGAAGGTTTTCTCGCTGAGGTTGTTCTTCAAGAAGGGAGACGCAAGATCCCTTTACAATCTTCATCCAGTTCTTCTCGGGATGATGCTTGACCGATATTACCAAGAAAAAAACAGATAGGTTGTGTGAGTAAGAGATAGAATACTCTTGTCCATGCTGTCAGCCTTCTAGATGAGTTCAGGTATCCAGTGAGTACGTCTCAGTGGCATTTTATGGAGTCTTGGTAGGCGTGCTAAGGATAGCAGATCTGTGGTTTGGTATATGCGGAATATTCGGGGAAATCTGAGGATGCCGAACTCGTCTCCTCTGAGTTGATAGATACCTATTACTTGTGTCTTGTTGAGGACGAGGTTGAGCCAGCCTACCGCCTCTTGGAAGTGAGGTTTCTGCTTCGAGTAGTAGGGGACCACCGGGATTTCGACAACCCAGAGCTCCTTTCCGTGGTTCTCAGCCTGGACCAGACCATCCTCCAAGATCTGATTGAGATATTCGACAGCTTCACCGCTCTCACCCCTCAGTCCATCCCAGTAGGGATAGAGGTTGAGTCCAAAGACATCGATGCTTTCTAGAAGTTTTGAGGCGTCCGTGGTCTCAAGGTCACTTAACAGTCTGCTCCATTCCATGTTGGTGGTTAGGACGAGGGGACTCTCTGTATCTACGGTTCTTATGGCGTCGACGATTCCTTGGAGGTATAACACTTTTTCTTCTGTCGGCAGATTGTGGGTCATGCTGGCTGGTGGGCCGATTTCCCATGGCTCGTTCTCTACCTGCCAAGCGGCGACTACGTCTGGGTACTTCTCGGATATGTGTCTTGTGAGGACTTCAGTGAACTCTACTGCTTCCTCAATAAAGCGCAGAGGACGTCTGCGTAGATAGCGTTCAGCCCAGTCCGGGTATAGGTGAGTGCTTACTATTATGTAGAGCTTCAACCCGCTTCTTCTTGCCACTTCAATGAACTCGTCGAGTTCTGAGAAGACGAAACGCCCGTTCCTCGGCTCGATTCTGCTCCATATTGCGTCGATTCTTAGCACATTGAACCCCATCAGGCGAGCTGCATGTACATCACTCTGCCAACTTTGTTCATGATCCTGGAAATGATATGTGATCATGAAAGTTCCCTGAGGTTGATAAGCTCCCGTAGAGGCCTCGGAGTGTAGGGATACCATTACCAGCCCAGAGGACAGGATGAGACAGCCTAGGATTAGATACTTGAGTTGTCCTAACGATTTCATCGATCTCACGATATCACCGCAAGTAGACTGCTACTTTCACTATAACACGTACCTCTATGCAGTCCGGGCTGCTAGAGGTTAAAGGTCAAAACGTAACGGTGATCCCAACATAAATTTTTACCTGCTTAGTCGCCTCTAGTTTCGAGTGTATATTCAAGGTAGTCTTAATATTTCGGATAGGAATCTATAATCTATATGAATTCACAGCGTGTCAGATTCTTCTCTCTGTGTCTGCTTCTGTTCATTCTTGTGCCTGGTGTTCTTGGACACAGCCCTCTGACGGTTGGGGAGAACGAGAGCCTCGAGACGGCATTTCACATCTCTGATCCAACGAAATCTTGGGCTATCTATACGGAGATTCATGGATCAAGGGAGGCTCATTACTACGAGTTGGAGATGCAGCAAGGCGAGAGATTGCAGCTGAGCCTCTTCGTTCCAATCTCTGAAGAGGCGTTTAGGCCTACCTTGGTTGTGATGGGTCCTGGAATAGCTGGGCTAGACTCGGTTCCTGACTTCGTTGAGGTTCCTCTCGGGGCTGGAAGGAAGGTGCTGAGAGTGTATCTTGAGAGTGAGATTGAGTATGAGCCTTTTACTCCTATGAGTTTCTACAGCCTTCTTCGATGGAGCTGGGAGATATCGACTGCAGGTACCTACTACTTGGCGGTCTACGACGCTTCTCAGGGAGGCCGTTATGGTCTCGCTGTAGGATACCGGGAGTCATTTGATCTTGACGAATGGATCTTGGTACCATTATCTGCTATAGAGATCCACCAGTGGGAAGGGCAGTCCTTCGCATTCATTGTCAGTCCTCTATTAATCACCTTGACTCTCGGCATTGGACTTCTAGCTTATAGGAAGCTTTTCCTGTTCTGTAACATGTTTTGCCTAGTGGGCGTGCTTGCCGGGCTTCTATATCTCGGTAGCGGATTTATGGTACTGGTGCAGATGATTCTTGCCTTGAGCCAAGTTGTTCCAGATCGATCTGCGATTCTCACGTTAGTATTGGGGTTATTACCGATCATGCTTGGCTCTGCGATCTTGCGAATTTCAACATCCCAGGAAAGTCTGACCAATAGGAAGAGAGGGCTTCTCGCCATCTTCGGTCTCTTAGGTTTCTTCACCTGGAGTGGCTTGCTGTTAGGTCCTATTCTGTCTATAGCTGCAAGTCTGGTTCCGACCAAAATGAGTAATAGATAGCTAGTATCGACGTGACCCATTGCCTGTCTTTATGTTTTGAAATGTTTGTTGAGTGAGTATGAGCATAGAATACTCAGGTCGACGCTGTCAGTCTTCATATTCATCTTGGAGATGATCTAAACATATCTGAGGTGGTAGAGATTCGATCGAATGTGACGCATTATATGAACGCTCTGATTTTGAATGGTAGTCTGAAGGGTCAAGATGGATTGCAGTCGATCCAAGATATCTTAGAGGAGGAGCTTCGAAACGGCGGATGGCTTGTGGAGTCCTTCATACTACACCAGATGGAGATCAGGAGTTGTATAGGCTGTTTTAGATGTTGGGATACGACTCCGGGTATATGTACTGGGGTTAGGGGTGACGATGCGGAGGAGATTATAAGAAAGGCAGCCAATGCCGATATATTGATCTTTCTGACTTCGCTCACGTTCGGGGGGTACTCCTCGGAGCTGAAGAAGATAATTGAACGGTTCCTCGGGCTCCTTCAGCCTGCGATGACGATTGTTGGTGGGGAACATCACCACGTCAAGAGATACGAGCGGTACCCTTCGATTATAGCGATAGCGACGGCTGAGAATCTAGACGAGGAGGAGGTACAGCTCTTCAAGAAGCTGGTCGATAGGCACAGCCTCAACTTCTACCCACCCAAGCACAGGGCAGAAGTCTTCCAGTCAGGTGACGAAGGCATCTTGGAGAGGGTGAAGGGGATCCTAGTCGATATGGAGATGTTGAGATGACTGACACCTTAATACTGGTTGGAAGCCCTCGTGGAAAGAAGAGTTCGTCTACGAGTTTAGGAAATCATCTCAAGAGTCTCCTGCAGGATAGAGGGCTTGAGGTTGAGATGCTGTGGATCAAACTGCAGCTTGTTACCGAAGAGAAGACCTCTCTGATGCTGGAGGCTATAAGCGATGCTGAAGCGGTTATCATGATTGCACCACTCTACGATGACTGCCAGCCTTATATCGTGACGAAGACCATGGAGCTCATCGCAGCCCAAGAGTTGGATGTGAAGAAGAGACGGTTCCTGCCTATCATCAATTGCGGATTTCCAGAGTCCAGTCACATTACTGCTGTGGCAATCCCGATCTACAAGAAGTTCGCTTCAAAGATAGGGTACGATTGGGCTGGGAGCCTCGCCTTGGGCGGAGGGGAGATGCTTCAAGGACGGTATGGGAAGCAACTGGACGATATCGGCGGGCTCGGAGACAAGGCAAGAAGAGAACTGGAGAAGATCGCAGATGTACTTGCTGGGGGGATAGTCTACTCGGATGAGGCATTGGTAGTGATGCCAGATATATTTTTGAAACCAATTCTAGCAGATTTGATTAGGTGGATGAACAATCGTATGTGGAGATCGCAAGCTGAGAAACACGGTGCCGCCGTCGATGCTAGACCGTATGCTCCATAGCTTGCATTATTTACACTCGTGAGAATCCGGAG
>CP070773.1:627006-631702 GCA_020345945.1 Candidatus Bathyarchaeota archaeon | reverse complement strand
ATCCGTTCCATACTCGTATGACATATGATGCTAGAACTTCCTGTCTAGGTCCTAAATTGAGAACTATATTTCCCTCGCGTACCTTCCCCATAACAACAGAGGTTACATCGATTTCAGAGACCATATCCCAAGGCATACGTCGATCAAGGCAACCATGCCTGTATTGGTCAACTTCTTTAGAACGATCCATTGCAGTTTCCTCCACTTATATCGTATCAGTATTGGATCGATGTCAATTCCAAAAAGATGCTATAAACCTTGACGAATACTAGACATCGGTTGTGTCTTCTAGTTATATGACACTTAGCGAACGAAGAAAAGAAAGACAAACATAATTGGTATAGACTGTTTCTCTGACTCTATGGCTTGATGCGAGAGGGGTCTATCTTGGTTCTAGCGTCTTCGTCTTCGCCCTCGTCCTCGTGACATCTGTCCCTTTTCCCTCTCCATAAGAACACGTTTCTCATAGTTCCTTCGATTTCTTCTTCTAGGTACAGGACTCTTTCTCATCTGTGGCTGGATCTTAGGGGTTTGAGAACGTACTTTCCCCGCCTTTGTGAGCGATCCGTGGGTTGGCATTTTTTGTTCCTCTGGCTTATCACTAAAGTAGAAATTCAGTACTTAAGGATTCTGCATATGAAGACAGGTCATCTGAGGATTTGTCTCTTTATATCGTCAATACATTAGAGTTCAGTTAAGACTTCTCCGGCAGCTGTCAAGCCTAGTCCTCTCTGGAATTCATATCCGCAAGCACTCAAGCCCTTTTCTATGGCTCCGACTATTGCTAGAATTTCAGAAGATCCCATGTTTCCCATATGCCCAATACGGAAGTATTTGTCTCTGAGATCCTTTAGAACTCCTCCGGCGAGTACTACTCCTTCTCTTCGGACTGTCTTATGGAATCTTTTTCCATCAACTTTCGGAGGATAATAAGGTGCAGTAACGGTATTAGCAGCTATCTCATTTGAAGCAGGCAAACAATCAAGACTGAGAGCGTAAACTGCCTCTTTTACTGCCCTGCTTATTATCGAGTGTCGTCGAATCCTTTTCTCTAATCCCTCATCGAGTATCTGTCTAACAGATTCATGGAGAGAATAGATCATATTAACGGGTGGTGTAGCGAAATATGCTGCTTCTCCCTCTTCATAAGCTTGCATTATCGGTAGCCATCTGGATAAGTCGCAATAGTAGTTTGACGTAAGGGTCTTCCTTTCATTCAATGCTTGAATCGCATCTTCATTTATCATTACAATTCCTAGTCCAGGGGGAACTGCAAGAGCCTTCTGGCTTCCAGTGAAGCAAACGTCAATCTTCCAATCGTCCTGTCTAAACTCGCATCCAGATATAGAACAGACACCGTCAACGACAACCAGAGTATCGAACTCATTCGCGACTTCTCCGATCCCTTTAATGTCGTTAGCCACTCCTATTGAAGTATCGACATGCTGAACTGTCACTAGTTTATAATCTTCTTTCTCCAAGGCTTCTCTTACTTGATCTTTTGATGGGATGCGTCCAACTGGGACATTCATTTGGTCGATTTCTACTCCATGGCGTGAAAAGATCTCTACAAACCTGTCTCCGAAGTACCCTGTATTAATTACCAAGAGACGGTCTCCCTCTTCAAGGAAGTTCACCACTGCCATTTCCATAGCCAAGGTTCCACTTCCGGCTACGACGACTGCCTGACCGGACTTGCAAAGAAATATTTTCTTGAAGTTTCGAAGCGTCTCACCAAACAAGTCTATGAAATCTGGGTCTCGGTGTGAAAGTGTCGGCTTGCTCAGTACTCTTAAGACTCTTGGGTCGACAGGTGTTGGTCCTGGAATGGCTAATATCTGTCTCTCGTTCATGACTCCCCAACTAACTTCTTCATCTATATTGATTTTGTGTTTCTAGATAATGGATACTTATAGTTTCAATCGATCAAAGAAAGGTTGTAATCGTTTCTCTCATGTTGTCATGGCTACATGTTGGCTATTACAGCCCTACCGAACTCAGAACATTTGAGAAGTCTAGCTCCACTCATTTGTCTTTCCAAATCGTAGGTCACTGTCCTATTTTCAATAGTCCTTTCAAGTGCTTGGATTATTAGTCCTGCAGCCTCCTTCCATCCGAGATACTCTAACATCATTACTCCGGATAATATCATTGAACTTGGGTTTGCCTTATCTTGACCAGTATATTTTGGTGCGGTTCCATGAGTTGGTTCGAATAGTGCTGTTCCTTCCTCGTAGTTTAGGTTGGCTCCGGGTGCCAATCCTAATCCTCCTACCTGTGCAGCACACGCATCTGATAGGTAGTCTCCGTTGAGATTTGTAGTAGCTATGACATCGTACTCTTCTGGTCTTAGTAGGAGTTGTTGGAACATTGAGTCGGCTATTCTGTCTTTGATTATGATTTTGTCTTTGTATTCTTTCTTGTGAAGTCTGCTTGTCTCCTCCTCGGAGACTGTCTTGTCTGGATATTCTTCTTCAGCTACCTCGTAGCCCCACTTTCTAAATGAGCCTTCAGTGAACTTCATTATATTGCCTTTGTGGACAAGGGTAACCGAACTTCTTCTTTGTTTGATTGCGTAGTTGATGGCGGCTTTTACAAGTCTTTTTGTTCCAGTTATGCTGATAGGTTTGACTCCAATTCCAGAGTCTTCTCTGATCTTTACCTTCATCTCCTCGGTAAGGAATCGGAATACTTTTTGAGCGGCTTCAGTTCCTTGTTCCCACTCGATTCCAGCATACACGTCTTCAGTATTTTCTCTGAAGATCACTACATCCAATTTTTCCGGATTCTTTGTAGGGCTTGGTACACCTCTAATCCATCGTACAGGTCTAACACAGGCATAGAGATCGAGTCTTTGTCGGAGTTCCACATTCAAACTCCTAATTCCTCCTCCCACTGGGGTCGTCAAGGGGCCTTTGATTGCGACTATGTAGTCTCTTATTGTTTCAACTGTCTCTTTGGGTAGCCATTCGCCTTTTTCTCTGAAAGCGTGTTCTCCGGCAAGTATAGGGAGCCAAGTGATACTTCGTTTATCTTTGTACGCCTTGGTTATGGCGTTCATTAACACTTCCTTGGAAGTCTTGGAGATATCTCCTCCTATTCCATCTCCCTCTATGATCGGTATTATCGGATTATCGGGGACATTGAGTTTTCCGTCTTTGATTGTTATCCTATTCTCTAGACGGGCAGCTCCTCTTTTCTCGTGGTTTGAGATCCCAATCACCTTCTTTAGTTGTGCCTTTTCGTTCTTCTCGTCTTATTTTGTGTCTCTCAATTGAGTTGTAATAATCTTGATTTGAAATCCTGCATACACTTAAGTCTGTACACTCGATAATAGTCCTCCACAGTAGGAATCGAATAGGTTCTTAAGTATGAGAGATGTCTTCAATTCATATTTGAACTAGAGGGAACGTTCGTTTGTCTGAAGGTAAGATAACGATTGAGATCGTGAACGTTGTTGCCTCTGTATCTGTGGATCAGACAATAGAGCTTAATGCCATAGTCAAGGCGTTCCCTATGGTAGAGTATCGTCCAGAGATCTTTCCAGGTCTTGTATTCAAGCTGAAGAGGCCTAAGACTGCTACATTGATCTTTGGGTCGGGAAAGATGGTCTGTACCGGTGCGAAGTCGGAGGCTGAGGCGAAGCGAGCAGTGAAGTCAGTAATCACTAGGTTGAAGAAAGGTGGTATTGAGATCTCAAAGAGACCGAAAATAACTGTCCAGAACATAGTTGCCTATGCTAGCTTGGGGGGTGGCATAGACTTGGAGCGTGCCGTTTTCGTCTTAGGCAGATCAATGTATGAGCCTGAACAGTTTCCTGGTTTGGTGTATCGGATGAGTGACCCTAAGGTCGTCATTTTGGTATTCTCGAATGGTAAGCTTGTTGTAGCAGGGGCAAAGAAGGAAGAAGAGATTAATCGGGCGGTTATCAATCTTAAAGAACAGCTAGAAATAGATGAGCTCATACACTATGAAGAATCTTAAAGTTGCTAGGATCGACTTCTCTGGATGGCTTAGATGGTAGCGGGGAGTCGATTCGAACGACTGATTTCAGGGTCTCTCATAAGATCCTTACTATGAGCCCTGCGGGTTAACCTGGCTACCCTACCCCGCTTCTGTATTGTGTCTTGATGGTTGTAGTTCTATTAAGCCTTTCTCGATCATGTTGGATAGATATGTCCCTCCCGTTCTCAATTCAGTTCATAATTCGATTCTTCATTCAAGAGATATGAGTATCATTCATAGAGCTAGTGCCTGTGTCTGGGAAGAATCCATTTTCCATGGAACTCTCGAGATGGTTCATACTAATGCTGTTTTTGCGAGGCTATTGATTTGTAAGTGTGACCTTCGTCTTTGGGGAATTATTGTTTTTCCAGTTACTGGCCTAGTATGATGAGTTTACCGTATCTCCCCACGTTGAGTTGTGTTTCATTTCTGAAGCTTGTTGAGTAGCCGTTCTCGATTCTTATGGGGTCCCCTACTTTGACTTGATCGATGTGGTCGTCCCACAGGGACATCTTGATGTCACCAGAATCGTCTGTAACTGTGGCTGTTGCTACTCTGTGAGTAGTTCCATCTCTTGTTACGACTTCTCTTGGGTCTCCGATCTCAATCACCTTGACTTCAATATCTATTCTCCTCATTCCTGAACGTATTTCTTGGATTTTCAGATTATATTCCTCCTTTATGGGAGTCT
>CP070773.1:622829-626906 GCA_020345945.1 Candidatus Bathyarchaeota archaeon | reverse complement strand
AGACCGACGACAATCATTGAACAAGACTTCATCCCTCCTGTGAGAGAGTATCCAGGACAGATAGTTGAGGTGAAGCTGGGAGCAACAAAGGGTGAGGGTGGAACTAGAGCAAGATCCTTCACGATAGGCGGGGAGACCTCTCCCCCATACTATCTTTTTGAGAATAGAATGCCTCATCCTCCGATTATCTCCTTTGACGTCTTCGATATGAAGATTCCGTTGGCAAAAGCAGTCAAGATGCACGTTGAGGACGTTCTTGAAGATCCTGCAGCCTGGGCTAAACGCTCTGTCGATAAGTTTGGAGCAGAGATGGTGAACCTTCACCTCGTAAGCATCGATCCTTTAATCAGCGACACTTCTCCTAAAAAAGCGGCGAAAACCGTGGAGAACGTCTTGCAGGCAGTAGACGTTCCTATCGCAGTTGGAGGATGTGGAGACCCACAGAAGGACTTAAAGGTCTTTAGGAAGGTTGCTGAAGTAACCGAGGGAGAGAGAATACTCTTCAACTCCGTCACTCTCGATATGGACATCAAGAAGACAGCAGAGGTCATCAAGAAGTACGGGCATGTAGTAATCGCGTTCACTTCTATGGATATGGCTCTTGCCAGAGAGCTCAATAGAAAGCTCTACGAGTTCCTCCCCAAAGATAGGATCGTCATCGATACGACCACCGCAGCACTCGGATATGGTCTAGACTATGCTTTCACGATAATGGAACGTATCCGCCAAGCAGCCTTGATGGGAGACCCAGAACTCCAACACCCAATGTCGTCTGGAACAACCAACGCATGGGCTGCCCGTGAGGCTTGGATGAAGATGCCTGATTGGGGACCTCGCGAGCTACGAGGACCCATCTGGGAGACAGTCACTGCTCTATCGCTTCTCTCAGTAGGAGTTAATTACTTCATGATGATGCATCCCGCTGCAGTAAAGACGGTGAAAGAGGTCATCAAGGACTTGACTAGCGGACAGAAAGCGGATCCTGCAGAGATAGTCAACTGGGTGACAACAAAGATCTGAGAGGAGATGGATATGTCGGCGAAAGAACTCAGTCCAATCGACGTATACAAATTATTACCCAGGACAAACTGCAAGGAGTGTGGGGAAGAGAACTGTATGGCCTTCGCCACTCGAGTAGTTAACAGAGAGATACCTTTAGAGGAATGCAAGCCGCTACTACTAGAAGAACACAAGGACAGTTACGAGAAGCTCAAGGAGCTGCTGAAGCCCACAATCAGAGAAGTCGTTATCGGCATCGGTGACCGTGCGGTAAAGATAGGAGGAGAGTTGGTGATGTACCGCCACGAGTTCACCTACATGAACCCTACTGCTTTCATAGTTGCAGTAGATGATGAGATGTCTGAGGAAGACCTTCTCAAGACAGCTAGAGCAGTCGAGGATTTCAAGTATGAATATATAGGTCAGGTATTGAAGCTCGACGGAATCGCAGTTAGATCTATCACTAGAGAACCTGAACGCTTCCAGACCGCTGTCAAGAGTCTGATTGAGAAGACAGACCTTCCACTAGTAATCTGCTCCTTTGATCCAAATGTCATCGAAGCCGGTTTGGTATCAGCCAAAGACAGGAGACCTCTGATCTATGCGGCAAATCAAGATAACTGGAAGGAGATGGCGGATCTAGCTTTAATGTACAAGTGTCCTCTGGGTGTCTTTGCACCTAACAATATACCCCTTCTACGCTCCCTCTCTAAGACTCTTCTCGAATATGGTTTAGAGGATCTCATACTCGATCCTGGAACTTTCAAGGGCAAAGGACTCGGAGACACAGTTAATAACTTTACTATGATTCGTAGGGCTGCATGCAAAGAGAATGATGAGCTTCTTGCCTTTCCTCTATTGGGTATACCGATGATTGCATCACTCGAGAAGGGGGATCTTACCGAGAAGAGGTGGGACGAGTCTTGGCTTACATCTCTATTGGTCGCAAGGTACGCAGATATTGAAATAATCAGCGACATGGAAGGCTGGGCTATCCTTCCTGATGTAGTGTTTAGACAGAACATTTACACTGACCCCAGAAAACCCGTTGCAGTCGACGCTGTCATAAAGGAGATCGGCAACCCCAATGAGAACTCACCGGTCTTTATGACCACAAACTTTGCCCTTACATACTATACCGTAGCGGACGACATCGAGCGAGCAGGGATTGATGGATTTCTTCTCGTTATAGATACGGAGGGGATCTCTGTTGAGAGTGCTGTGGCAGGAAGGAAACTCACCGCTGATCTGGTGGCTGAAGCGATCAAAGAGTATGGAGTCGAAGAAAAGGTGAAGCATCGAAAGCTGATTATTCCTGGTAGAGCCTCAAGGCTGAGTGGGGAGATCGAAGATGCCACAAAATGGGAGGTTCTCGTGGGTCCTCTTGATTCTTCAGGAATACCCAGGTTCCTGCAAGAGAAATGGGCGGGATAATCCTCTGCAGGATATCCCCTACTGAAGACTGAAGGCGTTCAAAGAGAAACGTCTAATACTCAATTCCTACTCTTACCGTCTAACAGACTTGTTGATAGTTGACGTGGAGTGCTGGAGAGCCATCGTTGAGTAAAGAAAGAGAGGTTGAAGTAACCTTTCAACCTTCAGGCAAAAGGATACTGGTTGATAAGGGGATAAACCTCTTTGAGGCAGCTGAGCTTGCAGGAGTATATTTCCGGAGTATATGCGGTGGCAAAGGAAGCTGCGGGAAATGCAAGGTAATCGTAGAGAAAGGAGAGACCTCATCCAGGAAAAGTCTTGGTGAAGAGTTCTTCACCGAGGAAGAGATCGCTCGAGGGTATTGCCTTGCTTGTCAGACCTATCTTCAAAGCGATGCAGTTGTGAATATCCCCCTTGAGACGAGAATCGAGGGACAGAAGATACTTACCGCAGCCACAATACCTGAGAGCGAACTCGACCCTATCTGCAAGAGAATATTCCTTGAAAACGGAATACCTGCTTATGTTGAGAATCAGTCTCTGCAAGATGCTTTGGTGAAGACGATTGAGGAAAAGTTTTCTATAAAGACCGAGATCTCAGCATCTTCCCTCAAGAAGCTTGATATTTTTCATCCAAAACCAAACCAAGGAGTTACTGTCACGCTATGTCAACTCCAAGATATGTCGGAAATCGTGAATATCGAGATCGGAGATACTTCTGAAAAGATTCTGGGTCTCGCGATAGATATTGGAACCACAAAGATAGCGATCTATCTTGTGGAGCTCAGCAGTGGAAGAATAGTCGACGTAGGGTCCGACTACAACCGACAGTTAGTTTATGGAGAAGACCTTCTCTCCCGAATCGACTATGGGTTCAGAACAAGACATGGACTATCCAAGCTCCAAACGGCAGTCGTTGAAACCATAAATGATTTAGTCGATTCGCTTGTCGTAAAGAACCAGATTGAGATTTCAGACATCTCTGGTATTTCTGTGGCAGGGAATACTGTCATGACCCACCTATTTGTCGGGTTAGATCCTGCCCCTCTTGTTGACAGTAATGTCAAGGTTTCAAGAGACCCGATTGATGTCAAGGCTGAGAAACTGGGAATAAATGTGATCCCGGATGTGAGAGTATACTGTCTCCCAAGTGTAAGTAGATTCGTAGGGGGCGACGCTATTGGAGACGTCGTCACATCAGGACTTCACAGATCAGACGAAATATCCTTTCTTATCGATATGGGCACTAATGGAGAGATCATCCTTGGAAGTAAAGGGTGGATATTCTCAACCTCTTGCGCCGCTGGACCAGCCTTCGAAGGGTGGGGAATCAAGTTCGGCATGCGATCACTGCAGGGAGCCATAGAACACGTTCAGATCGAGCCTAATACTCTAAGACCTACATATACTGTCATCGGACCTGAGGAGACGAAGCCGAGGGGGATCTGCGGTTCAGGACTCATTGATGCTTTGTCTGAGATGTATAAAGCGAGAATAGTCGATTCCCTCGGTAAAATCCGTAGAGACCGCGATACATCACTCGTACGGGGAGGATCTGGAGGGCTAGAGTATCTTCTCGTCCCGAGGAGAGAGAGTAGTATTGGTAAAGACATAGTCTTGACTCAGAGAGATATCGACAATCTTA
>CP070773.1:614426-622729 GCA_020345945.1 Candidatus Bathyarchaeota archaeon | reverse complement strand
GGCAGTCTCGGGATAGATATCAAGAGCAACGGTAATTTTGATCTTCCTAAGTATGACTTCTACGCGTACACAGACACTATCCCAAATCTAATTCTACTCACTGGTAGTATCCAACCTATACGCTGGGGTCAATACGAGGTATGCGACGAAGCCATCCGATTTGCCGAACGGTTAGGATGCAAGGCGGTCGTTGCGATAGGAGGCTACGGTATTACACAGGCAGAAGACCGAGGAACCGTTTACGCTGTGATAGATGATTCCTCCCTGAAAGAAAAGCTGCAGGAGAGTTCTGTGAGGATAACATCTGGAGGTCAAGTGACTGGTGCGTGTGGTCTGATCCTTGGTATAGGTCACCAGATGGGATGGTCTTGTCTAGGACTGCTTGGGGCGACAAACGTAAACTATCCCGATGCTGTTGCCGCAAAATCTGTGGTCAAGACTTTAGCTACACTCTTTGGTCTTTCACTGGACTACGCTGAGCTGGACAGTGCAATGGCCGATATTGAATCAAGGATGAGCAGATTCAGGGAGATCCGAACTGCAGCTCTTGAATCTGTTCAACGACCTAGGGACTCTGTGGATAGAGGAGAGGTCGATTACTACGTGTAGATCTTTAAGATAATCGCAGTCACCATCTCGTTATCCCCCGGTATCAGCATCATTCAAAGGTTCAGCGATATTCTTCTCAGTATCGGCTACAGATCTCGATTAGAGTGAAGTAGCCTTCTTTCTCTATTTATCCGATGGGGATTTTCGTGAGTAGAACGCTTTGTACAGTCTATGAACTGTCTCGTTTCAAGTATTATTTACTAGAATAGGGAACTAATTTATCTTGATTCTCTAATTAAGAGGAACTCCTAGGTTCGATAGGTATTTTCTCACTTTCCTTCTGTTCTTTTCATATGCTTCTCTCGGTCTTTGTTTAGTGAAGTCGTAGCATTTATCAAGAGGTTTGATAAATGCGCTTGGGTTCGAGTATATTAGCATCCTCCGATCTATCCCTGTTCCTGGTTGCCCATTCGGGAATTTCTCTGAGATAACTCTCAAGATCAGATCAGAGGCCTCGTCCAGCTTCATTCCCAATCCGGCGTCTGAGGTTTCGATGGCCCATTCCAGGGTTGTTGGTGGAGGAGTCTCACCAACACCGATATTTCCTCCTGTTATGGTGGTTCCTATTGCAGACAGTGCTGTGAGGAGGAGAAGTTCTTCTGAGCAAAGATCATCGTTGAATGGTCGTCCAAATCCTATCCCCCCAAATCTGATTACATTGGTCTTCTCGGTAACAGTCTTCTGAACTATGAAACTAGGCGTGATCGCTGTTTTCCACGCGGCGCTGTCCTTTCTCCCTCCAGATACTCGTGGTTGGAGACCTTTTGATACAGCCCCGCTATATTGTATGCTGTCTCGGTAGACTATCCACGCTGCAAGTGTCTTGACAAGGGATTCGATCATCGCTCCCTCAATACCTCCGCAGAAGCCTCCAGCCAAGGCGAACGCTCCCCCATTTACACGATAGCATCCATACTCTTCAAAGACGAGAGATGCCGCAATTAGATCGGTCTCTACCTTGATATCTGGCAGAATTGAGAGTAGAATTCCGTCTGTTCTCCTGAGTCCGTAGTCTGGATCAATTGAAGCGATTAAGGATGAGGTATGGGTGTGAATAGGGTAAAAGGTGACTGCCATGCCTTCTCTTCCTGCTTCTCTCAAACCTTGACGGACAAGATCCATCTGTCTTCTCGCCGCATAGGCTTCAGCTGGGAGTCCGTGGATCTCAATTCCGTTCAACTTCGCGAAATTGAATCCCTCGATTATATCAACACGTTTGTTCTTGACCAGCGCTCGAACCATGAGGGGAAGTGGGAAGAGATCGTCTGACCATGCGCTGTGTCCCCCTGACTGGATACTTGGTGGTTTTGAGTCTTCTATACACCTCTTGCTGATTGTTCGGGTATCTTTTCCAGATCCAACCTGGATATCCCTTGGGATTTCTCTGATTGCCTCTGCAATTTCTTCTTCAGTGAAATTCAGCACTCTGTTCGTTGAGATGCAGTATACGCCTTTCTCTGAGAGGAATTCTAATGCTGCCTCCCACAGAGAATTTACTATCTCCTTATCTACATGAAATGGATCAGGAGAGGATGGAAGTTCAATACTGTACTCGTTAACGAGTTGCTGCATTTTTCGGAAAAGACCAAGATTCCATTCTTTCTCTTCCATTCTTGGACCTTTATGAGCTCGTTCAGCGATATCCAACAGGCTTATCGTCTTTACCAAGCCTCCTCTCTTTACCGTGTCTATGTTTGGGGGATTAATACTTTCTATCTATCTGTCAAATCTGAGTCATTGAGAGTTATTGGTAACCTGCACCTGTAGAGAGTCGCTTCTCCTTGTTACTCATCCCTGACGGGAGGAGGCGTGATCTGGATTGGGTTGATTTTTGGTTCTTTGAAGTGGTCGATAGGCTCTCATGACTGGGGATTAGAGAGTCATTGATGGTAGAATCGGGTTAAGCCTATTTGTCTAAGGTAATCTGAAGTCAGTCGTTTAATAGAACCTTGACCCCATTTCCCAGAGGGGGTTATGGTTAGGGTACTGCTTCTACTTTTATGACTTCAGGTATCTTTCCTTTTAGGAAACGCTCGACTCCCCACTGTAGGGTCATCTGTGACATTGGGCAACCCGCACATGCGCCTTTCAACCTCACCTTGACTATGCCATTCTCGTAGTCTACCAGTTCCACATCTCCTCCGTCAGCTTGTAGGTGAGGTCTCAACTCTTCTAGCGCTTTCTCTAATCTCTCCTTCATAACAACCACCACATCTCCAGAAAAGGGAGGGTGGTCTCATAAAAGCTTCGCGGAACGCGTCTTCTCCCATTGTTGGTCATCCCTCTGCATAACTCAACCTCGATCTTGTTATGGTATTATTTCGCAACTGTTGTACTGTGGATATCTGAAGTCATCTAGTGCTACTACTCCTTTTGAGATCAAATCTTTGATTCTTGGTGTGTGTCTTCTCAAAGTATCGAGTAGGTTCATGACTGTTTCGCAGACGAGGGAGAATCCTTCTTCACCCCAGAGTTTGGTGAGGTTCGCGTATAGACATCGTCCGCCACAGAGAAGATAGACATTGCAGTTGATGCATGGCTTCGAAACCTTAATTGAGTCTTTCAGGCGGGATATGTCTGTATCGACGATATTTCCTAAATAGTAGTCTTTCATCCCAACCATTGCTGGACATGGTGTTATGTTTCCATCTGTTTGGATGTTGAAGCTGATCCAGCCTGCACCGCATCTGAGTTTGGTTTCTTCATTAAGCAGTAGAGATTGGGTTGGCCCAACAAAAGGGTATATTCTCAGAACCTTGTGGCTACGGTTCATGAAATCGACCCAAGATTTGGCCAGTCTATTCACTCCGGGATTGTAACTATTATCGGCCCACTCTTTGAATTTGCGTGGGTGAAAATCGTTCTTCCAGAAGAGTGCATCGAGTTGCCAGTGTATGGATTGGAATGGATGTTCATTATTGAAGAGAAGCCATCTTACTTGTTTCTCAATATCGGTCTCTTGGGTGACTGTCATTCTGGCGACTACTTCTCCCTGGTAGCCATTTTCTTGGATAGTCTTCAAGTTCTGTATGATCTTCTGATGTGTCCCTCTGCTTCGTAGTCGATCTGTTAGTTCTTCGTCTCCATCTATTGAGACTAGGATAGTGGTGAACTTGTTGGTATATTCAGGTTCCAGCCTGTCGAGGAGAAGTCCGTTAGTATGTATCATATACTCCTTTGCTGGGACGGTGTCCATTATCTCTCGTATCTTTTCAAGAGATAGAGTGGGTTCGCCTCCGTAGAAAATAAGTCTAGATTCTGGATCTCTCTTACAGAATTCCTTGAGAGTAAGCATATCGTAACTGAGATTGATTGGTATGGAGTAATCAATGTCGTACCCTGTGAGGGTAGTGCCAAGGTCTTCTACCCATTTTCCGTAGCAGTATTGACACTTAAGGTTGCATTCCTCATTAAGGGTAACGAAGTAGTACACCTGCGCCTACGTCCTTTTTCTTCCTTATCTGGATGTTCCGAGTCTCGGAGAGGAATCATTGTACTACTCATGAATATCTCTTTCTCGACTTTGCATAGGTCTTGCAGGCCATTTGTGTCCAGTTCTCCTCGGATCTCTCTTATCAATGGATTTTTTGTAGTAGTGGCGGAAATCTTTAAATAGAATCTGGCTTTTCCCCCTAGTTGCCTCATTGAAGGTCATTACTTTGTCCGAGGATTTCCGTCATATCATACGAATCCGTGGTGCAGACATTGACGGGTCTGACCGTATCGCTTTTGGTTTGCTGAAGATTGGTGGGTTGGGAGTAAACTTAACTTCCTCTATCTCTCGTGTGCTCGGTTTTGATCCCGATAGAAGAATTGGTACCCTTTCAGAGGAAGAAGTCCAGAAGATTGAGGATGCTTTAAGTGATCCAAAGAAGTATGGTGTGCCTTCCTGGTATCTAAACAGGCGTAAAGACCGAGAGAGTGGGAGTGATCTTCATGATACTGGACCGGATCTTGCGTTACGAATCCGATCCGATATTGAGCGTCTTCAGAAGATTAGGTCATGGAGAGGAGTTCGTCATATGCTCGGGTTGAAAGTGCGGGGTCAACGAACCCGGACAACGGGCAGAACTGGACGGTCTGTTGGGGTCAAACGTTCATCTCTACGTCAACAGCAACAGTCTTGACTTCAAATCTGATTATCTCTTTGGAATTTGATTGAAATGGGAGATCCAAAAAGACCTCGAAAGAAGTTCGAAACTCCTAGGTTTCCTTGGAGAGGGGACCGATTAGAGTCTGAACTTCAAGTCTTCGGTGGATATGGTCTCCGCAATAAGAGAGAGTTGTGGCGTAACTATGCTTCTCTATCGAAGTATCGGAAGACTGCAAGATCCCTTTTGACTGCGCCTTCAGAGCAACGCCTCAAATTAGAGCGGGATTTGCTTGGTGGGCTGTATAGACTTGGTGTGCTCGATGAGGGTGCAACTATCGACGATGTGTTAAATCTGAGAGTTGAAAATCTCCTGGATCGGAGGTTACAGACGTTGGTTCATCGCCTCGGATTCTCGGTTACGCCATGGCAGGCACGTCAACTTATCGTCCATGGACATATATCGGTGGATGGAAGACGTGTATCCTCGCCAAGTTACATGGTGCGTCGTGGGGAAGAGGAAAAGATTAGATACAGTGGTCAGAGTCCTATCTCAGATCCAAAACACGTTCTAAGGGAGAATATCGGGAGTCCAACAGTCAAGTCTGGATTGAAACCTGGACCGATAAAGTCAGACGAGAAGGACTGAGAGAAGCTCCCTTAGGAATGTAGGAGTTCTGTTTCAAGTGTTTTGAGACAGACATCGCAAGAGTCGGGAATTTTTTCATCGAGTTCTCTGTGAAGTCGACAGAAGTCTCCACTTCTTCTCATAGAGAGACAGATCCTACATGTCTGTTCTATGGTCATGGTTGACGGTGAGTCTTGGTCTGCCAAATCCTCTGCGATCATCTCCAAGATGTGGATGACTTCATCTGAGAGGCTGGTCCTGGTACCTCGATCTGAAGTCAGGTACCTGCTCATTGCTGATTGTGTTAATCCAAGTTTCTCTGCTGCTGAGACCTGTGTGAATCTGTGTTTTTCAATCAGTCTTCTCGCTATATGTGCCCTTACTGCTGGCATAATATAGTTAGTCATGATTTCGCAAGGTGGCTTCATTTTTCTATCTCATCCAATAGATCCAATAGACTTGAGGGATGAGTTCTTTTTTCTCAAGGTTGATTCGTCGTTCATCGGCTATCCTCCGCTGACTGCTGGTATTATCAGTATCTCATCCCCTTTCTTCAGCTTGGTCTCCAGTCCATCAAGGAATCTCGTGTCTTTTCCGTTGATGTATATATTAATGAATCTCTTTATCTTCCCTTCTTTGTCGAATAGTTTCTTCTTGAATTCGTTACCGTATCTCTTGGCTAGTTTGTTGAGAATTTCTCCTAGGTTTTCTCCTTTCACTCTGATCTCTCTTTGATTGTTTGTCGCGCTGATTAGGGCATGAGAGAAGATAATCGTGATTTCTGTCAATGTGTTATCTCACCTTCCTATCACATATGCAAATGACTGGATTCTGGGCTCGATAGGAATGGATTCGGTGATTTGGCTTGGTAGAGCTTCTGGTGATTTAAGTCCGTTTCCAGTTACGTAGCAGACGACTTTTTCGTTTGGATCGATTTCGCCGCGTTCTGCTAGCTTCTTTAGCACTGCTACTGAGACTCCTCCAGCAGGTTCTGCGAAGATGCCTTCAGTCTGAGCGAGTAGTTCGATTGCGTCTGTTATCTCTTTGTCGGTTGCTGCCTCGGCTGTTCCCTTCGATCTCCTTAGTTTTTCCAGGACATAGATTCCGTCACCAGGGTCTCCGATGGCCAAGCTGTGAGCCACTGTTTCTGGGTTCTCTATGGGTTGTACTTGTCTGCTTGATGTATTGAAGCTCTTCACTATTGGTGCGCATCCCTCTGCTTGTGCGCATACAAGTTTTGTATCGACCTCATCTGTCAGTCCTAGCTCTTTGAACTCTCTGAACCCTTTCTCGATGGCACAGAGCATAGCTCCGCTTGCGGTTGGGATGATTACACGATCGGGAGTGTGCCAATCTAGTTGTTCGCAGACTTCATAGGCAAGTGTCTTGGATCCCTCGACGTAATATGGTCGTAAGTTGATGTTTACGATATCTATATTGTATAATTCGGCGGCTTGGTATGCCAGTCTATTAGTTTCGTCGTACGTGCCTTTCACCTTGATAATTCTGGCTCCATATGCTGCTGTTTGAGCGATCTTGTTCGGTTCGATTCCCTCGGGGATAAATACATAGCATGGAAGTCCTGCTTTCGCTGCGTGGGCTGCTGTGGCTGCCGCCAGGTTGCCCGTTGAGGCACATCCCACAGCCTTGGTGTGGAATTCAAGTGCTTTTGAGACAGCAACCGAAGCAGGTCGATCTTTAAACGAGTAGGTCGGGTTTGTTGTATCGTTCTTGATGAAAAGGTTCTTGAGCCCGATTCTCTTTCCGAGCTCTTCACATTTCTGCAGGGTTGTATATCCTGCCCCCAGATCTATCATATTTTCTCTATCGTTGATTGGGAGAAGCTCAAAGTATCTCCAGAGGTTTTGCCGCCTACCTCTGAGGACGTCTTTTGTTAACGAAATGTCGTTATAGTCGTATATCACGTCAAGCGGACCGAAGCACTCCTGACAAGCATATATTCGCTTGGCTGGATGTTGTTCGCCGCATTCTCTACACTTCAAAACGAATTTATTTCTAAGTTCTTTCAGCCTCCATATGACGCCGTCATAGACGGTTCGTCGTAGAGGCGTTAATGCTCTTAAGATGTACTTAAGCTTTTACATGGTTCCCCTCCGCGGGTCTGATACTTGTAGAGAATAACACTAATATTGCGAGTTAGGAGAGTAGATAATGTAGTGGGTGAATACTTTGACCTATCTTGTGAAAGAGGCAATGCGAAAGGATGTTTTGACTATCGCAGGAGAGGCTCCTCTTATTGATGCTGCCAAGGCAATGGTGGAGAAGAATGTGGGCTCAATAATTGTGTTGGAGAAAGCGAAACCTGTTGGAATAATCACTGAGAAAGACTTCGTCATCAAAGTAGTCTCGAAGGGTTTGAATCCGAAGAAACTAAAGGTCAAAAAGATCATGACAAAAGAACTGATATCGGTCGATCCTGATACTGACTTGTATGAAGCAGTAAAACTGATGAAGGAGCACGGTGTTAGAAGGATGCCCGTCATCAAAGACGAGATTCTATACGGAATCATTGGTCCAAGGGAGTTGGCCGAGAGTTTCACTCCGTATATCGACAAGCTGACAAAAGAGATTCTGAGGACTGGGATGGGTCTTCTATTCTAAGGAAGTAACACAGTCGACAAGCAGTCGGAGCCTCGTTTCGTTTTTCTTGACTTTGTCTGATACTGAAGCAGAGAATTCTATCTTGTTGGGAGGAGGATGGTGATGAGGTGTTCCCGTTGCGGTCTGTGTTGTCAGGATACTGAGATGGAGCTGTCTATTGAGGATGTTGAACGGTTGGAGAAGGCAGGCTTCAATTCAGACGAGTTCTCTGTCTCTTTTGATGGTTCTTTTCGTCGATTGAAGAATGTGGATGGACGCTGCTACTTCTATGATACTTCTTCAAAGGGGTGTCGCGTATATTCTTCACGTCCGATTGGGTGTAGGATCTACCCTGTAGTCTTCATCGTTGGAGAG
>CP070773.1:611955-614326 GCA_020345945.1 Candidatus Bathyarchaeota archaeon | reverse complement strand
AATTGACCCATCCTGCGTTGATAGAACAGGGATAGACTACCTTGCCTTAGGCCATTGGCACAGTTATAGAACCTATGAAGACAGCGCAGGGACGGCCCGAATAAGCTATTCCGGAACTCACGAGCAGACCAGGTATGCCGAAGATGACGCTGGACAATGTTTGCTGGTTCAAATAGATGGGAAAGGAGATGTACCCAGGATTGAACCTGTCAAAACCGGGCAACTGACGTGGGTGTCTCATGAGTTCGAAATGAGAGATGCTTCCTCCCTTGTTGAACTGAAAGACTATCTCGAATCAATCAAAGAGATTGATATGGTCAGATTGGCTCTTCTTGGAGAACTGCCACTGGAATCCAAAGAAGAACTGGATAACGTATTAGAATTCCAGACAACAATACATAAGAACTTTAGAGTAAGACTGGGATCTCTTGATATTATAGCTCCAACTCAACTAGAGGAGCGAATTGATCTGGGTGATCCAACCTTGAATCAAACTGAAAAAGAGTTGAATCAATTACTGGCAGATGAGACTGATCCGAGAAAGAGAAGAATAGTCGTTGAGGCTCTTACTCACTTACGAAGATTTGGAAAGGATGCTGAGGAATGAAGCTTCATTGTGTTGAGCTTGAAAACTGGAGACAGCACACTAAGACAAAGATTGATTTTGATGAAAGCACAACAGTCATATACGGGCCGAATGAGGCGGGGAAATCAACCATATTGGAAGCCTTGAGTAGAGGTCTCTTTGACAGATCCAGTTCTCAAGCGGAGGCCATCAGGCGCATCAAACCACTTACCGCTTCTGGAAACGTAACGTCAACAGTCCGGATTGAATTCACTCTTAACGAAACAAGGTATCGTGTGGAAAAGAATTTCAACTTAAGGGCAGGAACGTCATTATACAGAATCGCCGATGGGAAAAGCACTCTTCTGGATCAGGACACAGCAGATGAGCAGTTGATACAGTTATTGGAAGCGGATTTGCCATCTCCCAGGGGAAGCAAGCCCTCACAGTGGGGCGCTTTTCATTGGCTGTGGGCCAATCAGGATAATCGGGAACTCCCAGACAATAGAGAAGGAGACCCGACTGCAGCTCTCCACCTGGAGAAAGAAGATGTAGGGGGAATGCTTGTCACCCCGAGATTTCAGGTAGTTCGGGATATGGCTCAAGCCGCCTATGCCAGATATTTCACCAGAACAGGGAGAGTTAGTACGAATTCCCCTATACCAGACATTGAGAACGAGATCCAGACCCTCCAACAGAAGAGTATTGAACTCAGTAGTAAGATAGAGAAGATCGATGGTGAAAAACAGAAGTTAGAGGAGTTTCAGCGACAGCTACCCATACTTGAGAGTAAGCTGGCAGAGACCAAAGAAGAGTTGAGCAACGCTAGGAACGAGGCCATTGACTTCTCTTCCATTGAGTCGGAGTTAAAGGCATCTGAGGCCAATATCAAAGAAGCAAAGAGAGAGGTGCAGGATGCAGAAAAGGCATTGAAGGAACTCAATGAATCATCGAAGAAGATAGACAAGCTGCAAAAGGGAGAGAGAGAAGCAAGAGAGAACCTCTCCCGGCTTGAAGCTGTATGTGAGCATCTGGACGGACGTTTACAGGAGAAAATCCAGGAAGTAGAAGAAAAGGCGATGAAAATAAGGGAATGTGAGGAATTGACAAGAGACGTCCGAATCCTGTGGACTAAGTCCGATACTATGAAGAAGATCGAGGAACTGGAGAGGAAAATAGAGAGACTAGCGAAAATCAATGAAGAGATCGAAGAGCTAAGGAAAAAAGAGGCACCTATTGTCCCCACCAACAAAGAGATAGATAGACTTACTCAGAGTCAGATACAGATCGAGGTACTGAAGGAGAGCTTGACAGCAAGTGGGCTTACAGTAGATATTGCATACGGTGAGGAAGGTTCCCTGGAAGTCGAAGTTGATGGGGAGAGAATCGAGGATGGAGAAACAACCACAACCGGGACTGAGAGTGTAAGCGTGGAAGCACCGGGTTTGGGAAAGGTCACGGTCAAAGCCGAACTGGAGCGTGCGCGGGATGCAAAAGCTGACATCCTGCGCATGGAGGAGAGCATCCGACGAACACTAAGCAAGTATGATCTAAATTCGATAGAAGAACTGAAAGAACTCAACCTAACTCAAAAGGAGATCTCAAACAGCATAAAAGAGCTAGTTGCAGAAAAAAGGGGAGTTGATGAGCGCTCAACCGACGAAATGAATCTGGAACTACAGAAACTCAAAGAGAGATATGAAGAATACGAAAAGATTGAAAGGACGCCTGTTGCGATAGAGCTGAACCCTACTGACGGCGATCTCGGAGAACTTGTGAATAGGAGAGAAGCGGAAGAGGATGAAG
>CP070773.1:609136-611855 GCA_020345945.1 Candidatus Bathyarchaeota archaeon | reverse complement strand
TCGTTCTACTCCAAGTTCATGGAGTCCGTAGATGTTTGCTCGATAGTTGGTCAGGTGAGGTGGTTGGTTGTGTCTACTTCCTCGTCTCGTAAGAAAAACAACGTCCACATCACCCAACGAAGCCAGGCGCATGATCGGAGGAGAACCGAAAGGAGTACCAACCCTCAAGTCAGTTCCCTCTGGATGGAGCTCCTCAAGCCCCACACCACAGATGATTCCTATTCTCGCTCGATTCATAGACTAAGACTCCTTGATGAAGTAGTCTGAAAACCTTCTGGAAAGGGCAAAAACCAAGATAATTGCAAGCGTCGAGACTGATATTCCCAGAAGCACCGATACCACGAGAGGGAAGACAGGAGAATGGGGCTCTACAAGCATAACAGCAGCCCGTATTCCAATCTCTCTCGCCCAGATAGATACTATCACTCCCTCAATCATTCGCCACATCCTTGCATTTCGCTTGAAATAGTAGTATATCGCCGATCCTATCAAGTAGGTACATGCCCCTAAAGTAAAGAGATCCATAGCTTGTTGAGTGAACACTCCAATCAGATATAGAAGCTGCCCTAATAATGCTTGAAGGGTAAGGGGAGATGGGATTAGCCCATGTCTTTCTATGTAGGACCCTCCAAGGAAGATTCCAATAACGATCATTCCTATCGCGGCCAAAGTCGCAAGGATTCTTATCTGTTCAATTGGTTCAGGAACTCTAAGAGCAAGGAGTCTTCTGTCGATACCGAATCCTTTGACAAGAAGGGTTAGTCCAAGTATGATGAGCGAGGTGATTCCTCCGTAGACTAGAAGATCAAAATACCAAAGAATACCTAGCATTATCAGAATCAAACCAGGAACTCCAAGGCCTACACGAGAATAGCGAGGGTCCTCTACAAGCATCTTCGCATATCTGGAGAAGACTGCTGCAGTCTCTTCTATAGACTCACTATGTTTCACGACAACTCTTCGGATCGAAACCAGAGGAAGACGTGACTGTATAACAGGGATCAGAGTCTCATCGGCAAACCCATCAGTTATTAGGATGGCTTCGTTTGCCAGAGATGCTTCGACAACTTCGTCGAGTTCACGGTATAATCTTTCATCAGCTTCTAGACCTCCTCGTTCAGATCCAGCGATCACAGCTACATGAAACTCTTGACTTGGGGATAAGGACCGGGTAGAGAAATGATCGAAGGTTCGGATTGCCTCGAACATAGCATTAGCATCAGCTTCCTCCGGGTCTACTAAGGCTAATTTTGTGGCAGCAGCTAGGATCTCACTTCTCCCAAAAATGGGGGTTTCTACTGAAGCTTTTACTCCAATATCGTCGTCATGATCTACGCATAGAATGAGAGTGCGTTTGGAGGACTCCTCAGTCTGTGTCATCAACTTCCCCAGTTTAATCTCTAAATTGTACTTGGTGGATTTTATTCTATCTGTTACTCTCTCCGCTTGAAGCCAGATTATAATTTAGAATGAATATTGCCAGGGAGGACTGAAACATGTTCATTCAGACAATTCTTCAGCCGTTCCTAAATCTCTCCACGTTCTATGAGAATCTTAAACTCGTCGAAGGTAAGTTTCTCACCTGTCTCTAGCTTCTGCTGAGCTTTCTGGCTAACCTTCTCTCTGGATTTCAAGGCTTTCATGATCTGTTCCCTGTGAACGTTTTCATCTATCTCTTGAATCTGCCTCTCAATCTCTCTGATTTGAGCTATCAGTGTGGAGTAGCTCTTGTGAAAGCCGTCAGCTTCCTTCTTGATTTTAACAAAATTCTGATGCGCGTCCTTTGCCTCTTTAGAGAGTTGGTCGGCTTTGCTTAAGGAAGACGTCATCTTTTCGTGACATTCTTGACTATTCTTGGCGAATTCAGATAGTTCTTTATGATACTTGTCAATTGTCGATTGAAGTCTCTTTATCTCGGTGATATTGTTGGAAGCTGCTTTCTTCAACTTCCTAATTTCTTCATGAACTGCAAGTTCCATTTCTAATCCTTTCACTTCAACTATGTTCCGTTTCTCTTCAGCTAAACTAAGAGAGTTGGTTTGAATATGCCATTCAAGCTCACGTAACCGTTTACGAGCAAAAACCTCTTTCAGTGCAACCTTTGATCTAAGTTCATGTATTCTCTCGTCAATATGGTCAAGCTTCTCTCTCTTGTTTAGAAGCTCAGTCTTAGCTTGCTCTCTCTTTCCTTTGAGTTCCTGAACAGCCTTGTTGAGGGCATCCCGTCTATCCTTGTAGGAAAAAGCCTCTTCCCTTATACGCCTAATTTCAGCATTATGGGAATTACGTTTCTCAACCCACTTTCGGGACTCCTCATTTAATTGGTCTCTATTCTCTCTCAGAGGAGCCGCTTGTTCCTCCAGTTTGCTGATTTCTTTCAGATATTCTTCGATCAGAACTGTCCCAGCTGGAAGTGATTTGAATATTAGTAGGATTCCACATTCAACTTTTCAGATTTAAGCTTTAACCCTAAGACGACCAGAAACACTCTGCATGGAGGCACCTACCGACCCAAGATATTGAGGATGTAGAGCCTACCTTCTCGGGACTTAAATAATGATGGTTTGAGATCCGCCTCCAATTCGTAGATACCAGAAGGCTTCCTCTCAAACGGAGCAGGATCCTTTTTTTGTCTAATAAGAATACCACGGTGCTGCCATAAAGGCAGTTCCTCAAGATCAATACCAGATGAATGAATCAAATCCTTAAGCGCAGGAGA
>CP070773.1:602295-609036 GCA_020345945.1 Candidatus Bathyarchaeota archaeon | reverse complement strand
AACTCTATCCGGCCACAAAGCAACATCAAATCCATATGTAGCAAGGAAAGCGGCAACCCATCTGCTTACTCCGAGACCACTGCAACCAGACCAAATCTCTTTATTCTTAGCTTCCCGGATTCTAAACGAGTCAACGAACTCTTTCTTATGAATAAAACAAGAGGTTATCTCAAGCCATTCAGAGGACTCCCTTTCACCTCTATAGGGAAGATAGACCTCTAAGTCATAGGCCGGGATATCAATACTCTCTCCACCTTCTATGCGAGCAGCCTCTTCTTTACGGACAAAGAATGGTGAGGCCGCGACAATCCTCCACTCCATCCCTAAGATCTCATCGACAACTCTAATAGACTCTTCAAGCACGGAGTCACGAATCTTAGCAGTCTCCTCTGGATCAGCGATATAGACGAGTTCTACCCGTCGAAATTCCTGAACACGTACCAAACCTTCCACCCCACCACCTTCCCACCTATAGGTCCATCCTGATCTATCGTAGAACTTGAAGGGGAGGAGAGAGACATCGATAGTCTCATGGCTTAAGAAATACCATAGAGGTGTACACTGAGATGGATCGAGAACATAGTTCGGTTCCTTGACTACTCGTTTAAGCTCCTCACGTGAAACCTCACGAGTTATCCTGTAGAGATTCTTGAATCTATCGAAGGCTTCTGAATCCCTTGGGGGAGGGCAGACATAGTACATTCCTTCAGGAATGCTGTCAAAGTATCCCGGCATCAACTTCATGACCTCAAGAGGGATCAATTTAGGCAACATGAACGGAATGAATCCCAACTTGTGAACGATCTCATCCATAAGTATCTTCTCGAGGGTCTCAAGAAGCCTAACGTACGGTGGGGTATAGATCCACTGACCACGACCTGGAAACTCCTTCACCCATCCCTTGTCTATCGCAACCTGCATGGGATCTTCACGATAAAGTATCGGCTTTTCACCACTCTGTCGCACGATCAGAGTCTCTTGCGGAACCTGAGTCTCTTTGAGTTCTTCTTCAGTAAATAGTCTCTCCGCAAGATGGATTGCCCTTTCAGGGATTCCTTTTTGAACCTCTCCTTCCGTTAATAACTCAAAACCGATCAATACTCCCTGCTCATTAAGTTCGATGGAAGAAACCTTAGGAATCGACTTAACTCTTGTAATGGTCTCTTCATCCGGTTTGACCGTCAGCGGTATGAATACTCTTAGAGCTGCAACCGAGATGTCACGCACCCCGATTCTCAGCTCTCTTCCTAGTAAAGGAGCCAACGCTTTCCTTACACGGAGAAGCCCTGAAGTTGCCCTGACCAGCTTTCCAGACTCGATTGTCAGAAGAAGTATATTGTTCTTGATCTTCCAGTCTGTAACCTGCGCGGCCTCTTCAAGCCTATCATCGGAAACTCCTCTAACGAGAGTTGAACGGTTTGCCTCATCGATGAAGGAGGCTACTAAGTCCTTTATCTTAGGGTCAGAACGACTAAGAGATAATACTCCGTCTAGTACCATCCAGAACCTATCTTTCGGCGTGCGATACACCCTCTGTACTCTTCAATCTTAAATCCAGCATCTAAAAAATCTATACTTCATGAGAACGGAGAACCCTTCTTGATCATATGGGAACATTTGACACCTACTGGCTATTGCAGATCTAAACGTCCTTCTGTATTGATTGTAGAGTATTATCCGCGATTTTCACAGACAACAGGATATCGTCTAAAGTCGATATCAAGGACCTTAAACCTCTCCTACATGAGACCACACAACGCACTTCTCTATCTTCATTCCATGTATCTACTATCAAATCATCCCCGGGGACTATATTATCTGGTGAAATAGCTGAGACGATACTCTCAGCCTCTCCAGCCCCATCACACATTATAACAACATAAGCTTCCTGGACTCGATCTGTCAACCCAAGACCTCCTTGAGAAGTATCATGGTCTCATGGAGAAATGGGTCTTCGCTTCCTACAGGTATAAGAGCCCCTGCAGCCACGTCGTGCCCCCCACCCCTCCCATTTACTAGTTCAGCAGCCTTCTGCATAATAGTACCAAGGTTGAGACCTTTCTCTAAGAGAGAGGTGGAAGCACGAGCTGAGACCTTGATCATTCCTTCCTCGGTTAAAGCAATAGAGATGAGAGGCTTGGAAGGATTAAGTATGTTAGAGGCCACCAAGATCGAAGAGACTGAACCGATCATTCTCTCATCCACAACCTTCTCACCCCTGAGAATATAACAGAAATCCGTCTCCTCAACATTTCCTTGGTCGCTGGCAGCCCAATCAAGATATTTGGCCAGCGTCCTACGATACTCTTCTACAGCAGCCTCTGCCTCATGCAATGTGGACCCTCTACTACCTAAACAGATTGCCAGGGCAAGCCCGGTCTTCTGAGTGCGAGAACAAGCATTCAATAAGGAAGAAAATTCTCGCCCATCCCTCAGGAAAGTCAATTTATCCTCGCGGATAAGCGTGTAGACCTTACCAATCAGCTCAAGAGGAGAAGAATTCGATGAGCCGCTTTCAACAATATATTCGACTAGTTTTGAGAAGAGAAGTTGTTTCTCGTCTTTGCTGAGCTCCGCCAAAGTCCTCCATCGTTCTCCATCCTTCAACTGGAAGCCGAGATTGACTAGAAAGCCGAGACACTGGTCTTCATGTCCAGATAGTCCGGGAATAAAAGGATTAGTGGTTAGAGATAGGGCCCTGTGGATTGGTCTAGTCTCTCGACCGAAGAAGAGGAGATCCTTCTCGACAGCGAGAACGTTAGCATCTATCCCATCTCTGACTATCGTAGCATTTATCCCCTTCAACTCTCGTTCTTCATTCTTGTCTTGGAGGTCTCCTAGAGCACCAACAACTGCGACACAAGACAGATCAACGTTCTTGGAGTCTAGACTCTTTGCGACAAAGTAGGATACGCCAGAACCGCTGACTTCGCGAGCACCATCCAGACCAGAGAGGTGAGGATTCGCGTGTATAAGGCTAGGAAACGGGTCTCCTGAAGGTTCGTGGTGATCAAGAATGATGACATTCACATCTTTTAGATATTCCTGAATGATATCGAGATAGCCGCCGCCAAGGTCTATGAATATACATGGAGAGGGGCTCTCCGAAGCAAGGTCCTTGAGCAGGAGGTCATCCATCTGCTTCCAGACTCGGATTCGAAAGTCAGCCCCCAATCGACCTAGTGCTCTTCCAATAATCCCACCAGCGGAAACACCATCGGCATCGTGATGACAGTAAACCCGGATGAATAACCCCTTCTTGATGAAGGACTTGATAGTAGAAGCGGCTTCGTGGATTGGTTGAAAGAAAATGTCCAGTTTTTCATCTCTACCGGGAGGCATATTCAATCCCAGAGAAGGTTAAGCAGGGATATACCTACTATAAGAGTATTTGTAATCTTCTGGAAGAATCTCTTTTTTCCTGTAGTATTTGACCAGTCGATGTATCTTCGACTCGATCATCTGCAGGCTACGCCTATTATAGGCGTCCACACCCTTCTTCTCCAGATGCCTTCTCAGCCGTGCTGCTCTCCTGATGAGATTCCCCAGATCCTCAGGAAAAGTAGATGTCAAATTCGCTTCTTCAAGTATCTGGGAAATACTCTTTCCGACGATAGGTTTCACCAGAGGAATCCCGTGTTGATCTCGAAGAGTCTCTCCGATGCGAGATGCGGATCTACCTTCTTTGGCAAGCTTCACTACAAGAGCTTCCACCTCCTCAGGTCGATAGTCACACCAGTAGGGTGGTCTTTTCGATACCGGTCTATTCGACTGAGATTTCCCTCTTCTGTGAGTATGCATCCTTACCAAAGATAGGCACCGGCGACTTCTTTCTAACCAGACGGTCAGCCGTATTTAAGGATTGTCGGGAGTTCTATTAAAATTCTGATTCTATAGCATCATCTATTCGATAGGTACCATAACGCAAATCTTCGAACGGCTTTTGATCTATGGGACAGCCGATTCTTTTCCTGCATTGTCATCTCTCCGAAGGTTCTTCCGTCACCTTCGTTTGGAACAAAGATGGGATCGAAGCCAAATCCTCTAGAACCTGATAGAGATGTAGATATCCTCCCAGAGACTACTCCAGGAAACAGGAGAGGTTCATTCCCCGGATTCAGATAGGCAAGGACAGACTTGAAGGAGGCATCTCTTGAGTCTGCTTCCTTCATCACCTGTAAGATTCCTATGCTACCTATTGTTCTGTATACGTAGGAGGAATAAGGACCAGGAAAACCGCCTAGCGAATCTATGAAGAGACCAGAATCTTCCACGAGGACTGGACTACCGTGATGCCCTCCCACATTCTTGATACTTGCCATTGCAATCTCCTCTAGGCTATCCGACTGTATTTCAAGCCGTTTGATATCTTCCTGTTCGATAGTTATGTTATACTCAGAGAGAAGCCCTGAAACCTCCCGATATTTATGGACATTACCTGTGGCAAAGATAACCTGTTCATCTAGCTGAGACATATCTCCCTCTCCTCGCGATCTCATCTGTCCTTCCTATAACAGGATCAGCCTCCTCTCGACCCATCTCCTTTCTATAACCGTCAAGAATCCTTTGAAAAGAATTCTGTGCGATCGTATGGTGAGTGCTATAGAGGATTGTTCGGAGTATATGCAGGTCAACTCCTCGGGCTTCCAGACCAGTCGAATGCTCTCCAAGACCGAAGTCCAAGAGACAGATTTCCCCTTTTGGGATTAGGATCATATTCGAAGTGGTAAGGTCACCATGTATGATGCCGGTCCTGTGAAGACGGCCGATCAGAACTCCTATCCGCATAGAAAACTCATTGAGTTCTGAAGATTTGAAACTGTCTAAGACATCCTTCAGGCGATCCCCCGAGATATATTCCATGATGATGGAAGTGGAATCTAGATTAACCGAGTAGATCAGGGGAGTCCTCACTCCTACTAGTTTTGCTTCATGTAGAAGATTAGATTCACGCATTGTTCGAAACCTACGTATCTTTAGGTCGAGGCTTGGAATACGATAGGATTTTACAACCCTCTTTTTCACAACAACCTCGAGATCATGCCATCTCCCTCGATAGAGGACTGCCTCAGCTCCCCTTCTCAATATTTGGCTTCCGGGAGGTATTCTATCAACTGGGTCTTCTTCACTACTGGAAGAACGTCGAAGGCTCATTCAGCCATCTCGCATCGTTTTATAGTCGGTTGACTAGTCTATTTGGGGAGGAACTGGGATAAAATATACTAGGGTACAAGTCACCCCCATTGAGGAGATAGATATTCTGGATGATGAGACACATGGAAGAAGAGCCTCGACAGAAGGAGAAACGTTCAAGAATTATCTGGAAGCAGAATATCATCTTGGGGATTGTTTTTTCCTTTATGGGGGTTGCCGGTTTTCTATATGGGTGGGAAAAGGGATTCGCTTTAGGTGGAATAACTTGGGCTGGCGCATTTGCTTTGATAAGTTTGTACTCTTTCTTGGTGCTTAAACGTGAAGGATACTGAAGAAGAGATACTCGCTCTAGGGATAGAGAGTACAGCACACACCTTCGGTGTAAGTGTTGCGTCATCCAAGAGAGGTATATTGACAGACTCTAAACGTACGTATGTCCCTCAACTAGGGAAGGGAATACACCCAAGAGAGGCTGCCCAGCACCATGCTTCGGTAGTAGCAGAGGTACTAGAAGAAGCCTTAACGCTGGAAGGGGAACGAATAGAAAAGATAGACGCAGTCGGCTTCTCAAGAGGTCCCGGGCTTGGACCATGTCTACGTACAGGAGCTACCGTAGCACGTACGATCGCTAAGTACCGGTCGCTACCATTAATTCCCATACATCATGCTATTGGACACATCGAAATAGCAGCAAGAACCTCAAAACTCGAAGATCCCCTAGTAATATTGGTCTCAGGAGGGCACACATGCATAACCGCTTTCTCAGGAGGAAAGTGGAGGATATTCGGCGAGACGGAGGACATTACACTCGGTAATCTCTTGGATATGTTCGCCAGAGAAATTGGGCTATCTTCTCCTGGAGGACCAGCTATAGAGGAATTAGCAAAGAAGGGACAGAGGTTTGTGAATCTACCATATATACAAAAAGGAAATGATGTCTCTTACTCAGGACTATTGACAGCCGCAAAACGAACAATCAATAAAGAAGCTATTGAAGACATCTGTTATTCAATCCAAGAAGTCGCATTTTCTGCTCTGGTAGAAGCCTCCGAAAGAACATTATCACATACAGAGAAGAAGGAAGTATTATTGGTGGGAGGAGTGGCGGCCAATAGACGTCTACGTGAGATGCTAGCAAAAATGTCAGAGGAACATGGGGCAAGTTTCTCATCTGCATCAGACAGGTATAGTGGTGACTGTGGGGCACAGATCTCTTGGACCACAATTTTAGCCTATAGGTCTGGAGTAGCTATAGGATACGAAGAGAGCCAAGTTATACCAAAGTGGAGGATTGATGATGTACCAATCCCTTGGAGGTAGAAATCCTAACAAAGGGTTATAATCCACCCATAACCAAGATAGCCTAAAAGACTGAAGGAAGTGAGGCTACTGCCGATTAGACAGCCTATTGTGGTCGTTCTAGGTCACAGGCATACGCGTAGAGCGTAGACCGACCAAGTAGATCACGGCAAGACCACTATGCTGGATAAGATAAGAGGAACAGCTGTGGCCCTTAGGGAACCTGGGGAAATGATCGCGGGAACCATTCGTCCCAGCGAGTTCAAACTCAGCATATAGGGGCAAGTT
>CP070773.1:592310-602195 GCA_020345945.1 Candidatus Bathyarchaeota archaeon | reverse complement strand
CACAGCAATAAGGGCTACTTGGGAGATCGTGGTAATAAAGGAGGATTCAAGACCAAGCATCCAGAGACCAAGAAAGACAGTCAGACCAGTTGGCTTTGGAAAGTGGTCTAGATAATAGCTGGTATTAGCATAGACATAACTCTGAGCATCATGAATCAAGAAAGGAACAGAGAGAATAATTGGGAGTAGCAAGAAGAGTGCTACATATTTGATTACCGATTTTGGAAGACGTTTCTTAACCCATATGTAAAGAAGCATGACTGGAAGGAAGAGTATAGGATAGGTCTTGGAGGATGCCCCGAGCCCGAGCATAAGAGCACTCAGTTCATCGTTTCCTCTGAGTAGAAACCAGATCGCGACTAGACTGAAGAGGGCAGGTATGACGTCAAACATACCACTTACACTGACACTCCATATAACATATGGATTCAGAAGCCACAGAGAAGCTGCTAGACGAGATCGATCACGATCTCCGGTGAGCCTATTCACTATTCCGTAGATTGTAAGGGCTAAAGTCAACGAAGTGATGATCAGAGGAAGTTTCAGAAAGAAGTAGAAGACAAGATCAGTCGCGCCAAGCCAAGGGTTGTGTGGTCCGACCAGCATACTCGCGAGAGCGTAATAAGACACGATAATACCCATCCAGAGAGGAGGGTAAGTATAATCACAGAAAGAAAGGTTGAGGTAAGGATTCTTTCCTTCGGAGACAACAAGCCAACCGGTGGCCACCCAATAGTTCATGTCATGGGGGTCTCCACCCAAAGGGGCGACGGCAAGCTCTAGGACAACAACTAAGACCATCAGAGAGATGAACCGTCTCTGTCCTAAGAAACTCAAGACAATCCCAGATTGACTAGATGCAGACTCAGCTTCAATAAGGATTACTAGACATGCCTAAGACCATTATAAAGATAGAACCTGGGGGGTGGTCGCGGGAGAAACCGATTTAACGAAGATTCTCTTATTCAGAGAGGCTTGAGGAAAGATGAAATGAAGGCCGCATTACTCTTCCAAAGGGAAAAAGCATCCCTGAAACCCGGAGAACCAGTAACGGAGCTTCGGGTGGTCGAGATCGACAAACCAAAGATAGAGAAGAATGATATTCTCGTAAAAGTGAGAGCCTGCTCGGTCTGTCCTACAGACTACCGGAAGTACATTACAGGAAATCACGGAGTGAATGAGTGGCCATTCAATCCAGGTCACGAGTGGGCTGGAGATGTCGTCGAGGTCGGAACCGAGGTTGAGAACTTTGAGGTTGGAGACCGTATCAAGGGAATGGGATACGCGGGATACGCAGAGTACGCGAAGATTGTTGGGCGATATCGTCAGTGGGGGAATATAGCGGTTCGACCCTTCGCACTCTGTGACAAGCTTCCTGATAATGTAACGTACGAGGAGGGGGGCATAGCTACACCCTTAGCCGAGTGCTTGGAAAGTATAATCAACGTCTGCAAGGTCAAGATGTTCGATAATGTCGCAATCATCGGGGCAGGTCCAATGGGTCTGATGAACGCGATGGTCGCCAAAGCGATCGGAGCTACAGTCTTTGTCAGTGAAATACTTGAACATAGACTCAAACTTGCAGAAGAGTTAGAAATGGACTACGTCGTCAACCCAAACGAAGAAGATCCTGTCGAGTTCGTGAAGAAACATACGGGAGGAATGGGAGCTGACTCCGTCGTCTGTTCCATCGGCCATCCTATAGTTATCGAACAGGGCTTAAAGATGGCGAGAAGAGGAGCGATAGTCAACATCTTCGGGGGAGCTACCGCTGAGACTAGGGTGAACTTTAATCCAAACCTGATACACTATGGAGTGCTTAACCTGACAGCTAGCTATGGTACTGGAGGGCACTGGGACCTAGGAGCTAAGGCCCTACGTCTCATCAGTTCAGGGAGAATCGATGTGAAGAAGATAGTCACCGCGAGATATCCTCTTGACCGAACGCTTGATGCACTCAAGCATGTTGGTTCAAAGGAGGGGATGAAATCAATCCTCTATCCTGATCCGAAGGATATACCGAAGAGTTAGTGGTACAACAGTTCAGATACTGGTCAAATCGTTGATAAAGTGGAAGTTCGGGTTCTTCGCCCGAGGTTCCTCATCTCCCCTTTTCCCCATATAACTCAAACGGTATAGTGAAGAGCTTAACAGCACCGATAGCAGTCCTCTGGTCAAAACCTCCCTTCTTAATCGATCTCAGTTCAGGAGCAAACAGGGAGGAGTGAGACTTACGTTCCGTAATATCCATGTTCCCCTTGTAGATGTTCAAGGTCACTTCTCCATTAGCGAATCTCTGGGTGGAATCAATGAAAGCGTCAAGATCTCGCCTGAAAGGATGGAACCATCCCCCGTGATATACCAGGTCAGCCCAGAGTCGATCTATCTCGTGCTTCAATCTCAGCTGTTCCTTGGTTAAGGTGAGGTGTTCAAGGTCTGAGTGAGCTTTGATCAGGATCTTCGCAGCAGGTGCCTCGTACAACTCTCTAGACTTCAACCCTATTATCCCATCCTCGAGGACATCAATCCTACCGACGCCGTTCTCGCCACCAACCTTGTTCAAGTGAAGTATGATATCCACGGGATCCTTGATTCCATCGGCATCCACAGGAACTCCTTGTTCATAGAGAAGTTTTACAGTTGTCGGCTTGTTAGGAGCATCTTCAGGTGCAGTAATCCAGAGGTAATCCTTTGGATATTGGGAGTGAAGATCCTCGACCTGCCCGCTTCCCATCGAGTGGGACCACATATTTACATCCCCTCCTAAGCTTGTCGTCCTCTTGGTAGGCTCAACACCATACTGTCGCAACATCTCCTCCTCTTTCGCCCTAGTCAGATCGAGTTCCCGTACCGGAGCCACAACGATCAGTTCTGGCGCTAAATACTTGGCAGTCGCTTCCATCCGATACTGGTCATTACCTTTCCCCGTACAGCCATGGGCGAAAGCTTCAGCTCCCACTTCTTCAGCTACCTTGACAGCATGAGCCGTTATCAGAACACGGGTCATCGATGTACCAAGTGGATACTCGTTGTAGGTACCATTCGACTTGATACAGCGGAATATATAGTCTCTCGCGAACTCCTGCTTGGCATCGATGGACACCAAATCCAGTCCTAGGATATCCGCCCTCTCTTCAGCTATCTTGATCTCCTCATCGCCTTGACCGACATCTACTAGCACAGGAACTACCTTGGAGAACCCGTATCTCTCCTTGAGCAGGACAGCAATCAGAGTCGAATCTAGTCCACCTGAATATGCAGTGACAACCGTCTTTCCAGAGAAATTTGAGACAACCAATTTAGAACACCAATTCACCGTCTCTTCGTAATATAGCGTCTAACCGAGGTCATAAGTCTCTTTCTCGCCTTTTCAATCTTCAGGTTTCTATCAGATAAACGAGTTCTCAATATCTTCGCATTCTTCTTCCTTAAGGCTATCATCCGTCTGGCCTCACTTGGATTCGGGGAGCCAACGCTTACTCTACGACTCAAATCGGACTCTATATCTGCTACTGTCGCTAGAAGCGAGGAGGAGAGAACAACATCCCTTCCCAAGACTTTCTTACAAGCTTCCTCCAAGGTCTTTGTCTTGATCTGATTAAAAAGCACTTTTGACTTCACAGATTCGCGGATAAGCTCTCCGACTATCCTGTGCGCCTCTCTGAAGGAGAGATCACACTCCCGGGTTAAAGCTTCAGCCAAGTCAACAGCAGGCGCATAACTCTCAGCAATGTTTGAACGCATACGATCAGCCTTCACTTTCAGAGTTCTAAAAACCCCAACGAGGATCTCTAACGAAGACTCTGCAGCATCAAAGCTGGTCCAAAGAGGACTCTTTGTTTCCTGAAGATCCCGGCTGTAGCCCGTATTCAAGCCTTTGACCATGGTCAAAAGATTGACTAAAGCCCCGTAGGCAATACCTGTTTTTCCTCTTACAAGCTCGACACTACATGGATTCTTCTTCTGAGGCATAACGCTTGAGGTTGAAGAGAACTCGTCACTCAACTCAACGTATCCAAACTCGCTTGTGGACCAAAGAATCAAGTCCTCAGAGATCCTACTCAAACCTGACATAAGCGTCGCCAGGTGAGATGCTGTCTCTACTGCGAAGTCACGTGAGCTTACAGCATCGATCGAGTTCTCAACAAGACCATCGAACCCCAACAACTCACAAGTCCTATCTCGATCGATAGGGATACTTGTTCCTCCGATCGCACATGCACCCAGAGGACTGAGATTTACTCGAACGAAGCAGTCGCTAAAACGCTCAAAGTCTCTTATTAGAGCATCAACATATGAGAGGAGATACTGCGCATAGACCCCGACTTGGGCATGCTGAGTATGAGTATAGAGAATCATCAAGCTATCAGAATGTTTCTCGGAGAGCTTGATTAGAACCTCGATCAAATCCAGCAACTTGTCAGAAAGGTTCAAGAGGTCCTTTCGAACCCTCATCCTAAGATCGACTGCAACTTGGTCGTTTCTCGATCTACCTGTATGCAGTTTACCACCGATCTCGATACCGATCTCCTCAACCACCCGGGACTCCACTAGCTCATGGATATCCTCAAATTTAGTATCCAGAACCAGCTTCCCTTCACACCACTCTTCTCGAATACCCTCTAAAGAAGCCAGTATCGAAGCCAGCTCCCGTTTACTCATGACTCCCTTCTCAAAAAGCATTATATTGTGGGCCTCAGTCCCATCAAGATCTTCCTCGAGGATGCGAAGATCGTCATACAACGACGACAGGAAAGCCGCGGTCTTGGAGCTTGGCCTCTCCTTGAGTCTAGCCCTATAGAGATCTTCTACCACCTAAATCCACCCTAGAGAGAACTCGGTCTTCCTGATTTTAAGCGCTTCGAAGTCTAGAAAAGGGTAGAAAAGACGAATTATCTCATTCAATGTCTTCAGAGAGTTCTTCCTTTCCGGGCTCAGTCCCGATAAGGACATCCACGAGAGTCTTGTAGTCTACCTCTGCGAGAGTCCTCCAATCCAGATAGACTACGCCATTCTCGTCTTCTCCCAAGTAACCATTTCTCACGTACCTGCTTAAGTTCCAGTCGACTCTCCATCCAGGCAGCTTCAACGCCAGGATATCTTCGAGATCCTTCCTAGGAGCCTTACCGTTTTTGGAGATTATGTAGGCTATAGAGATAGCCAAACCAGCGAGGTCGTCTATTCTCCATCCACACATCTTCGCTTCATCACTGGACATGTGGCTTCGAAGACGGATGAAGAAACGAGCCTTTTCAAGGTCTGTCCGAGAGAGGTCTTTTAGAGGCTTCCCTTCTTCTGAGACGACTTTTACCTGCAGGTCAAGAGGCTTGAGAGTCTCATCAAGAAACTCAAGGACTTTAGGGTAATCTCTTCCCACCCTTCGCCTCAGCTCCCATCCCTTTGCTCCTGGCTTCGAATGTCTTTTAAAGAATAGGAGGTGGGCGGCTCTTCTAGCCCTGTTACGGAATTTAGAACTGCTCAACTCTTCTCCACCTTGTTCCCTTCCACCCACTTCTCATAGGTTATAGGGATCGGTACTGAGACCGTCTGTCTCTCTTCGACGCTCAAACTCTGCTCTACATTAGGAGATAGAAACATCTCCTTCTCAATTGAGTCCACGTCGAGATTGGCATAGCGGTAGGTGACTAGGAAACTTACTAGATATGCACGCCGTACAGTCTCAAAGAAAGAATTCGTTCGGATAAAGTCCCAATATTCGATCTTACCTTCAGCTTTACATTTCTCCTTCAACTCGCTCCAGAGAGACTCGATCGCCTCATCAAAGGCTACTTCTGAGACTAACTCTTCTTTGATTAGATCGCTGAACGAGGTGGTTCCCGGCTCAGACTCAAGCCCCTCAGGAAGCCCTCCCCACCGGTCTGCCAATGGGAGTAGACTCCTCCAGTAATCGATAGCAACCTTCAAGCTCTCAGGAGAGATCTGCTCGTGTTCAAGAACAGGATGCCAGCTCTTCAAGAAGGCATTCGCAAGATCGCTTCTTTGAAGTCTCAATATCTTCTGTCCAATAAGAAACGGGTCAGCATAAAGAGAAGTAGACCTATCTTTAACCCAACTACCTTGAAGTTCGACAATAGTAGCCAGATGATTTATCGCTTGAGCATCCAGACACCTATCTCCCATCGACTCCCAAGCCTGGAAGTACCGTTTGATTACCTGGAGAAGATCATCGATCTCTACCGCAAAAGGATCGTGTCTTCCTGACTCTACAGCTTTACAAAGGTCGATGATGCCCAGGAGGCGTTCGCGACCTTCCGTATAGCCACTCTTACCACTCAATTATCAGACGACCTCTCTCACCTGCGACTTTCCTTCCACATTCTGGACAGTGATTATATGTGTATCCTCATCGGCGAAGTTAATCATACCTGGCGTAATCATCAGGTATTGGCTCTCTTTGGAGGATTTTACCGCAGATACCAAGAACCGTGAGACTGCTTCACGGTTTCTCGGATCCATGTGCACATCATACTCATCGACCGCCCTAAATGGAGATTTTATATCTTGTTGCAATGCGAGGAGGATCGCCATCACGGCTACACTCCGTTCTCCTCCGCTCTGTGTATAAGCGTCAAGGGCAACGGGAAAAGCTCCTTTGAACCCGATGAAGATCTCGACTCCTGCAGCTTCTATGTCGTCGCTATCGACTAGACGGACACTCCCAGTACCACCTATCGTCCCAAGAATATCTTGGTAACGAGGATTCACTCTAGCCAAGAGCTCTTCTACAATACTCCTCCAAGTCGACATTCTATCCTCGACTTCAACCAGAACCTTCTTACGGTTCTCCTCTATCAGATGGGATTTGCTCTGCAACTCAGTATAGACCTTGAGGTTAGAGTTGTACATCTTCTGAGAATCTGCACTGACATGAGACAAGGCCGCCAGATAACCGTCAGATGCCTGGATCTCTGTTATGATCTCACCTAGAGAACGGGTTGTTTGAACCCGCGGTCCAATCTTCTCTGCCTTCGAACTCAAAGACTCAAGCTCGGATAAGGCAGAGGATAACTCACTCTTGATTGAGCTGAGTTCTCTCTCAAGGATTTCCACACGGTACTTCGAAAGGGCTAGCCGGATACTTCCATCCAACAGTCCGTTACTAGCTTCGTCGGTCAACGAAGCTGCCTGCTTCACCTTTGATCTCGTTTGAGCTAGGTCCTCTTCAAGGTCTCTTAAGGTCGGCTGTAGAACAGAAAGAGAATCCTTTTCGGACTTCTCTCTCTCAGTCAGATAACTGAGCCAGTTCGTCGTTAAAGACTCCCGAACGTCGTCGAGACTTGACAGCCAAGAATCGACCGGACCTGTGATAGAAAGCGAATGTATGTTCTCCCGGAAGAGGGTAAATTGGTCCTCCCACTCTTGAGTTTCCCGCCTCAACGAAGCGATCTGATTCGATATACGGGACGCCTCTTCCTTCGACATAGAGATACCTAATTCAGTCCTGCCGCGTTCTCCCTCGATCTTCGCTAGATCCTCCCATAACCCTCTCAGCTCGGTACGGTATCCTTGAAGCCTTTTCGAGAGCGACTCAACCTGGGCTTGACTCTCTCTCGTCTCGGAATCCAGTCTTGCAAGCTCTTCTTCCCTGCTTTCTATCCTCTTCTCCCAGTCTGAGACCACTTTCTCCTGTTTCAGGACCTCTGCCCAAGCCAACTCCTCAGATAGCAAGGTCCGTCTAGACTTAAGTTCCTCTTTTCTTTGATATCTTTCGTACTGCTCTTTCCAGTATGTAAGAGTCTGTTCGGCGGATTCAAGTAGTTTTGATAGTGCTTCTTTCTCGCTTAGGATCCCACTGAGTTTCTTCCGTGCGTCCAGGATATTCTCACGGTATTCTTTGAACCCGACAGCCTCCTCCATCATCTTTAATTTATCTTGGGGGGAAACAACGCTGAACTGCTCGACCATGTTCTGATGCATTATAATCAGAAGGTTGTCCGGATCGATACCGAAGTTGGAGAGTAGTTTTCTAACCTCGCTCTTTGAAGCATATCGATAATTGATCTCAAACCAATAGTTCCCGTCCTTTCTTAGACCTCGAGTCAATCTTAGGTCATCAGTATTGTACTGTGGTACAGGACGTCGGCGCCTACCTCTCCTAGAGTTGTCGAATACCAAGCTAACGCTGGCAGTATCTTTTCCCCATTGAATCAAACCACTTAGCTTTCTGGACCTCTCAGTATATGACTGCCCGAGAACCACAGATATGCCTATGAGAGTTGAGGATTTACCGGAGCCGTTTGGGCCACAGATGACATTGACCCCGGGTTTAAGGGGAATCCTAGCATACTCGTAGGACATGAAGTTCTCAAGAATTACTTCCTTGATGAGCATGGGGAATACTCCGAGTTTATCCTTCTTGAGGAGGAGATCGCTAATAAACTATACCTGACCGATCGCCTATCCTCCACCCTGGATACAGACATTGGAATGAAGATTGCCTTTTTCAAGGAACAACATAAAGATTATCGCTATCCACATGGAAAAAAACTGGGATAAAAAGAGGGATCTTGCCGATATACTGGTTAAAATAGAATCAATAATCGGATAATCATAGACGATCTGGATATGGGAGATGGTCAGGGAGACACTTGGAGAATGATTAAGATCGCAAGAGACATAACGACAACAATCATCAATAAAAATTCGTCAATAAACCTCCCATGATATGTCGATGACAGGATATTTCCCTTAATAAGATAAAGATCTAAACCCATTTCTTCCCTATTATTCGAGGATCCTACAAGAACTTCGGGAACGAGATCAATTGAGAGAAAAATATAGACTAGAGGTTTTGCTTGTCCTAGCGTTTCTCGTAAGATTTGCAGTTTCACCTTTCACTCGACACGAATGGGATATGATGGTCTGGACCCAAGTTGGGAGGGAATTCATTCATGGGGGAATAACCCCCTATGATGTGTTGCTTCACACGACGGAGACAACGGGCAGATTTTACTATTACTATGCCTACCCCCCACCTTGGTTCATATCCATTATTCAATCCTACTTCCTCTTCGAGTTGACACCGTTCGACACAACAGGCCTACTATATACATGGATAAAATTGCCATTGATGCTTACAGACATAATCTTAGGTTACCTGATCTACGATTTTCTCTCTGCAAAAGTCGGTGAGAAGAGAGCACTCTACGCGGGTGTTGCCTATCTCTTCAATCCCTATGTGATTTGGATCAGCTCTGTCTGGACAATGCACGACTGTGTCGCTGCCTGCTTTACATTCCTGGCATACAGATTCTGTATGGAAGAGAAACCGAGAGCATCCGCCCTCTGCTTAGGAGCAGCTATATCTACAAAAATCTATCCCGTCTTCGGGCTCCCTATCTTCCTGATGAAGAGAAAGAACAGAAAAGATGTCTTTTCCTACCTCGCGCTTGTGATATTGGTGCCAGCGCTTCTAAGCATCCCGTTTCTAATCGAGAACTACAAGGCATACCTCTTTATGCTTCAGTTTCACCTCCAGAGGCAGCCGACAGGAGTGACTTATTGGGAGATATCAAGAGTAGTTCATAAGTTGGGAGTTCCTTACCGTCTCAGATTGGAATACGAGCACTTGGCTGGAGATCTTGCGTCACTCGCATTCCCCTTGGCGGTGGGCTGTTATGCAGTTCTATTTCGAAGAGTCCAAGGGAAAGATTGGATCTCGAAACACTTTCTTTCTGTACTCTTGGCGGGTTGCCTAATCTACTTCTTCACTATGAAGAATGTTCACCCACCCTTCCTAGTCTGGATAACACCGCTAATGATAACCATAGCAACTACAACCAGGGAAAGTAGAAAGGACTGGATATACTACTGGCTTCTCTCAGCACTGTTCTTCCTCTATTTCTCGATCAATGAGCCAATATG